>NZ_JBLIED010000012.1:0-97198 GCF_047632955.1 Psychromonas sp. | reverse complement strand
TCCTGAATATCTGTTTGACGGCAAGCAGATTATTCGCGCCGGCCTGGAAGATCATTTCTGCGGCAAGTTACTCGGTTTACCCATGGGCTGCGACATCTGTTACACCAATCATGCCTATGCAGATCAGAATGATATGGATAGTTTACTGACCCTGCTGGGGGTGGCTGAATGCTCTTTCATCATGGGTATTCCGGGCTCCGATGACATCATGCTTAATTACCAAACCACCTCTTTTCATGATGCGCTTTATGCTCGTCAGGTACTGGGGCTTCGCCCTGCACCCGAATTCGATAAATGGTTAAAAAAGATGAATATCTCCCCCGCGGACAACCATTGTCAGCTCAGTGACGAGCTGCCGGCGAGTTTTGCCGGGCCATTAAAAATGATTAAGGAGGCGGTATGAAAAATGTTGCGCCAAGCAGTGAGGAGATGGTTCATAAAGATCCATGGGAAAAATTACGCCAGTTTACCAATGCTCGAATTGGACTTGGCCGGGTCGGAACCAGTATTCCAACGGCAGAGTTACTGCGATTTCAACTTTCTCATGCCCAGGCTATTGATGCCGTTCATGTGCCCTTAGATGTTGAACAGTTAAGTCAACAATTTGCAGCATCTGATGTTTTAGCGCCTTATTTGCCCGCACAACATCTGCACAGCAAAGTCCGCGATCGCATGGAATATCTACAGCGCCCGGATCTTGGTAGGCAGTTGGACGATGCCTCCATCTACAAACTGCAGCAGCACAATACGGATGAACCCTATGACGTGGTTTTTGTGGTTGCCGACGGCTTGTCTTCCTACGCTATTAGCAACCATGCCAAAGCGTTTTTAGACATATTAATCAGCAGTCTTCATCAGGACCCCAATAAAAAGTGGAAAATTGCGCCTCTTTGTATTGTTCAGCAAGGTCGCGTGGCAGCCGGTGATGATGCCTGCGAGAGCCTGAATGCTAACGCCGTGGTGTTACTGATTGGTGAACGGCCGGGGCTGAGTTCTCCCGATAGTATGGGACTTTATCTCACCTGGAATGCTAAACGCGGTATCGAAGATTCGCTGAGGAATTGTATCTCCAATATCAGGCCTGAAGGATTGCAGTATCAGGCGGCGGCGCACAAGTGTCGCTACTTATTAAATGAGTCGCTGCGCATTAAATTATCGGGCGTGAGTTTGAAGGATCGTTCTGAAGATCTATCACTTGAAAATACTGCTACACAACAATTTTGTTTAACTATCTAAGTATCATTAAAAAGGAAAATATCATGTCAAATAATGAAGAGTATCTTGCTCAAAGGCAATTAAAGAAGGGGGCGGCAGGGTGGATTCTGCTTGCCGGTCTTGGCGTTTCGTACGTTATCTCGGGTGATTTTGCGGGATGGAATTTTGGCATCGCGCAAGCCGGATGGGGAGGATTTGTGATTGCCGCCGTGCTAATGGGGATCATGTACTTAACCTTAGTATTATCGCTTGCTGAAATGTCGGCGGCCATTCCTGCCGCGGGTGGTGGTTACAGTTTTGCACGGCAAGCGATGGGACCTGCCGGTGGCTACCTCACCGGACTTGCGGTATTAATCGAATATACACTGGCACCCGCTGCGATTGTCATTTTTATCGGCTCCGCGGTTAATGAGCTGATCGGCATTGACGGGCCAATAGTTTACGCTTTGTTTTACCTGATTTTTGTGGGTATTCATATTTTCGGCACGGGTGAAGCCCTGAAAGTGATGATGGTGATCAGCGGGCTTGCGGTATTAGCTATTATTGCAACGGCTGTTGTCTTACTGCCGGAGTTTGATGCGGCGCGTCTGTTTGATATCGAACCTGCTGTTAATGGAACAGAGTTCCTGCCAATGGGTTATTACGGCGTGTGGGCAGCTTTGCCATTTGCTATGTGGTTATTCCTTGCGGTTGAAGGCGTGCCTTTAGCGGCCGAAGAAGCAAAAGATCCGGCCAAAGATGTACCCAAAGGTATTATTGCTGCGATGATTTTCCTGTTGTTTACTGCTGTTCTGGTTGTCGTTCTGGTGACTGGTGCTGCCGGTGCTCAAGTGATGGGTGAGAGTGCCGTTCCGCTGGTGGATGCGCTGAATATGACTGGCCACAATAATGTTGCCACTATGGTTAACGTATTGGGTCTGGCAGGACTGATCGCATCGTTTTTCTCTATTATTTACGGTTACAGCCGCTTGGTATTTGCGCTCTCTCGAGCAGGATATTTACCGAAAAACTTATCATTAACCAGCAAGCGCAAGGTACCGGTACGTTCACTGGTTTATCCCGGTATTTTGGGGTTTGTGATTTCCTTGACGGGTGAAGGTGATCTGATCCTGTCCATGGCGGTTGTTGGTGCGACCGTATCCTATGCGATGATGTCAGGGAGTCACATTCTCCTGCGTATTAAGCAGCCAGAACTTAAACGCCCTTATAAAACACCGGGTGGTATTGTCACCTCCGGCATTTCTTTTGTTCTGTCTTTAGTGGCACTGTCCGGCGTGTATGCCTATGACGTTCGCGCGTTCTTTTTCACACTGGCGCTATTTGCTGTCGGTATGGCTTACTATTTTTTCATTGGTCGTAACAACTTAGTTGCAGCAACCGCCGAAGAGGAGTTTGCTTTACTGTCTCAAGCAGAGGACGAACTTGCATCTGCTTAGTGTAATATATTATGCAAAACCTACCTTAAACAAGGCGGGTTTTGAGTAATAAAAACGCTTAAAATATAATAGCCCGCTTACTTTTTTATTGTAGCGGGCTTTTTTGCACTTAGAACAGTTTAATATTACGCAGGAAAAATCAAGGAAGGCAGGGCTTGGATTGAGAATGGAAAAGAGATTAGCGCAGCAAGATAGATCTGATATTGGTGCGTATAGGTTATCTGTAGATGATTAAAGAGGCTTGAACTATGAGTCGCAGAAGAATTTTATTTTCAAATGAACAAAAAAAATGGCAAACCCGTGAAGGTTTACCATTTTTCAATATTACTCAACTCTATATACTATATAGAAGCTAAAATATCACAGCAAACTAGATAGCTACGATGTTTTCAGCATTTGGGCCTTTTTGACCTTGAGTAATAGTAAATTCTACTTTTTGGCCTTCAGCAAGAGTTTTGAAACCTTCGCTTGAGATAGCGCTAAAGTGAGCGAATACATCTGGACCAGATTCTTGCTCGATAAAACCAAAACCTTTAGACTCGTTAAACCATTTAACTGTACCTTGAACTTTAGACATAATAATACCCTGTAATTTTAATATAAAAGTGTCTTTATAAGACATGAATAGCGTAAAAACAGACTGGAACTTAAAAACTACAGAGCGAGGTATTATTAATAAAACAACGAAATGGAGAATGTAAACAAAAGGCTTTCTTTCCTGCTGACGTGCACTTTATAGAATCTAATATGAAAGTCAATAGACGGTTAAATAATAAACACATTAAAATCAATAAAATTAATGCGGTTTTTTCAGCATACTTTATAGGCTGAGAATTACCGTTAGCGTTACATTCAATATTGTTATTTGATCTTTATCAGAGCGAAGGATCGCATTGCTATTTTGAAGCTGTCTTGCGGAAGAATTATTACAACTGTTGGCAGATTCCAAATTGCTGTCATTTGAATTTACAAATTCAGCTTTTGGATGATCGATATTTTTATACTCTTACTAAAAGTTTGTTTATTTATTTAAGTCATAAGTTTTCATTTAAAGTATAGAGCTGCCGCAGGGGAATTCGCCAGCTGACCCTGGTTTTTCTGATCATCTGTTCACTGTTATTACAACTCAGCTAATATTAGAGAAATAAAAATTCCGAAAGAGCTAAACAGCTATGCTTCTATTTATAATGGAATGTTGTAATCCTCCCACGGTATCCTGCGGGAGGTAAGCATTTTATGCTTTATACTGTATAGCTTGGTAGGGTTAGATCTTAGTTAGCTATAATATTAATTTCAACACGGCGGTTAGCTGAACGACCTGAAGCAGTATCGTTGGTTGCTATCGGGCGACGCTCGCCATAGCCTAATGTAGTCATGCGACCCGACTTTACGTTGTGTTGCATAAGTTGACTAGACACCGCTTCTGCACGACGCTCCGAAAGGGTTAAATTTGATTCTGAGCTGCCAACACTGTCGGTATGGCCAATGATTCGCAGTGATGATTTAGGGTACTCATTAAGTATTTTTGCAACGCCATTTAAAGTTGAAAAAATACTGCCGCTTAACTGATAACTGCCGGTATTAAAACCAATGCCATGCGCCATAATAAGCTGTAGTTCATTTTCGCCAACACGTTTGACCTGCACTCCGGAATCTAATAACTCTTGGCGTAATGCCGCTTCCTGTTGGTCAAAGTAATAACCGATTCCGCCACCGATAGCTGCCCCACCAACCGCGCCAAATAGTGCGCCATTTTTTTTACCGGTGGCTACACCCGCAAGTGCTCCGGCAATCGCGCCACCCAAAGCAGATTTGGTCGCAGTATTCATTTCTTGTTCACCCGTTGTGGCATTTTCACGATTTACACACCCGGTTAGAAGTGTGACCACCATTAATGCGGTAACTGATTTTTTGTTCATTATTTGCTTCCTATTTTTGAGATGCTGCGTAGCACTTTAATAATAAAATATTTAACCATAGGGCTTTCATATTATTTTAATAATAACCCATATTTTTGATAAGTACTGGTTATTATTTAAATTGTAACAGTCAGACATTACGCTTTTAAAATTTAGCACTTTGAAATAATCTTTATTACTCTGATTGATTCCTGTTCCGCCGCTTATTGTCATTGTTGTTATAAATGAGCAGAGAGCTATTCTCCTGGTTATTGTTTTTAACCCTGTTATTACTTTGTTGTTGGAACTTTAGCGGCTTAGCCGAACGTTTATTTTGCTGCTCTGATTGAGCGGTGTTGCGGTGCTTATTGTTATCATTTTTGTTGTTCGTCAGTTGCGGCTGATTGCTTTTAACCCTGTTATTACTCTGTTGTTGGAACTTTAGCGGCTTAGCCGAACGTTTATTTTGCTGCTCTGCTTGAGCGGTGTTATGGCGCTTATTGTCAGCATTTTTGTTCTTCGTCAGTTGCGGCTGATTGGTTTTAACCTTGTTATGACTCTGTTGTTGGAACTTTAGCGGCTTAGCCGAACGTTTATTTTGCTGCTCTGCTCGATCGGTGTTACGGCGTTTATTGTCATTATTTGTGTTATTTATCAGTTGCTGCTGATTGGTTTTTTTATTGAAGCGTTGATGTGGTTCATTGCCTGATCCGTTTTTAGACTGTACTCGATTTGGAGTGCGTTGGTCATTACGCGATTTTACCCCGGCACGAGAATAAGGTTGTGGTTTATGCTGCCAACGGTGAGCGTCATTGCTGCCGATGATCCGTCTTGGCTTGCGATAGTCATGTGAGTTGCGATGATTAATGACGATAATATTGTGCTTGTACCAATTGAAGGTACTGAAATAATAGTTGAAGGTAATCTGTACGCCGCTACCCCAATAAAAGCTGGCGTGGCTGCGCCGCGAATAATAGGGAGAAGGTGCCCAATAGGCAGGCGGGTAACTATGCCAGTGACCGTAAACGCTCCTCGAATCATAATAGGGCACGTAAATAATCCCGTTATGGGCAGATTCGATGATAATTTGATTATCAATATAAATGACTGACATGTTTTCCAGGCCGGACAAGCTATTAGCCCGATCCGCCTGCTGTCTTAACAACTGAATACTGAGCAGCACCGCAGTCTCATCCTCTAAAAAGGCAGCGCCAAGTTTCTGTGTCCACTCTAAATCATCATTGAGTCTTGCGAGCAGATTGGGAAAAGCCAATAGTGCGCTGACACTGGGATCCCAATTTTTATATGCGGCTTTATTTATAGCTTGGTTAGCATCAAGGCGGCTGTTGTTGGCGCGCCATCGGCTGGCCTGCACTATTTCAAGCGGGTAGGTTGAAGCAATTAAAATATGAGTTAATAAACTGTCCGGATATAAGGCAATAGGCGCCAAAATCTGTGCCAGTTGAGCTTCACTCAATGGTATCTGTTCTTCATATAATTCATCAGCATTGACCTTGTTAATGAATACTGCCGGCAGAGCCACTAAGATCAGTAATGCGATAGTAAATGAGCGATAACAGCTTTTAGTAATATTTTTCATATGCCCTCCAACCTCTTATTATGACTTTACGATCATTATAAGGAGTCAAGATGAACGCAAGCTGAAGGTTTGAAGCTGCAGTATGAAAATAAAAGTTTAGCGCCATTTATTAACTACTTTAAAGGCATCTTTGCCGGCAGCGATGAATTTTGTGGACAGAAAACTTTCAGACTGCGCCTAACCCAAAGCGAAATTCAAATTTAGCGCCGCCGAGCATTGCTGAGGTTGAAACAGTAAGTTGACCATTATAGCTGTCGGTAAGATCGCGCACGATAGCGAGACCGATGCCGTGTCCGCGCTGGTAGGAGTCGGCGCGCATACCGCGCTCGAAGATTTGGCTGTGTTGCTCGGGGCTAATGCCCTTGCCGTCATCTTCAACGGTGATCATTAACCCATTTTTATTGGCGGTGACGGTTAATGCCACTTGCGATTTTGCAGCTTTGCAGGCGTTATCCAAGACATTACCCAGGATTTCGGTCAGATCGGCCTCATCACCTTTAAAGATAGCTTGCGCGTCGATATTCTGGCTGATTGATATTTGCGGCTCACGATAGATTTTATGCAGGGTTCTGATTAATTTATCAGACACGGATTTAACCTTAATGCCTAAATGCCAGGAGGATCCGGCCGCGCTTTGAGCACGTTTTAATTGATGACCAATGATACGGTTAATGATTGACACCTGCTCGATGGAAGCGCGATTTAGATCCTTTTGGCTTTGAATAACAGCCAGCGGAGTCTTCAGGCTGTGCGCCAGATCTGACAGGGCATTACGGTAGCGTTTACGCTGACTTTGTTCGGTATTAAGTAAGGCATTGAGTTGGCGTGCAACAGCTTGCAATTCAGTAGGATAAATATCAGTAAGCTGTTGTGTTCGGCCTTGCTCAATATCGTTAAGCTCCTTGGTAAATTTAGCCAGCGGCCTTAAGGTCCATAACAACCAGGCCATTTGCACAATAACCAATAGGGCCATTAAGATAAGCAGCCAGCTCCACAGCTGTTGGGTAAAACGGTCGACCTGGTGCTGAAAATCTAGCTGATCTTTAATAATATGGAGGGTAATTGGAACCGCCGGCGAGCGTTGTACAGCGCGATCCAATTGAGTGAAAGCTTGTTCGAAACTGGCGGTGAAGCTGTAGATCAGGTAAGGTTTTCCCTCCAGCTTGATTTCAGAAAACTCACTTTTCCCGGTCGCCGGATGCGGTAGATCAGCGGGGATTTCAAGGCCCAGAAAGGATTTAGACTGCCAGGCGATTCTGCTCTTTGTCGCGCCTTGCAGTTTGCCTGAAAGTGAGTTTGTTGCAGCAGATTCAAGCGGATTTTTTAAATCAGGCACAATACCTGAATCAGGTGGGCTATTGTCGTTAGTCTCAGGCATGGTTATCAGGGCATATAAACCCGACTGAATAACATTAAATTGATTTTCTAATAACAGCTCCGGCATAAGCAGTTGGCCGTTATCAAACTCAGTCACCGCGAGTACGGAATAAACATAGGCGCTGAGCTCATTTTTGCTGGCACTTTTTACCTGCTCTTTAAAGGCATCGTTGAGGGTGAATCCAATCAGAGGCATCAGCACTAAGATGATTAACAGGGCACTGACGATCAAGCGGGTTTTCAGCGAATTTAAGTTTGGCGCTCTTTTCGAGACCTTAACTGCCTGTTGGCCCATTAGCCATCATCCTGACTTTTTGGTAACGGAGTCAGGCGGTAACCCTGGCCTCTTAATGTCTCGATAAGCCCATATTCATTATCAGGATCGAGCTTTTTTCTTAAGCGTCTGATAAAGACTTCGATGACATTGGAGTCAAGGTCAAAATCCTGATCGTAAATATGTTCGGTAAGCACCGTTTTTGATTTAACTTCTCCCGGGTGGAGCATCAAGTACTCAAAAAGTTTGTACTCAGATGCACTTAACATTATGAATTTTTCTTCTTTTTTAACTTCAAGGCTGCTGGTGTTGATGCTGAAGGGGCCATTATTAATAACCGGGCTCGCTTTACCTGCGGAACGGCGAATCAAAGCGTTGAGTCGCGCCACCAGTTCCTCCGGATAAAAGGGTTTGCTCAGATAGTCATCGGCACCGGCATCCAGTCCTTCGACTTTATCTTGCCAGCTGTCCCGCGCCGTTAAAATTAAAATCGGAAAGTCTCGCTGTTTTTCCCGAAGGCGGGTAATAACTGTTATTCCGTCGAGTTTAGGTAAACCCAGATCGATAATGGCAGCATCATAATTAAATTCAGTCCCCTGAAAAAGACCCTCTTCGCCGTCGGAAACTGCATCAACCCGATAGTTAGAAGCAACCAAGTGTTGGCTTAGATTTCTCTGGAGATCGATATCGTCTTCTACTAAAAGTATTCTCATTGACAGGATCCTTTAACTATTTGGGTTTTCTTGACTGAAGAGATTATTTTCCGTTAATACTGCCGCTTTGAGCATCGACAAAAAGATAAAATACCTGACCTCCTTTGGAGATCATTTTAACCTTGTAACCAGCCTGACCATTGACTTTACTCGCTTGTGCCTTAAGCACCTTCCCCTGATATTGGCGCTTAACTAACTGCACTGCCTGGGCACTATTGTTAATCTGGAGTTTTGATGATTCGTTGGCGGCTACCTTGCCGTTATCAGCTGATACTGTTGTTGTCGCCAAGGGCAACAGTAAGCAGACTGCCAGAGTCAATATTGATGCCATTTTCATGAAGTGCCCGCCTTGTTTAAAATAGTAGTGACCGTTGTCATGCCTACAGTCTAATAAATAAACAGTGCATTGTCATCCCGGTAAAGTGCCATCACGAAGACCGGATAATATAATCAAGTACTCTGATAGGCGTAAAACCGCTTTTAAAACAGCACAGCAATGCTTGTACGGATCAATATTAAAAATGTTATCCTTTAAAGTTGATATAACATTACAAAAAGTATTAACTACGGTTTTTCCTGCCACCTACTTAAGTTGAATCTTCTTCAACAATCAGTGAGAGATAACAAAATGTCAGCAGATTATGAACATACCAACGTACGTCTAACCCAGTACAGTCATGGAGCAGGTTGCGGTTGTAAAATTTCGCCGAAAGTCTTAGATAGCATTCTGTTATCAGCACTTCCTACCTTTCAGGATCCGAATCTATTAGTGGGCAATGAAAATAAAGATGATGCAGCTGTTTATGACCTTGGCAACGGCAGTTGTATTATCAGTACTACGGACTTTTTTATGCCTATTGTTGATGACCCTTTTGATTTTGGGCGCATTGCAGCGACCAATGCGATCAGCGATATTTATGCGATGGGCGGAAAACCCATTATGGCCATTGCTATTCTCGGCTGGCCTATTAATAAATTGGATCCCAGTATAGCGGCCCGAGTCATTGACGGTGGTCGTTCAGTTTGTCATGCAGCCGGGATCGCATTAGCGGGCGGGCACAGTATTGATGCGCCCGAGCCTATCTTTGGATTGGCCGTTACCGGGATAGTACCGACTGACAAGGTTAAACAAAATAGTCAGGCTAAAGAGGGCGATCTGCTATTTTTGTCTAAACCACTTGGCATCGGCATTTTAACCACAGCAGAAAAAAAAGGCCTTCTGCAGGCGGCCCATAAAAATCTCGCGCGCGATACCATGTGCGAGCTTAATAAGATCGGTACAGAGTTTGCTAATATAGACGGCGTCAATGCGATGACCGACGTTACCGGGTTTGGTTTATTGGGGCATTTATCGGAAATTTGTGAAGGCAGCGGCTTATCCGCATCCCTTGATTTTGCCGCTATTCCCACCTTAGATGCGATTGAATATTATGTCGAGAAAGGCTGTGTACCCGGCGGTTCGATGCGCAACTTTGACAGTTACGGTCACAAAGTAACCCCCCTTAGCGCGCTGCAACAAACTATTTTATGCGATCCGCAAACATCGGGTGGCCTACTGATTTCTGTTTCACCGTCAAGCATTGAAATATTGCTCGAAACCGCAAAAAACAGTGGTGTTAAGTTATTCCAAATCGGCAAAATAGAGGCCGCAAGTGCTCGGAAAACCGTTATTTCTGTATTATAAATGAGTGAATTAAAAGTGAAACAAAGCGATCCGCAGGAGCAACAATTATATCGCTCGTTATTCCTGTCAAAGACCCCGTTGATTGACCTTCGGGCGCCCGTTGAATTTGCTCAGGGTGCTTTCCCTGAAAGTTGCAACTTGCCGCTAATGACAGATAATGAGCGGGAGCAGGTCGGTACCTGTTATAAAAAGAAAGGACAAGAGGCGGCCATTGCTCTTGGCCATCAGCTAGTGGCATCGGATATACAAAATCGTATTGAAAAATGGGCTCGGTTTAAAGAGGAAAATCCAACGGCATGGCTGTACTGTTTTCGAGGGGGGCTGCGTTCGCGCTTATCGGCACAGTTTCTCAAAGATAACGGTGTAGATATTAATATTGTGCCGGGTGGTTATAAAGCGTTGCGCCGTTATCTTATTGAAGTTAACGAGCAGGCGGCCGATAAAAAATTAATTATTGTCGGCGGTAATACCGGTTGTGGTAAAACACTGTTAATCCAAGCGCTTGATAACGGGCTGGATATTGAAGGGCGCGCCAATCACCGCGGCTCCAGTTTTGGTAAGCAGGTAACCCCGCAGCCACGACAAATTAGTTACGAAAATCAACTTGCCGTTGATATTCTGCATATTTCACAACATTCCAACACATTGGTTATTGAGGACGAGAGCAAAGCTGTCGGTACATTGTATGTTCCTCCGCTTCTGTTTGCCGGCATGGCACGTGCACCTATGGTAGTTATTAATGATCCTCTTGAGATCCGTCTGCAGCGACTTTGTTATGAATATTGCACCTTGATGACCGAAAAATTTAGCCAGGCACTCGGCCCTGAACAGGGTTGGCTGGCCTATGATCAATATCTGCACAATGGCTTATTCGGCATCAGAAAACGCTTGGGAACTGAAAAATTTAAGGTCATCAATGACGTTTTGGATGCCGCACTCAAGCAGCAGCAAAGCACCGGAAGCGTCGCAGGACACCTCAACTGGATTGCGCCAATACTGAGTGATTATTACGATCCTATGTATCAATATCAGCTTGGGAAAAAGACCGGCAGAGTCGAGTTTAGCGGCACATACCAAGAGGTCAAAGAGTGGTTAACCGTTAATAAAAAATAAGCCGGTTTCGGCTTTCGGCTTTCGGCTCGCAGTCCGTAACTTTCAACTCGCAGCTTTTAATCATTTCAACGGGTTAATCGCATGATCTATTTTACCGCTATGCTATGATACTTTTATTCATAAAATGTCCGCAATAAGAGAATGACTATGCCTCAAAATGAAAATATTTACATAGAATCAGAAACAGTATTAATCACCCCCGCAGAATTAAAAAATTTAGTGCCGGCGTCCGAAGAAGTTTATCAGTATATTGCAGAAGCTCGACAAACAGTGTCGAATATTGTGCATAAAAAAGATCCGCGTTTTTTAGTGATTTGCGGCCCTTGTTCTATCCATGATATTGATGCCGCTAAAGACTACGCGACTCGCCTGAAATCCTTACATGAGGAATATAAGGATACGCTTTATATTGTGATGAGAGTTTATTTTGAAAAACCCCGTACAACGGTAGGTTGGAAAGGCTTAATTAATGACCCTTATATGGATGATTCATTTGAAATTGAAACCGGTTTAAAGCAAGCTCGCGAACTGCTGTTATGGATTTCTGAATTAGGTTTACCTATCGCAACGGAAGCCCTTGATCCTATCAGTCCGCAATATCTAGGCGATCTGTTCAGCTGGTCTGCCATTGGCGCGCGTACGACTGAGTCGCAAACTCACCGCGAAATGGCCAGTGGTTTATCTATGCCGGTTGGTTTCAAAAACGGCACAGACGGGAGTTTATCTACCGCTGTTAATGCTATGAAATCTGCATCTTCTCCGCATCGTTTTATGGGCATTAACCAGTTGGGCCAAAGTGCCTTACTGCAGACCTCGGGTAATCAAGATGGCCATGTTATTTTACGTGGTGGTGGTGGTAAACCCAATTATGATTCGGTCAACGTTGCACTGGCAGAGCAGGCGCTTAAAAAAGCCAAAGTAGAAGAAGTCTTAATTGTTGATTGCAGTCATGAAAATTCCAATAAAAATCATGCCCTGCAGCCTTTAGTGGCAAAAAATGTTTTCCATCAGGTGACCGAAGGCAATAAATCTATCGTCGGTATTATGCTGGAAAGTAATATTAATGAGGGTAATCAAGCGGTCACTTTACCTAAAGCGTCCCTTAAATATGGTGTGTCGGTCACTGATGCCTGTATTGATTGGGAAACAACGAGTCAACTTCTTGCTGAAGCTGTCAATGTGTTAAAAGATACTTTAAAAACAAGATAAGAAGGGTCTATGCCTTTAAGTAAATTACGAGATCAAATTGATGCAGTTGATCAGCAGATAATTGACCTGCTTGCTGAGCGCCTTCGCCTGGTGGGTGAAGTGGGTGAAGTTAAAGCTAAACATGGTTTGCCTATTTACGTCCCTGAGCGTGAAGCTGCAATGCTGGCTAAACGCCGTGCTGAAGCTTCAGCTAAAGGTGTGCCGGCCAATTTAATCGAAGATATCCTACGCCGTACGATGCGCGAATCCTATGCCAGTGAAAATGATACCGGCTTTAAAACCGTTAATCCAAAGATGAAACGAATTGTTATCATTGGCGGAAACGGTTTATTAGGCCAGCGTTTTGTGGAAATGTTTAAGTTATCGGGCTATGAGGTTGATATTCTAGGACGTGGTAATTGGGATAAGGCGAAGGAGATCTGCAGTCATGCAGGCCTGGTTATTGTCGGTTCACCGATAGATGTCACTGTCTCTGTTATTAATCAGCTTAGCTATCTTCCCGATGATTGTATTCTCGCGGATATTACCAGCGTCAAAGATGAACCGTTACAGGCAATGCTGAAGGTACATAAAGGCCCGGTGGTTGGTTTACATCCTATGTTCGGCCCGGATATCAGCAGTTTTGCCAAGCAGGTTGTTGTTTACTGTGATGGTCGGGGTAAAGAGAAGTACCAGTGGTTAATCGAACAAATGAAGATCTGGGGCGCGCATCTTTATAATGTTGACTCGACAGTTCACGATGAGTCGATGACCCTGATTCAGGCATTACGACACTTTACGAGTTTTGTCTACGGAAGCCATTTAAAAGAAGTTGATGCGGATTTAAAGCAGTTGTTGGATTTAAGCTCCCCGATTTATCGTTTGGAGCTGGCAATGGTCGGACGCCTGTTTGCGCAGGATCCCGCTTTATATGCCGATATTATCCTTTCACAAAAAAATAATCTGGTGATGATTAAACGTTACCATCAGCATTTTTCCGAGGCAATTGAGTTACTTGAAAATGCAGACAGAGATAAATTTATTAAACGTTTTGAATCGGTAACGGAATGGATGGGTGAATACTCTTCACTGTTTCTTGATGAGAGTCGTGCACTGCTGCAGCAGGCTCATGATAATCGCAATTACGAAGATAAATAAACAATAATGTCGCAGACAATAAAAAAGAGGCTTTTAGCCTCCTTTTTATTTACTCATTTATTTGTCTTGTTTCAGTTTTATGCTGCGAATTCTTTATTTAATTTTATTTCAGCATCTGATTCAATTTGAACTTCTGGCTCTGTAATCTCTTCGCCTGAAATCGCTCCTGTTCGACACATATCTTTACCGTGATTTTTTGCGCGACTGGCTTCAGATTTATGGAGATATTTAGTTAACTGACGTTCTAATTTTTGAAATAATTGTCCGATTGCTACATACAGATCATCGTTCTGTGCATGTGCAAAAATTTTATCATTAGGAACGTTAATGGTGGCTTCTATTTTTACGCCTTTAGGCTCTTTGGTAATGATGAAGTGGGGAGTAATAAAGGGGATTTGTAACTTTTCTAGTTTTTCGAATCGTTCTTCCACTTTGGTGCGCATTGTGTCAGTGATAGTGATTTGTTTACTTGTTATTTCGATTCTCATATAAGACACCTCTTGATTGAACATTTATAGTGTTTGTAAATAGGTTATTCTTTTTTACCACCTTTAAAAGCGAACTTTGTCACACTTTTCCGGCTTGTACGATTAAGGAAATTTTTCTATGACCGGTGTTTGTTTTTCTTAAAATAAAAATAATAATTGCTTGTTGTAGTGAAAAACATCGGGCATGGTTAATCGGATAACTTTATTGCCTTTACTTCTCCTTTTTAATTTAAATGTTTTTAATTCTTTCTTTTGCTATCTTTGTTCCCATCACTCCCATTATTTGACAGCTGAATCTATTATATGTTCCCACTTTTTATTTTTAAATTTACACGCCTTTTGCTGTTTTGTTATTTAAGCAGCAGCTGTTCGTTGTTATTTGCCGGTACCTGGCAGCACGGGCTGAGTATGTATGGAGACTTTAAATATGCATCAAATTTTAGCCATTTTCAATATGTAAATTCAGACGCACCTAAGGGAGGTATTTTTAAACAAGCAGCTATTGGCAGTTTTGACTCCCTAAATCCATTTATTGTAAAAGGCAATGCAGGCAGTGGAATCAGTATGATTTATGATACGTTACTGGCGCAATCAAAAGACGAGCCCTTTAGCAGTTATGGATTGATTGCGGAAAAAGTCAAAGTGGCCAGTGACTTTACTTCGGTCAGTTTTATGATCAATAAAAATGCGCGATTTCACGATGGTACAAGTATTCAGGCCAGTGATGTTAAGTTCAGTTTTGAATTGCTGGTTGAAAAAGGGGCGCCGCATTATCGTTCCTATTATTCAGGGGTGAAGGATGTGGTGGTGGATAATGCTCAGCAGGTCACTTTTTACTTTAAAGAAGCGGGTAACCGCGAATTGCCTCTAATCATCGGCCAACTGCCCATTCTTCCGGAACATTTTTGGGCGGATAAGGATTTTGCGACAACCAGTTTAACCATTCCGCTCGGATCCGGACCTTATCAAGTGGATAGTTTTGAGGCTTCCAAAAGAATCACTTACACAAGAGTTAAAGATTATTGGGCAAAAGATTTAGCGGTTAATAAAGGCCTGTATAATTTTGATACTATGATCTTTGATTATTACCGTGATGACAGTATCGCCTTTGAGGCATTTAAATCGGGTAATTTTGATTACCGCATGGAAAGTTCAGCAAAACGTTGGGCAACGGGTTATAGCGGTGATAATTTTGTGTCTGGTAAGATTATTAAACTTAGCATAGCGGATAAAACCCCTCAGGGAATGCAAGGATTTTGGTTTAATTTGCGCAAAGATAAATTTAAAGATGTTCGTGTCCGTGAAGCGATCAGTTTGCTATTTGATTTCGAATGGGCAAATAAAACCCTGTTTTACGGCGCTTACTCGCGTATTAACAGCTTTTATTCCGGCTCTGAACTATCCACTCAAAAAGACATTTCTGCTGCGGAATCTGCTATTTTAGAGCCCTTTAAAGATCAGCTGCCCAAGGCGGTTTTTGAACCTCTCACATTCCCGAAAAGTAATGCTGACGGCAATATTCGCGCGCAGCTGAGAAAAGCGGTAGCGTTACTTGAGCTTGCCGGGTACCAGTTAAAAGACAGTAAAATGCAGGATAAAAATGGCCGGCAATTAAGCTTTGAATTTTTACTTTACAGCAAAGATTTCGAACGTGTGGTTCATCCCTTTCGTCGTAATTTGCAGCGTATTGGTATCAAAACCTCGGTTAGGCTGGTGGATGTTTCGCAGTACATCAACCGTTTAAATAATTTTGATTTTGACCTGGTATCCTTGCGCAAAGGGCAGTCAATATCACCGGGTAATGAACAATCGGGTCATTGGGGCTGTGACAGTATGATGGAGCCCGGCACGGCTAATTGGTCCGGAGTTTGTGATCCGGTTGTTGATCAGCTGGTCACTAAATTAATTATGGCGGACACCAGGGAAGAGTTGGTACAGACAACCAAAGCCCTAGACCGTGTTTTACTCAGTCAGCATTTTGTTATTCCCCAGTGGTATCTGCCCGCCTACCGCATTGCCTATTGGAATAAATTCTCCCGTCCAAATGTGGCGCCAATATACGATTTGGGTTTATCCAGTTGGTGGTCAACTGAGCTTGAAAATAATCAGGCCAAAAATAATCAGGAGAAGAGTCAATAATGAATTATTATATTTTAAGACGTTTATTACTTATTATTCCGACCCTGTTAGGCATCATGACGATAAATTTTTTTATTGTGCAGATTGCTCCCGGCGGTCCGGTTGAGCAGGCGATTGCACAATATCAGGGAATAGGCGATAGCAATACCACGCGTATCGCATCGGGTACCAACAGTGAAATAAAACAGGGTGAAAGTAAATATCGCGGTTCCCGAGGGGTGGATCCGGAATATATTAAAGCGCTTGAAAAACTCTACGGTTTTGATAAACCGATAGTTGAGCGTTATTTTTCAATGTTATGGCGTTATATAAAATTTGATTTCGGGGAAAGCTTTTATCGTAATGAGAAAGTCACCGATTTAATTATTTCAAAAATGCCGGTTTCGATTTCATTGGGGCTTTGGACGACGCTGCTGGTTTACTTGATTTCTATCCCCCTGGGGATTAAAAAAGCCACCTCACATGGTCATTCCTTTGATATCTGGACCAGCACTATTGTCACTGTGGCCTATGCGCTGCCGAGCTTTATTGTCGCTATTATGCTGATTGTTCTTTTTGCGGGGGGATCTTATTATGACTGGTTTCCGCTGCGCGGATTAACCTCGGATAACTTCGAAGAGTTAAGCTTGATAGGACAAATTAAAGATTATTTTTGGCATCTGGCTCTGCCTGTTTTTGCCTCTGTACTGGGTAGTTTTGCAACCCTTACCATGCTCACCAAAAACTCTTTTCTTGATGAAATTCATAAACAATACGTGGTTACAGCGCGCGCCAAGGGCTGTTCCGATAAGCGCATTTTATACGGTCATGTGTTTAGAAATGCGATGTTGTTAGTCTTGGCGGGGTTGCCCGCAGCCTTGATTGGTATTTTCTTTACCGGCTCAATGTTAATTGAAGTTATTTTTTCTTTAGACGGTTTAGGCTTATTAAGCTTTGAATCGGTTATCAACCGCGATTATCCGGTGATTTTTGCCTCGCTCTATATGTTTACCATAGTGGGACTGGTTTTAAAATTGATCAGTGATATTACTTATACTCTGATTGATCCGCGCATTACTTTTGAGGGGCGTTAGAATGTCATTATTAAACACCTGGCGGGAAATGCGCAGCAATCCGGTGAATATAAATCGCTGGCTGCAGTTCAAAAATAATAAACGCGGTTACTGGTCGCTGTGGATTTTTATTATCTTATTTTCAGCCAGTTTGCTGGGTGAGCTGTGGATCAATGACAAACCTATTATGGTTTCCTATCAGCAGCATTGGTATTTTCCGCTGCTTGAGGATATTCCGGAGGATCAACTAGGGGGCGATTTTGATATTACCACGGATTTTAGTGACCCCTATATGGTCACCCAAATTAACAAAGCAGGCTGGATCATCTGGCCGCTTATCCCTTTTTATTTTGACAGCATTAATTTTGAGTTAACCGAGCCGGCACCTTCACCTCCCAGTGATATTAACTATTTGGGAACCGATGATCAGGGGCGTGATGTGCTGGCGCGTCTGGTTTATGGATTTCGAATTTCAGTCTTTTTTGCATTAGCGTTAACCCTGGTCAGTTCAGTGATTGGTATTATTGTGGGTGCTGCTCAGGGTTATTACGGCGGGCGAATAGATCTGTTCGGGCAGCGTTTTCTAGAAATTTGGGAAGGGCTGCCGATGTTATTTATGCTGATTATTTTAGCCAGCTTTGTGGAACCTACTTTTCTGTGGTTATTAGGCTTGATGATTCTTTTCAGCTGGCCAAGTTTAGTGGGTGTGGTACGTGCGGAGTTTTTACGCGGCCGTCATTTAGAATATGTTAAAGCCGCCCGCGCGTTGGGCGTTGGAGATAAAAAAATCATGTTTAAGCATATTTTACCCAATGCCATGATTGCCACGTTAACCTTTATGCCCTACCTATTTACCGGCGCTTTAACCACCTTAACCTCCTTGGACTTTCTTGGTTTTGGCTTGCCCTTAGGTTCTGCTTCATTAGGTGAGATGGTCGCTCAGGGGAAAGACAACCTGCATGCTCCCTGGCTTGCTATTACCGCATTTATTTCGTTATCTAGCATTTTGGTACTATTAGTCTTTATCGGAGAAGCGACACGTGAT
Source organism: Psychromonas sp. (assembly GCF_047632955.1). GTDB lineage: Bacteria > Pseudomonadota > Gammaproteobacteria > Enterobacterales > Psychromonadaceae > Psychromonas. Next base: position 78,818 of record NZ_JBLIED010000012.1, on the reverse strand, counting down.
GCTTTTGATCCAAGGAAATCATTGTGAGTAGCAAAAATGAATTATTAAAAATACAAGATCTGGCGATTAGTTTTGGCGATAAAAACATTGTCAGCGGAGTCAGTTTCAGCCTTGATAAAGGGCGAACACTCGCCATAGTGGGTGAGAGTGGTGCGGGAAAATCTCTGGTTGCGCTCTCTATTTTGCAGTTATTACCTTATCCCCATGCCCATCACCCCTCGGGTCAAATACACTTATGCGGTTTGCAGTTAGTGGGCAAAGAGGCGGCAGTATTAGAAACCATTCGCGGTAATAAAGTGGGCATGATTTTCCAGGAGCCGATGACCTCACTCAACCCGCTGCATACGGTACAAAAGCAGATTGCTGAAACCCTGCTGATCCATAAAGGGCTGACCGGCAAGGCATGCACGGCGCGTATTATTGAGTTATTAGATTTGGTGGGCATTGAAGCCCCGGAAACACGTTTAGCTTCCTATCCGCATGAATTATCGGGCGGGCAGCGTCAACGCGTGATGATCGCCATGGCGCTGGCTAACGAGCCGGAGCTGCTGATTGCCGATGAGCCGACCACGGCGCTGGATGTAACCATTCAAAGGCAAATATTGGATTTGTTAAAATCATTACAAAAACGTCTTAATATGGCGGTCTTAATTATTACTCATGATCTTCATGTGGTTAAACATATTGCCGATTCGGTATTAGTGATGCACAACGGCAAAAGCATCGAATACAGCAGCAAAAATGAGCTCTTTGAAAACCCCAAACACGCATATACCAAACTGTTGTTGAATGCCGAGCCTGCCGGCGGAATGAGTGAATTAATAGATCCTGAACTTATTTTAAGTGCGAAAAACATCAACGTCAGCTTTGCGCTAAAGAAAAATTTTTGGGGGAAAACTACCCGCAGTTTAGAAGCCGTTAAAAATGTCAGTTTAGAGGTTCATCAGGGTGAAACGGTTGCCATAGTGGGGGAAAGCGGCTCCGGGAAAAGTACCCTGGCGCAGGCGATACTGCAGCTTAATAAAAGCACTGGGGATGTTGTTTATTTGGGGAAAAAAATAAATGCCATTAAACATAACGAGCTACAAAAATTAAGGAAAAAATTACAGATAGTTTTTCAGGATCCCTTTGCCAGTTTAAGTCCGCGTATGTCGGTGCGCGATATCATCGCCGAAGGACTGCAGGTTCATCAACCCCAAAAGCCCTTATCCCGTAATCAAATTAATGCCCAAGTTGAGCAGGTTTTACAACGGGTTGGTCTGGAAAAAGACAGCGGCTTGCGTTACCCCCATGAGTTTTCAGGGGGGCAACGGCAACGCATCTCCATTGCGCGGGCATTGATTTTAAAACCGCAGTTAATTGTCTTAGATGAACCAACCTCTGCGTTGGATCGTAGTATTCAGAAACAGATATTAGATTTGTTAATCTCACTGCAAAAAGAACTCGGCTTGAGCTATCTTTTTATCAGTCATGATCTATCTGTTGTTCGCGCTATTAGTCACCGTGTATTAGTGATGCATAATGGTGAAATTGTTGAGCAGGGAAGCTGCAAAGAAATCTTTTCACAGGCGCGCCATGAGTATACAAAAATATTATTATTATCTTCTATTTTGTGATGAGAGGGTTGCCCTACTAACCTAATCGTCACCGTGTATTAGTAATGCACCATGGTGAGATTGTTGAGCTGGGAAGCTGCAAAGAAATCTTTTCACAGGCGCGCCATGAGTACACAAAAATATTATTATTATCTTCTATTTTGTAATGAGAGGGTCGCCCTACTAACCTAATCGCCACCGGGTATTAGTGATGCACAATGATGAGATTGTTGAACAGGGAAGCTGTAAAGAGATCTTTTCGAAGGCGCGTCATGAGTATACAAAAATACTATTATTATCTTCTATTTTGTGATGATATGTCTACTCCACTAACCGTCTGGGAGAGTCTTTGTGAATAAAATATTGTTGTTGTGTTATTGTTTTTTTGCTCTGACAAGTTCTGTTTCTGCTTATAATCTCGACAAGCAAAGGGAAATTTACTCTCAGGCGATTGTTTTGCAAGCACAAGGCAAGTGGGAGCAAGCACAAAAAATCTCTGCATCAATTGCCCAGTACCCCTTAACTTACCTGCTTGAATACCATGATCTTATGGCACATTTTAGTGCCGATAACGGCGCTGCGGTACGCTCTTTTATAAGCAGTAATCCCAATCGCAGTCTTTCTTTAGATTTAGAAAGATCTTATTTACGTTTTTTGGCAAGAAATCACGCCTGGGATGCATTTTTGAATTTTTATCCGCAACTGCCTAATAGCAGTGATCTTAAATGTAATTACTTTCAAGCAAAGATCAGCCAGGGTGAGACTGAAAAAGTTTGGCCTGAATTTAAAAAAACCTGGTTAACGGGCAACTCTTTGGCGCCGGCCTGTGATGATGTGATCGCAGTTTACCGAGAAAACAACACCCTTTCAGAACAACTAGTCTGGCAACGTTTTAGATTAGCTTATCAAAGTCATTCTCCTGGACTAATGCGTTATTTAACCACCTGGATGAAGAGCGATAATAAAGTACTGGCAACTGAGCTATATGAATTATATAAAAATCCTCAAGACTTGCCGAGCAGTGAACTGTTTTCAAACAGAAAACAGCCTAGTTTTCTGTTTTTACAAACGAGCATTAAACGCTTAGCGCGAGTCGATCTGGATGCGGCAATGCAGCTGTTTGATCGTTATCAGAAAAAAATTCCCTTTACGGCTTCTGAAAGCCTGAGATTAAAAAAATACTTTGCATTACGTACCCTGTTGTATGACGAAGAAAGTCAAATGCCATGGTTAGATAAAACCCTTGTCTCTTTGAATGATGACGGATTATTTGAACTGCGAATTCGCCACGCAATAAAATTAGATAATTGGAAAGATATTGAGTATTGGTTAAACGCATTGCCACCAAGATTGCAAAAACAAGATAAATGGGTCTATTGGCAAGCACGAGTATTAGAAAATAAACAACAGCAGAAACAAGCCGATAAACTCTATCTGCAGATTGCCGGACAAAGAAGTTATTATAGTTTTCTGGCGGCTCAAAAAATGGGGCTTGATTATCAGCTAAATGCTAATTTAGTCAGTGATAAGGGCAAAAGTTTAAAGGTAATGAAAGCAGATTTGGCTCATATTAGCGAGCTGGTATTCCAAAAACGTAATGCACTTTTAAAGCGAGAATGGCATGCATTATTAAATAACAACGATAAAAATACGCAGCTGCAGTTAGGCTTGTACGCCTACCAGAAGGGTTGGTCACACTTGGCTGTGATGGCCAGTATCAACAGTAAGAGTTGGGATGCGTTGAATATCCGTTTTCCCGAAGTAAAACCGCATTTATTTGCCAATACGGCAAGTCAATACCAGCTGGATCCGGCCTATATTTATGCGATTACGCGTCAGGAGAGCGCCTTTGACGAGTATGCTAAATCTAGCGCCGGTGCCAGTGGTTATATGCAGCTGATGCCTGCGACCGCAAAAGAAACGGCAAAAATGATCGGCATGAAAGATTATAAAAATCGAGAGCAGTTAATTGAAGGGGCTGTTAATGTACAGTTAGGCACCGCCTACTTTGAAATGTTATTACAACGTTATAGCGGTAATCGTATCCTTGCCACAGCGGCTTACAATGCCGGTCCTTATCGTGTTGACAGCTGGAAAGGAAAACCAGAGCAGGGGCTGAAGATGGATAGTTGGATTGAAACCATTCCCTATAAAGAAACGCGTAATTATGTGAAAAATGTATTAGCGTATAATGTTATCTATCAGCACATTTTAAATAAACCTCGAGAATTTTTTAATAAAACAGAGCTCGATACGCGTTATTAGTTTTAATACGTTCCTGTTAAAAGCATGAAGGGTCTAATCTTGTTTAGCTCTTTCATGCTTTTTAAGCGCTCTGAATATTTATCACCAACAGTCATCATTGCCTAAGGTAGCCGAGTCATCTTTATAATGCGCACTGTCCTGGTTGATTATTAAGGTCGTACATTGCGCATCATCATCAGCCTGTATTGTCCCCGCTTTAGCAACCGCTTTCATTAAATAGGTGGTTTTTCCTGCGGAGATAACAGTAAAAGTATAATAATCATGGTCACTGGGCAGTCCGACCTCCGCTGTGATAGTCGAATAGGTTGGACTTAAAATATGCAGGCTGCTCTGCATTAACTGTGCTTTTTGCAGCTCGGCTTTGGCATCACCGCGATTTGCGCGCAGCAGATATGATTTATAGGAGGGGTATGCGATGGCGGCTAATATGCCGATAATCGCTATCACCACTAATAGTTCAATTAATGTCACTCCTTGTGCTTTTTTCATAAAACATCCGTCTGTTTAATGCCCTGAAGCGATCAGTGTAGAACGCTATTAACAAAGTGACAGTGGGATTCAAGCTTAATAGTGAATATGTGAACTACCGAAGGCCCGTTGCTATAGAGGGCTGTTATCAATGCTGTAATCACATTATATTAGCGGCAGGAGGATTAATTAAATAATTTTTTAATTATATTCATTGTTTCCTGTATTTTTTTAGAGTTTGTCGGGGTTGTGAAAATCGTATCATCACCGGCAATGTTGCCTAATATACCTTCCGTTTTACCGATTGAATCTAATAAGCGAGCGATTAACTGAGCGGCGCCGGGACTGGTCCGAATAACAATCATACTGTCATTGCGATCTATATCTAAGACAAGGTTTTTTAAGGGACTTGTGATTATCGGGATCCCTTGCTCAGCGGGCAAACAATAGAGCATCTCCTGCTTTGCATTGCGCGTGCGTACTGCACCCGATTTGCTTAACATGCGGGAAACTTTTGACTGATTGATATTATTAAAACCGGCATTAACCAGCGCTTCGACTATTTCGCCTTGAGAGCTAAAATGCTCTTTTTCCAATAATGCTTTAAAAAATGTCATTAATTCTGTTGATTGCTTCATCATTTATTCTTTTGAGTGTTTCAAGGGCGCAATAATAATGAAAATTAAGCATTTATCAAGACATTAATTTTCAATTAAAATGCATAACTATTCAATTTTGAGTCTGAGTTTAAAATAAATAGTCATTAAATGTTGAGATTGGTATAATAGCAGTCATCATCATCAACTATTTTAAACGCTATAATAAGAACTGTTTTTGTTACTAATGAATTGAATAGGATATTAAAAAATATGCTTATGCCGCGCCTTTTACTGTCACTCTTTTTATTGTTTTCCCCCTTTGCTATTTTAACCACGAGCGCAGCTTCGCTGGATAATATAAAAGTGCGTTTTGCCACCGATACAAATTATTATCCCTTTGAATACTTAGATGAACACAAGCAGATTCAGGGGTTTGATATTGATATGGCGAAAGCGATTTGTAAGGCCGTTAATTTAACCTGCAGTTTTCACCATCAACGTTTTGAGAGCCTGCTACTGTCATTATCTTTTGCTCGTTTTGATGCAGTTATTTCTGCTTTAGATATTACCAGTGAACGTTTAGAAAAAGTAGATTTCAGCAACAGCTATTATGTAAATATGCCGGTTTTTATCAGTAAAAAATCCGAACTGGAAAGTTTTTCAACTGACGGTAAATTTATAGGTGTGCGTTCCAAATCATCCAATCAGGAATATTTAATTAAATATGAAAAAGAGAATAGTTTTATCATCTCTTATGTCACTTATTCCGAAGTGCTTGCAGATTTACGTGCTGGAAAAATAGATGCGGCATTTGTCGATCAAGCAGTCGCAGCAGAATTCTTAAAACAACAGGATAATCACGATAATTTTGTAGCTCAGAAAATTAGTGATGATCAGGCACAACTCTTTTCGCAGGGATATGGTATTGCGATTCAAAAAGGAAATCTGATCCTGCAAAAACGCCTGAATTTAGGTCTTAAAATCATTACTGAAAACGGTACTTACCAAAAAATATATAAACGTTATTTTTAAGCCCGAATTTATGGGTAAAGTTCCCTCTAAGGGCTATTCTTCTTTTTGAGTTTCAGGCACTTGGGAATATTTCTGCTTTTCAACTTATTATTGCTTGAAAATAGCCTGACCTCACTTAAATTTGTTTTTTATTATTATTATTCATATATTCATCACAATTCATTAACATTTATTACATGCTGGCTTATTTTTCATTATGATAGATATTTAAATGATTAATTAGTCACACACGTGGAGATCTTTATGAAAGTTGCTGTTCTTGGTGCCGCCGGTGGAATTGGGCAAGCACTTGCTTTATTGCTAAAACTTGATTTGCCTGAAAATTCAATTTTATCACTTTATGATCTTGCCTCCGTTACACCTGGAGTTGCAAAAGATTTAAGTCATATCCCAACCAGCGTAAAAGTTGATGGATTTGCCGGTACGGATCCGACGCCAGCCATTGAAGGTGCCGACGTTGTTTTGATCTGCGCGGGGGTTGCCCGTAAACCCGGAATGGATCGTTCTGACTTATTTAATATTAATGCCGGCATTATCAAAAATTTAGTGACTAAGGTTGCAGAAGTTGCACCCGAGGCTTGTATCGGTATCATTACCAATCCGGTTAATACCACAGTCGCGATTGCCGCTGAAGTATTAAAAGCTGCAGGTGTTTACAATAAAAGAAAGTTATTCGGTATTACAACATTAGATGTTATTCGAGCAGAAGATTTTGTCGCTCGGTTGAAAGGATTACCCGCAGAGCATGTTCGAGTTAATGTTATTGGTGGTCACAGCGGCACAACCATCTTACCTATTTTATCGCAGATTCAGGGTGTTTCATTTACCGAGCAGGAAGTGATTGAATTAACCACTCGTATCCAAAATGCCGGTACAGAAGTGGTTGAAGCAAAAGCGGGCGGTGGCTCTGCAACGCTATCAATGGCGCGTGCGGCCTCTATCTTTGGTGTTCAGCTTGTACAAGCCTTGTTAGGAAAACAGGGTATTATTCAAAATGCCTACGTGGATGGTGATAATCCATGTTCGCCTTTCTTTACTCAGCCACTGTTATTGGGCACAAAGGGTATTGATCGAGTATTACCTTTTGGTGAATTGAGTCCCTTCGAAGAAGAGAAAAAACAAGAGATGTTATCAATATTACATGCAGATATTCAGCTGGGTATTGATTTTGTTAACAAAGATCGCGTAAGCGAAGCCGTTAAATAGCAACTGAGTATGAATTACTAAGTAGTCTATTTTTATATTAGTGCCATCACTTTTGAGTCGATGGCATTTTTTTACCTCAATTTATCAATCCCCAGCATTATTTTATCGTATCTGATTAGGTGTTTTGCTCGCCGATCACCTCCCAAACAAAGCAGTCTTCGCTTAACCATTATTATCTTTGGAAATAACAAATCCTATTTTAGTGTTTCATCTGCGGCCATTAATTCTCTATAGTGTCGACATCGATCGAAAACTTACATGAATAGAGTGCGACTATGGATTACCTGCCAATTTTTACCAAACTTGAAAACCGTCCCTGCCTTGTTGTTGGAGGAGGTGATATTGCTTTTCGAAAAGTGCACTTATTACTTAAAGCGGGAGCTGATGTAACTGTCTGCGCGCTGGAGTTTCACCCCACTTTATTAAAACAAGCGGCTAATAATAAGTTGAAACTTATAAAGCAGGCATTTACTGAAGCGCTTCTGGAAAATAAATGGTTGGTTATTGCGGCCACCAATCAGAAAGATGTTAATGAGCATATCGCCAGAGCTGCACATGCGAAACAATTATTAGTTAATGTGGTTGATCAAGCAGACATTTCCAGTTTTATTCTGCCCTCAATCGTGGATCGCTCGCCGGTCATTGTAGCGATTTCAAGTGCTGGTAAAGCCCCCGTTCTGGCGCGTTTGATTCGTGAGCGTTTAGAAACATTATTACCCATGCATTTAGGCCGATTAGCGGCTATTTCTGCACAATTCCGTCACCGTGTTAAAGAGGTGATTAAAGTTGCTCCGTTGCGCAGACGCTATTGGGAAAAACTCTTTGGTAACGGATTGCTTGCAAACCTCCTGCAAAAAGGCCAAACCAAGGATGCCCTTGCTTTAATGGAAGCGAGTCTGACCGAGGATATTACTCGGGGTGATGTGGCCTTAGTGGGCGCGGGGCCGGGCGACCCCTCTCTTTTAACATTAAAAGCATTACAATTGATGCAGCAGGCGGACGTGGTTTTATATGACCGTTTAGTTTCTTCAGAAATTTTGGATCTGGTCCGTCGTGATGCAGATTTAATTTCCGTGGGTAAAGCTGCCGGTAATCACGAAGTGGAGCAGTCACGAACCAACGAAATGTTAGTAGAATTTGCACGACAGGGTAAAAAAGTGGTGCGCCTTAAAGGCGGAGATTCATTTATTTTTGGGCGGGGAGGTGAAGAGCTTGAAGAGTTGGTTGAAGCGGGTATTGCTTTCCAGGTTGTTCCCGGTATTACCGCCGCCTCGGGTTGTAGTGCTTATGCGGGCATTCCGTTAACCCACCGCGATTTTGCACAATCGGTGACCTTTGTAACCGGACACCGCAAAAGCGATGGTGAGGAGCTTAACTGGCGAGCATTAGCCGCTCCTAACCAAACCTTGGTTGTTTATATGGGATTGCTGCAGTCAGCGGAGATTCAAAGCCAATTGCTTAACCATGGACGCTCTCCGGAAACACCCGTTGCATTGGTGAATAAAGGCACTACCTCGGATCAGCATGTGGTGATTGGTCAATTATCTGAACTGCAACAATTGGGGGGTGGTTTACAAGGTCCAACGCTGATGATCATCGGCGAGGTAGTCAATTTGGCCGATAAGCTGGCATGGTACCACCCGGATAATAATCACCTCCTTTCAAGGGATCCCTTTTTAGTTAATTTGGCTTAACATTAATGTTGAATTGTATTATCTAAAATAACGGCGCTGCTATAGCAAGCGATGCTCGAACTACAGCGCTAGCTTGGGCATCTATCATGGGCTGATTTTACAGTTTATAAGATAATATTAACCGGACTGCTTTTTAGCTAATGCCTCCAGCATATCTTTAGTGACCAGGGTAATTCCTTTTTCGGTCACTCGAAAACCATTGGCTATATCCTGCTCTCTGTCATAACCAATACATAAACCTGCCGGAATTCGACACCGGGTATCAACAATAACCCGGCGTAATTTACAGTGCTCAGCAATATCACTTTCACCCATCACTACAGATTGCTCAATGAGACTGAAAGAGTGCGCATGAACACTCGAGTATAATAATGATCGGCGAATTGTCGCGCCGGAAATAATACAGCCGTTGGAAACCGTTGAATCAAGCGCGGTACCCCGGCGCAGTTCATTATCAAAAATAAATTTAGCGGGAGGAAGCTGTTCCTGATAGGTGTAAATAGGGTTGCTTTTGTCGTATAAATCCAATTGTGGGGCAGGCTCCACAAGCTCCATATTTGCTTCCCAAAAAGAATCTAATGTCCCCACATCGCGCCAGTAAGGCTGATTGTTACTGTCTGGATCGGTGAAAGAAAAAGCAAAAACATTAAACTCATCAATGATTGAGGGGATAAGATCATGGCCAAAATCATGGCTGGAGTTGTCATTTTTATGGTCTTTTTTGAGTTGTTCAAATAAAAATGCAGTATTAAATACATAATTACCCATTGAAGCTAAACATCGACCTGGTTTACCCGGTATTTGGTTAGGAACCGCGGGTTTTTCATTAAATGCAATCACCCTATTATTGGCATTCACAGTCATAACTCCAAAGGCGCCTGCCGCCTCTTCGACGGACGTTTCAATGCAGCAGACGGTCATCTCGGCTTTACTCTTTACATGTTGATCTAAGAGGTTGCGGTAATCCATGCGATAGACATGATCACCCGATAAAATTAAAATATGTTTAGGCTGTTGAATGCGAATAATATCCAAATTTTGGTATACAGCATCGGCGGTACCCTGATACCACTTCTCATTATGGCGTTGCGATGCGGGCAAAATCTCAACAAATTCGGATGTTCTGCTTTTAAAATGTCCCCAGCCGCGGTTAATATGGCGAATCAGAGAGTGCGACTTATATTGTGTTGCAATTCCGACACAGCTAATGCCCGAGTTGAGACAGTTTGATAAGGGAAAATCAATAATCCGGAAGTTGCCACCAAAATAAACGGCAGGTTTAGCGCGCCAATTGGTCAACTCAAACAGCCGACTGCCACGACCGCCTGCTAAAATCACCGCGTAAGTATCCTGAGTAAGATGACTAAGATTGTTATGATTGTTATTGCGCATTGCTAATCCCTCTCGAATTGAATGTGAAATAAAAATAAAATAATTAGCAGGTTGTAATGGTGCTGAGGTCACTTTGTAATCATCGGTTTTTAATGGACGCTCACTTAAATAGTGCTGTTAAGAATAGTAACTGTAGCTTATTAATGATAGCAACGCAGCGAATAAAATAGCCTTCGAGAGCTTTTTTTATGGCCGTTTTGCGAGAAGGTCTGATTACGATTATTTTATTGAAAATCTAATGATAAGGACTATATTTAGTGGTTTTTATGATTTTATGATATTGCTGCAGGGGCTGTTTTTTAGATAAAACCCATCAAAGAGATGCAATTTTATCTGTTTATCTTAGTTATTTGATGCTGTTAGTAAAGAGGCTTAAAAGTAAATGAGCATAAACTTTGCCGTTAGCGATGTTAAACTTATTACTGCATATTATGGGGCATTAATAATATAAAAAATGTCTTTAAAAAAGCTGAGAGAGTGTTGGAGTGAAAGCCTGCAGATGAGTCATCTCTCTTTGAAACGCTATCTGCAAAGCTTGAGTTTATAAATTTTAGAAGGAAGTTAATAAACGTGGTTTTTAGCTAAAAACCACGTTTATTTTTACAACAAAATAATTAGTCGTCTTCTTCAACCAAGGTCATCAGAGAGGTATTACCGCCGGATGCGGTGATATCAATACTGATACTTTTTTCGGTGAGCAGTCGTTGAATCAAGTGATCATTGTATTCTGCGGTGATCACCGGCAATATCGCACCTTCACGTTCGGCTAATTTACGCACCATAAAGTTACAACGCGGACTGTTACTGTCGATCACCACACCGGCCAACTTATCCTGTTCCAGCAAGGCTTCTAAATGACATAATTTAGCCACCTGAAGCACGCCTTGATGTTCTCCAATAGTGTTAAACTTATCTCTAAATGCCAATGCTTCTTCATAAAACAGGTCAGAAACCACTGAAATAACAGTATTACCCGTGGCTAATGCCGTCACTATTGCCAGGGTCCAGTATTCAAAGGTAACATTCTTATCCGCAAAACACACCAGAATACCGCGCGGCTCTAAATACAATACATTAGATTCACCCGTCGGCCCGGGCAGTACCTTAGGTTTGCGCATCGCCCGTTCAATGCTGATCAGCTGCGAACGTGCAGTTGCTAGCGTGGCATTAAAATCATCGGCTAATTCTTCGACAATAGTCACTTTCGCAATTTGGGCAAGGAGCTGACGTACTGCCGAAACACGCGCATTTAAATCGGTCGAACGCCATTGATGTTCTGCTTTGAGCGCATTCTGCATGAAAACACCCGCTTGCTGCTTTGATGATTTGTCACTGAGCAGCGCTTTGTCGTCAATCAATAACGTCTCATCCTCGGGTGGGATTGGGGTTGCTTTTTCATTCATGAAGCGCGGCAGGTAATTCGGACCGCCTGCTTTTGGACCTGTACCGGATAAACCTGTTCCGCCAAAGGGTTGTACGCCAACCACTGCGCCTATCGTATTACGATTGATGTAAACATTACCTGCGCGTGACAACATAGCAAGTTCAATGGCCCGCTCTTCAATGCGGGTATGAATACCCATGGTTAATCCAAACCCCGTGGCATTGATTTTGTCGATGGTTTCTCTGAGCTTATCGCCTTGGAAGCGGACGATATGTACGCAGGGACCAAATACTTCACGTTCTAATACTGAAATGTCTGCTATCTGGTAAAGACGCGGAGCAAAATAAGTGCCGTTATTTTCCGGTAGCGGACACTGGTAAAGCAGTTCGGCTTTACCCTCCATGTCTTTAGCATGAGCCTGCAGACTGGTTAATGCTTTGCTATCAATCACCGGTCCAACATCCGTTGAAAGCAGAGACGGGTCGCCGATATTAAGCTCCTTCAGTGCACCTATCAGCATCTTGGTCATACCGTCTGCAACTTCTTCCTGCAAAAATAAAACTCGCATCGCAGAGCAGCGTTGTCCTGCACTTTGGAAGCCCGATGAAATAACATCATCAACAACTTGCTCTGGCAGGGCGGTTGAGTCGACTATCATACAGTTCTGGCCGCCAGTCTCGGCGATCAGCGGTATTTGATCTCCGCCGCGGTTTGCCAATGTGCGGGCAATGTGTGTGCCGGTCGTTGTTGACCCGGTAAATACCACCGCTTTGATGCGCTCATCTTCAAGCAGCGCTTCACCCACCGCAGGACCTCTTGCAATAACGGCTGTCACTATACCCTCGGGCATACCCACAGATTCCATTAATTCGAGCGCGCGCAGGGCTATCAAGCTGGTTTGTTCAGCGGGTTTAGCGATAACGGTGTTACCCGTTACAATTGCCGCAGCTACCTGACCCATAAAGATCGCCAGCGGAAAATTCCACGGGCTGATACATAAAACCACACCACGCGGCTCCAGACGGTCATCTTCAGCAAGCTTTTCGGCCTGGGCTGCGTAATAACGGCAAAAATCGACTGCTTCACGGACTTCATCAATGCCGTCCTGCGCAACTTTTCCCGCTTCTTTGATACAGATAGCAATGAGCTCGTCCATGTGCCGTTCTAAAATGTCAGCGGTACGCCTGAGTAAATTAGCTCTCTCTTCAATGGGTGTTTGTGACCAGATCTCAAAACTACTTTGCGCTTTTTCAAGCTTAGCGAGCATTTCCTCACGGCTGTGGTGGCGATGGAAGCCGATGATTTCATTATGATCAGCCGGATTTCGTACCGCAAAACAATCATCAGGCACTTGATCTTCGCTTAGCGAGTGATCCGTGAACCAGCGATTGAGCGATTCTTTTAATGGCGTGATCTGATTGATATCGTTAAGGTCAAGCCCTTTAGAGTTATCGCGCTCCTGACCAAATAAATTGATGGGTTTAAGGATCTGCTCATTGTAGGTGACTTTAAGGCGCTGGGTTTTTTCGACGGGATCTTCAAGCAAAGATTCAACCGGACGGCTTTCATCAACGATGGCGTTCACAAAAGAAGAGTTAGCGCCATTTTCCAGCAGGCGGCGTACCAGATAAGCGAGCAGATCTTCATGCTGACCCACGGGTGCGTATATGCGGCACTGGATATTATCAGTGGTTACAATCTGATCATACAAACTGTCACCCATGCCGTGTAAGCATTGGAATTCAAAGCCTTCTTTATCATCTCCTGCAAGCTCAATAATAACCGATGCGGTATAAGCATTGTGTGTCGCAAATTGCGGATAGATAGTATCGCGATAGTCTAGCAGGCGATTAGCACAGGCATGATAAGAGACATCGGTGGAAGACTTACGGGTAAACACCGGATAATGCTCAAGCCCGTCTTTTTGCGCATTTTTTATTTCTGTATCCCAATAAGCGCCTTTGACCAGTCGTACCATCAGCTTGCGACCCACTGTTTCGGTTAGCTCACGCAACCAGTCGATCACAAACATAGCGCGCTTCTGATAAGCCTGAACCGCCAAACCGAAACCATCCCAACCACTTAAATCCGGGTCGCTAAACACTATTTCAATAATATCCAGGGAGATATCCAGACGCTCAGACTCTTCGGCATCGACCGTTAAACCGATATTATATTTTTTTGCCAGTAAGCATAACGCTTTAAGTTTTGCCGGGATTTCCTTAATCACTCGCTCGCGGTGACTAAATTCGTAACGGGGATGAATAGCGGACAACTTAACCGAGATTCCGGGACTTTTTCGAGGGCCTCTGCCTTTAGCGGCTTCACCAATAACAACGATGGCCTTGGCATAGGCTTCAAAATAACGATCTGCATCTTTTTGCGTTCTTGCGCCTTCACCGAGCACATCGTAAGAATAGACATAACCATTACGTTCTTTTTCTTCTGCACGTTTAACCGCAGCCGTAATAGTTTCACCTATTACAAACTGCTCTCCCATGACTTTCATGGCAATATTCATGGCTTTACGAATAACCGGTTCACCCATTCGGCCAAGGGTTTTTTTCAATAAACCAAACTGATTGCTTTTGCGACTATCGCTAAAATTAACCATGCTGCCGGTTAACAGTAGTCCCCAGGATGATGCATTCACAAAGAGTGAATTACTGGTCCCTAAATGGGTACTCCATTTGCCCTTTGAAAGCTTATCGCGGATCAGCTCATCTTGAGTTTTTTTATCAGGTACCCGTAATAAAGCTTCAGCCAGACACATCAAGACCACACCTTCAGCGGAAGAAAGAGAATATTCATTGAGTAAGGCTTCAACGACGCCAGTACCCTCTTGCTGGCGGCGTATCTGCAGCACCATCTTACGTGCTCGCTCCCAGGCGCGGCTGCGCGCCCGCATATTAACTTCTGCCTCGGGCAAAATATGATCAATGGCTAAGTTTTCGTCAATTCGATAAAAATCTCGAATTTTTTGACGAATAGCAGAATCGGTGACTAAGTTACCATCAAACAACATACGCAACCTCCATGAAGCTAAATACTTAAATATTAAGTATGAATAATTGTTCGAGTATATCGAAGAAAGTCCGAACAATCTTGATGAAAGTAAAAAAAATACCAATAAAAATAGTCTCATGGATTGCCGTTCAGATTGATTGATTTACGACCCTATAAATCAATCTAATAACCCTGTAATTAACCCGGGAATAATTCTTTAATTGGTTATAAATACACATGCTTACGCAGACAAATGGCAAGTTACGATCAGCTTTTGGCGTCATCCTGCAGAAACACAAAAATATCCTTTTCAAAGGATATTTTTTTTTGCTGTATAGTTTTTGTTTTACCTCTATCCATCAAAGTAAAATAAAGCTAAATAAAGCCAAAGCCGATTCTTGCAGTTGTTATAATCATTTCAATTTAAAATAAGGGAGCAACACATGAAAAATATAGTTTTACCATTTCTTGAACATATCGGGGCTTCATTAAAGAACTTTTCTAAGGGTAAGGCGGAAGTTGAATTACATATACAGCCTTATCATCTTCAGCATATCGGCTTTGTACACGGAGGTGTGATATCGACTCTGATGGATAACACCGGTTGGTACGCCGCAGTATCTAACCTTGAAGACGGCTTTACGGCAGTCACCATGGAGATAAAGATAAACTACCTAAAACCGGCTTTAGGAAAGTACCTGCTAGCATCGGCGGCGATAAAACGGCAGGGGCGTACGACCTCATTTGTGACCATCGAACTTCATGATCAAGAAAAACTGGTCGCCTATGCAACGGGAACCTATGCGCTTATAAAAGAGGATTAAAGCAGCAGAGGATCGAAAATGTCTGCAGCAGTTGCGAGTCATTCGAGCTGTTATTCAAGGTGCTTACTTTCAAAAATAGACTCAATAGCTTTTTCGGTATAACAACCCGGCTGGCGCGGACACACCGCTCCCCGGGAACAGATTAACCTTGCCTCACCTGCAATTCCGCGCTCTATCCAATTAATATTTAAAATCCGCGCGACACTGACTAACACTTTTTTGATATGGGCGGGGATTGCCGCAGAGCCGCCGTTAGCGATACAAATCTGTTTTAGTTCTCTGACCAGAGCCAGCGCATCATGACCTTGTGCATCAATCGCCGGATTCAAATCAATACCGGTACACAAAACATGGTTTACATCGGCCGAATCCTGCACTTTAATCGATTCACAGCAGTAGATTTTGGGCGTGCCGTTTTCATTGAGTATCGATATTTGCGCGGCAGTCCCCTTCGAGCTCATTCCGAGCATGCGAAATACCGACCAGTGCTGGCAGGGATCTTTTACCACGCGCATATTTCCCCAGGGTAACGGGATACCATTTCCCCGGTAAACCGCCTTCAGTTTACCGGGGCTGTAAGCGTCAAAATAGTGCCAGTTCGGATAGGCCGACACCGCCGTCATGCGGCGCATAACAACGGATTCCGATACCTCTATCAGTTTGCAGACATTAACTTCATAACCATGACGATCCAGTAACTGCCGAAAAGCGACCTTCGGGCAAAGCAGCGCTGCGGCAAAAAAACTGCATTCAAAATCTTGCCAGGCGTGCAGTATATCCTGGGCATCCAGGCTGCTGGATTGGGACTGATGTTGCGCTGAGCTCTGCACGTCATACTGGGTTTTATCACCCGCCACCATAATGCTTTTTTCGCCGTCACTATTGTGTAAAACACGGTGAGCTATATGCACTGCAAGTTCATATTTGAGGCGGGGAGTATTTTTTTTCAGAATAGAGTTCAAATAAACGGTGTTCGGGGGCTGGAAATAGGAGGTCACCATATGCTTGGATTTTTCATTAGCAGGGCTTTGTCGGCCGCCGGGTAATTTGCTGAACCAACTTATTTTCAAGCCTTGCTGCTCTGCAATTTCCATTAAATCTTCAACGTATAAAGGCATGCGTTTTTTGCCCACTTCTTCTGCCGCACGCTCTAAATCAGGGAAATGATTCTGGTGATGTTCCTGATGAGCACGAATCAGTAAGTGCGCAAACTGCCGGCCGCTGGTGCCTGTTTGTGAGAGCATTTCCGGAATGGCTATCTGTAGAATTTCATTGGAAAAAAGAAAACTCGGCTCAAGCGCCATCCCTTTGATGCCACCACGACTGCCTTTCTCGGGGGTGATTTCAGATTGCTCCGAGGCGTCATCTAAAAACCACTGCATATTTTTTTGAAAAACCGTGGCAATGACTTCCAGCATCTCTTCACTGGGCACACGTTTGCCTCTTTCGATCATCGACAGATAGGAGACTGAAGGGGCATATTCCGGCTCTAATTTCACACAACGGGAAGATAAATCATCGAGTGTTAAATGATTTCTTTTCCGTAAGTTACGAATCTTAGTACCCAGAAAATGCGATTTTCTGATTAAGGTTTTTGAATTTTTCATTTTGTAAAATTCACACTGTGTAATTTTCTTTGTGAAATTATAAGAAATTTAAGTATAGACTTCTAGCCATAGGATGAAAAACAAACAAAAGTTGTTTGAAATATAAGCCAGATCACTTTTTTACTTAATTTCAGCAAGTGATATGACATTCAAGTAAGCAGTCAAATAAACACAAGGAATGCAGCCATGAGTCTACCGCAACCAAAACAGAGTGAAATTAATGCCAATTTTTACAATTTCATCAATCAAGAAGTACTGCCACATACCAATTTGAATGGCGATGATTTCTGGTTTGACTTAATGAAATTGGTTAAAGATTTTGCACCGCTTAATTCGCAGTTATTAGCCACGCGTAAAACAATGCAGAAGCAGATAGATGACTGGCATCTGTCTCATCAGCACTTTGAGCCGCAGCAATACCAGTCGTTTTTGAAAGAGATCGGCTATTTAGTGGAGCAGGGTGACTCCTTTAACATCGAAACACAGAATGTGGACAGTGAAATATCCACATTAGCCGGACCGCAGTTGGTCGTGCCGGTACAAAATGCACGCTTTGCATTAAATGCTGCCAATGCTAGATGGGGCAGTTTATACGATGCCTATTACGGCACTGATGTTATTCAGAAAACCGGTGCCTTAAAACCCGGTGCTAAATTTAATGTCGCCCGCGGCCAACGTGTCATCAAGCTCGCTAAAGACTTTCTTGATGAAGTTTTTCCGCTCGAGAGTGGATCGCACCATGATGTTTTAAGTTATTTAGTGTATTACCAGCATCTTTTGGCTTTTTTCCCCGACGGCAGTAAAACCGGCTTGAAAATACCCTCGCAGTTTATTGCATTGGATGGTTCGAAAACCGACCCAAGTTATCTGCTGCTAAAAAACAACGGCTTACATATTGGCATTGTGATTGATCGTCACGGGAAAATTGGTTGTTCAGATCTTTCCGGAATTGATGATATTCAAATCGAATCAGCCCTGACCACTATCATGGATTTTGAAGACTCGATTTCAGCAGTGGATGCAGAGGATAAAGTGGCAGCCTATAAAAATTGGCTGGGTTTAATCAAAGGTGATTTAAGCGCCACTTTCAGCAAAGACGGTCAACAGCTGACCCGCCAGCTTAATCCAGACAAAGTGTTCATCGATAAAGAGGGCGAACGTTACGTTGTTCACGGACGGGCATTGCTGATGGTGCGTAATGTCGGCCACTTAATGGGGACAGATTTAATCCGTGATAATGATGGCAATAATGCTCCCGAAGGTATTATTGATGCGGTTATTACCTCGTTAATCGGCAGTATTGATTTACAGGAAACAGCTAACAATAAGATCCGTAATAGCCGCAGCGGCAGCATCTATATTGTTAAGCCTAAAATGCACGGGCCGGACGAAGTGGCTTTCACCTGTGATTTATTCAGCCGCGTGGAGAAGATGCTTAAGCTGCAGCCCAATACCATCAAGCTTGGCATTATGGATGAAGAACGCCGTACATCGGTAAACCTCAAAGAGTGTATACGAGCAGCAAAGTCCCGAGTGGTATTTATTAATACCGGTTTCTTAGACAGAACCGGTGATGAAATCCATACCAGTAAAGAAGCGGGTGCTGTTTATCCTAAAGCGCTGATCAAAACCATGCCCTGGTTTGATGCCTACGAAAATAACAATGTAGATGTTGGACTCGCCTGCGGATTTTCCGGAAAAGCGCAGATTGGTAAAGGGATGTGGGCGATGCCCGATGAAATGAAACAAATGATGAAGGATAAAATTCAACATCCTTTATCCGGTGCTAATACCGCCTGGGTGCCGTCACCCACGGCCGCGACCTTACATGCGCTGCATTATCACCAGGTAGATGTCTTTAAAGAACAGCTGAAAATAGCGCAGCGGCCGGCGGCCAAGCTCAGTGATTTATTAACCCTGCCAATCATGCCGAGTGATTATCAGTTGTCCCCGGAAGAGATTGAAAAAGAGTTAGCAAACAATATTCAGGGCATTTTGGGTTATGTGGTGCGCTGGGTTGAAATGGGCATCGGTTGTTCAAAAGTGCCCGATCTTAACAATGTCGGATTGATGGAGGATCGCGCCACCCTGCGTATTTCCAGCCAGCATATCGCCAACTGGTTAAAACACGGGTTATGCAGGGTCGATCAGGTCAACCGCATTATGCGCAATATGGCAAAAGTTGTAGATAAACAAAATGCAGGTGTCGCCGGTTACCAGAAAATGTCTTCGAATTATGAAATAAACGATGCATTTCAGGCCGCACAAGCATTGATTTTTGAAGGAGCAGATCAACCCAATGGATATACAGAGCCATTGTTACATGAGTACCGAGTGTTCGCAAAAAATCACTAGAAACAGCTGCTTCTAGGGATATCCACATTACCACTAATGAATTTAACAACAGAGAGAGGCTTATCATGAATTACAATACTGAAAAAACCAACGCTAGTAATGTTATTGCACAACAGGGTGATGCTTGGAAAGCGATTAATCCTGACTATGTTGCCCGTTTGCGTTCACAAAACCGCTTTAAAACAGGTATTGATATTGCTAAATACACCGCGGCAATCATGCGCGAAGATATGGATGCGTATGATACCGACAGCAAAAACTATACTCAGTCTCTCGGTTGCTGGCATGGATTTGTCGGCCAGCAAAAAATGATCTCTATTAAAAAGCATTTTACGACCACCAAAGGCACCTATTTGTACCTTTCCGGCTGGATGGTTGCGGCAATGCGTTCTGAGTTTGGTCCGCTTCCCGACCAGTCAATGCATGAAAAAACCAGCGTTCCGATGTTAATAGAAGAGCTTTACACTTTCTTAAAACAAGCCGATGCCCGTGAACTTGGCCATGTATTTAAAGAGTTAGATGCCGCTAATGAAAAAGGTGACCAGGTTGCAGCGCAGGCGGCTTTAAAGAAAATCAATGAATTTGAAACACATGTGGTGCCTATTATCGCCGATATTGATGCCGGTTTTGGTAATGAAGAAGCAACTTATCTGTTGGCCAAGAAAATGATTGAAGCGGGCGCCTGCTGTATTCAGATTGAAAACCAGGTATCCGATGCCAAACAGTGCGGTCACCAGGATGGCAAAGTAACCGTCCCGCATGAAGACTTTCTGGCCAAAATAAATGCGGTACGTTATGCATTTCTGGAGTTGGGTGTGGATGATGGTGTTATTGTTGCGCGCACCGACTCTTTGGGTGCAGGTTTAACTCAAAAAATCCCAGTATCACAATCTTCGGGGGATCTTGCTGAGCAGTACAATAACTATATTGACGGCGAAGTACTGAGCTCTTTAGAGCAGTTAAAATCAGGTGATATGGTACTGAGTCGCGGCGGAGAATTGATCAAACCCAACCGTTTAGCCAATGGCCTGGTACGTTTTAAACCCGATACAGGTGAAGACAGGGTGGTACTCGATTGTATTACTTCCCTGCAGAACGGCGCCGATTTATTGTGGATTGAAACAGAGCAGCCTAACGTTGGACAAATTGCCGGCATGGTAAACCGCATTCGCGAAGTGGTTCCCAATGCCAAACTTGTTTATAACAACAGCCCTTCATTTAACTGGACATTAAACTTCAGACAGCAGGTGTTTGATGCCTGGAGTGCAGATAATGTTGATGTTTCATCTTATAGCCGGGCTGATTTGATGAGCCCGCTCTACGACGATACTGAATTAGGCCGTTACGCTGACCAAAAAATTCAGAACTTCCAGAAAGATGCGGCCAAAGAAGCGGGTATTTTCCATCACTTGATAACCTTACCGACTTATCATACCGCGGCTTTGTCGACGGATAATCTGGCCAAAGATTACTTTGGTGAAATGGGCATGCTGGCTTATGTTAAAAACGTGCAGAGACAAGAAATTCGCCAGGGGCTTGCCTGCGTAAAACATCAGGATATGTCCGGCTCTAATATGGGCGATGATCATAAAGAGTATTTCTCCGGCGATCAGGCGCTGAAGGCCTCGGGTGAAAATAATACCATGAGTCAGTTTTCATAACGGATAGCTAATCGGCGCTTTTATTATCGCCAGACTATAAGCAAAAAAGCATACAGGGTGGTTAACTGTATGCTTTTTTTTTTAGCTTTAATTGGTGCGGGGTACCTATATTGCTAACTTGTTTGCATGGTAGTGAATGACAATGTTGTGTGAGTCACAATCAGGAATAATAATAGGGTTAAAGGTTAGGTTATAGCCGATTCAGATTTAAATTGTTTGCTTTTTGCATTATGTTGAGGAGTTTTAGGGGCTATCGAAGCAGGGACTCAGGCTGCGATAAATTTTAATTACTAGGGTGAGCAGAATAAATATGGATTTACTCTTTGAAAGTCGGCGTACTTTAAAACGCATTCTAACGCTTATTGATTTATCTAAGCTGACAAAAAAAGACTCAGTGCTTTTTTTATCCCGACTGGACAAAAATTTCCCTGCATTATTTGCCAAATTACATCATTTATACGGTGAACAATATGATTTCTTTTATCATTTGCAGCAACTGGTGGTGCATCTGGCGGCGGGCGTTGCTGCCCGCTCGAAAAAACTCAAACAAAAAGACAAACTACGACTTAATAAAC
Organism: Psychromonas sp.; assembly: GCF_047632955.1. GTDB lineage: Bacteria > Pseudomonadota > Gammaproteobacteria > Enterobacterales > Psychromonadaceae > Psychromonas. The sequence goes on along the minus strand of NZ_JBLIED010000012.1, from coordinate 57,155 downwards.
CGGATTGGTACCGTGATCAGAAAATGCTCGGCATGGCAGCTTACGTGGACCTGTTTGCCGGTGATTTAAAAAAATTAAAAGCAAAAATTCCCTACCTTAAATCCTTAGGCATTAATTACTTACACTTGATGCCCTTATATAAATCTCCCGAAGGCGATAGTGATGGTGGTTATGCAGTTTCTGACTATCGTCAAGTGGACCCTAAACTGGGTACTGAGAAAGATCTGCTTGCCCTTGCCGATGCGTTATCCGTTGAGGGGATAAGTTTGGTGCTGGATTTTGTGTTTAATCATACTTCCGATGAACATAAATGGGCAGAAGCCGCCCAGGCCGGCGATCCGGAGTTTGCCGGTTTTTATTACTTTTTTGAAGATAAACAAGAAGTTGATGACTATAACCAAAGCTGCCGGGAAATATTCCCGACCGTGCGTCGTGGCAGTTTTACCTATTTAGAAGCTCAAAGAAAATGGGTATGGACTACTTTTAACAGTTTCCAATGGGATCTTAACTACTCAAATCCTGCGGTTTTTAATGCCATTACCGCTGAGATGTTGTTTCTGGCGAACCTTGGTTGTGAAGGGCTGCGTCTGGATGCATTGGCTTTTATCTGGAAAGAAAAATGGACACCTTGTGAGAACCTGCCAAAAGCCCATACGCTTATTCAAGCCTTTAATCTATGCGTACAAATTGTCGCGCCTGCGGTTGTCTTTAAGTCCGAAGCCATTGTTCATCCCGATCAAGTGGCCAAGTATATTGCTAAAGAAGAGTGTCAGTTATCCTATAACCCATTAATGATGGCCTTAATGTGGGAAGCGCTGGCAACCCGGGAAACGAAGTTACTGAGCGCATCCTTAACAAAAAGTTTTACCATCTCGGCGCACTGCAGCTGGGTTAATTATATTCGTTGCCATGATGATATTGGCTGGACCTTTGACGATGCTATCGCTGAGAAACTGGGTATTAACGGTTTTGACCATCGGCGGTTTCTAAATAATTTTTATACCGGACGTTTTGCAGGCTCTTTTGCGCAGGGAGTGCCATTTCAAGAAAACCCCGTTAATGGAGACTGCCGCGTGTGCGGATCACTGGCTTCATTAGCCGGGTTGGAGAAAGGGCTTGAGCAACATAATCAGCGTGATATTGATTTTGCGTTAAAGCGAATCAGTCTGCTGAACAGTATTAATCTGAGTATCGGCGGTATTCCACTTATTTATCAAGGCGATGAACTGGGCATCTTAAATGATTACAGTTACCTTAATGATCATAGTAAAAAAGAGGATGCACGCTGGGTTAATCGTCCGGCAATCAGCGAAGAGGATATTGCATTCGCCAAACAAGCCGACTCAGCACAATTTGTGGTCAATCAATCATTGCAGGCTATGATAGATATTCGTCTCCAGCATCAAGTCTTTGGGATTGCGGAGACTGAGATCCTAGAGACCTATAATGCGCATCTCTTTGCTTATTGCCGAATTCATGAAAATGGCCAGAAAATGCTGGCCATCTGTAATTTCAGTGAAGAAAGTCAATCGGTTGCATTTTCAATTACCGATATTTTGGCTTCGCATAAGCTCCTTGATTTACTCACCGCTTCCAAGGTTAACAAAAGCGCATTACTTGAGTTAGGCACTTATCAGGTACTTTGGCTGGTGGCAGGGTAGTTCTTGCTTAGGAGGCTGTTGCCGGTGATTAACCGGCAACGGCTTAAATGTTCCAGGTGTTGCTTCAGGTGAAAATTTTATCCACAGCTGCAATAACTCTGGTTAATAACTATTGGTAAACTTTATGCTCCACGGCCCAAATAGCGGCCTCAACTCGCGTTTTTAAGGCTAATTTTTTCAATAAGTTTTTAACATGAACTTTAACCGTGCCTTCGGTAATATTTAACGTATTAGCAATGGCTTTGTTGCTCTTTCCAATGGCAATTTTTTTCAGTATTTCAACTTCTCTCTGGGTTAGTTTTTCAAATGGACTGAGTACATAAGGTGATTGCAGGGAGCGAATTAAAATTTGCGTAAGCGGACTGCTTAAAACCATTTCACCTTTTAATGCAGAATTAATTTTTTCGATTAACTCCTCGGGTTCAGAATCTTTTAACAGATAACCATCGGCGCCAAACTTGAGTGCTTGTAATACGTCAATTTCATTATCAGAGACGCTAAACATAATAACTTTAGCTTTTATTCCGGCATGTTTTAAGGCGTTTAAAGTGTCTATACCACTTAAACCTTTCATATTTAAATCAAGTAAAATCAAGGCGGGTTGATGCTCTATTGCCAGAGCAATGCCCTCTTCGCCTGAACTTGCTTCGGCAACAACTTGAAGGTTATCTTCCAGACCTAGTAACTGGGCAACCCCTTTTCTAAGCATCGGGTGATCGTCAATTAAAATGATTTTGCTAATGCTTATTGTCATCTGTACAAGCCCTTTTTTATGCAACCGCTCTAACTGTTTTAAAGCAGATATTCAAACTCGAATAATACACGAGTTCCGTTGATTTTATCAGATTGCAAATCAATCAGAGTATTGAGTGATTTTGCTCTCTCTTTCATAATGCCTAACCCAAAATGACCCTGAACATTGGCACTTTTTATGATCCCCTGTCCGTCATCCCATATTTGTACCTGAACTTTATTGCTGTTTTTTCTCAGTGACACAATGGCATTATTTGCTTTGGCGTGTTGATGTACATTGGATAATGCTTCGCGGACAATTTGCAGGACATGAATTTCCTGATTAGCCGAGAGAAAATTCTGCGCTAAATTGAATTCAAGTTTAATCGGATGCTGACATTTTGCGCTAAATTCTGCCACCGTACCCTGTAATGCTTTTTCAATTGAAGGATCATCCAGTTTTAAGCGGAAGGTGGTGAGCAGTTCTCTAAGTTGCTGATATGCACTATTTAACCCTTGTTTAATATCTTCTATGGTTTCGCTGATCTGCTCTTTTTCCACATCCTTTTGCATTTTTCGGGTTAGCAGACTCATTTGCACTTTAAGATAAGATAAGGATTGGGCTAACGAATCATGCAACTCTCTTGCTATCACCGCGCGCTCTTCAACGATCAGCAAACGATCATTAATATTACGTTTTTGTTCCAGCTCAATCGCAGTGGCGACAATATCTGCCATGGTTTGTAATAATTGTTTTTGCCACTCTTTAATGTTTTCGTTTTTAGGGAAGTGCCAAATTAAATGTCCGAATAACTGATTAGATTTTTCAAGCGGAAAATTCAAGCATTCAAGGCAGAAAACGTTAATACCATTCACCATATTGACACACTCAATAGTGCCAAATGTTGACTGCCTTTCAATACAAACTTTACCAAAACCGAGCGCTGTTTCGAGCTCTTCGATTATTTGTTGATCGGTTTGGTGAAATTCGTTTAGTGCAAGATTATCGGCTGCATGATACAAAACCTGCAACGATTGATTACTGCGCATAAGTTCTTGAGTTTTAATGGAAACGCGCTCTTCATAATCCTGATAGGTGGATTGTAATTGCTGCGACATTTGATTAATGGTGGCGGCCAGCACGCCTAATTCATCATTCTCCTGGTAGTCTGCTTTTAAATGAAAATGGCCTTTACCAAGCTCACTGGCCACTTTGACTAGTTGTCTGAGTGGTAAAATAATGGTGCGCTTAAGTCGAACTAATACAATCAATGAAATAATGAGGGTGGATAAAAGACCTAGCCCTTGAATTAAACGCAAAAAGCTTAATTTTTTTTCTGATTCTAACTGCAGCAGGGTGACTAATTGATCAATCGAATTAACAAACTGATCATAGGCTTCGATACTTGATTTTTGCTGCGGATTTTTAAACGTTAGCCATAACGTCTGGATCTTCTGATATTGAGTTCCAATTGAATCACTTTCATGGGCACGGGTAATTCCACCTAAAAACAGATGGTTAAGGCTAGTGTCAAAGGCCTTTATCTCTTTTATTAAAATAGATTGTTTATCACTGCTCTGCAGTAAATGTGCCCGGGATATCTGCATGGCGTGCATTCGCAGCGCGCCGGCATGGTTAATTTGTTCGGCGTCTCCACTCAGGCCTAAGGTAACGAATATCGAGGAAATCATGCTAATTAAACTAAAGGTAATAATAACCGCCAGTATTCGACCGGTCTTGACCACCAGTGATGAGCTGCTCGATGAAGTTTTTTTCGTTTGTCCGTTATTTTCATCAGTATGATTCATAGTCAGTTTTTTTCTTAATTTGCTCTAATGCTCAAAAGTTTAATGCACAGTAAAAGTCAGTTATTGATTAAAAACAAGCATATACCACTTAATAGTTAATGGACAAAAAAAATACCCCCCCTCCGCTGAACAATTCAATAAAAACAAAATAAAAACAACAGGTTAACTAAATAATAAAAATACCTCTTTAGTGGTATTTTGGTTTTTTTTGGTTGTTTGTTGAGCTAATCGAGCTGATCTGGATCAAGGTTGTAATTTCTGCACTTGTTATTTTCGCATCGCAGTATTTTTATACTTTATGAGTAACAAATTTACAAACTAACTTAAATCGGAGAATAAAATGTCAGATATAGAAAAGTGGGAGGTAGAAGACCCGACGTTTTGGGAGTCAGAAGGAAAAAAGGTGGCCAACCGAAATCTCTGGATTTCAATTCCTAGCTTACTTTGTGGTTTTGCGGTCTGGCTTTATTGGGGAATTATCACCGTCCAGATGTTAAATATTGGATTCCCCTTCGCAAAAGCGGAACTCTTCACTTTAATGTCGATTGCCGGATTGACCGGTGCAACCCTGAGAATACCCAGTAGCTTTTTTATTCGTCTTGCGGGTGGTCGTAATACCATCGTTTTTACCACCGCGGTATTAATTATTCCGGCGGTTGGTACGGGTATCGCTTTACAAGATGTAAATACACCTTTGTGGGTTTTCCAAATATTGGCTTTATTATCCGGTTTGGGTGGCGGTAACTTTGCTTCCTCTATGTCTAACATCAGTTTCTTTTATCCGAAGAAAAAACAAGGCCTGGCTTTAGGTTTGAACGCGGGTTTAGGTAACTTTGGTGTCACTACGATGCAGATATTGGTACCGCTTGCGATGACCTTTGGTTTGTTCGGTGGCGAGCCGATGACTCTGGTGACCACCTCCGGGACTCTGATTGGTAAAATTCCTGCCGGGAGCGAGACCTGGATCCATAATGCCGGATACGTGTGGTTATTATTTTTAGTGCCTCTGATGGTCATTGGCTGGTGGGGAATGAATAACCTCAAAGCTTCGCACGTAACCCCTGATTTACCCGGTCCTGTGACTTCATTTTCAATCATTACCGGCATGTTATTGATTGGTTTAATCACTTCTACCGTGGGCTTATGGTTAATGCTGCCTGAAGCTGTCAACGGTTCAGGTTGGGGTATTCCTAAGGAGCTTGTTTTAGCCTGCGTAGTCGGTGCAACAGTCATGTTGTTAAAGTTTCTGCCCGGCAAAATAGGTAAAAATTTAGAACACCAATATAAAATTTTCAACAACCCCCACACCTGGGTAATGAGTATTATTTATACCATGACCTTTGGCTCTTTTATTGGTTTTGCCGCCGCATTTCCGCTGGCGATTAAAGTTATTTTTGGTTATCAACATATCATGGTTAATGGTGTGATGACCCATGATGTGATTAATGATCAAGGTCCAAGTGCTTTAATGTATGCCTGGATGGGCGCATTTATTGGTGCATTGATTCGTCCGTTGGGCGGCTGGATAGCCGATAGATTGGGCGGCGCAAAAGTGACCCAGGTTTGTGCCGTGGTGATGACTGGCAGTGCACTCGGGGTTGCTTATTATATGAAAGCTGCATATGCATCGGCGACACCACAAGATTATTTCGTCGAGTTTCTGGTGTTGTTTTTAATTTTGTTTGCGGCAACAGGTATTGGTAACGGTTCAACTTTCAGAACAATTTCAATCGTCTTTAATAAAGAACAAGCGGGCCCTGTTTTAGGCTGGACTTCTGCTATTGCCGCCTACGGCGCTTTTTATATTCCTAAAGTGTTAGGTGAGCAGATCAGTGCGACTACGCCTGAAGTTGCATTATTTGGTTTTGCGACCTTTTATGCGATTTGTATTGGTGTCAACTGGTGGTTCTATTTACGAAAAGGAGCCGAGTTCCATAATCCATAAAAAACTATTTTTACAACAAAGGTAACTGTTGTGACCTTTGTTGTTTTTTAAATTATCAAGAAATTAAATGTGTTAAATGCTATTTGGTGACTGACTTTTACTAAGCGGTCGATTAATAAGTCAACGGAGACAAATATGAGTCATTTTTTGGATCGCTTACAGTTCTTGAAAAAGAAGACAGGTGAGTTCTCAGACGGACATGGTGAAACCACCAATGAAAGCCGTGAATGGGAAAACAGTTACCGCCAACGCTGGCAACACGATAAGATCGTACGCTCTACCCATGGGGTAAACTGTACAGGATCTTGTTCTTGGCAAATTTATGTTAAAAATGGTTTAGTGACCTGGGAAACTCAGCAAACGGATTATCCCAGAACGCGTCCTGATTTACCCAACCATGAACCGCGCGGCTGTCCTCGTGGTGCAAGTTATTCATGGTATTTATACAGTGCAAACCGTTTAAAATACCCGAAAATACGCAAATCTTTAATGAAGTTATGGCGTGAAGCACGCTTAAGCATGAGACCTGTAGACGCCTGGGCATCGATTGTTGAAGACCAAGAAAAAGCGACATCTTATAAATCTAAACGTGGTCTCGGTGGTTTTGTTCGTTCGACCTGGGATGAAGTTAATGAAATGATTGCCGCGTCAAATGTTTACACCGCTAAAACTTACGGTCCGGACCGTATTGTTGGTTTCTCTCCTATTCCGGCAATGAGCATGGTTTCTTATGCCGCCGGCTCTCGTTATTTATCTTTAATTGGTGGCGTTTGTCTAAGTTTCTATGACTGGTACTGCGACTTACCTCCATCATCTCCTCAAGTTTGGGGCGAACAAACCGATGTGCCGGAATCAGCCGATTGGTATAACTCAAACTATATTATTGCCTGGGGTTCAAACGTTCCTCAAACACGTACACCCGATGCTCACTTCTTTACAGAAGTAAGATATAAAGGTGCCAAAACCGTTTCCATTACGCCGGATTACGCTGAAGTTTCAAAATTAACCGATGAATGGTTAAACCCGAAACAGGGTACCGATGCGGCATTGGGCATGGCATTTGGTCATGTTATTTTACGTGAATTCCACTTGGATAACCCAAGTGAATATTTCACTGAATATGTGCGAACCACCACCGATTTTCCGATGTTAGTTGTCTTAGCAACACACGATGACAAATCATTGAAATCAACCCGTTTCCTACGGGCGTCAGACTTAAATGATAATTTAGGACAGGAAAATAATCCTGACTGGAAAACCATCGCCATTGATGAGAATTCCGATGAGATGGTTTCTCCAACCGGTTCAATTGGTTATCGTTGGGGCGAAAAAGGCAAGTGGAATATTAAAGCCCGTGAAGGTAAAAACGGTGCGGATACTAAACTACAGTTGTCACTCCTTGGTAACGATGTCTCTGCGGTTGCTTTCCCGAACTTCTGTGCCGACGACAGTAACAAATATTGGACTGCCTCCGATGGTGACAATATTTTAGTCAGAAACGTGCCGACTAAAACCATTAAGGGTGCCAAGGGTGAAGATTTAGTTGTTGCTACTGTTTATGACCTGATGATGGCCAACTATGGTCTTGATCGTGGTTTAGGTGGTGAAAATGTTGCTAAAAGTTATGATGATGTCACTCCGGGAACGCCTGCCTGGCAGGAACAGATCACCGGTTTAGACCGTAAAAAAGTGATTAAAATCGCCCGTGAATTTGCTGATACCGCCAATAAAACTAACGGTAAAGCGATGATTATTGTCGGCGCTGCAATGAATCACTGGTATCACATGGACATGAACTACCGCGGCCTGATCAACATGCTGATGATGTGTGGTTGTATTGGTCAATCTGGCGGCGGTTGGGCTCACTACGTGGGACAGGAAAAATTGCGTCCGCAAACCGGTTGGTTACCCCTGGCCTTTGGTCTGGATTGGTGTCGTCCTCCACGTCAAATGAATGGTACTTCTTTCTTCTATAATCACTCTTCGCAATGGCGTCATGAAAAAGTCAGTATGCATGAAATATTGTCACCCTTAGCCGACAAAGAAGAATTTCCTGAGCATATGCTTGATTACAATATTAAAGCAGAACGTATGGGCTGGTTACCTTCGGCTCCTCAGCTTAACCGTAATCCTTTGCAGGTCACCCGTGATGCGGCTGCCGCTGATATGGAAGCCAAAGACTATGTTGTTCAAGAGCTTAAAAGCGGCAACTTAAAATTTGCCTGCGAAGAGCCGGATCAACCAGAGAATTTCCCGCGTGTTATGTTTGTGTGGCGTTCAAATCTGCTTGGTTCTTCAGGTAAAGGTCATGAGTACATGCTTAAGTATTTATTAGGCGCAAAAAATGGCGTGATGAATGCTGACTTAGGTGAAAGTGGTGGTGTTAAACCCGAAGAAGCTGAATGGGTGGATGAAGGTGCAACGGGTAAACTAGATTTAGTGGTCACCTTAGATTTCCGTATGTCATCAACCTGTATGTATTCAGACATTATATTACCAACGGCTTGTTGGTATGAAAAAGATGATTTGAATACTTCCGATATGCATCCCTTTATTCACCCGTTATCCACTGCGGTTGATCCTGCCTGGGAAGCTAAATCCGATTGGGATATTTACAAAGGCGTCGCCAAAAAATTCTCAGAAATCTCCGTTGGTGAATTAGGTGTTGAACAAGATATTGTGACTGTGCCTATGCTCCACGATACCACCGGTGAATTATCTCAGCCCTTCGATGTGAAAGACTGGAAAAAAGGTGAGTGTGATTTAATCCCCGGCTTAACCGCACCTAATATGATGGTAGTTGAACGCGATTTCCCGAATACCTACAAAAAATTCATCTCGGTTGGACCCGCACTTGAAAAATTGGGTAACGGCAGTAAAGGTATTTCCTGGGATGCCAAAACCGAAATGAAACTATTAGGTGATTTAAATCACCGTCATACCGACGAAGGTATCAATAAAGGTCGTCCCGTTCTTGAAACGGCGATTGAAGCCTGCGAAATGATTTTGACCTTAGCGCCGGAAACTAACGGCAGTGTGGCGGTTAAAGCGTGGGAATCGATTGGTGAGTTTACCGGCATTGACCACACTCATTTAGCTAAACCTAAAGAAGATGAAAAAATTCGTTTCCGTGATGTTCAAGCGCAGCCACGAAAAATAATCTCTTCGCCAACCTGGTCCGGACTTGAAGATGAGCATGTCAGCTATAACGCAGGTTATACCAATGTGCACGAGAACATTCCATGGAGAACCATTACCGGTCGTCAACAGTTCTATCAGGATCACAAATGGATGCAGGCATTTGGTGAGCAGTTTGTTTCTTACCGTCCGCCGATAAATACAAAAACCGTTGAGATGATGAAAGATTCTAAGAGTAACGGTAATCCCGAAATATTACTTAACTGGATCACGCCGCATCAAAAATGGGGTATTCACAGTACTTATTCAGACAATTTATTAATGCTCACACTTTCCCGTGGCGGCCCGATTATCTGGTTAAGTGAAACCGATGCTAAAGAAGCTGACATTGAAGATAACGACTGGGTTGAAGTGTTTAATGCTAACGGCGCACTTGCCTGCCGGGCAGTCGTTTCGCAGCGGGTTATGCAGGGTATGGTGATGATGTATCACGCGCAGGAAAGAATTGTAAATGTACCGGGCAGTGAAATGACCGGAACGCGTGGTGGTCACCATAACTCGGTAACCAGAATTGTAATGAAACCGACGCACATGATTGGTGGTTATGCACAGCAATCTTGGGGCTTTAACTATTACGGCACCGTGGGTTGTAACCGCGATGAAATGGTTGTGGTAAGAAAAATGGACAAAATTAAATGGTTGGATGGTTCGGACACAGATCCTGCACTGAACGACAAACTGCCGCGCGCACTTCCTACTAACCCAGATCAAGCTTAAGGAGTAGAACATGAAAATACGTTCTCAAATTGGAATGGTACTTAACCTTGATAAATGTATCGGGTGTCATACTTGTTCTATCACATGTAAAAATGTTTGGACGTCTCGAGAAGGCGTCGAGTATGCCTGGTTTAACAACGTTGAAACTAAACCCGGTATTGGTTATCCCAAAGAATGGGAAAACCAGGATAAATGGAAGGGCGGTTGGATAAGAAAATCCAATGGTGATATTCAGCCAAAAATCGGCGGAAAATTTCGAGTATTAGCAAATATTTTCGCCAATCCGGATCTGCCTGAGATTGATGATTATTACGAACCCTTTGATTTCGATTATCAGCACCTGCATACGGCCGATGAAGTTAAACATCAGCCTACTGCCCGTCCTCGCTCGGTTATTTCCGGCAAGCGCATGGAGAAAATCGAATGGGGTCCAAACTGGGAAGATATTCTCGGGACTGAATTTGCTAAACGCAGCAAAGACAAGAACTTCGATAACATGCAAAAAGAGATGTACGGCGAGTTTGAAAATACATTCATGATGTATTTGCCGCGTTTGTGTGAACATTGTCTAAACCCTGCCTGTGCTGCAGCCTGTCCTTCCGGCGCTATTTATAAGCGTGAAGAAGACGGTATTGTGCTGATTGATCAGGATAAATGTCGCGGCTGGCGGATGTGTGTTAGTGGTTGCCCTTATAAAAAGATTTACTTTAACTGGAAATCTGGAAAATCAGAAAAATGTATTTTCTGTTATCCAAGAATTGAAGCGGGCATGCCAACGGTTTGCGCCGAAACCTGCGTGGGTCGTATCCGTTATTTAGGCGTTCTTTTATACGATGCCGATAAAATTAAAGAGGTGGCTTCAACAACCTCGGACACCGATCTCTATGAAAAACAGTTAGAAATATTTTTAGACCCGAACGATCCGGAAGTGATTGCACAGGCTAAAAAAGACGGTATTGAAGATAATGTCATTGCATCGGCACAAAAATCACCTGTCTATAAAATGGCGGTTGACTGGAAACTGGCGCTGCCGTTACACCCTGAATATCGTACCTTACCCATGGTTTGGTATGTGCCTTCTCTCAGCCCCATTCAAAGTGCGGTTGATGCAGGTACATTAGGCATGGCAGGCGTTATTCCAGATATTCGTTCACTGCGCATTCCGCTTAAATATCTGGCCAATTTATTGACCGCCGGTGACGAAAAACCGATTGTTCGTGCTTTAGAGAGACTGCTTGCAATGCGTGCTTATAAACGTGCTGAAAATGTTGAAGGTGTCGAAGATTTAGAGGTGCTTGAACAAGCTGGTCTTTCAAAAAAACAGGCAGACGAAATGTATCGTTACTTAGCAATTGCCAACTATGAAGACCGTTTTGTTATTCCCACCGGCCATCGTGAAATGAATGTGCCCGATGCCTATGATGAAAAAACCGGCTGCGGTTTCACCTTCGGTAATGGTTGCAGTACAGGCAATAATGACGTGAATATGTTTGGTGCTAAAAAAGTGGCAAAACGTGACGTTATCAAAACTTTTAATGTAGGAGAATAGCACTGTGGACTACCCAAAAATGACCATTTTAAAAGTCATTTCACGGTTACTCGACTATCCTTCGGCAGCGTTGTTTGACGCCGCCGATGAAATGATTGATATCGTGAGTAAAAGTGACTTAGTGAGTAAAAAAAATAAGGGCGATTTAATCACCTTTATTGAACAACTATGCGCCCGTGATTTGTATGATGCGCAGGAAAGTTACGACTTATTATTTGAGAGAGGCCGTGCACTTTCTTTATTAATGTTTGAACATGTTCATGGTGAATCCCGTGATCGCGGTCAGGCAATGGTTGATTTAATGAATGTCTATAAATCCAATGGCTTTGAAAATGATTCAGAGCAATTGCCTGATTATATTCCACTTTTTCTGGAATTTCTAAGCGAGCAGGATGCCACGTTCGCGCAGGAATGGTTGGGTGATATGTGTCATCTGATGATGATGTTATCCGAGCGCCTAATCGATCGGAAATGTTATTACTCCTCTGTATTTGAAGCCTTGATTGATATCTCCGGAGAGCAAGCTGACCGGGAAGAAATAGTTGAAGCCGTCAGTAAAGAAGAGAGAGATGACACCATCGAAGCTATCGACAAAGAGTGGGAAGATAAAGAGATTAAATTTGATAATCCCGTTGACGATGATTGTTCAGGCTCCGGATTAAAAACCTCTAAAAACTCATTAGATCCCAATAATATTCAACAGATCCCAATTAACTGGGTTGATGCTGACGCTGCACAAGTCACTGGATTATAAGGATAACGCTATGATTAATTTAAATAATTTAAATAATTTATTGTTTGGGGTTTATCCCTACGTTGCAGTCATTGTTTTTTTGGTTGCCTCTTGGATTCGTTTTGACAGAGAGCAGTACACCTGGAAAGCGGATTCAAGTCAGTTGTTAAACGGCAAAAATTTTCGTCTTGCCAGTAACTTGTTTCATATTGGTGTTATTTTTGTTTTGTCCGGACACCTTGTTGGCTTGCTAACACCGGAATCGATTTATCATCATTTTATTTCAAGCCCTAATAAACAATTGCTTGCGATGATAAGTGGTGGATTTTTTGGTTTTATCTGCTTGATTGGTTTAGTGATGCTCATCAATCGTCGTTTAACCGATGCGCGTGTTCGTGCCAACTCAAAAAAATCCGACATCATGATTTTGTTCCTGCTGTTAATTCAGCTGCTGTTAGGTTTGACGACTATCTTTATTTCGACGTCTCATTTAGACGGTTCGGTGATGATTCTATTAGCCGATTGGGCGCAAAACATTGTCACTTTCCACGGCATACAAGCGGCTGATTCAATTGAATCTGTCAATATCATTTACAAACTGCACATTTTTGTGGGTCTAACCATGGTATTGATTTTCCCATTTACCAGATTGGTCCATATCATCAGCGTGCCAGTGTGGTATTTAGGCCGGTGTTACCAGGTTGTTAGAGAAAGATAACCTCTCTTGCTTCTTTACCCTCTCTTTATCGAAGAGGGTAAAGGCAGTTTTTAAATTTTTAGTGACTGGCTTTTCCAAGCGACCCTCTTATAGAGGGAAGATGTAATTAAAGAGCCAAATAAAGAAGAGAAATTATTATGAGTTCATGTAGTTCAGCACCCGCACAGCCAGCACCTTCCAAGTCATTACCCGTTATTAAAGTTAATGGCGTAGAGATAGAGGAAATCGATTTAGCCAGCGAATTACAATACCACCAGAATGCCAATTTTGATGTGGTTGTCCAACAAGCTGCTCAAGCGTTAGTGGTGCGTCAGTTATTATTAAATGAAGCCAAAAGCAAAGGATTCACTGTTTCTAAAGAGCATGAAGAAGAAGTACTGCAGAAATTATTGGCTGAAAATGTCACCAGCGCTGCTCCCTCAACTGAGGCTTGTTTGCGTTATTTTAAAAATAATCCCGACAAGTTTATGACTTTACCCTTATTAGAAGTCGACCATATCTTGTTAGCCGCGGCTAAGGATGATATTGCCGGCCGTGATGAGGCTAAAAAGAATGCGCTTAATATTATTGAACAGCTTGAAAAAGATCCCACGCTGTTTGCTGCTTTAGCCACTCAATATTCGGCTTGTCCATCAAAGGCCACCGGCGGCTCTTTAGGTCAAATCAGTAAAGGTCAAACAGTCCCTGAATTTGAACGCGTGTTGATGTTAATGCCGGAAGGTTTGGGCGATAAGCCGCTGGAGTCTCGTTATGGATTGCACGTGGTAAATATTACTCGAAAAATTGAAGGCGAACCATTGGAGTATTCAATGGTGGAAGATAAAGTAAAAGGTTACTTAGTTCATCGTGCTTCACATTTGGCGATTCAGGCGTTTATTCAAGATTTGGTTGAAAAGGCTGATATTGAAGGGGTTAAAATGTTGTTTGCAGAGCAGAATATTTATATTTAATCTTTGCTCTATTTTCCTTTTTAAGCTGTAATAGTAAATCCAATAATCCTCGGGCTCAGTCCGAGGATTATTCATTTTAGTCCGAACATCCGCCTCAGCCGTTCGCGGCCGTCCTAAATGTCACAGCCATCTTCTTTCATTAGTTTTTTAGCTTTTTCTATGTCTAATTGCTCAATAGGCGAGGCCAGATAATAAGGAAGCTCTACTTCTTTTTCACTCAATTGAATCATTTTACCCTCGATCAAACGCTCTATCACTGAATCAAGAGTCTCCTCAAGGCGCTCCGGCGGCTGTTGATACTGGCCACCCATGTGGTCAATTAACTCTTTGATGGTGTGCTGACCATCAGCCAGTGAGACAACGACACCAAACCATTCTTCCAGCTCCGTTGTGTCAGTAGGGTTATTAATGTCAGCCAGCGCGACTTTGCCCGCTTTGCGTGTAAATATGGCGGTACGGTAAAAAAATTGTGCTTTATCCAAAATAAAATCCCTGCTTGATTGCAACGTGAATAGCAAATCAGCCAATTTACATCGGCCCTTAAACTTCCTTAAAATACAGTGCTGGTTTTTCACTTAAACTGTATTTTAAGATAGCTGAGAGCTAATGTGCTTAGCCTGATTTTTCTCTTGGTATAATAGCAATTATCCAACAAAATAAGTGACTTAATTGCCTTCTTGTCGTCATATCGGAAGTATTTCTGTCAAGAGATTTAATCAGTAATATATTCGCTGCTATTCCTGTTTATAGGGTTAATTCTACCCTTGAGGGAATACACTTTTTCATCTATATCCGTTCGTCAGGAATAACCGACGACAGATTCTTCTTTCACTTATTTTATTTTTATAATATCTGTCAACTCATTACAAAACCTGGAATAGTTTTATAAATTTTCTATCGATGTAATCTTTAATCATAAAAGCAATTTTACCCGAGAAGGTAAGGACCCCTTTGGAGAACACTCCTTCTCCATCTCCAAGATTATAAATCAACAGGTAATCTCCACCGGGCGAAAAAATTTCTAAGGGCTTGCCCTCAAGTGCTGCCATTAAATTATTATATAAAACCAGGTTTTGACGCACCGCATAAACACCCACCTTATTAAGTGGCTGATCAGCATAATAGATACAATCACCTCCTCCAAAAATATTGGTGTGGCTGGTCGATTGTAAAAATGAATTCACTTTTAAACCGCCATCAGGACCAATATCCAGGCCCGACTGAGCAAAAATTTTCGACGGCTTAACACCTATCGCCGGAAAGATAATATCAGCACTATAAGTAGTATCATTTTCTACGCTAATCTTGTCATCAGCGACTTTTTCAACATAACCTTTTTCTATTATTTCAATCCCTTTACGGACCAGCAATTTACGCACCAGCTTTCGTACTTTAGGGGCTACCTTGGACATTAATCCAGGCCCACTGAAAAGCTGTATATGCGGTTGGTGTAATGCTTTTTCTTTACATAATTGATGAATATTTCCGGCGATCTCAACGGCAGCAGGTCCGCCGCCAAGAACTGCTATTGAAATAGGGCCATCCTTTAACTTTCCAATAATGGTCTTCTTGGCTCGGTTTAGCTCTTCAATAGGTTTGGCCGTAAAAACGTTATGACTATCCCCTTCAACAATATCTTTAGGAACGTAAGAGCCCGCATTACAAGAGACAACATCATATTTAATCTCCTCATCACTTTCCTGTAGATACACAATTCGCTTTTCAGGATCGATTCGGCTGGCATGTGCTTTGATAAATCTGCCGCCTTTGCTTTCAACCAGTGTTTTAGTTGAAAAACGAATATCATCAGGCTCGTATGTACCACCCAGCATTCCGGGTCCCATGCCGCTATAATAATGATAGTCTGCCGGTTGAATGACGGTTACCTGATACCCTTTAGCTATAAAGGTATCTAATTTACTCAGGGTTATCATGTGCGCATGCCCCCCTCCAATCAAAACAAGACTTTTCATAGCCGTTCGTTCCTTCGGTTGTTTAATGCGTGAACTCGGCATTGTAATGTGACTAGGTTATTGAACCGCGATTTTATGAACAGTTTATAACACCGTCCTTGCTTCCATCAACTGCTCATAGATAAAGAGATTTTCATATTAAAGTAATATCGCAGCTTATACGCGTCAGCAACGAGGCATTGCAACCCAAATAGCCTATGAAAATGCACTCATCAGTTTGTTGGTTCTTTATACAAGGCAGAGCGAGGGTAATGAAGTTATTACATAAACAGGCGATAACGCAGTAGAGGGGGGACTATAGGATCCTGTCTTTATATTTTGCATTATCTTGTTTTTTACTCGCAAAATGAAAGACTAATAATCATGACTCCTTAGCTGCATCTTTTTTTGTGATGTAATCTTCTTTTTATTTTGGATGAGAGCGATATTTATTTTAGTGTGATGATTTAAGATAATATAAGGTATGTCCTACCTTTTGTTTTATCTGATAGATTTGAAACCACTTTATAAAAGAGTATTACTAATAAATTCATAAATTCATAAATAAATAATAAGGAGAAAAAAATGCAAGATGAAGAGTCTGATTTTCCGATTGAATTAACAAAGGGGGTTTGGCACTCAACTAGTTCAGAACGTTATAATAAAATATCAGAGTCAAAATATATAAAGCCTGAGCCAGATATACCTGATGAAGAGCGGTGTACAAATTCATCTTCTTTTGTTAGATCGTTAGGAGGAGTTAGTCTTTTTGATTTTCGTCATTTTAATTTGGCAGAGTACAATCATAAGTATGATCTCGCGATTTGGGCAACGTTTGTTCCGTGTCGCTCAGGGTGGGATGAAACTATATGGTTAGAGCTTGATGAAGAAAAAATGAATACTGCCTATCTATCTCCGAATGAGGTTATGTTAAAACTAAGCATTGCAAAAGCAGGGCAACAAATTGTTCCTGAGATAGAGGCTGCTCATATTGGTGTTATACCAATTTCTTTTATTAAAAGAGCTCTACGTTATAGTGATATGTTAGGTGAGTTTGTGGAAATACATGAATAAGTCCATGCTTCGCGGGTAAGAGAAAGTGAATACGCAATGGTAAATGTATTGTTTAGTTCATAATATTGATAAGTTAATAAACAGCCTGTATTAAGTAAAGGGCGAAGCCATAATATCAAATAATCCTCCATACACACCTCAATAAACCAATTTACCACTCAATTTAATCAGTTACTTATTAAAAGTGGAATGATCCATTGAATATCAAGTAAATATAAATTACCTTGGTTGTTTACTTTAAATCAACTGGCTGAAAATGAAACGTTCTACAGCTTGGTTATAATGATTAACCCATCTTTACTCATGAAATTTAAGGCTTAATATTTTGGTTAAATTAGAAGATGTATTTGGTGTAAGTGGTAAGCAGGTGAAATCGTATGTCATTAGAGAGTATGTAGATGACAAACTAATTGATGCATTACGAACAGATAAACAAGTTATTGTTTATGGCGCATCGAAGCAAGGTAAAACAGCACTGGTTTCTAAATATATCAAATATAATGAAAATATTGTAGTTAGTTTATCCCCAAAATTTGAACTAGAAGATATCTATAAATCAATTCTAAGGGATGCGGGTGTAACTGTAAGGACCGCCTTTACTGAGGGAAGTGGGAAAGCTACAAAAGTTGGACTAAAAGCTCAAGTTCAGGCAACAATCGCGATGATTTTTAAATCGAATGTTAGTGGTGAAATATCAGAAACAGAAAGTAAGAACTCAATAAGTCAATATGAAGAAATAGAATTCAACTTAGGTTTACCTAATGATGTCGCTAGCCTTATTAATAAAGTCAATTGTAAGAAAGTTGTAATATTAGAAAACTTTCATTATTTATCAGAAGAGAAGCAACGGCAGTTCGCATTTGATTTAAGAACTTTTCAAGATCTTAAAGTGAAATTCGTTATTTTAGGAGTGTGGAAGGAAGCTAACCGGCTTGCTCAGTTTAATGGTGATTTACAAGACCGAGTTGTTGACGTTCCAGTTGAGCCTTGGAGTAAAGATGATTTTGTTGCAATTGCTCGTAAAGGTGAAAGTGAATTAAATATAGTAATGCATGAAGATGTAATTACTAAGTGTATAGACTCTGCATTTAATAGTGTGGGAGTTTATCAAGAGCTTCTCAAGGGAACATGCCGTGGAAATGGAATCATTGTAAAACAAACAGAAACAGCTCTGGTTGATGATATATCTGCAGTCGATAAAATAATTTTAGAAAAAACCGAATACTATTCAGGTCGTCATTTAAGAAACTTAGAGGCAATTGCGTCAGGGAATGGTTCATTAATTCAAGATGATAGACCACTACCGTATTTCATGAGTTATTATATTGTTAAGGCTCTTTTGGAAATAGGTTTTGATGGGTTAAATGGTGGCGTTCCCAGAGATGCATTAATGCAAAAAATTGTATTGATTCATCATCGACGGGCAGATTTAAAAGGCGGGCAGTTAACTGCTGCCTTAAAAAAAATTGGTGATCTTCAAAGTACCAAAGGAATTAACCCTCCAGTGCTTGCATATGACTCGAATACCCGACTCCTAAAAGTTATTGATTCAACTTTCTATTTTTTTATGAAATATGCAAATTTAGAAATGATAAGTGAAGACATTGTAAGCCCTATTGATTGTATGAGTTAGTGTATTAGGTGCTATAAGCAAATCTCCATACCTACAATTTCGCTTCGCTAGGAGCCTGACCGAGAATAGACTGAACTAAAGCAGAAAATCCAAAACTGGTGGGTTTGCGTGTTACTTTTCGTTAAATAGCACAACTATTAACCCATAAAGACCACAAAAACCGCCTCAAATCGGTTTTTTTGTGACGAATGTAGTTCTCGGTCAAACTCCTAGACATATTAACTAACTTTACTTGGGTAATTAATTTTGAATATATTATCACTAACTATTAAAGGTTTTAGAAATTTTAAAAGCTCTCTTATTCATTTTAATAATAATACACTTATAATTGGAGCCAATGACGTTGGTAAGTCCAACATGCTTCATGCGCTTCGTTTATTGCTCGATAAGGGGTTGTCAGAACTAGAGATAGAGCCTTCTGAGTTGGATTTTCATTTAAGTTCAGATAAACCTTGTGACATTATTGAGATAACCATTCATTTCAATAACATTACAGAAGACTCTGTGCTTTCTGTACTAAAAGGTTATGTGAATGATGAAGGCGATACCTATTTAAGGTATTCAGCGACGAAGAGTGATCTTAATTATGAAATCTATATTGGACATTCATTAGATGAACTTGAGATTGTAAACAGCAGGTTTTATTTGAAATATGTAAATTTACGTTATATCCATTCACAACGTGATCTTCATAAGTTTATACGAAAAGAAAAACGCCAACTATTAAATCTTGCCCAGCAAAATTTAACCGCTGAGGAAACCGAAGAAGATGCTGATTTGATGAATGAAATTAGTACTGATTTAGTTAATATTAATGAAAAAGTTTCTCAGCTGATTTATGTTGAAAAATCAACATCTGATGTCAATTGTGAGTTAAAAAAATTAGCACATCATTATTCTGACTATTCTGTTCAACTAGATTCAGGAGCGATTCAAGTAAATCAATTTATCGAAAAGCTACAGCTTGGGGCAAATACGAATGGCTCAAGTGTGATGTTAGGCGGAGATGGTCGTAACAATCAAATTCTTCTGGCTCTATGGAAGGCAAAAAGTGTTAGAGAGCAGTATTTAAGTGATGAAGTAGTATTTTATGTCGTTGAAGAGCCTGAAGCACACCTTCATCCACACCAACAAAGGAAACTCGCTGAATACTTAAACTCTGAGCTACCCGGTCAATCTATCATTTCATCCCATTCTCCTCAAATAGCCTCCAAATTTTCGCCTGATTCAATAATACGATTATTTAATCACTCTGGTGCAACTGAAGCAGCGGGAAATGGCTGCTCAGATTGTATAGCATTAGATTGGGAGAGTATGGGCTACAGGATGAGTATCCTTCCTTCGGAGGCGTTTTTTTCAAGTGGTGTGTTCTTAGTTGAAGGTCCTTCTGAAATGCTGTTCTATACCGAACTAGCGGATTCTCTGGGTATTGAATTAGATTTTCTAAATATCTCTTTATTGTCAGTTGATGGTATATCATTTGGTGTATATACAAAGATACTAGATGCATTAGAAATTCCTTGGGTAATGAGGACTGATAATGACATATCTAAAATAAGCAAAAAAGACCAGTGGCAATATGCTGGTTTTAATCGATGCTTAAAAATTGCCAGTCTAGAAACTTTGAATCATAAGGACGTTGAGTTTTGTCCAGAGTTAACGATTGGAAATGGGGAATGGGAAATGGTATCTAGCTTGATAAATCCTTCTGGAATTTTTGTTTCGAGAAAAGATCTAGAAAATGATTTATCTGAAGAGTTACCTGAAGTATTAAAAGAATTTGCAGGTAAGAAAACAAATAAAGCTGCAATTGATTATTTACAAAAAAAGAAAGCTATAAGAATGCGAAACTTTTTAAAAGGGAATAAAGAAAGCTTAGCTACCTTATCTAAAGGTGAATTAGCAAAACCGTTACATCACCTTAAAAAGGTTATTGTAGGATATTAACTCTATGGCAAATTTTTCTTTTACAGAACAACAAGAAAGAGCAATTAATTACCCTAGTAGTATGGTAATTACAGCTTGCCCTGGCAGTGGTAAAACAACCGTGATGGCAGAAAAAATAAGGTCTGTTTCCCAATTGTTAAAGCCTTATAAAGGAGTTGTCGCAATCACTTTTACGATTAAAGCGAGCCAAGAATTAAGGGAAAAGTGCGTTATAAATGGGGGGGATATTAGACAAAGTTTCATAGGAACAATTGATGGTTTTTGTTTACAGGAAATTATATATCCATTTATTGATCATATATGGGGGGGGGGGGGTAGCTAGTGATTGCGATATTACTAAGAAGTTATCGGAAGTACAGTTGTTATCCCTTTCTCTTGAATCTAAAACACCATCACTTGAAGATATTTATAATAACGTAGATGCTTATAAAAAGTTATATGATAACAAAATACTTTGGATGTCTTCTTTTTCTGCACTTGCTCTATATGTGATTAAAGAGTCATCTTCTGCAAGAAGGTATATATATTCAAAATATACGCAAATATTTATTGATGAATATCAGGACTCCTCAAATACACAACATAAACTTTTTTTAGAATTGGTAAATTTAGGACTTATAGGTACCGCCGTTGGAGATGTTGATCAGTCAATATATGGATTTAGGGGTAGTAATCCTCAACATTTGGAATTTTTAAAGACACACTCAAATATATTTGAGTCATTCTTTATAGATATTAATCATAGATGCCACCCATCAATAATAAATTATGCTTCAAGGTTAAAAAATCCTGCCTGTAAATTGATTAAAAACAATAACGATGACTGTAGAGTTTATCGCTATTGTTTGAAGGGAAGTGCCATAGAAGGATCTGCACATATTTCCACTTGGATTAGCGAATGGCTAAAGAGTTCCTATATTAGTAAATTATCTAAAGTTGGCATTTTTGCTAAGAAAGAGGCAACATTAAAATTGATATCAAAAGGACTGACCTTAAAGCACCGTCTATATATTGATACTCCATTAGATGATATTAATGCACCAATAGCTGATTTATATGCTCATTGTTTAGCGTATAAATTTTCGTTAATAGATACTGCTCAAGAATTAATAGATAAAATTTTAGCACAAAATAAAAAGCTAAATTCAGTCAATGGGTTAGTTGTTTTTCTGCGTAAGGAACTGAAAAAACTTAGAAAAACTGAGGCTTCCTTAATTGTTGAACAACTTCATAAATTAGCCGACTATTTAGAAATGGACCCTTCTGAAGATGCAGATCTAGCAGTCGCTAAAATTTTAACAGATGAATCATTGATGGGCGCTTTTCGTCCACTTGATGAGAATGAAATTCAGTTGATGACACTTCATAAATCAAAAGGTCTGGAATTTAAGATTGTATTTAATTTCGATATGGAAGAATGGAGCTTCCCTTACCGGCAATATACAGGAAATTTTAATGATCCGGCATACTATCCAACTTTATTAGAAGAAACTAACTTACATTACGTTGGTATTACCCGTGCTGAAGAGTTATGTATTTTGATTCAAAGTGAATTAAGACCAAATATAAATGGTGTTTTTAACACATCCAAGCCGTCGTATTTTTTTACTCTTCCACAACTGGAAGGTTTGTATTGTTAAAAAATAGTCTTTTATTTTGAGTAACTCTGATGGTTATAAGTGCTTTATACCATGAGTATAGCGAGATACCTCACGCTCGCTTATTCCCCAAAGCGCAGAGCCATTAGGGTCACAAGTGCCATTCGGGTCAAGTATTTCATTTTGCATTATCTTATTTATTATTCGCAAAATGAAAGACCTAATAACCATATAGTAAATTCCTACGAATCACCTGCCAATCACTCATTCATATGCACGAAGCCGCAGAAGACGGCCACCTTTTTTATATTCAAGAACCCATATTGCCCCTTTGGTCCTTGCTCAACCTCTCGTATGCGTTTTTCCATGGGGAAACGTTCGACTTCCTCGGCTTGATCTCCTGTAATTTTGATCCCTAGCAGTGATTGAGACCTGAGCCCACCGATAAAGGTATTACCTGCCCACTTTGGAAACATAACGCTGGAATATATGATCAGACCGGATGGTGCAACGGTTGGCACCCAGTAAACCTCTGGAGGATTGAACTCCGGACGCGAATCATGATCGGGAATGGGAATGCCAGAATAGAGATCACCCCAGGACACTACAGGCCAACCATACTAACGCATAAATAGTGAGTCCAAAAACACCACAAAAATACAACAATGCTTATAAACAGACAGCAATATCACGGCTATTTTGATAATTTAATTTGAAGCGATGGCGTACCCTTTAGTTGAACCTGCCGAGCAGGCGGTTCAACTAAAGACCGATATAAAAACCGCTATTTAGATGGGCTTAAGTGCTCAAAGTGCAAACCTTTCGCGGTGCGATCAGCAAAGCCTTTCCAGTAGGTATGCTCAGCTTTGGGATCACCGTTCTCATCCAGGGCGAATACCCCAGCGTTAGAATCAGGTACGAGGTCTAAATACTCGTCCATGGCACTATTTTTTTGCAAATACTTGTCTAACCACGCGGTGACAAAGTGCTGGGCAATATTATTCATACGGGTGTTGTCCCATACTGCATCGATATAATGCTCACTAATGTTAAACCCCAGTTCTTGATCAAATACGTAAGACTCTTCAGGCGCCGGCATCACTGCGCCTGCATTGTGATTGGCGTTATCATAGGTGAGTAACGAGCGATCGACACTGGTGATCCCCTGCCAGATGGCGCGCGTGCCATTTTCGTAACCCGACACATCATCCTGTGAGCCTGCAATAAGCAGCATAGGCACACTCACCCCTTTGAGAGTATCGTTATTCCATATCTGGTAATTCATGCCCCAGGGTGCAAAAGCTATCACTGTTTTAAAACGCTCATCAACACCGGGCTTGATACCACTTTGATGGCGAGCCAAAGTCGCAAAAGGCGCCATCTTGCTGTCTACCGCTTCCTCAGTCAGGCCAGCTCCGGCATTAATAACCGCGCCATACCCTCCCATAGAATAACCAATAAGCGCGCTATTTTTTGCATCAACCAAATCGTATAAAAATGAGCCTTTGTCCTTTGACATCTCATCAATCTGAGACAAGACAAACAGCTGATCCACCGGTCGGTTAACCAGGGTCGACGAAAAAGCCGCTTTGGTACGATAAGTAGAATCAGTGTGATCGATAGACACCACCACATATCCTTTAGAGGCGATGTTCTCCGCTAAATGCGCCAGTAAAAAACGGTTGCCCGGATAACCATGGGAAATCAGCACCAATGGAAAAGCCTGCTTAGCCTGTGGTTTAGCATCACGCACCGCTTTACCGTGCAGCTCAACTTGGGTTTTACCATCACGCATATACGCCTTCAGGGTGGTGTTGCCCTTGCTACCGTTAACGGCCGGATACCACACTTCTAAGGTCAAAGGGCGTGCATAACGGGGCAGAACAGCGGGCTTTGCTTGGCCAGGGTCGAGTTTGAGCATATCAATTTGATTGAGGTTAACCACCTCAAGAGTACGCACACCGATACTGTGCTCACCATAAGCGGCCAGCTCAGGGGCATCCGGTCGCTGAGTATCAATTCTATTCTCTGCCACAGAGGCGCCAGCAACACCCAAGCACAACAACATATACACGCTTTTCAGCAACGTTAATCTCATCATCTATCCTTGATTAAAAAGACAATTATGTCTACAAAACATGACGCTTTGCCGACAAGCCAAACTTACCCCTACAGAATACACATAAGTAAATGATCAAAAGAGAGTTTGCTTACAAAAAGTCACATCTAAGTTAACAAAATGTAAAAAATGGTAGCAGTGCCCATTCGAGGCTTTTATTTTGCATCAGCTGCCAATCGCTCATTCATATGCACTGAGCCGCAGAAGACGACCACCTTTGTTATCCTCAAGAACCCATATTGCTCCCTTTGGTCCTTGCTCAACTTCTCGTATGCGTTTTTCCATGGGGAAACGTTCGACCTCTTCGGCTTGATCTCCTGTAATTTTGATCCGTAGCAGTGATTGAGACCTAAGCCCACCGATAAAGGCATTACCTGCCCACTTTGGAAACATAACGCCGGAATATATGATCAGACCGGATGGTGCAACGGTTGGCACCCAGTAGACCTCCGGAGGATTGAACTCCGGACGCGAATCATGATCGGGAATGGGAATGCCGGAATAGTGATCCCCCCAGGACACAACAGGCCAACCATAATTCTCTCCAGCAAGGGTCAGGTTAAATTCATCACCGTGCCTGGGGCCCATTTCGTGTGTCCACAGTTGCCCCTGTTTATCAAAGGCAATACCGAGTAAATTGCGATGCCCGAGAGACCAGAAGGTTTTTGCAAGTTCTCCTTTATCCTGAAACGGATTGTCAGCTGGCACTGAACCGTCTGCGTTTAGCCTGATGACCTTGCCAAGGTTTTGCGTCCAACTCTGCGCTGGTGTCTGCTTTTGCCGTTCGCCGGAGGTGATAAACAGCTTTCCATCCGGGCTAAATGCCAGTCGGTGTGAATAATGCCCGCTGCCCGATACTTTAGGTATTTGCCGCCAGATGACTTCAAGGTTTTCCAGTTGAGGCGGTGACGATGTAGGAATAAATTGAGCTCGAGCGACGACGGCTCCCTTGTTTCCTGAGCTATCCTGTTCGGCATAGGACAAGTATATCCAGTGGTTTTCCTTGTACTGAGGATGGAGAATGACATCACCCAAACCACCTTGGCCACCATAGGCTACCTTGGGTACGCCCTTAACTGCTACTTTAACAACGACCTTGGAACTGTTATTCAGGTCAACTAGAAGCAAAGTGCCTTTTTTTTCAGTTATCAGGAGATCACCGTCAGGTAGAAAGGTCATGGCCCAGGGTTCATCGAATGTTGCAAAACTCTCTGCCCAGAGCATTGAGCCTGCATTACCTGCAATCTTTTTAGCAGCAGACCCGGCAAAGGCGTTACAGGAAAGAAGAGACAATAATAGAATAAAGTAGCTGGTTAAAAGTAACTTGGATTTAAATAGTAAGTGCATAATAATATCCATTTTATACTGGTAGGTGAGGTGCAGACGACTTGAGTAATACATACATTTAAAGCTTTCTTTATCCGCTTGAGTATAGGAACAATAAAACTCCAGTCAATATTGATTTGAACCTCTTTATAGGTATTACTATGTACCAGAATATGCGCTACTTGTTTTATTTAAATTAATCATTACAACATCTGTTTTTATCACTATTAAACTGCAAGATTTTAATTCTGCTCTTCAAAACACTCCCTCCTGATCTTGTGCTGAATTGATCTAGGTTAACTACTTGAGCCGCAAACTGACTTTTTTCAACCATAAAGTTGACAACAATATCCGCAATAGGTAGTTTGGTCCGACCATTAAGGCGGTGTAAATATATTTAACACCCTTTTTTGTAACGTATATCACGATTTAGTCCCTAAGTTACCTTGTTTATCACGTGCCTTGTAATAATGTTTATTGGCCTTGCTATATTGGTACTACCAACATAAGGTCAAACTGCTCATGAATTCAGATTCCCTATTTACCCCTGCTCAAGTCGGTCGTGCCGGAGAAGATGTGGCGCTGCAGATCGAATCAGCCATTCTGAACGAAAAAATCCTGCCCGGGGAAGGGCTGCCCAGTGAGCGAGAACTGCAACTTCAGTTTCAAACCGGCCGTGGGGTTATCCGCGAGGCGATGCGCGCACTGAAGCAAAAAGGCCTGGTCGAAATTCGCAAAGGTGCTAAGGGTGGCGCTTTTGTTAAGCAGATCGACGTCGCCAATGTCAGCGAGTCGCTCGCTCTGTTCTTGAAACAGAAGCATGTCGGCCTCACAGATATCGCTGAATTTCGCGAGAGCATCGATCACACTATCACGCTACTGGCTATTACTCGCGGCAGCGCCGCTGAAAAACAACAGCTGGTAGCTGAAGTTGAAAAAATGCGTTTGTGTCTTGAGCAGCCGCAACCGGATATGCAGGTGTTGGGAGAGATAGACCGAGAATTGAATATCCGCCTTGCAAAAATGACCGGAAACCCTATTTTCGAGTGGATCATGCAGGCCCTGCAACTCGGTTTCAGCTCGCAGGATTATGCGTTATATGACCATCTTGACTATCGACAAAAGACGGTGGCGAACTGGGTCGAAACGGCCCGCCACATTGCGGCCAATGAGCCGCTGCGTGCGCGTTCATCGGTTGGAGCACACTATGCAATGCTGCAACGCTGCGTAGAAGAAGACCGTAGCCGCTTGGAAGAATCAGCACCGGGCGACTAGCAAGGCGCGCAGCCAAGAAAATAAATTACAGAAAAATAACTCACCAAAATTAGGAATACAGAATATGAATAAGCAGAAATATGATTATATTATTGTCGGCGGCGGATCCGCTGGCAGCGTACTGGCCAACCGTCTGAGCGCCAACCCAAAAAATAAAGTACTGGTTCTCGAAGCTGGCAAACCCGACTACAAGTGGGATTTCCGCATCCACATGCCAGCAGCGCTGACCTACCTGCTGACCGACAAAACCTACAACTGGCTTTACCAATCGTCTCCTGAGCCGCAGATGAACAATCGTCAAATCGCCCATCCACGCGGCAAAGTGCTCGGCGGATCAAGCAGTATCAACGGCATGATCTACATCCGCGGCAACGCCATGGATTACGAAAAATGGGGAAGCAATAAAGGATTGGAAAATTGGGATTATGCCCACTGCCTGCCTTACTTTAAAAAGTCTGAAACTCGCTTAAAGGGTGCAGACCAATACCACGCTTCCAATGGCCCTCTCAATTTGACTACGGGTGAGTGCGATAACCCTCTTTTTGACGCTTTCTTTAAGGCCACCGCAGAAGCCGGCCATCCGCAGACTGACGACGTTAATGGCTATAAGCAGGAAGGTTTCGGCCGCTTTGACCAGAATATCTATCGGGCACGCCGTTATAGCTCTGCTCGGGCTTATCTTCATCCCATCAAAAACCGCTCAAACCTTACCGTTCAGTGTCGAGCAATGGCTACACGTATCCTCTTTGAAGGAAAAAAAGCGGTCGGCGTTGAATACACTCGCGGAAGTAAAACCTGTGAAGCCTACGGGAATGAAATCATCTCCTGCGGTGGGGCAATCAATTCTCCGCAGCTTCTGCAGCTTTCAGGCATCGGCAACAGCGAACATTTACAAGGTCTCGGCATTGATGTAGTTCACGATCTTCCCGGCGTCGGCGAGAACCTTCAGGATCATCTCGAATTGTATGTTCAGTATGGCTGCACCAAGCCGGTCAGTATGTATCCGGCCCTCAAGTGGTACAACCAACCGAAGATCGGTTTTGACTGGCTGTTTAACCGTAAGGGCGCAGCGGCGACCAACCATTTCGAAGCAGGGGGCTTTATCCGCGGCAACGATCAAGTCGCCTATCCTAACCTGCAATTCCATTTTCTACCGCTAGCTATTCGCTATGACGGCTCTTCACCCGTCCAGGGGCATGGTTTTCAGTTGCACGTCGGACCGATGAATACCGATGTACGTGGTCACGTTAAGATCAAATCGAAAAAGGCGAGCGTTTATCCTGAGATTTTCTTCAACTACTTGTCGACGGAGCAAGAGCGCCGTGAATGGGTCGAAGCGATCAGATGTACGCGTAAGATTATCGAACAGAAAGCATTTGATGACCTGCGCGGCAAAGAATTGTCACCCGGCCCCGGTGCGCAGACTGACGAAGAGATTCTCGACTTCGTTGCCCGCGAAGGAGAAAGTGCCTACCATCCAAGTTGTACCTGTAAAATGGGCTTTGATGAGATGGCCGTGGTTGATGCCGAATTGCGCGTTCATGGCGTCGAGAATCTGCGGGTGGTCGATGCTTCGATCTTCCCTGCGATCACTAACGGCAATATTTACGCCCCAGTGATGATGGTGGCCGAAAAAGCTGCCGACCTGATTCTTGGCAATACGCCGGATGTTCCGTCAACTGCTGGTTTTTATAAGCATGAGATGGTCTAGAAAAACCGCTCATCAAGCCCTTTTTTGTGTTTCGATCGTGGTTGATGATGGTAACTTGAAGCTCAGTTAAGCTTTCCAAAAGCCGTAATAGATTAAACTCTTTTACGGCTTTTTTATGCCTGTCTATTTTTGGTAATTTTTTCTATTTATAAACTAAAAATTAATTCCATTGAGGCTCATTAGCCTGTTATCTCTTAAACTATTTTATTCCTATCAACTGACAACCACTCATCCGGCCATATCCAGCCTCTAAATCACGGGCTGATAACTCATACCCATATCGCTCATTTTACAGTTAGAGAGATTTTAGGGGGCAACCTGATGGTGATTAAGTGATTAAGTGATTAACTGATGAAGTTGAGTTAATAGAGTGTATTAATTAAAAAAGATAGGTTTTTCGCTGTAAATGTATTCTAAAAATAGTGGTGCAGGGGATATTGGTCGCTGCTGGAATCACAGTTTGCAGGCTTAATAAATCTCTAACTGCACCTGCAACTACACCCATTTCTTGCGGGCATAAAAAAAGCCGTAAAAGAACTTAATCTATTACGGCTTTTAGAAGGTGGTGGCCCCTCCCTGACTTGAACAGGGGACCTGACGATTATGAGTCGTATGCTCTAACCAGCTGAGCTAAGGGGCCAAATTTTTATATCTAGAGCATCTGCTTTAACCGCTATACCAAGTTAATGCTAAGAGGCTGAATTTGAAGTGCGAGTATATAAGGTAAAATTTTGCCTGTCTAGCATATGTCATGCGTTTGCTTATTTATTCTACACTCTTGTTGATATCACTTAATAATATTGGTTATTTGTCACTTTTTGGTGAAAAAAAATCCTGCCGAAGCAGGATTTTTTATTTTAAACTTATTTACTCATCTAGGAAGCTACGCAGTTGTTCGCTGCGGCTTGGGTGACGAAGTTTACGTAATGCTTTTGCTTCTATTTGACGAATACGTTCACGTGTTACATCAAACTGTTTACCAACTTCTTCAAGAGTATGATCGGTATTCATATCAATACCAAAACGCATACGCAAGACTTTAGCTTCACGAGCTGTTAGGCCTTCCAATACGTCGTTAGTTGCATTTTTAAGGCTTTCACTTGTTGCACAGTCAGCAGGCAGTGCAATGGTTGTATCTTCAATAAAATCACCTAAATGAGAATCTTCATCATCACCAATAGGTGTCTCCATTGAGATTGGCTCTTTGGCTATTTTTAATACTTTACGAACTTTATCTTCCGGCATCATCATGCGTTCAGCCAGCTCTTCAGGATGCGGTTCACGCCCCATCTCCTGCAACATTTGACGAGAAACACGATTAAGTTTATTAATTGTTTCAATCATATGTACCGGAATACGGATTGTACGCGCCTGATCGGCAATTGAGCGAGTAATTGCCTGACGGATCCACCAAGTTGCGTAGGTTGAAAATTTGTAACCGCGACGGTATTCAAATTTATCGACCGCTTTCATTAACCCGATATTACCTTCTTGAATTAAATCTAAGAATTGTAAACCGCGGTTGGTATATTTTTTGGCGATAGAGATAACCAGACGTAAGTTAGCTTCTACCATCTCTTTTTTGGCGCGACGTGCTTTGGCTTCACCAATGCTCATGTTGCGAGAGATGCCTTTAAGATTAGTAATGGTTAATGCGCTCTGCACTTCCACTGCTAACATTTTTCTTAAACAGCGTCTTAGGTCTTCTTCAAATTCACTGATGCGTTTTGCATAATCTGTGTCGCTGGAAAGAATTGTTTCTAACCATACTGGCTTAGTTTCACAGCCTTTAAAGATTTGAATAAACTCTTTCTTGGGCATTTTACAATGTTCAACACAGATCTTTAATGCTAAACGTTCCTGTACACGAACAGCATTCATAGCAAAGCGAATTGCTTTTACCATGCGATCAAACTGTTTAGGGATTAATTTAAACTGTTGGAAAAACTCCGCCTGTTCATTAATTGCTTTACGCGTATCGGCATGAGCACGGCCATTTTTAGTAATGGAATCTTCAACAATTTGATTTAATTTACGCAGTTCTGCAAATTTTTCGGCAGCTTCTTCAGGATCTGGGCCTTTAGGTCCTTCTTCTTCCTCTTCATCCGTATCGTCTTTATCATCTTTATCGGAATCGTCTAACTGCTTTTTACTTAACTCAGATCCGATATGCGTGGCACTGACTGCCTGTGTCATGTCATCATTAGGATCTACAAAACCACTGATTAAATCAGTTAACTTCATTTCCTCAGCTTCGTAGCTGTCCCAGTTATCCAGCAGTCCTGAAATGGTTGCTGGATATTCAGAAACCGCAGTTTGTACTTCTTTGATGCCCTCTTCGATACGTTTTGCGATGACGATTTCGCCTTCGCGAGTTAATAGTTCAACCGTGCCCATTTCGCGCATATACATACGCACCGGATCCGTTGTTCTACCAATCTCAGATTCAACCGTTGCTAACACCTGAGCAGCAGCTTCTACTGCATCTTCATCAGGAGTTTCGCTATCATCGCCACCTATTAACATATCATCAGCATCGGGCGCAGTTTCTACTACACGGATGCCCATGTCACCGATCATTTGAATAATATCTTCAATCTGTTCAGATTCGACGATATCTTGCGGCAAATGGTCATTAACTTCTGCGTAGGTCAAAAACCCTTTTTCTTTACCTTTGATAATAAGCTCTTTGAGCTGTGATTGAGGTGTTTGAGCCATAGATACCGTCCAAAAATTGATTGCAAATCAAAAATCAATTGCAAATAGGGGTTATATAAAAAAAGTACAAGCGATCAAGTGTACTCTAATTTTATGAAATTTTCTAGTTCATTAATTTTGTTTTTGTTCCGCAAGCAGTAGTGCAAGTTGTTGTGTTTCCGCATTCGTCAGTGCTTGGCCTGAACGTGCTTTTTGTTTTAAAAACTCTATTTTATTCGTTACATGAAAATTGAGAAAGTTTTCTAAGGTGTCCAGGAAAAAAGCTTCATAATATTCTTCTTTTATGTCATTTTTCCATACAGCTAATTTATTCAGTTGTTTGCCTTCTGGCTTTTCTCGCCAACGTTCCAGTAACTGCCCAGTGGTAATATTGGGGGTCACACGGCAAATTTCAAGTATCGAATTTAATAAACTTATGCCAGGTAAAGTCATCTCTTTAAATTCTGGAAATTCAGGTAATCCATAGGCAATGCCGGGATGCTGTAAAAGCACCGAAATAGCTAAGCGCATGGGTGTTACTTTTTGTCTTTTATCGGTTTTACTGCTGGCTGTTGCTGCGGGCAATAATTTATTAAGGCCTTCTTTGTCAATTCCTAATAAGGTAATAAGCCGGTCTTCCATCATTTGTCTGAACACTGTTTCGGGCAGTTTGCTGATTAAGGGAATTGCCAATTGCGCAAGCTTAGCTTTGCTGTCTGCAATGCTCATATCAACTTGATTTAACAAATGCTGAAAAAGAAAATCAGATAAAGGTAATGCCTGTTCAATCAGGTTTTCAAAGGCTTCTTTACCTTCTTTTTGTACATAACTGTCAGGATCTTCGCCATCCGCAAGAAACATAAAACGTAACGTGCGACCGTCTTGGATAAACGGCAGGGCATTTTCTAATGCTCGCCATGCAGCCGCTTTACCGGCTTTATCACCATCAAAGCAACAGATCACTTCACTGGTGTGACGGAAGAGCTGCTGGATGTGATCAGGTGTTGTGCTGGTACCCAGAGATGCCACGGCGTAATCAATACCAAATTGACCGAGTGCCACAACATCCATGTAGCCTTCAACAACTAATACGCGTTTGATTTCTTTATAGGCTTGCTTAACCTGATATAAACCGTACAGCTCTTTACCCTTGTGAAAGAGAGGCGTTTCCGGAGAATTCAGATACTTAGGCTCAGTATCACCTAAAACACGCCCGCCAAAGCCAACAACACGTCCGCGTCTGTCGTGGATAGGGAACATCAGTCGATCGCGAAAACGGTCATAACTGCCGCTTTTTTCTTTGCTTATCAACATGCCCGCTTCAATCAGTTGTTTCTCTAAATCGCTAGAAACGGCGAAGCGTTTACGTACTTCGTCCCAACCATCGGGTGCGTAACCTATCTTAAAATCTTTGACCGTCTGCCCGGATAATCCGCGACCTTTAAGGTAATTAATAACCTTCTGGCTGTTTTTATGGCTGCGCAGCTGCTGCTGATAAAAAACGGCAATATCAGCCATTAACTGATAAAGATCTTTCCTATCGACATAACTGCTTGGCTGCGATTTTCCAGTGCCGCTTTCTTCGCGCGGAACTTCTATCGATAACTGTTCAGCGAGCGTTTCGATGGCATCAACAAATTCAATGCCGTCATATTCCATGATAAAAGACAGTACATTACCGCTCGCACCGCAGTTAAAGCAATGATAGAACTGCCTGTCTGAACTGACGGAAAATGATGAGTTGTTATTGCCATTATGAAAAGGGCAACAAGCACGGTAATCTTTACCCTGCTTTTTTAGTTTTACACGGCTATCAATAAAATCAACAATATCGGTACGAGCAATAAGATCGTCAATAAAATTTCTGGGAATACGTCCTGCCATGTCTTTAAACCATTTAGTCTATTAATTAGAAAAAGCCTTTATAGTATTTTATAAAGGAATAACCATGCTAAATTGCTCTGCTCAGCGCCCGAACTTTACCGGATTTGTGAGAAGGAAATTAATTTTCGTTTGTAAACGAAAAAGCCCCAAGCTTACGAGTAAGCATGGGGCTTTTGATATCTTAACGAGTAACGGGTTAAGCTAAGCTGGCTCTTACAAGCGCGCTCACTTCTCCCATGTCAGCTCGTCCTTGAATATCATTTTTGAGTAACCCCATTACTTTCCCCATATCCTGCATACTGCTTGCACCCGAAGATGCAACAGCCTGCTTGATTAAAGCTTTCACTTCATCAGAGGTAAGAGCTTGCGGAAGAAACTCTTGTAATATTTCAAGTTCTGCTTTTTCAATATCAGCAAGATCATTGCGATTCGCTTTTTCAAATTGAGCAATTGAATCTTTACGCTGTTTTACTGATTTAGTGACAACAGCTGTAACTTCATCGTCACTCAGCTCAACTTTATTGTCGATCTCAATCTGTCTTATAGCTGCGATTAACATACGGATAGTACCCAAGCGGACCTTATCCTTCGCTCGCATAGCGAGTATTTGTTGCTCTTTTAATCTTGCTTTTAATGACATAACAAACCTTTATCTAATTTTGGAATTACTTAATTAGTAAAGACGAACGCGACGTGCGTTTTCACGAGAAAGTTTTTTCAAGTGACGTTTAACCGCTGCTGCTTTAGCGCGTTTACGAACTGTAGTTGGTTTCTCAAAGAATTCACGTTTACGTGTTTCTGCTAAGATTCCTGCTTTTTCGCAAGAGCGTTTAAAACGACGAAGTGCTACGTCAAATGGTTCGTTTTCACGAAGTTTAATTACTGGCATGTGCCTATTACCTTTATGGTTACGGTCGTATACTGACCAGTTCATTTAAAATGGTGCGAGATTTTAAACCTATTTGGGGACTAAAGTAAAGAATTAGTACGAAAAATTTACGGTAAAAGAAGAAAAGATCTTCTAGATCCTCCATTCTAACCTAGATCCATAAAGTTTTCTTTATTAGTGGATGAAAAAAGCATTCGGGATAGGCTTTTTACGTTAAACTAGCATTTTTTATCTCTAGTCATTTTTATCAAAGGAACACTTGTCATATGCGTATTTTAGGTATTGAGACTTCATGTGATGAAACCGGTATTGCCATTTATGATGACCAACTTGGTTTGTTATCGCATCAGTTATACAGCCAGGTTGAATTACATGCTGACTACGGTGGTGTGGTCCCTGAGCTTGCCTCACGGGATCATGTTCGTAAAACCATCCCGTTAATTAAAGAGGCATTAGCGGCGGCCAACTGCACTAAAGAGAGTCTTGGTGGTATTGCTTATACTGCGGGGCCAGGGCTGGTCGGAGCGTTATTAGTCGGTGCCTGTATCGGGCGCAGCCTCGCCTATGCGTGGAATATACCGGCTATTGCGGTGCACCATATGGAAGGGCATCTGCTGGCGCCTATGCTTGAAGAAAATCGTCCGGAATTCCCGTTTTTGGCGTTGCTGGTCTCCGGTGGTCATACACTGATGGTCAAGGTTGAAAATATTGGTGAATACCAGGTATTAGGTGAAAGTATTGATGATGCTGCGGGAGAGGCCTTTGATAAAACGGCAAAATTACTGGGATTAGATTATCCCGGCGGACCGCGTCTGGCAAAATTAGCCGAAAAAGGGGTGTCAAAACGGTTTATATTTCCCAGACCGATGACCACCAAACCCGGACTTGATTTTAGTTTTAGCGGGTTAAAAACCTTTGCGGCCAACACTATCGCCAAGGAAGGAAAAGATCCGCAAACTCAGGCGGATATTGCTTTAGCCTTTCAGGATGCGGTTATTGATACGGTTGCCATCAAGTGTAAGCGCGCTTTAAAACAGACTGGTTTGAAACGCTTAGTGGTGGCGGGCGGTGTGAGTGCTAATGAATCATTGCGTTGTCAACTGGCAGTGTTAATGAAATCGCTCGGAGGGGAGGTTTTTTACCCTCGTAATGAGTTTTGTACCGATAACGGTGCGATGATAGCTTATGCCGGCATGCAGCGCTTAAAAGCGGGGCATTTTGAAGGTTTGGGGGTTCAGGCGAAACCAAGATGGCCTCTGGATCAACTGCTTAGCGTACGCAGCGAATGTGCTGAATAGCCCAGTTGATATTTTTATAGTTTTAAAAGAAGAGAATGGGGAGCAAGCTGAGCTTGCTCCTGGTAAATATTATTTATCTTCTTGTTGTAACCAAATAGCGACCTGCTTGGCAAAGTAGGTAAGAATACCGTCTGCGCCTGCACGTTTAAAGCACAGTAAAGATTCTAAAACCGTTTCGCGCTCTTTTAGCCAGCCATTGTCTATCGCCGCTTTATGCATCGCATATTCACCGCTCACCTGGTAGGCAAAAGTCGGAACCTGCAGTTCAGTTTTAACGCGGCGAACTATGTCTAAATAGGGCATGCCGGGTTTAACCATGACCATATCAGCGCCCTCTTGAATATCCAGTGCAACTTCATGAATTGCTTCATCACTGTTGGCCGGATCCATCTGGTAGGTGGATTTATTAGCGCCTTTTAAATTAGTCGCGCTGCCGACGGCATCGCGAAAAGGCCCGTAGTAGTTTGATGCATATTTAGCACTGTAAGCCATAATTTGAGTATTAATCAGTCCGGCATTTTCCAATGCCTGACGAATCGCGCCAATACGACCATCCATCATATCTGACGGTGCGACAATATCGGCACCCGCCTGTGCATGGGAAAGGGCTTGCTTAACCAGCACCTCGGTCGTAATGTCATTTAAGACGTAACCCTCTTGGTCGATAATACCGTCCTGGCCATGAGTGGTGAAAGGGTCCAGTGCGACATCGGTGATCACCCCTAATTCGGGACAAGCTTGTTTAACAGCTTTTACCGCACGTTGCGCAAGTCCCTCGGCGTTGTATGCTTCTTCGGCCATCTCGGTTTTTATGTTGTCCGGTGTCACCGGAAAGAGGGCAATAGCAGGAATACCTAAGGCCACTAACTGTTTGGCTTCTGCCACTAGTAAATCAATAGAAAGACGCTCGATACCGGGCATAGACTTTATCTTTTCGCGTCTGTTTTCCCCCTCAACAACAAACACTGGATAGATAAGATCGTCGACAGTGAGTTGGTTTTCGGCAACTAAGCGACGAGAAAAATCATGCTTACGCAAACGGCGCAGACGCCGTGCAGGAAAGTGCTGAGAAATGGTCATGAATAAATCCTATTAAACGGTGGGTGCTCTGCCAATATTAAAAAAGGCGCGGCTGGTTTGTGTTGTTTGTGCTATTAATTGTTCAATATCTTGGTTGCGGGCATGAGCAATAGTTTGCGCGATATAGGGCAAATATTTGGGCTCATTACGGCTTGATTTGGGTTTGGGGCGCATCGAACGGGGCAGTAAATAGGGGGAGTCTGTCTCTATCATTAAGCGCTTATCGGGTATTAATTTCACTAAATCGAGCAGATGAGCGCCGCGACGTTCATCGCATATCCAACCGGTAATACCAATGTGTAAATCAATCTCCAGAGCGCGTTGTAAATCGAACTGATCGCCCGTAAAACAGTGTAGGACAGCATTTGGCAGCTGTTTGATATAAGGTCTTAACAGTTCGATAAAACGCTGGTTAGCATCACGCTCATGCATAAACACAGGTAACTGCAGCTCAACGGCTAACTCCAGCTGTGCTATAAAAGCGTATTCTTGTTCAGCGGGTGTTGAATAATTACGGTTAAAGTCTAAACCGCACTCACCGATCGCTTTGACCGATGGGTTTTGGGAAAGTTCTCGAAGGTGATTGAGGCTGGTTTCATCAAAGGATTTAGCATCATGGGGATGAATACCCGCAGTCGAAAATAAATAACCGGGAAAATTTTCGGTCAGTTGCAGGGCAGCTTCACTTTCCGTTAAATTTGTCCCGGTGATAATCATATTATCAACACCGGCCATTTTGGCGTTGACAATAATGTCATTAAGATCTTTTTGAAAACGTGTATTAGTCAGGTTGACACCGATATCAATCATCTAATATCAGTTCTCCTGTTCATTATTTTCATTATCTTCATTGTTTTCATTCTCTTTTGCCGGTTGCACATAAAAGCGCGAAAACACTAAACCAAGCTCGAATAAAATCAGCATGGGCACTGCAAGCAGAGTTTGTGAAATCACATCCGGCGGCGTTAACAGCATGGCAAAGACAAATGCGCCGACCACGATATAGGGGCGTTTTTCTTTGAGTTTTTTCGGTGTGGTTGCGCCTGTCCAACATAAGACTAAAGTGGCGATAGGGATTTCAAAAGCCAATCCAAAGGCAAAAAACAGTTTTAAGACAAAATCTAAATAACTGCTGATGTCGGTGGCGATGGTAACGCCTTCCGGTGCGGTATTAGTAAA
Source organism: Psychromonas sp. (assembly GCF_047632955.1). Taxonomy (GTDB): domain Bacteria; phylum Pseudomonadota; class Gammaproteobacteria; order Enterobacterales; family Psychromonadaceae; genus Psychromonas. The sequence goes on along the minus strand of NZ_JBLIED010000012.1, from coordinate 19,481 downwards.
AAATGCAAATACCAGCGGAAATACCACATAATAAGAAAATGCCATACCTAAATAAAAGAGCAGGGCGCTGCTGATTACCAGAGGCGCGACTAATTTACGTTCATGCTTGTATAAACCCGGTGCAATAAAGCCCCACACTTGATATAGAATTGCCGGAATAGCAATAAAAATAGACAAAACCATGGTCAGTTTAATCGGCGTGAAAAAGGGAGTCGCCACGCCGGTTGCTATCATGCTTGCGCCTTCCGGCAGTTGGCTGGTTAGCGGTATTGACAGATAATGATAAATATCATTAGCGAAATACACCAAACTTAAAAAAATAACCATAACGGTAGCAACAATACGCAGGATCCGGTCACGAAGTTCAATTAAGTGGCTAAATAATGGCAAGCTGTGCTGGCTGCTTGTTCCATTATCCTGATCTGAACTCATTCGTTTTTGTCCTGTGTGGGAGCAGTACTTTTGCTGCGGTCAAGAATACTGTTTTCTTGCTGCGAAGTACCACTGGGGTTTTTGTTTAAAGATGTTTTAAGATCGTCTATCTCTTTTTTATAGGGACGAGAAAGTTGATCCGCTGTTTCTTTCATTTCATCGATAGATTTTTGTAATTCAGGATCAAGATCGTTTAATCCTTTTTTACTTGCCTTGATCATATTCTCATTTATTTCGTGCAGTTTTAACTCCTGTGTCACCTCTGTTTTGACCGAGTTGGCCATCTCCTTTATCGTGGTAACCCAATGCATTACACTGCGGATAGCATGGGGGAGACGCTCGGGGCCAAGAACAACCAAGCCGATCACAGAGATTAAAACAAGTTCCCAAAAACCTATATCAAACATCTAAAGTACACCTTGCGTTAATGATTATGCCTTATCTTTTTCTTTACTCTTGTCTGTGATGTTTTCTTCTGTTTTTTTATTTGAGCTTTGTTCTGTTTTATCATCTACTTGTGTAGAATCTTTGTCATTATCATCCTTGAGTGCTTTTTTAAATCCTTTGATCGCGCCGCCTAAATCACCGCCCATGCCGCGTAATTTTTTTGTGCCGAAGAGTAGGATCACTATCACTGTGATAATAGCTAACTGCCAAATACCGATGCCGCCCATAATTTATTTCCTTGTTTATAATTTAATTAATTGTTTATGTCGATTGATAGTAAACTTTATACCTTATTGGTATGGCGCCACGCAAGTAACCAAGTGAAAATAGCGGGGATGCCCGCCAATAAACTAAGGTTTTTATCCGATTGCAGATAAGCCAGCGCCGAAATTAAACTCAGGGAGATGGCTGCCGCAAGATAAAGATAACTTCTGCTGTTATTCCTTTGCTGTTTATTAAAAGATTCTGTTAATAAAATCAGCTGCTTATGCTGTGATTTAGACTGTGATAAATTGTAATAAATCAGCTCCGGCAACTCAGGTAATTTTTCCAGCCAAAAGGGTGCTTTTTGACTGATTGATTTAAATAAGGTTTTTGGACTAACCTGCTCTTTCATCCAATTTTCCAAAAATGGTTTTGCGGTATCCCATAAATCCAGCTGCGGATATAATTGCCGCCCTAACCCTTCGACATAAAACAGAGTCTTTTGTAATAAAACCAGTTGCGGTTGGACTTTCATATTATAACGACGAGCGGTATTAAATAAGTTAATTAACACCTGAGCAAATGATATTTCTGCAAGGGGTTTTTCAAAAATAGGCTCACACACCGCGCGAATGGAAAACTCAAATTCTTCAACGGGTGTGTCTGCAGGAACCCAGCCGGAATCAACATGCAGCTGCGCAACCTGGCGGTAATCGCGATTGAAAAAGGCTAAGAAATTTTCTGCAAGGTAACGTTTGTCTTCTTTATTGAGCGTGCCCATAATGCCGCAATCGATCCCTATCCAGAGGGGATCTTCCGGGTGTTCATAGGAGACAAAAACATTGCCGGGGTGCATATCCGCATGGAAAAAACTGTCTCGAAAAACCTGAGTGAAAAAGGTCACCACGCCGCGTTCAGCCAGTAACTTAAGGTCGGTATTTTGTGCTTTTAATGCGTCGATATCTGAAACCGGAATACCATAAATCCGTTCCATCACCAGGGCATTTTTAGAGCAGTAATTGGGGTATATTTCCGGTACATAAAGTAGCTTGGAATTTAAAAAGTTGCGCCGTAATTGAATGGTATTCGCGCCTTCGCGCATCAGGTCTATTTCATCAATAATGGTTTTTTCATATTCATGGATCACCTCAACCGGACGCAGGCGTTCGGCTTCTTTTAAAAAGCGCTGCATCAAAGAAGCTAACCACTTCATTAGCTGTAAGTCTGCGGCGATGATTTTTTCAATTCCGGGGCGAGTGACCTTAACCACCACGGCGCGGCCGTCTTCTTTTAATGTTGCCGTGTGTACCTGAGCAATAGAGGCAGAGGCAAGGGCGATTTTATTAAAATCATCAAAGATGCTGTCAATCGGCTGATTAAAGGATTTTTCTATCTGCTCAATCGCCAGTTCACCACAAAAAGGAGGGACATTATCCTGCAGATAGGCCAGTTGGTCTGCGTAAATGGGGGGTAATAAATCACGGCGGGTGGATAACATCTGTCCGAGTTTAATGTAAATAGGCCCCAGCGACTGCAAACTTAAGCGTAATCTTTCAGGTAAAGTCTTACTCTGATGTTTATTGCTAATCCAAAACAGACAAGCACACATAAAACGATAGGCTAATGGAATATGCTCTTTCGGGATAAGTTCTATTAAACCATACTCAATCACGGTTTTATTGATTTGATAAAGACGGGTGAGTTCTTTTATTTTTATCATCGGATATTCCGCGTTAACTGCTGTTAGGTGAGCTTGCTGCTGGCAAAACACCGCTGAAGACGTTTTTCTAAATCATCGGTCTGCTTTTTGAGATCATTTACCTGTTCACAAAAATACACAACCTCAAGCGGCCCCGGGGCTATTTTTAGCTCTTCAATGAGGTATTCGGCACTGTGTTTTTCGATTTTCTTGAACTGTGAAGAGACATTTTGGCGGCACTGTTTGAATTGATAATAAAGTTTATGGGCGAGGACGTCGCCGATTACACCTGAAAAGTGCTCCTCCCAGTCAATATCCATCTCGGTGAGTAAACGCGCAAAACGCTGTACGACTTGAATGTCACCGTCTACCTCAAGTTGTTCAGTTTTAATTAAATGGGTGAGTTGATGATTATTTTGTAATTCTTTTAATGCCGAAATATTTAAACGGATAAAACAGTCTGCCTGGCCTTCATACTCAGAGAGAATATCAATTTGCTGTGTACTGATAACAAAATAGAGCGGCTTATTTATCTCTTTTAAGGCAACACCGATAATAGTGCCATTAAGTTGTTTGCGTCTCTGCAGTGCGCTTGAATCAAGTTGCTGTAATTTATTCACCGTGGTTTCAAGCAAACCGCAAACCAGCTTATCTAATGGCATAATATTCTCTATTTTAACGTTGATGTTAGCAAGTAGGGCAGGGGATATACTAGTGCCCAACCTCAGCGTGGTGATCTAGATCGAATATTTGTTAATATTTATAACCACGGTGCAGGGCAACAATACCACCACTGAGGTTAAAATATTCCGAGCCCTCAAAATTAGCACTGTCCATCATCTCTTTCAGGGTCTCCTGACAGGGATGCATGCGAATACTTTCGGCAAGATACTGATAACTTTCGCTGTCGTTTGCAATCAATTTGCCCAGTTTTGGGAGAACATTGAAGGAGTAGAAATCGTAAAATTTACTGAGCGGTTTATATAGAGGTTTTGAGAATTCAAGCACTAACAGACGACCGCCGGGTTTTAAAACGCGGTACATAGAGGCTAATGCTTTGTCCTTATCGGTGACATTACGTAAACCAAAGGCAATAGTAATTAAATCAAAATGGTTGTCAGGAAAAGGCAACTCTTCGGCATTTGCTTGTACATAACTGACATTGCCGACAATTCCCATGTCGCGCAGTTTGCTGCGGCCTACTTTGAGCATCGAGTCGTTAATGTCAGCAAGAGTGACTTGCCCCGTTTGACCGACTATGCGCGAGAATTTGGCGGTTAAATCACCGGTACCACCGGCCAGATCTAATACCTTTTGACCTTTACGTATGCCGGAACAATCAATCGTAAAACGTTTCCAAATACGATGAACCCCCATTGATAAAACATCATTCATAACATCGTATTTAGCGGCTACCGAATGAAAAACGTCAGCAACTAAATCTGCTTTTTTATCTTCCTCTACGGTTTTATAGCCAAAATGCGTGGTGTTTGTTACTTGGTTGCTCATACTTTTCCCTTTATGAAGTGACAGACTCTATGCCTAACGGGCTTAGGACAGATGCAGAATAAGAGCGAAGATGATACCTGATTTTGTCGAAAATTGGATCTTTATTGTGAATTGCTTAGCTTGCATGCGGGTAATATGAAAAGACTTAATCTTAATAAGATAGTGGTAAACTGTAGTGAAAGATTAACGGGCAGTTAGACTAACAAGCTCGTTGTGACTTCTTGGAATAAAAATATGCCGCTATTTTGACTTGAAAGGGCCTCCATAAGGACTGTTTCAGAACACTGTAAAAACAGCTGTTTTTTTGTTTTTCTCTGTTTTTTATTTTAAACAAATAAAAATAACCTTTTACCAATTGAAATAGCAGCACTAAAATAGATTCAAATCACTATCTAAAATCTTTTTTTGTAGTTAAATAACTTTTCTTTCTTTTAAACATTAACTTTGTGGGAATTACCTATGTTAAAAAATATCAACCCAACAAAAACAGTTGCATGGTCTGAATTACAAACACTATTTAATGCCAATGCTGACATGAAAATATCAGCTCTTTTTGCCAATGATTCTGAACGTTTTAAGACATTTTCTCGTCAGTTTAATGATCATCTGTTGGTGGATTTTTCAAAAAACTTAATCACTGAAGAAATTTTCACAAAACTGCTCGCACTCGCTGAAGAAGTGGATCTTAAAGGCGCCATTAAAGCGCAATTTTCGGGTGAAAAAATCAATATAACGGAAAATCGTGCCGTATTGCATAGCGCACTGCGTAACCGCAGTAATACTCCGGTATTTGTTGATGGCGAAAACGTTATGCCAAAAATTAATGCTGTACTTGAAAAAATGAAAGGTTTCTGTGCAAAAGTACATTCCGGTGAGTGGAAAGGTTATACCGGTAAAGCAATTACCGATATCGTCAATATCGGCATCGGCGGTTCAGATTTAGGTCCTTTCATGGTAACCGAAGCGCTGCGCCCTTACAAAGTTGAAGGCATTGATGCACACTTTGTCTCTAACGTTGATGGTACGCATATTGTTGAAACTTTGGCTAAAGTTGATCCGGAAACGACCTTATTCTTAGTGGCTTCAAAAACATTTACCACCCAGGAAACCATGACCAATGCGCATAGCGCACGCGAGTGGTTCCTGAGCTTTGCACAGGATGAAGCTTTTGTTGCTAAACATTTTGCCGCGTTATCAACCAATGCAGACGCCGTTGCCGAGTTTGGTATTGATGTTGAGAATATGTTTGAATTCTGGGACTGGGTGGGTGGCCGTTATTCAATCTGGTCTGCTATTGGTTTATCCATTGCATTAACTATCGGCTTTGACAATTATGAAGAGCTGCTTGCAGGTGCGCATGAGATGGATAAGCATTTTGCAGAAACTGATTTTGAGAACAATATTCCGGTGATTCTAGCGGTTATTGGTATTTGGTATAACAATTTCCACGGCGCAGAGTCAGAAACTATTCTGCCTTATGATCAATATATGCATCGTTTTCCTGCTTATTTCCAACAGGGCAACATGGAATCCAATGGTAAATGTGTGGATCGTAACGGTGAAGCTGTAGATTACCAAACAGGCCCTATCATTTGGGGTGAGCCCGGTACTAATGGGCAACATGCCTTCTACCAACTGATTCACCAGGGTACAAAATTAATCCCTTGTGACTTTATCGCTCCTGCCGTAAGCCATAATCCAGCGGGTGATCATCATCCTAAATTGCTTTCTAACTTCTTTGCACAAACCGAAGCTTTAGCCTTTGGTAAGAGTAAAGAAACAGTAGAAGCTGAGTTTGCTGCTGCGGGTAAAACGCCTGAAGAGGTGGCGCATTTAGTGCCTTCTAAAGTATTTGCGGGTAATAAACCCACTAACTCAATCTTAGTGGATAAAATTACGCCGCAAACATTAGGTCAGCTGATTGCAATGTACGAACAAAAAGTTTTTGTGCAGGGTGTTATTTGGAACATCTTCAGCTTCGATCAGTGGGGCGTGGAGTTAGGCAAGCAACTAGCGGGTCAAATCTTACCTGAACTGACTACAACTGATGCAGTGAATAGCCATGATAGTTCAACCAACGGTTTGATCAATGCATGGAAAGCTTGGAAATAAGTTTTCAATCCTGAGGTTATACAGAGAACAAAAACCGCTTTAATTAAAGCGGTTTTTTATGCGTGGTAAGATTGAATGAGTACCTGCCAATCACTTTCTGACCAGTGAATATTACGTTTTTTGACTTCCTTGATAAATGAGCGTTTTAAACGTCTTAAGTTATCCTTCTTCCAGCTACTACCTTCTCGTTTAGTACATTTATCAAAATCGATTATCCAGACTTTATTACTCTTATCGATCAGAATATTATGAATATTAAGATCAGTATGATCAACTTGGGCATTATGCATTTTACGAATCTCGTGACCAATATCGCTATATAATGAACAACTTAATGATTGTGATTGCAAAATAGAAACCAGATCTTCAGCATCAGGTATTTTTTCTGAGAGCAGATCAGCCTGATAGTAAAAGCCTTTTTTTATTGCGCGTGCAGCAATAGGACGAGGAACATGGACCCCATCGCGAATGAGTTCTTCTAATAATTTAAATTCTTGCAGACTGCGGGTTTTTTCCCAACTAAAAAAGAGATAACCATCTTTGATTATTTTACCCAGTAAACCACCTCGCCGATAATGTCGTAAAGCAGCTTCGATGACCTTTGTTTGCACAAACCAGGTGGTGCCTCTACCTTGGGCAGAACCAATAATAGCCCGTTGTTTTTGCCAAAAACTGACTGAGAAGCAAAACTCGGGAGGCTCAGTTAATAGTTTGGGATCGTAATAAATAAACTGTTTTGCCGTTTGCAGGATTTTCATTTTTGATTCACTTTAAAGTTTGCTTGCTATCTATTTTACATTAAGCCCGTTAGGCTGCATAATTCTATTTTTTCACTTATCTGAAGTTAAGAGAACCTCTTTTATGCCTCTTTTTTCATCTGCACCAGAGTCATTATGTATTCTCCGTTTGTCTGCAATTGGTGACGTATGTAATGCGGTATCTGTTGTGCAAGCTATTCAAAAACAGTGGCCAAACACCAAAATTACTTGGGTGATGGGTAAGATGGAAGCGCAGCTACTGAGTGATTTGCCTAATGTTAATGTACTTGTGTTTGATAAAAATCGTGGCATAAAAGCGTATTTTGAACTGTGGCGTGCATTAAAAGGAAAACGTTTTGATGCTCTATTACATTTGCAAACAGCATTGCGCGCGAGCATCGTGAGCTTAGGTATTAAAGCAAAATATAAATTGGGTTTTGATGCACAACGCAGCAGTGATATGCAGTCTTTTTTTATTAACCATAAAGTCCCTTCCCCAAAATCGGCGCATGTATTGGATGGTTTTAAAGCCTTTATTTTAGAGCTTGGTATAGAGGATGAGCCATTACAATGGCATATTCCGATTAGCCGGCAAGATCAGCAATGGGCGTTGACAAAGGTTAATAATAAAGCAACAGTTGTGGTCGTGCCTGGTGCAAGTAAGGCTTATAAAAACTGGACCGCGCAAGGTTATGCGCAAGTCATAGATCATCTTGTTAAAAAAGGTTTCCAAGTAATACTTGCTGGGAGTCCCGCTGAGGTTGAAATCGATTTGGCTGAAAAGGTGGTTAAGCATTGTCCGGTAAATATGATTAACCTTGTTGGTAAAAGTTCGTTAAAGCAAATGCTGGCGTTATTAAAAGAGAGCAAGCTTGTGATTGCTCCAGATACCGGCCCGGCACATATGGCGGTTGCAGTAAATACACCTGTTATCGGTTTATATGCGCATCATAACCCTTTGCGTACTGGCCCTTATTTATATCGTGATTATGTGGTCAGTGCTTATCAACAGGCAATTGAAGCTGAAACGGGTAAAAAATTATCTGATTTGTCATGGCGAGCTCGGGTTAAAGATCCGCAAGCTATGCAGCGGATTAAGGTCTGTGATGTGGTAAATATGGTTGATAAAGCGGTCACGGATTTTTCTTTATAAGTGTATTATTTACATTTCAATGACCGCTTTATTCCAAATACATTTTTTATTTTAAAACAGAGAACCTAATATGATTACAGGTATGGTTATTACTTTAAACGAATCAAAAAATATCATTGGATGTATTGAATCATTATTACAGGTTTGCTCTGAAATTATTATTGTTGATTCAAATAGTACTGATAATACGGTCGAGTTAGCAGAAAGTTTAGGCGCAAAAGTCATTACGCAAAGCTATCTCGGTGATGGTTTTCAGAAAAACGTGGGATTAGATTACGCTTCTAATGAGTGGGTCTTAAGTCTTGATGCCGATGAGCGCTTGACTGATGAAATGGTCAGTGAAATTAAAGCTGTAGATTTAACTACAACTAATCATGATGCGTTTGCTTTTCGTCGTCGTAATTACATTGGTAGCCGTTGGATAAAACAATGCGGTTGGTATCCTGATTTTTGTATTCGTTTATATAACAGTAAAAAAACTAAATTCTCAGAAGTAAAACAACACGCTTCTGTACAAGCTCAGAATCCGAAACGAATTGAAGCGGATATTATCCACTATTCTTTTGAAAATCTTGGACAACTGTTTGCCAAACCAGGACGAAATTTTAGTGGGCGTGCAGCCAAAATCATGTATAAAAAAGGTAAATGCGCCAATAGCTTTTCTCCTTTCACGCACGGTTTAAATGCATTTATTCGTAAATATATTTTTCAAAAAGGTTTTTTAGGAGGTGTTGACGGTATGACTGTTGCCTTAAGTTCTGCGGTGAACAGTTACTTAAAATATGCAAAGTTATTAGAGTATCAACGTGACCCTAAAGTCATTGAAAATGAAGACTTTGATAAGATTTGGTAAGATCAGATATTACTGGGATCGGAAACTAAGATCGTTTCACTATATAAGTTTTATTTTAAGGTTTTTGCATGCATATTTGTCACGTCAATTTAGCAAGTGGTTTTAGCGGCGGTGAACGTCAGACATTACAGCTTATTAAACAGCAATTAAAAGAAGGTTATCAGCTAACTGTTGTTGCTAACCCTAAAAGTCCATTTACTGATGAAATTAAAAAATTACCTTGTAAGTTAGTGCTTGCCTCTCATTCCCTGATGCAGCATAAAAAATCAATTACGTCAGAATGTCGGTTGATTCATGTACATGAAGGGCGTGCTATTTATTGGGCGTACTTGCAGTCGATACTTTTCGGAATCCCTTACATTGTGACTCGTAGAATTGATAACCCTTTAAAAAGCAAATGGCTTTCAAATAAAGCATATGCAAAAGCATCGGCTCTGGTGGGTTTAAGTAACGCGATTGTTGATGCTGTTAAAGTCCGGCATCCGCATGCTAATGTGCATAAAATTCCGAGCTCTCCAGTTGTTTATCCTGTTAACGATGAGTTAGTTGCTGATATTAGAGATAAATTTGACAGTCAGTTTATTGTGATTCAAGCGGCTAATTTATTGAAGCATAAAGGTCATCGTACCTCGATTGAGGCTGCACGTTTGTTACAAATAACTCATCCTAATATTCATTTTGTATTACTGGGTGATGGTCCGGAAAGGAACGTGTTAGAGAAACTCGCCTCTGCTGTAGATAATGTCACCTTTGCAGGAAAACAGAGTGATATGGGAAGCTGGTTTGCAGCTGCGAATCTCTTAATTCACCCCTCTTACAGTGAAGGCTTGGGCTCCGTTATATTAGAGGCGATGGCGGCAGGATTGCCAGTAGTCGCGAGTGATGCAGGCGGTATCCCCGATATTATAGATGATGGAATATCTGGATTGTTGATTGAGGCGGGTAATAGTGTGCAATTGGCCGAGGCGATTTGCCGAGTTGAGTCATCTTTATTACTGCGTAGTAACTTACTTATAGGAGCTAACAAAAAGTTGGCTATGTTTGATATTGCTTATACATCAACTCTCTATAAAAAGCTTTATTTTTCAATTAGTCATTCATAATGCTCATAACTCAGATTCGGTGTTTGTAACTAATTGTTTTTAAGTGTATTTTTATAAATATAAATATAAATTTGAATTAAGAAATATTGATTATCTCTGTTTTGTATCTGTTATAAAAGTATAACTTTTTAATTAACTCATTATCCATTGATTTTTAGACAGGAGCATTTTACCTGTAAGTATATGTTTCTATTGCCAAGTTAAATAATGAAAAAGCGATTTTTTTGATCCTAAATGTGGGTCGTAAAATTATAAGCAGAAGTTAATTAAACAACTATCCTTGCTGGAAAAAGAAGGGTAACAACAGGTTATTTATGATCAGTCCATTACAGCGTAAAAAAATAAAATATTATTTTTTAAACACTCTTAGTTTATTATTGCCCAGTTTTTTGTATCGGTTTTTATTAATTAAAAAGTTGCAGAAGCTGAGTCTGCATGATGCTGAATACCTGTGGGAGCGCGTTAATTACTATAACAAAATAAAGCATAGTTTTATTTATTCCCAAGATGCAATCCAAATTAGTGACTTTAAAAAAGATGGCGGGACGGCTTATTTTTTTGATTTCAAAAAAATAATTCGCCATTTCCCTCGGCATTTAAAGGTGAGTTATCTTTTTGGTGATGTTATTACTGTCCCTCAAAATCCTGTATTTGTAAAAAGTAGACCGATCTTAAGTGATAATAAAAATTCAATTTTATTAAAACTGAACAGTATCCGTCACTATAATTTTGTTGATGATTCGATACCTTATCAGAATAAAAAAGATCAAGTTGTATGGCGAGGGGCGGGATTTAGACAGCACAGATTGGATATGTTAAATCAATTTTATTTACATCCATTATGTAATGTTGGCAGAGTTGATTTTGAAAAAAAATCTGAGTACGATACGCTTGCTGTGACATTATTTAAATCAAAAATGACCATTCCAGAGCAGCTTCAGTATAAATTTATTCTCAGTATTGAAGGAAAAGATGTTGCAACCAATCTAAAATGGATAATGTCTTCTAACTCATTGTGTTTAATGATAAAACCTAAGTTTGAAACCTGGTTTATGGAAGGTCTACTTGAAGCCGGAGTGCATTACGTCGAGCTGAAAGATGATTACTCTGATTTAATTGAAAAAATGCAATATTATTTAGAGTATGAAGAGCAAGCATTGCAGATCATCAAAAATGCCAATAACTATGTTGAACAGTTTAAAGATGAAAAACGAGAGCAATTAATTCAATTGCTGGTTGCCCAGAAATACTTCCAACAAACGGGGCAGTTTTAACCGCAACTTGCTTTATTTTTATTTCGTTATTTGTTGGAATATATCTTCGGCACTATTTTCTGAATGCATCGAAAGGTATTAGTATTTATCTAATAGGCTTTTCATATAAGCTATACGCTCTTTGAATATTTGGCTTTCTTGATAATCTTTTTTATAGGTTTGTTTTGATACATAAGCATCTTTAAATTGAATGATAGGCTCATTGTCCACTACGCGTTTATTTGAACGGTTTATTAATTCTTGCCAAATTTTTATCGTGTCAGGTTGATTTAGTGCCTCATTAAAAAAATATCCAACAGAAAAATAGGGCATAAACCCTTTTTTTTCTGCCTGTGCAACTAGGTCTGAAAAAAAACGAACACTCTCTTGATCTCTTCTCCCAATTTTTTTTATTCGATTTGAAAGCATTAAACTATCTTTTCTGGGTTTAAATAAGTATTCAATAAACAGTTTGAGGTTATATTTAGTTATTATTGAGCCTTTATTGGCTGCAATAAACCAAGCTTCAATAGGCCGTGTTTTATTTTCTTTATGTCGAAAAGTGAAAAAACCAATCTGTTTTGTCTCATTATTAAGCCATGAACTGAGAGGCTGAAGGCAAAATGTAGTTGTATCAGCCCAAACTCCACCATAAAGAGATAGGAGGTATAAGCGTAATATGTCCGCTTTCATCGCAAACCCTAAATTGACAGTAGCCAGCTTAAATACAGCATTAAAATCAAATCCTAATATTTCATTTAAGTTATTATCATTGAGTAGGATCACATCGTAATCGGGGTTTGATTTTTTCCATGATGCGATACTAAAATGTACGACTTCCGGTGCTGTTTCTAGGGAGGAATTCCAATACAACCAGAGCTTTTTAGGGATCGAGTTATCAATATTTTTAGAGTACTGACAAGCTGACTCTATAATCCGTAGACTATTTTGGGCTGCATTAAGCTCAGCTTGCTTTATATCTGAAAGGATATTGGAATGAGTTTTTATATTGATATTATATCGTTCGTTATAACGACGGCTTAAAAATGGAATGCTTTTACGTAGCCAAAAAAAGTTTTTTTCAAAAACCCGAGATTGAATAATAGCGGTCAGCATTTGTTTACCTTATTGATAGAAAAAAGTACGCCCATTGAACGATCAATTGCTCCTTGTTGCCCTTTGAAAAACCGTAAAGCATTTGAAGATAACTCTGTAGCAGATTCTATATCAGTTAATAATGTTAAAATAGAAGAAGTTAGATCTTTTTCTTGGACGACGAGACAGCCTTTATTAGTCACTAAGGTATTGACGATTTCAGCAAAATTAAAATAACTTGGGCCGATAATGGTTGGAATGTTTAAGGCGATCGGCTCTAATATATTATGGCCGCCCACTTTATTTCCTAATAAACTTCCCCCCATAAAGCAGGCATCTGAAGCACCAATGAGCGTTAGCATTTCTCCCATAGTATCACCAATATAAACTTGTATACCTTCGTCGACAGGACGCTTAGAGGTTCTTCTAATGACGGTTAAATTTTCAGCTTGGCATAGTTCAAAAACATCATTAAAACGATCTGGGTGGCGAGGCACTAATATCAACAGCGCATTAGGTATCGATTGTAATAGTGCTTTATGTGCCATGAGTATTTTCTCATCTTCACCTTTATGAGTGCTGGCTGCAATCCAAACAGGCCGGTTAGTGCCTATTTGCTCTCGAAGTTGTTTACCTGATTCAATAACTTCTTCAGTTATTTTTATATCAAACTTAACCGAGCCCGTAACACATACTTTTTCTGGCGATATACCAAGAGTAATAAAGCGTTCTGCATCATCTTTATATTGACAACATATTTGCGTTAAATGTTTCCCTAATAAGTTGAAAAAGGGCTGTACTTTTTTGTAACCTCGATAGGATTTTTCAGATAAACGAGCATTTATTACATAAATGGGTATTTTAAACTGAGCAACCGTATGCAAAGTGTTAGGCCATAGCTCCGTTTCCATAATAAGCATTTTTGTTGGCTTGGTTGCTTTTATAAAGCCACGCACAGCAAAACAAAAATCGATCGGCATGTATCTGTGCTCAACTAAACTGTCAAGCTTGGCGATTTGCTCTGCTCCAGTGCTGGTAGTCGTTGTCACGACTATCGTTTGCTCTGGGTATCGCTTTTTTAATGCTTTAATCACAATGGTCGCAGCTATTGCCTCACCGACAGAAACTGCATGTATCCATATTGGTGGTTGATCACTTTTTAGAGGTGGGGTAATGCCAAAATGCTCTTTCCATCGTGACCCAAAAGCAGGTTTCCCTTCTTTTTTCTTATATAATGAATAAAGAAATAAAGGTGATAAAAGTGTCAGGAGCAAGGTATAGGTAAGCCTAATCATACGGATATAAACTCATTAATGTATTGCTTGACGATAATTTTTCCATCGAACTTATTTAAGGTGGCCTGAACAAAATCAGAGAAAGTCTGATTCCATTTTAACTTTAAGGCGAGATTCATTTTTTCAGCCAGTGCTTCAGGTGTTTCTTTTGCGATGAAAGGTTCGAGTTGACCATTCATTATCTGTCTTATTCCTCCTTGGCTGTCCGTTGATACGACTTTTGTGCCGCAGGCCAAAGCTTCAATTAATACCATACCTAACCCTTCAAACTTTGAACTTAGTACAAAAAGATCTGCTTGTTGGTACCAAGGGAAAGGATTAGTTTGCTGTCCTTTAAAAAACACGCGTTTTGATAATTTTAATCTCTCTATAGTTGCTTCTATATTAGCTAAATCTTTACCAGCTCCAACGATAATAAGATCATGCTCAATATCGTTTTGTAAAATAATTTGGTGATAGGCTTCAACTAAAAGAGAGAAGTTTTTTTGAGGCGCAAGGCGACCTAGCCCTAGAATAAAAGGTTTTGGGTGTAATGGTTGCGTTACTCTGCCTGCATCTTCTTTTATTTTGGTAAAATCATTTGGGTTGTTTAATGTGATCACTTTATTCGCTGTGATCTGGTGTGTTTTGGCCATATCCATAAAACTGTTTAAGGCGCCATCGGAAACACAAACTACATTTCTATTTTTGAATAACTTTGTAAAAATCCATTTTGAGAGTTTGCCATACATATGTTTCTTTTGGACGTTTTCACAAACATAGATAAAGCGACTATCTTGTACAGGCCAAAGGTGCTCAAAAGTACCTTGGCCTCGAAAAATAACTAAATCAAATTTACCACTTTTCTTTTCAAGAGATTCTAATTGTTTTTTAAATGCAATTGCTTCCGCGTAAGCAAACCAAATAGGGAACGTTTTTCTAAACATTATATTTAATAATTGGCATGCTATTAACCAAAATATGCCAATACCACTACACAACACACTCTTTTTTAGGTTAAAAAGACGAACAGGAATATTAGTATTTCGAGGCTCAATCTCCTTTTTTCTATTTTTTAAATAGATCAAATCAGTTGAATATCCGGCTTCGTAAAACGCATCCGCTAGATTAACAGCAACACGCTCCATTCCACCAATTTTTAATGTATTAACAACAACTGCAATTTTCATATTAATTTTTTCGTTTTATTCAAAGATGAGGTCAAGTAGAAAGTATAAAATCCAGCAAACATAATGTTGTGAGTATAGACACCGAAAGTACGACCGTTAAAGGTTTCAAAACAATTAATACAAGCCCAAAAAGTAACAAATATCAGAGAGAATAGGGTGATAACCTTTAATTCAGGTTGTTGTTTTTGGGAGATAAATAAAGAGCGTACTAGCCAATAATACAAAGTGTAAATAAGAAGAAGTCCAAAGACACCATAAGCGACTAAGGTTTCAATATGATAATTATGCAGGTGCCCGAACCTTTTTAGGTCACCTGTAAATTTATCTGATTGTTGAATAACCTCCGGAATAGCTGCAGGACTACTACCAATAATAGGGCGCTCTTTTATCCAATCCGCCGCTGCAATCCAAGAATTCACTCTAATGCCCATGCTTGTCATCGCTATGTTATCTAAATCACCAGAAACAATTTTTTGTAATGTTGTTGTGTTACGTAAAACACGCTCGTGTATAATCTCTAACTGGCTTAAACCAGCAAAGGTGACTCCAATGAGTAAATAACTGATGAAAATAAATTTTCTATTTGAATTTTGATATACGGCAGTATAAAAAATGGGGGATAGGATAAGGGCTATCGAAAGGGCTAGCCATGCCTGTCTTGATTGAGTGACTATAATGACAAAAGCAAAGAAAAGGAAACCTAAAATGATAAAAATAGACAGCAGTACTTTATTTGAATGAGTCAGGGTTTGAAACGGCTTTCGGTTTGATAACAGCTGAGTGAAAATCAAGCCACATATCAGTAAGGATATACTGGAAAACATTGACGTAAATTGTGCATTTTTAATCGCAAAGTCCACTCGAACGCCATTTATGGCTTGAGTAACTTCATTGAAGAAATTGACATGTACAAAACAACCGATGATAAAGCCAATCGCGAGCGCTCCCCATAGTAGGTAAACATTACGCAGGCTGCCCTTTAGCCAGTAAGCCATAAGCACAAAGCCGAATAATTTTCCGAGACGATCTACTGTTGGGAAGCTATTTGCTATGTCAGATAGATTGATATATGCATTTAACCAGCTAATAATGGCAATAAATATTGCAAGGACCAATAGCTTGAACATCGGATCTTTAAATATAATGCTCCGATGATAGAAAAAGATGGGAATGCTGCCAATGATAAAAATCAATTGAAATATTTTGGCTATATCTTCATTTGGTATTAAAAACAATGAATATAAGAGTATGGATAACAACATCACCATAGCGTAATTTTTATGTTCAAATATATATTTCATATTTTCCATTTTAATTTAAAAGGATTAGATTCTTGTGTGAATAGAGTTTTCCAAGCATCTTAGAATCCATATAATTTAAATGATTATCATCTTTATAAATGAGAATACGGTCTGCTATGCTAGCAATTAAAAAATAGACCGTATAAAGGATATCAACACCGATATAGCTATCTGGAATTAATGAAAAATCCAGATGCTAAAAAATATTCAATGAAACGGCGCTAGCTCTTAAGTCATCAATGTTTTTTTTGTATGTTAACATTTAATGACTGTCTTTTAATTTATTAAGAACACGACTTGGTGCTAAGTCTTTTAAACATTTTAAATGGCCAAGTGGACATTCCCGTTTAAAACAAGGCCTGCATTCAATATCGACACTAACAATATCCACTTTTGAGGCTAATGGCGGAGTATATTTAGGCGAAGTGGAACCATAAATTCCAATGACATGACAGCCAACGGCTGCCGCAACGTGCATTAAACCGGAATCGTTGCTGACGACGGTTTGGCAGGCAGCTAACAGATCAACTGCTTCAATAAGGTTGGTTGTACCCGCTAAATTGTAAACTGCTTGCTGGTTTGTCACTGCTACAAGGCTTTTTATTTTATCCGTGACGATTTTATCTTTTGCTGAACCAAATAAACAAACTTGATAACCCTGATTGATCATCTCATTGGCAACTTCAGCATAATGCTCTTCTGGCCAGCGCTTAGACGGACCAAATTCTGCCCCTGGGCATAACCCTAAAATGGGTTTATTTTGATTTAAGTTAAATTTTTTAATTGCTTGTAGCTGCTTATTTATATCAATAAATAAACAGGGTTTTGCAAGGTTATCAAGTCCTCCCAAGCTGGCTGAGTTGTTCATTTCTTTTTTAGGAAAAGCCAGTGCAATGTAGCGCTCAACCATATATTGAAATGATTTTTTATTGGTGCGAATGTCGTTTAATAAACCATAACGGCTTTCACCTTTCCAACCTATACGTTTGGGAATATTTGCAAAAAAGGGAATCAAGGCTGATTTAGCTGAATTTGGCAGAATATAAGCTTGATCATACTGCTCTTCACGTAAAGCTTTGCCAAGTTGACGACGTTTAAAGAAAGAGAACTGTCCATGTGTTAAGGGCATTTCAATGGCGTTATTAACCTCCGGCATGCGATCAAGAATCGGTTTGCACCATGCCGGTGCCATAACATCAATAGTGGCCTCTGGATGCTTATTTTTTAATGTAATATAGAGACTTTGCGACATCACCATATCACCGACCCAAGAAGGGCCGATAATTAATATTTTCATCTTATTTATTCAACCAAACCATATATTCTGCAGTACCTTGTGCAACCGTTTTAAATACTTCTTTGTATCCCGCTGCCCGCAAATTGGTTAAATCAGCTTCGGTAAAACTCTGGTAACGGCCTTTTAAATGGTCTGGGAAAGTGATGCGCTCAATTTCAGCATTAGCGCCTTTCTCTTCATTATGGTATTTGATGGCCGCTTTACCAACCTCTAGGAAAGATTGTGCTTGACCTGTACCTAAATTAAAAATACCTGAGACTGCATTATCTAAAAACCATAGGTTTACGTTACAGACATCGCCAACATAAACGAAATCACGCTTATGTTCACCTTCAAACAGTTTGGCATTTTCACCGGCATTAAGCTGGTTATTTAAATGGAAAGCGACACTCGCCATGCTGCCTTTATGCTGTTCGCGCGGGCCATAGACATTAAAGTAACGGAAGCCGGTAATCTGCGGCAGTGTTTCCCCGTATTCTTGCGCATCTTCCCAAATACGACGAACATATTGATCAAACTGAAACTTCGAATAACCATAGACATTTAAAGGTTTTTCATACATTAATTCTTCTTTAAAGGTATCGTTACCGCCATAAACGGCTGCTGATGATGCATATAAAAAGGGAATATCACGCTCGATACAATAATGCAGAAGATCTTTTGAATATTCGTAGTTGTTTTCCATCATGAATTTACCATTCCACTCGGTGGTTGCAGAGCAGGCACCTTCATGAAAAATAGCATCGATATTTCCAAACTCCTGGCCTGAAACTATTTGCGTAATAAACTCATCTTTATCCATATAATCCATTATCTGCAAATCAACCAGGTTTACAAATTTCGTACCATCGGTAAGGTCGTCAACAACGAGAATATCTGTAATACCGCGTTCATTGAGTGACTTAACAATATTACTGCCGATAAAACCTGCGCCGCCTGTGACTATAAACATCTTTTTACTCCTTAATGGAAATATTAACAATTAATCAAAAAATAGCCGATATTATAACATGCAATTATTTAAAGTGGCATCTCAACTTGGAGAACTAAAGCTGTTTAGCTTAATTGTTTCTGGATTTTATATGCAGCTTATCAAGCTTTTATTGCCACTGTCAGTAGATACTTTCAAGTGTTAATGCAAAATCGAAAGTCAGCATTTATTTTAAGCAGTGATCCTATAAATTATAATATTTGCAGATATATGTTGGTTAAAAAATGGGTACGGATAACTATTTATTGAGCATGTAAATGAAATGTTGCAACTATTTAGTACTATTTGTTAAATTGAATCTGTACAGGTTACTTTTAATAGGAAATTACTATGTCAGGCTATCAGTTAATTAATGCTAATGATGCAAAACAACGCTCGCTAAAAGAAAATATTCAGCTCGTTGATATTCGAGATTCCAACTCCTTTGAAACAGATCATGCACAAGGCTCTTTTCACCTCACTAACGATACTATTGCCGACTTTATAAAAGAGGTCGAGGTTAATACGACCGTCTTTGTCATCTGCTACCATGGCAATAGCAGTAAAGGTGTTGCACAATACCTTTGTGATCAGGGGTATTCGGATGTTTACAGCGTGAATGGCGGATTTGAGGGGTGGAAACTTGCCCAACCGCAGGAATAAAATAACTGTTATTTTTATAGAAAGGCAAAAAGATGAGCGTAGTTTAGAGCGATGTTATTGATGCGAGAGGATTGTATTGGAGAAAGAAGCGCAGCGGGTTTTTTTAAGTATTCAAAGAGCGTCTCTAATTAATGAAATGGGTATAGATTATTTAACTGTTATTTTTAT
>NZ_JBLIED010000011.1:0-102129 GCF_047632955.1 Psychromonas sp. | reverse complement strand
TATCAATAACGATAAATTCATGTTCATCGATTTTCGCCTGACCGTATTTACGATCTCGCGTTAAACCTGGAAAATCCGCGACTAATGCATCACGCGTACGAGTTAAGCGGTTAAATAAAGTTGATTTGCCCACATTTGGGCGGCCAACTAAAGCGACGACTGGTAACATATTTCAATCCTATAAAACAAAAAAAACCCCTCCGCAATAAATGCAAGGGGCTGACAGTATACAGTAAAAATTAAAGGAATTATTCTACATTTATCGATGGTTTTTCAATCGCAACTAATTTACCACTGCGGGAGAGCAAATAGAGGTGTGTTTCTGTGGCTATCGGCTCTTTATATAACCCATCGGAGTCAATTTTCTGTTGCGCAACAAACTCTCCGGTATCACGATCCAGCCAGTGCAGGTAACCTTCCCCGTCACCAACAACCAGATACTCATTAGCAACAGTCACGCCGCTGACATTTCGGTAAGAGAGTTGCTCGTTTACCCAAATCTGAGCGCCGCTGCGACGGTCAACCGCATACACCCAGCCGCGATAATCCGTTAAATAAAGGCTGTTACCCGATAACGTAATATTATTAAAACCAGAATATTTAGTTGACCAGAGCTGTTCACCTTTGAGCAGATCAATGGCCGTTAAATTGCCGTTATAAGCGAGTGCAAAAACCTCACCGTTGGAGATCACAGGTTGCATATCAACATCGACAATACGGTCTAATTCAGTTGCACCATAGGGACGAGCGATGGGCAGTTGCCACAATGCCTGACCGGTCTCGAGTAACGCCGCTGAAACAAACCCATCAGCCCGGCCGTAAATAATCCCTCCTTGAGAAACGGAAGGAGCAGAACTGCCGCGTAATGTTAAATTAGGCTGTTTATTTCTCAGAGTCCAAAGTTCTTCGCCGGTTTGGCTGTCTAAAGCAATCAAATCTCCACGGCTCGTATGGACAACAATTTTACCGTTGGCATAAACGGGTTTGGCAAGCACTTCACCGCTGACCGTAGATAACCATTTTAATTTACCGGTGTTTTTATCAATCGCTAAAACTTGCGCATTTTCAGTGCCGATAAACAGGGTATCTAACGCCACCGTGATACCGCCGGAGAAGCGTGCTGAACGGTTTAATTGATTATCTTTATATTCACTAAAATCATTTGACCAAAGTGATTTACCTTCGCCCAGCGTAAAAGCTTTGACTTTTCCTGCACGGGAAGCGGCATAAATGGCTTCTGAATCAACGGCAGGTTGTAATTGTGAATAATATTTATCAATACCGTTACCGACACTTTTTTGCCAGCTAATCTTGGGTTGATAGGAAGCTTCAAATACAGGCAATTCAGCCATCGTCACAACATCTTCTTCGCTATTAAAAAGCGAACAACCGGTTAATAAAAAAGCTGCTCCAGAAATAACAGCAATACATTTAAGCCATTTTTTCATCTGATATCTCAATCTATTTTTCAGTTTCAAGAATTGGGGCAGCAACCGTTTTATCGGCAACTGTCGCAAGATCATCAAATTGTAATTGTAAAAGAGGCCCAACATTTCCCTGGCTTGCATTCACCGCATTCTGAAATGCAGCGCGCGCATTTTCAGTATCACCCATCTGCACATATACACCCCCTTTGACTTGATTAGCTTTCGCTAAAAAACTCGGTTCTGTAATTAATGCCAAAGTGCCTAAGGCCTGTTGATTTTCGCCCAGTTGCGCTTCTACGCGGGCTAAGCGTAAATTGATAATATTATCGAGTGGTGCGTATTCATTTTGTGATTGCAGTTGGACAAATTGGGTTTTAGCAAGCGCAAAATCTTTTTGCTGTACCGCTTCTTTGGCAAGCAGTAAAGCGGCTAACACACCGTAGTTATTATCCTGGTTGTCCGCCACAAAGGCTTTGATATCATCAAGTCCGGCTGCCGCATCTTTGCTTTCAAACTTAACTAACATGTCAGAATAAGCCTGCGAAGCTTCTTCCTGTCCGCTGAGCAGCGAGTCGTTATAAAAACGCCAGCCCCACAGTCCGGCCAGACCGACAACGGCAGCAATCATTAATGTATTGCCGTTTTCTTTCCACCAGCCTTTAATGGCATCAACCTGCTGTTCTTCTGTTTCGTAACCTTCAATAATATCAACCACGTGTTATTCCTTGTTATAAATTATTTAAAATAGCCAGGTAGTACCTTAATTAGCTCACTCATTGCAACGCTTTGTTGCTCAAATTGACCCTGTAAGTCTTTAATTGTGACACAACCACTCTCTAGCTCACTTTCAGCAATGATCAACGCCAAACGAGCGCCGCTTTTATCGGCCCGTTTCATTTGTTTTTTGAAGTTACCCGCGCCGCAATGGTGCATCATTTTCAGTTCAGGCAACGCAGTTCGAATCAGTTCTGCCATTTTAAAACCGGCAATATTAGCACCTTCGCCAACCACTATGCTGTATATATCGACGTCTTTTTTAACATCCTCATTTAATGCCAGTGTTTCCAGCATCAGGATAATTCTTTCCAGACCCATTGCAAAACCGACCGCGGGTGTTGCTTTACCCCCGAGTTGTTCAACCAGACCATCATAACGTCCACCCGCGCAGATTGTACCTTGCGATCCAAGACTTGTGGTTACCCACTCAAAGACAGTACGATTATAATAATCTAAACCACGCACTAAGCGCTCATTAATTACATATTTAATACCTGCCGCATCAAGATATTTTTGCAGTTGCGCAAAGTGCTCGACAGATTCGTCATCAAGATATTCAGACAGTTTCGGCGCATCGACTAATAACGCTTGAACATCAGGATTTTTACTGTCAAGAACACGTAATGGATTGCTCTGCATACGGCGCTTGCTGTCTTCATCCAACTGTTCAACATGAGCCGATAAATAGACAACTAATGCCTCTTTGTATAAAAGACGCGCTTCGTTAGAGCCTAAAGAGTTCAACTGCAGTTCTACATCGTTAAAGATTCCCAGAGATTTCCACAAACGCGCAGAAAGTAAAATAACTTCCGCGTCAATGTCGGCACTGGCTATGCCAAAGGTTTCCACACCAAATTGATGAAATTGACGGTAACGTCCTTTTTGCGGACGTTCATGCCTGAACATCGGGCCGGTGTACCATAAACGGCGTTCCTGATTATATAATAAGCCATGCTCGTTACCGGCACGCACGCAGGATGCTGTCCCTTCAGGACGCAAGGTTAAGCTGTCGCCGTTACGATCGGCAAAAGTATACATCTCTTTTTCAACGATATCGGTTACTTCTCCGATTGAGCGTTTAAAAAGATTGGTATTTTCGACAATTGGCATACGTATTTCAGAGTAACCGTAACTGCTCACGACTTGTCTAAATAATGACTCTAATTTTTGCCAAACCGGTGTTTGTTCAGGAAGGGTATCGTTCATGCCACGAATTGCTTGGATCTTTTTTGCCACAATGATTTCCGCATACAGTTGAGAATAAAATAATGAGTCATTATAAGGACTTTTCAAATTAGATGGAACCATGCAGCCGGGTTTCTCAGATAATTTGTAATATCTCATTGAATAACTTATAAAAAAGCCCGTTATTGTTTAACAAATAACAGGCCGGCTCGAATTAGTTACACTTTTAGGATGATGTTGCTCTGATCCGTGCGGCTGACACGCGCTCGAATTTTAGCCTCAAGCTGATCAATCACATCATTATTATCGAAACGATCCCGCTGACGCACGCCATCTTCGTAAAAACCACTTTTGTTTTTACCCCCAGTAATGCCCAAATCAGAAATTAATGCTTCTCCCGGCCCGTTGACAACACAACCGATAATAGACACATCCATTGGCATGACGATATCCTCAAGACGCTGCTCTAGTGCATTGACCGTCGCAATAACATCAAATTCTTGACGCGAACAGGTTGGACAGGCAATAAAATTAATTCCGCGGCTGCGAATACGTAATGATTTTAAAATATCAAAACCCACTTTAATTTCTTCTACAGGATCAGCGGCCAGAGAGACACGCAGGGTATCACCTATGCCCTGAGCAAGTAACATGCCTAAGCCAACGGCAGATTTAACCGAACCGCTGCGCAGTCCCCCGGCTTCGGTGATCCCTAAATGCAGTGGTTGGTTTATCTGTTTTGCAAGCAATTGATATGATTCAACCGCAAGCCATGCATCCGAGGCTTTTACGCTCACTTTAAATTGGTCAAAATTAAGCCGGTCTAAAATATCCACATGACGTAATGCCGAATCAACCAGCGCTTGTGCCGTTGGCTCTCCGTATTTTTCCTGAATATCAGCTTCCAGTGAACCACCGTTTACGCCAATCCGAATAGGAATATTATAATCACGCGCGCAGTCAACAACGCTGCGAATGCGCCGTTCATTACCAATATTACCGGGGTTAATGCGCAGGCAATCAACGCCATATTCGGCGACTTTCAGGGCGATACGATAATCAAAGTGGATATCGGCTATCAAAGGGATATTGCTTAAGGCTTTAATTTCTCGAAAAGCCTCCGCAGCATTCATGGTCGGCACGGAAACGCGCACCATGTCTGCACCAACCGCTTCTAAGCGTCTGATTTGCGCAACGGTGGCGGCAACGTCAGTGGTCAAGGTGTTGGTCATAGATTGCACTGTAATGGGCGCATCTCCACCAACAGGTACATTACCCACCATTATCTGTTTCGATACACGGCGTACAATTGAAGAAGGATGGCTCATAATAGTATTACTCTTTGCTGATAGACCACTGTTTAAAAAACGCTTCACGCGATAATGATATTCTCCCTCAAACCGCTGCGACGTTATCTTCAC
Organism: Psychromonas sp.; assembly: GCF_047632955.1. GTDB lineage: Bacteria > Pseudomonadota > Gammaproteobacteria > Enterobacterales > Psychromonadaceae > Psychromonas. Next base: position 97,319 of record NZ_JBLIED010000011.1, on the reverse strand, counting down.
TTTCAAAGAAAAAGTCAACTATTCAACTGTTTCATTAGCCGGTTTGGGAGTTGCTTTCTATACAGATTTATTCTGCTCGAACCTGAGCTTATGCCGGAATATAAAACTCCAGCGCTTGTCCCGCAGTAAAAGCACGTTCGATTATTTTATCTTGATATTTTATGTCAACGGCACTTGGAGCACCTAATTTCATTTTAAAGGGTGCGATTCCTTCAAGTGACAAAGTGTCATTATTTTTGTACAGACCAAAAGCCAAACGTTTACCCGTTGCATCAAAGATGACCGTCCAACAATCTGCGCTGAAAGATAAATCCAGAGACTCAGCAACAGCCGTTGGCGGCTCTGCAATCGGCTCATTCTTTTCGACGGCAACACTTGTGTCAGCACTGATGATTTCATCTGCACTACTACTTTCATCGACGGCGCTTTCAATGACTGCCTCAGGACTAATTTGCTCAACCGCTTCGAGCTCGGTTGACTGTTCTAATTCAGGCAAGGTCTGATCATTTTGCTCATTTTGATCAATAGGGTTGAAGGGTTTATTTTCAACACCTTTGCTGCTTTCAGCTGGTGCAGCCGACTCTGCTGCGGCAAAAAAACCTGACTGCTTAACGAGCACTGTGGCCAGTATGGCGATTAACAGCAAAAGCACTAACAGCCACAAAGGTATTAGTCTCTTTTTGGCAGCAGGCGCCATGCTAGCCGTCGCTCTAATGCTTGCATGGCACGCCTGATTTTTGGAAAGTTGTTGGTACTCAACAAATTCATCTAAGGACTTTAAAGCAACTACTTTTGCATAGTTAGCAAGGTACCCTCGCAGATAGATAGGCACATATTTGCCACTTTCAATCAAAGCAGAGACATCGTCTTCTAATTCTTTTACTGCGCTCTCGTTTAAATTCAAAAGCTTGGCAACCTGTTCGACAGATAATGAAGCTTTTAATCGAGCATTATGCAGTGCGAGGCCCAGTGGGGAGATAATTTTAGTTGTGTCGTTATTCATAATATCCATGATTTAAATAATCTAATGCTTGATGGGATTCTGGGAATGTTTCTAATAATATTCCGGCATATTTATTCAGACTTGCATCATTTCCAGTCACATAGCTTAAGCGAATCCATTGCCATAAACTCTCCGCAGAGTGTCCATTTGGTTTTTGATAATTGAATAAATTTAACTGTGCCTCTTTATAATTTTTTTGAGTAATATTTATTCTTGCCAGTGAAAGATTCAAATATAATTTATTCGGATTATGTGAAAGGGAAGATTGGTAATAAAATAGTGCTTTATCTAGCTGGTTTATTTGTTCAACACACAATCCTGCATTCTCATAGATATCTGCAACATTGCTATGATGGTTCTGTGAAAGTGCCGTTAAAAATGCATTTTCTGCTTCATCGTAACGCTTTTGCTGACACAAAAAAGTACCGTAGTTATCGTAAGTTTCCGAATTATTACGATCCAGAGACAGGGACTTTTTATACATCTTTTCCGCTTTTTCAATTTCATTAACGGCTTCATAATAATGAGCAAAAACACGGTAAACATTGGCATCTTCGGGCTGGTATGACAAGGCTTTTTCAAGGTTCACTTTCGCTAGCTGCATCTGCTTGTTTTCTAAATAAACGAGCGCAAGTTTAACGCGTATTGCGGATGCACTCTTTTTGTCCAATGACATTTTTTGACCCACAGCAGAATTTCTTGTGGTGGTTGTAGTTGCACTGGAAGTACAGGCCGACAAGACCAATAAGAGCAAAATAGAAACGAAAGTTTGACGCATATATTCCTTAAAATGATGCTAGTTAATCTACACACCAAGGTAATAATGTACTCATTTTAAAGATCTAAAATGTTCACAAAAAGTGGTCGTATTGTGACCTAAAATGCTGACTATTGCATTCCTTTTAATACCTTTATGGAAGGTCAGGCAGCTTATACTTAAGAAGATCAAGCTATTGAGTTTACTTGTAACACTACTTGACTTCAAGGTACAAATTCAGAGGAAAGCCCGAATAAGCAAACAGAAGACAATATACAAAGAGTGACCTGCTCTTTTTAACTATTGTAAGCACTGACGCTACTCGGTTGTCTCCCGCCGTAAAAGGCGGGAAACAGCTATCTTAATGTGCTACAACTAAGTTACCCAATGGCAATAGAAAATCAATTATCCCTGATTAATAGCGATATTTTCACCCTGCAGGCGTTTTTTCATAGTGCGTTTAGTGCGATCAATTACATCCCCGACGAGTTGCCCGCAGGCGGCATCAATATCATCACCACGCGTTTTCCGAACGATCACCGTATATCCGTATTCCATTAACACTTTATTAAAACGATCCACCCGGCTGTTGCTTGGTTTTTGGTAATCATTACCCGGGAAGGGGTTAAAAGGAATAAGGTTTATCTTACAAGGTGTATCTTTAAGTAAAATGGCCAATTCATGAGCTTGATCGGTCGAATCGTTAAAGTGATCCAGCAACAAATACTCTATCGTCACTTTACCACGGTTAGCCTTGGATTTTTCGATATAACGTTTCACACCCGCTAAGAAATCAGCAATATTATACTTGTCGTTAATGGGCATCATTTGCGAGCGCAATGTATCGTTTGCAGCATGCAATGAAATCGCCAGAGAAACATCAATGCGGTCGCCTAAAATATCAAGCGCCGGGACAACGCCCGAGGTTGAGATGGTGACACGACGTTTTGAAAGTGCATAACCAAAGTCATCTAACATCAACTCCATGGCGGGGATGACATTATTAAGATTAAGTAACGGCTCACCCATTCCCATCATGACCACATTAGTAATAGGACGCTTACCACTTTCCCCCATCACTCCGACAATTTTAGCGGCACGCCAAACCTGGCCTATAATTTCACTGACGCTTAAATTACGGTTAAATCCCTGCTGGGCAGTTGAGCAGAAGTTACAGGCTAACGCACAACCTACCTGTGAAGAAACGCACAAAGTCGCACGATCTTTTTCGGGAATATAGACAGCCTCAACTTCTTGGTCGCCGACCGTCATCGCCCATTTTATCGTACCATCATTACTGCGCTGTTCGACTTTAACCTGCGGTGCAACAATTTCTGCGCATTCTTTTAATTTTTCACGTAGTTTTTTATTAACGTTACTCATCTGGTCAAAATCTTCACAACCATAATGATAAATCCATTTCATTACTTGCTCAGCACGAAAGGGTTTTTCACCCAATTCGACAAAAAATGCACGTAAACCTTCGCGGTTCAAATTCAGTAGGTTTACTTTTTTTATATTCATGAAAGCCTCGTTAACAACAATAAATTACTCAATACTGCCAGGTGCCGTTGACCTTACAGCATCGAAAGGTTAACAGCCCGGATATGATCAAAATCAGGGAAAGGATTGTACAAAGGTTAAACGCATTTGGCTAGGGCGAAAATAACAAATAAAAAAGCATTTCCCGATGAAAAATCTATTTTTCTGTTTAAACAACTGTCAACATGGGTATTTGTTGTTTTTCTGACCAGCTGTAATAAATTTCAGGGGGCAGCTTTTCTCCTCTTTGATTAATCGTTTTCTGAATTTTCCCGCGTTTTAATAAAACCGCCATCATAGGTGATAACCCTTCGACTCTTAAGTGGAAGTGTTTAAGCAGCTGTTTTTCTTCAACGCGTCCGGCATTTTTTACATATTCTGCAATGGTCGATAAAATCATGAGTAAAGAACCTTTAATTGTACTGCCGCTAATACATTTCCTTTGCGGTTAAGGCCGTAAAATACGCAAAGAATGACCATCGCTGATAGCATTAAATACATCAAGCTACTTAGCGGATGCTCCATGAAGGTCATTACCTGGTAATAACAAACGGAAATAATATAAGCGGCTGCCGTTGACCATACCGCAATAAAACGTGCCCAAACAATGCCCACCTCACGCACTATAGCCCCCATTGCCGCCGCGCAGGGTGCATACAACAAGATAAATAACAGATAAGCAAAAGCCGCTTCTTTGCTGACAAAAGCCTTTTGAATATTGCGGTAAATAGTAAGATCAACTCCCTGCTCTTGTGCAGCTAGCGCTAAATTTGTGGTCTCCCCCACACCGAGTCCCAGCGGATCTCTAATATTAATACCTAATAAATTTTCAGGGATGGTTTGCAGTGCGCTATTGAGTTTTTCAAGCAGGGTTAATTCCACCTCCACTTCACCGGACTGAGTTGAATAAAGGTTATTTAAAGTCCCGACTATCGCTTCTTTAGCAAATATCCCGGTGACAATACCCAATGTTGCCGGCCAGTTATCCTGGGTAATGCCCAGCGGCGACAATACCGGCGTAATAATTTTAGCACCCTTGCTCAGTAGTGACTGATCACTATCCTGATGGCCAAAGCTGCCGTCTACACCGACCGAGTTAATCACATTCAACAGTGTTACTACCAGGATGATGGTTTTCCCGGCTCCCAGTACAAAACCTTTCATTTTTTGCCATGTTTTAATGAAAGTATTTTTTAATTTTGGCAGTTCATAATCGGGTAATTCTAAGAGTAGATTTTCACTTTTACCCGGTAAAATGGTATGACTTAAAATATAACCGGTTATAACAGCTACTAAAATACCGATCAGGTAGAGTGAAAAGACAATGTTCTGACCATTTTCAGGAAAGAAAGCACTGGCAAACAGCGCATACACCGGTAAACGTGCTCCGCATGACATAAACGGAGACATAATAACCGTCAACAAACGTTCGCGTTCTTTTTCAAGTGTGCGAGTGGCCATCACCGCGGGCACGGTACAACCAAAACCCACAATCATAGGCACAAATGATTTTCCGGGCAGACCGAGATACTGCATGCCCTTATCGATCACAAATGCGGCACGAGCGAGATAACCTGAGCTTTCTAATACGGCTAAAAACAGGTATAAACAGCCGATAACTGGAATAAAGGTCATCACGGTTTGTATACCGTTACCAACACCGTAAGCTAATACATTAATTAACCATTCGGGGGCTGAAACAGCGCTTAATAACTGTGCACTGCCATCAACAAAAATAGCACCCGCAGTAATATCAAAGAAATCAACAAAGGCACTGCCGATATTAATTGAAAACATAAACATCAGGTACATAACCAATAAAAAGAAGGGAATGCCGGTAAACCTGTTTAAGGTAAGTGCATCAATCTTCTCGGTGATGCTTCTGCCTAAATGTCCCTGTAAACGTACCGCCTGTTGCGAAAGCTCGTAGATAAAACTGTAGCGTGTATCGGCTACCTGAAGGTCGATATCAATAGTGGCAGCTAACTTTGTTTTTGAAAGTGCCTGGTTTTGCTGGGGCGAAAAAAGTTCTGTGATGCTTTGGTCATTTTCTAACAGTTTGATTGCTAATCCGCGATTTTCAAGTCTGTGCTCAACCGTTGCTAACAAAACAGTTGCCTGATCAATCACTGCCTCCAGAGTTTCACCGTAATCCAGTTTAATAGGGGCAGTCGATACTTGTCGGTTAAAAGCCTGCAGTTTGTTTTTAAGCTGCTGCACCGCATTTTTATCATGGGCAGATAAACTAATCACCGGGCAGTCTAATATTTTACTAATACATTGTTCATCAATGACTAATTGTTTTTTGTCCGCAACATCCATTTTATTTAGCACCGCAACGACCGGTAAACCAAGCTCTTTAAGTTGCAGGGTAAGGTATAAACTGCGTTCCAAATTACCGGCATCAATCACATTAAGTAGCAAATCCGGGCTATTTTTCATAATATATTCAAAGGCCACACGCTCATCAAGCGAGTTTCCGTCCGGATCGTAATCAAGACTATAAATACCGGGTAAATCGATTACCTGAACTTCACAGTCACGATCTACATTAAAATAGCCTATTTTTTTTTCGACCGTTACACCACTCCAGTTGCCAACATGCTGATTGGCACCGGTTAATGCATTAAATAATGACGTTTTACCTGAATTTGGGTTACCAATAGTGGCGACAGTTAATGTCATACGGACAACTCCACCTCAATTTGACTGGCTAACATTTTGCGCAGGGCAATATTATTGTTTGCGCAGCGAATAGCGAGGGGATCCCCCATTGGCGCTAAACGTAATAGTTTAATTTTGGCTTTCGGTAAAAAGCCTAAGTTGAGCAGCTTTTTACGCATCACCGGCTCCATATCCTGCATATTAACGATATTGGCCGTTTGCCCTACTTCCAGATCCGATAAAACCATTTCTAACCCCTTTTAAATCTTAATACAAACCGCAAATGTTAATTATTATCATTTAGATTTAATGTTAATACAAAGCCCTGCTCCATTCAATGTTCTAGATCATTATATTTACAGTATTTAAAAAAGACTCTGGTAAACTTAAGCTCACACAATGTAGAGAATAGGAATTCATATGAACTTCAACGACCTTAATCTTGTTTATTCGACCGACGGAGGGAAGATTGATAAGCCAAAAATTGAAAAAAAAGCGGCTAAAGGTGATGGTATTATTCGCATTCATCGCGAAACTAAAGGACGCAAGGGCAAGGGAGTCACCTTAATCAAAGGGCTGGAATTGGATGAAAAAGCATTAAAAGCACTTGCCAAAGAGATCAAAAAACGCACCGGAACAGGGGGCTGCGTTAAAGATTTTGTGATAGAGATTCAGGGTGACCAGCGAGAAATTGTTAAACTTTTTTTAGAGCAAAAAAATCACAAGGTGAAATTGGCCGGCGGTTAATGGCGACATAGAGTCTTAACAGCCCTAAGAAGATCATCTTAATGAGGCTGTTAAGTACTTTATTTTTTATAAAGTGCCTGAGAAGTGAAATTAATGCCCTGCCAGCCGGAAATCATAAATTGACGAATATTTTGATGATCTGTTGCCTGCGGATGTTGTAAAACATCTTCCCGGTAATAATCTCCAAAACATGCCAGTGTTTGTGCTGCCGTTAAATCTGCTAATTTTGCAAAAGAGAAGATCTTACATGAACCGGAGTTTTGACCCGCTAAATTTAAATGCGGACCATTTTCAAAGGCAGTTTCGCTAAAATTATAATTTTTTTCAATCAAATCCAATACCTCGGAGAAACTAATCTCCTGCGGCTGAGTTTTTATTTTATTCAAAAATTCATTAACTGACATAACAATTATTCCACCTTTTACGAATCAAAATAAATGCTTTTATTTGCGGGCATATTTTCGGGACTGACAGACTCACCTTTAATGACTTTCTCTTCAAAAGCCCATTCACCAAGATCGATCAGTTGACAACGTTTACAACAAAATGGACGATGAGCACTTTCAATTATCCATTCAACTTCTTTTTTACAGGTTGGGCAGTTAACTATCATATAAAACTCCTAGCAATTTAAAACGCCTAGCAACACATTTGCTCAAACTCAATACTGTCTAAGGTATTGGTTTCACTTTTGGCACTCATAAAGCGAATCGAATAACGCTGGTTATGTCCACTTATAACAGGATAAACTCCCTGTTTTTTATCTACTTTGACAACGATAAAACCGCATTTTTCAACTTCCGCCTGATAAAAACCATTTTTAGCTGTCTGCATTGTGGCAACAGCTTGAGAACGCTTTATTTTTAAAAATAAGGTTAATGCTTTTTCTAAACTGGTAAAATGGCTGAACCAGGATTGCGCATCCTGCTGGCGTTTTCCCAGATCAGAGGCCAACCAAAAATGGAACTGTGGTAAATCAAAATTACAGGTACCACCCGGAATAAAAAAGCGTTGTTTTAAAGAGGTTAAAAAACGGTTGGTTTTAAAGAAACGCAGTTGTTTCGGCAGAATAAGTACGGCATGAATGAGTTCCTCAATTTCTGAAATTAAATCAGTCACGGTTTTCTGATCCACTTGATCATGGTTTAACCACTTTCTCATCTGCTCAGACAACGAACGTAAGTCTTTAATTAGATCATGGCGAATATCGCTACGTTCAGCTAATTCGACCAATTCCAACAGGGCTTTAAAAAAAATAGTCGAGTCATTAACATGCTCAAAAGAGATGCTCATTTTAAGCTGAGAGAAGAGAAATTCAAACCGTAAATAACTACGATTTTTCTCATTCAGAGGGTATTCAAAAGCAATCATTTTTATCTAAATATCTCCACAAAAAATGGTAACAATACAGCAAAATAAGGCAAACAGAAACAAATGTCTGTTATTTGATTAGTTTTTCAATTTGCGAAATTGAGCATCCAGCAGCTGCACTCTCTTTTTTAATTCAGGCAGGGAAAGGTGACTGTTATCGATAATATAATCCGCTTTCCCCAGGCGAGTCTGCCTGTCTATTTGACTGGCAATGATAGCATAAATAACCTCTTCATCCCCACCATCCCGCGCACAGGCTCTTTTTACCTGAACAGCAGGGTCAGCATCAACAACCACATCATAATCGGTTAATCTATCTATATTATTTTCAAATAATAAAGGGGCTTCCAGGAGTATATAATCTCCCTTAGCCTTAGCCAATTGCTCAACTATTCGAGCGCGAATAAGAGGATGCAGTAAATTATTCAGCCATACTTTTTCCTGTTCATTTTCAAAAATAAGCCGGCGTAAAAAAGCGCGATTGAGATCCCCCTTTGTCAGTACCTCACGGCCAAAGTGCTGCTCAATTTTTTGCAATGCCAGTTGCCCCTTTTCAACAACTTGCCGGGCCACAATATCCGCATCAATAATCTCAATGCCTAATTCAGAAAAAAAACCGGATACCGTTGACTTCCCGCTACCAATGCCGCCTGTTAAACCGATAATTAATGTCATAAGATTCCTTTATACGCAAATTACTGAAGATACATCTTCAAGTAATTTAGGTATAGGTTAGATTTATTTTTATTATTTATAAGAGTAGTCACTTTAGAACATTGGTATTAACAATGCATTAAGGTAATATTTGTTTTTTTATTGTTAATGGAAATTCAGCATGGTTGCACAAGAAATAATTCAGAGTGTCAAAATCGCGTTAGATGAAGATTTAAACGGCCTCTCTCCTCTTGAAGGTGATATCACAGCGAATTTAATTCCTGATGGTAAACAAGCTAAAGCGATTGTGATAACACGTGAAGATGCGGTTTTTTGTGGCAAAGCATGGACCGAAGAAATTTTCCGCCAACTGGGAAATCAAGTAAAAATAACTTGGTTTGTCAAAGATGGTGATTTTGTTGAAGCCAATAGCCAATTATTTAGCCTTGAAGGGGCTGCCCGTACTTTATTAACGGGTGAACGCAGCGCGCTTAATTTTATACAAACATTGTCGGGCATTGCAACTAAAGTTAAATACTATGCGGATTTAATCAAAGAAACAGATTGTAAATTACTCGATACCCGTAAAACCTTACCCGGTTTACGTAATGCCTCTAAATATGCCGTATTATGTGGTGGAGGTTTGAACCACAGGATTGGTTTGTATGACGCATACTTAATTAAAGAAAACCATATTATGGCCTGTGGCGGCATTGATGCGGCAGTTAAGATGGCTAAAACCCAACACCCGGAACGATTGGTTGAAGTAGAAGTGGAATCTATTGCGGAACTAAAACAAGCATTAGATGCGCGGGCAGAGCGTATTATGTTAGATAATTTCAGTATTGCAATGATGCTGGAAGCCGTGGCAATTAATAGTAAAATACCAAACTCAACTGCAAAGTTAGAAGTTTCAGGCAATGTTGACAGCAAAACGATCCTTCCCTATGCCCAAACGGGCGTGGATTATATTTCCGTAGGTGCTTTAACCAAACACGTACGTGCCATTGATTTATCGATGCGTTTTATAGACTAGTTTGTATTTATTAAAAACCGCCCTAAGCTTGTTACACTGTTTAGGGGGTTTTTATGTCATACAAAACGTTGTTTTTTTTACTTTGTCTTTTTTCTGCGTTATCCCACGCCAACAAAACCTTACCACCACCGATTCAACTTGCTACGATTTATCACCAAGATATTAATATCCAGGAGTATTGGGTAAGTGAAAAATTGGATGGTGTGCGAGCCTACTGGGACGGTAAGCAGCTCATCTCTAAACAGGGTAATATTTTTAATGCACCGCAGTGGTTTATTAAAAATTTCCCGCAGCAACCGTTATCTGGCGAATTGTGGATTGATCGTCAGCAATTTGAACAAGTTTCAGGAATCACACGTAAACAGCATCCCATTGACCGAGAGTGGCAAAAAATCTCTTTTATGATCTTTGACCTGCCAGCCTCTGACGCTGATTTCACCTCCCGCCTGCAACAAATGGAAAAATTAATTAACTCAAGTGAGTCAGCTTACCTAAAAATGATTAAGCAGCAACGAATTGAAAATAATGAGCAGTTACAATTATTATTAGAAGAGGTTCTGGTCAAGGGTGGCGAAGGTTTAATGCTGCATAGAGGAAGCGCTTATCATCAGGCTAAACGCAGTAAAGATTTAATGAAATTAAAAAAATATGAAGATGCTGAAGCGGTTGTTATTCAACATCTCTCAGGTAAAGGCAGGAATACAGGCAGGCTTGGCGCGCTGCTGGTTGAAACAAAAGACGGGATTAAATTCAAAATTGGCACGGGATTCTCGGATCTCGAACGTGAAAACCCGCCGCCCATAGGCGCGACAATTACTTATAAGTATGTCGGAAAAACAAAAAACCATGTTCCCCGCTTTGCAAGCTTTATGCGTATCAGAGACTCTTATTAAAAATTAAAGGCTTACAGTTTTTTTATAATCGCTGCATTGGCATCGGGAAATGAATAATTATGTAATTCTGCTTTTTCAACCCAGCGCATGCTTTGCCCCTCTTGAGCCAAGGCTTCACCGGTAAATTGACTAACCAGAAAAAAATTAAGATTTAACTGCTTATCTCCATAATCAAAAAAGGTTGTTTCTAACAAACAATAGCCAAGCGCTGTTATGCCGACTTCTTCCTTTAATTCTCTTAACATCGCCTGCTCTGCACTTTCATTTTTGTTAATTTTTCCGCCGGGAAACTCCCACTTTCCACCCTGGTGCACATCATCAGGACGTAAACAGATTAAAAACAAATCTTGTGAATTTTTTACAATGGCAATACTAATGTCAATATTTTTCATAACAGTCCTTTTAAATCCATAAAAAAAGGCTCTTCTAAAAGAGCCTTTTTATAACCGTGAAATCTTAAGACAAACTAGGCAAGTTTACCATGGCACTGTTTGTATTTTTTACCAGAGCCGCAGGGACAGGGTTCATTGCGCCCCACTTTTTTCTCGTTACGTACAAAAGTTTCATCGCGGCTGCTGTTTTCTTCGGGAACTATTTCACCCTGATTTGCCTGCGCATGCTGCATTTGATGTTGAGCCTCTGCTTCAGCCTGACGACGCTGCTCTTGAATAGCATCAGCCTCGTCCTTTGACTGCACTTGCACTTTAGAAAGGATAACCACAACATCATGCTTTAAGTTTTCCAGCATTTGTAAAAACAACTCGAATGACTCACGTTTGTATTCCTGTTTAGGATCCTTTTGTGCATAACCACGTAAATGAATACCCTGGCGTAAATGATCCATTGCAGCAAGGTGCTCTTTCCACAAGGTATCAATTGTCTGTAGCATTACAGATTTTTCGAAACCTGCAATAATTTCTGGACCGACCTGTTCTTTCTTCGCAAGGTATGAAGATTTGGCATGCTCAACAATTTTTTCACGAATGTTTTCTTCCTGCAGGTTAGCATCATCAATTAACCATTGCTGAACAGGTGAATCCACTAGAAAATCAGTTTTTAAACGACGCTCTAACCCTTCAAGATCCCACTGTTCAGTGAGTGAATGGGGGGGAACATATTCATTAGCACAACTATTAAACACATCATCCCAGATTTGCTCAATAGTATCAGTGATCTCTTCACTGTCCATCACACCGTTACGCTGCTGATAAACAACTTTACGTTGTTCATTAGCCACATCATCAAAATCAAGAAGAGATTTACGCATATCGAAGTTTCGACCTTCGACTTTACGCTGCGCATTCTCAATCGCACGAGAGACCCAAGGGTGCTCAATGGCCTCGCCCTTCTCCATGCCCAATTTTTTCATCATATTAGACACTTTTTCTGAAGCAAAAATACGCATCAGAGCGTCTTCCATTGATAAATAGAAACGGCTTTCGCCAGGATCGCCCTGCCGTCCGGAACGACCACGCAGTTGGTTATCAATACGACGAGATTCGTGCCGCTCGGTACCGATAATATATAAGCCACCCGCATCTAATACTTTTTGATGTTCCTCTTTCCAAAGATTTTTTTCAGCTTCAGTTTGCTCGGGAGTCAACTCGCCTAACTTATCCAAACGAGCCTGCAAGTGACCGCCCAGAACGATATCGGTACCTCGTCCTGCCATGTTTGTTGCAATAGTGACAATACCTAACGCCCCTGCCTGAGCAATAATATCCGCTTCTTTAGCATGAAACTTAGCGTTTAACACGCTGTGTTTTATTTTTGCTTTATCCATTAAGTTGGATAATAACTCAGAGTGTTCAATAGACACAGTACCGACCAGGATAGGTTGCCCTTTCTCCAAACGCGGTTTAATGTCATCGACAATAGCTTGATATTTTTCCTGTTCCGTTAAATAAACCAAGTCTCCGCCATCTTTGCGGATCATTGGTTGATTGGTTGGAACCACGATCGTTTCTAAACCATAAATAGACTGGAATTCAAATGCTTCAGTATCAGCAGTACCGGTCATACCGGCCAGTTTGGTATACAGACGGAAATAGTTTTGGAAAGTGATCGAGGCTAATGTTTGGTTCTCATTTTGAATTTGTACACCTTCTTTGGCTTCTACCGCCTGATGTAACCCTTCAGACCAACGACGACCGGGCATTGTACGTCCGGAGTGCTCATCAACAATAACAACTTCGCCCTTTTCGGTGACGATATATTCAACATCTTTTTCAAATAGGGTATGCGCACGCAAGGCGGCATTGACATGGTGTAATAAACTAATACTGGCAGCTGAATAGAGTGATTGGTTTTGATCAAGTAAACCACGCTCTTGTAGAATAAGCTCTACTTTTTCCTGACCACGTTCGGTGAGTAAAACCTGTTTATTTTTTTCATCAACAGTAAAATCGCCTTCGCCTATATAATCCTCGGTATCTTCTTTATCCTGTTTAGTTAACATCGGGATAACAGTATTCAACTCAGTATATAGGGTAGAATCACCATCGGTCGGGCCGGAGATAATCAGCGGCGTTCTTGCTTCATCAATTAATATTGAGTCAACTTCATCGATAATGGCATAGTGTAACGGGCGCATAACACGCTGCTGCGCTTCAAAGGCCATATTATCGCGCAGGTAATCAAAACCAAATTCATTATTGGTACCATAAGTGATATCAGCGGCGTAAGCTGCGCGTTTTTCATCGCCCGACATACCCGAGATATTAATACCAACAGTTAGCCCTAAAAATTCAAAAAGTTGAGCATTCCACTTGGCATCACGACTGGCAAGATAATCATTTACCGTTATAATATGCACGCCTTTACTGGTCAGTGCATTAAGATAAGCTGGCAATGTCGCCGTTAATGTTTTACCTTCACCGGTACGCATTTCGGCAATTTTATTGTCATTTAAGACCATTCCGCCAATTAACTGCACATCAAATTGGCGCATACCAAAGACGCGCTCAGAGGCATTACGCACCACGGCGAAAGCCTCAACCAAAATGCTGTCCAGGCTTTCACCCGATGCGACACGCTCTTTAAACTCGGCTGTTTTTGCTTTTAATTCTGCATCCGACAGCGCTTGTATTTGTGGTTCTAACTTATTAATTTCATCTACTACTTTACGCAGTTTTTTCAAATAACGGTCATTACGACTGCCTATTATTTTTGTTATTAGCCCTGTAATCATTTCACTTTCTCATTCTATAAAAATTAAAATTTTAACGTAAACCCGTTTTCCAGCAACACCACTTTTGAAAACCAGTAACTCTTATTTAAAACTACGCATTGATAAAATTATTACTTATACCAAATTACTTGAAAACGCCTGAATAGCAACCCGATAATTCATCTCTACTGAAATGACCTTTAATTACAAGAGATGGAGATTATTTTTTGTAATTTCAAGCCCTTAAATACATTTTTATCTATCTGATCTACAAAAAGAAATCAGCAGGATTTTATTTTATCATTAAAAACATAGAATCTGTTTCCTTACTTGAATAGATAACCGCTATACTGACCATTGTGTCTTCACAATGATGAAATTAATGAATAGAACCCGACAACCAAAATCCGTTTCTTCGTTATTGAATAAAAGCGGTTTGCAGCATGATGTAGTCCTTATCATGGCGCTTAACAGTTTACTACAAAGGCATTTGAAACAACATAATATCCCCGGATGTAGGATAGGAAGTTTACAAAATGGGAGCTTGCTTATAGAAATCCCGGATGCAACATGGATGATGCGCTTGCAATTTATGCGGACTGAGCTTTTGACCTTATTACGCCAACGGGTCCCATCTCTATTAAGAATCAAAATCAAGGTAAATCCGGCCCTGTCTAGCACCCGCAAAACGCAACATAAGCCGCCGAAAAAGAACATTAAACGAGCAAGTAAAATACCCGCTGATGTTGCAGAATCATTTTTAGCCTTGGCTGAAGATGCTGAACCCGGATTGCAAAAAGCCTTACGCTCCTTAGCTAAATATTCTAAAAAATAGGTTGCTAAAAAACCACAAAAAAAAACCTTTAGAAAACTAAAGGTTTTTTTATTTAGAGGGCAAAAACAGGAGAGACGTATTGAATGGGGGATTCACTTACCGGCTCTTCAAAGGTGACCATTTCCCAAGCCTCCTGGTCTGCTAGTAAAGCACACAACAGTTGATTATTAAGGGCATGCCCGGTTTTAAAGGCTTTAAGATGGCCTAAAATAGTGTAACCAGAAAGATAAAGGTCACCAATAGCATCCAGCACTTTATGTTTTACAAATTCGTCTTCATAACGCAAACCATCAGGATTTAAGACTCGAAACTCGTCTAAACCGATCGCGTTATCCAAGCTAGCCCCTAAGGCTAAATTATTTGATTGTAAATATTCTACACTTTTCATAAAACCAAAGGTTCTAGCGCGACTGATCTCTTTTACAAAAAGGTCACCGGAAAAATCCATCTCTATATGCTGGTTTTGACCTTCAAAAACAGGATGATCAAAGTCGATTTTAAAATCTAAACTGAAGCCTTTATTCGAGGGTTGTAATTCAGCCCATTTTCCCTCTTTTTCATCTTCAACTCGTACGGTCTTTTTAACACGAATGAATTTTTTAGGACTGTTCAGTTCTTCAATACCCGCAGATTGCAGGAGAAAAATAAAAGGACTTGCACTGCCATCCATAATTGGAATTTCAGGGGCGTCAACATCGATAATGATATTATCAATGCCCAACCCGGCAAGTGCAGCAGAAAGATGTTCTACTGTGGATATTTTTTGGCCCTGATCGTTGACCAAACAGGTACATAAAAGCGTTTCTTGGACAGCTTGTGCATGTGCTTTAAAACTGACAATAGGATCGAGATCGGTTCGACGGTAGACAATACCAGTATTCGCCGGTGCAGGGTGAAATTCAATCGTCACCTTATTACCAGAGTGCAGACCAATACCTATCGACTTGACGCTCTTCTTAAGTGTTCTTTGTTTAATCATTATTCCCCCTACGCCGCTTCAGCGTATCTAATACTTGGAATTTTACCAGTTTGTGATAAATATCGCAAACTGGTAATAATTATTAATCAGCCTGTTTACGTAAAAAGGCTGGAATATCCAAGTAATTTCCTTCCGGTTTTGCGGCACTTGCGCTCTCTTCTGCTGGCGCTGGTTCGCTGGCAATCTCCGGCGCTGGCGATTCAACCTTCGGCGTCGGAATTTTAACCACAGAAACTTCTGATTTTCGCTCCCCAAGACCGGTCACAATAACAGTCACATGTAATTCCCCGCTATCAATTTCAGGATTGACTGTCACGCCGAAAATAATTTGCGAGTCATCGGAAGCAAACTCTTTCAGTGCATCACCAACAATATGATATTCATCCCAGCTGAAGTCTAAGCCGGCCACTATGTGCACTAACACACCACGGGCATTTGAAAGATCAACATCCTCAAGTAGCGGACAAGAGATAGCTTTTTCAACAGCCTCTTCTGCACGCTCTTCGCCGGAAGCCACACCAATTCCCATTACCGCTGTCGTACCAGCTTCTGTCATTACTGTTCGAACATCAGCAAAGTCAATATTGATGGTACTTTCTTCATTATTAATTATGGCAGAAAAGCCAGATACGGCATCGTATAACACGCCATTTGCAGCGCTTAATGCATCTAAGAATGAAACCCCGCGCGGTAATGATTTTTGCAGTTTATCATTCGGAATGATCAGCAATGAATCAATATGTTCAGACAAGCGTTCAATCCCTTGATTGGCATAATTAATACGTTTTTTACCTTCAAATGTAGAAGGTTTAGAAACCACGCCAATAGTCAAAGCGCCCAGTTCTTTAGCAATCTCAGTAACAACGGGGGAAGCCCCTGTGCCTGTGCCACCGCCCATACCTGCAGCAATAAAAACCACGTCTGCACCGGTTAGTATTTCACGAATTCGGTCTTTATCTTCTAAGGCAGATTTGTACCCGATTTCCGGATTTGCTCCAGCGCCGAGTCCATTGGTGATACCCGCCCCAAGTTGCAAACGAATATCAGCTTTTGATGACCGTAATGCTTGAGCATCGGTATTCATGGCAATAAACTCTGCACCCGACAAGCCTTTTTCGATCATGTAATTAATAGCATTACCACCGCCGCCGCCTATGCCGACCACCTTGATAACAGCTTGTTGTTCATGTTCATCACTGACTATTTCAAACATTTGCTCTTTTTCCACTTTATATTCATTATCAGACATAGTATCACCGCCTTGGTTATACAAAAATTGATTGTTAATATTCTTTTTTAATCCAACTCTTTAATCTATTTAAAATAATTTAAAAACGACTTGTATCCACACTTTCATAATTTTCGCTAAACTGTGCAGTTTTAAAACGTAACAGACCTAAAACAGTTGAATAAGCAGGTGTCGCAACATCCTCGGCTAAACCTTGTAAATTATCAGGTTTGCCGATACGGATCTGCATATTATCAAAAACTTTCTCCGCAACTTCAACTAAACCTTTCATTTGTGCGGCACCGCCCGTTAGAACAATACCCGCAGCTAATTGCTGTTTTAAACCCTCCATTTCAAGGTTATTGCTCAGCTTGCATAACTCTTTTTTTACTAAACCTAATAATTCACTATAACGAGGTTCAATCACATCAACCAACATTTTCCGTTGCAGGGTGCGAGCACCTCGCCCACCCACACTGCTCAATTCAATCATTTCATCAGAATCTATACCGTCGCGCAGTAAACAGCCATATTTGATTTTTAATTTCTCAGCCGAACTCGGCGGTGAACTAAAGGCAATGGCAATATCATTAGTGACCGAATTACCGGCATAACTCAGCACTGAACTATGGCGCAATGCGCCGGCGATATAAACAGATATATCCATAGTACCGCTGCCCATATCAACAATGCAAACACCCAACTCTTTTTCATCTTCACTTAAGATAGCGGTACTGGACGCAACGCCGGAAAATGTCAGTTGTTCAATTGATAAACCACATAATTCTACCGCTTTTTCTAAATTTTTAACAAAATCATTATGGCAGGTAATTAAATGCACATCAGCTTTTAGTTTAACCCCAGATAACCCTAGCGGGTTACTAATCCCCTCTTGAGAATCAATTGCATATTGTTGCGGGATCACATGTAATAAACGTCTATCGTCACGTATTTTAATCGATTGGGCATTGTGCAGCACACTGGCAATATCATAGGAAGAGACTTCATTATCGTCTATAGCCCAGGTGCCCGACTCATTGGTCGATTCAATATGTGCACCAGATACCGATAAATTCACCGAGGACACTTTACAATTGGCCATCTCTTCAGCAAGCGTTAACGCCTGCTGAATCGCAGTGACAACGGAATCTAAATCAGTAACAGAACCTTTATCAACACCTTTTGCGGGCACTTCTCCAATACCCACGATATTGATCATATTATTGGCCATCGGCTCTCCAATTAAAAGAACGATTTTGCTGCTGCCAATATCTAATCCTACTGTATAACTACTTTCCATACTCAAAACTCACCGTTATCTTTATTAAACTGCACAATCTTGGGGTATCTGTTAAATATCAAGATTTCTCTTTTTGCCAACCAATCGCTATCCCGGTATCATAACGCAAGTCTAAATAATCAATTGTATCAATATCGTATTTATTTTCTATCAATGGAAATACGCTTAAAAAGCGTTGAATACGATCCAGTTTTTGTTCTTTTCCTAAACGTAATGCGATACCATTTTCTAAAATTATTTTAGTTGAGTTACGCTTATCGCTGCTTAATAATTTAATCTTAAAATTGTTCACTTTTAATAACTGTTCAATTTCCAAGTAAGTTTGCAGTACTTTCTTCGCAAACTCATCTTCACCATAGAGTTTAATATATTGATCGAGAACACCCTCCGGAGAGGTGTGAATAATATCACCTGCCTGATTTAACAGCGCATTATTGTTCCAAATCGCAATGATTGATTGCTCAACAATATGAATTTTTATTGTATTAGGCCATTGTTTGCGTATCGACGCAGAATAAACCCATGGCATATCTTCAAGCTGTTTCTGAATTTGTGCAATTTCCAGAGTAAAAAAATTCAAACGATCTTTTTGCTTTTTTAATACAACACGCACATCATCCGATGCAACGTGCTGCATTTCACCGGTTAAAATTAAAGAGGTTAACGGTAAAGATTGTTCATCGGTTAACCATGCTTTTAATTTTGAATAACTGTCTTGTAACCCATATATTAAAATAAGAAAAAAAATTAGACTAATCCATTTTCCAACTTTTATTTCTTTTAATTTAAATACCATATAATTACAGTGTTTGCTTTAAAATTTCGATCGTAAGCTGATCGAAATCAAAACCAGCTTGTTTTGCAGCTTTAGGTACTAAGCTTGTTTCTGTCATGCCGGGCACTGTATTCACTTCTAATAAATACCACTGTCCTGACTCGTCCAGCATAAAATCGACTCGTCCCCATCCGCAACAACCAATGGCAGAAAAGGCATCAACAGCTAATCGGTTTAATTCAGAAAGCTTCGCAGGTTCAAGACCGCAAGGACAATAATATTGAGTTTTTGTTGATTGATACTTAGCCTGATAATCATAAAATGTATTATCGGTATGCATTCGAATAGCCGGTAATGCTTTTCCGTTTAACATTGATACCGTGTACTCTTGCCCGGTGATCCAGGTTTCAAGTAATACTTGTCGATCAAATTTAAAAGCTTCACTCAATGCGGCAATAAGCTCAATTGCAGTGCTTACTTTTGCCATCCCGATACTGGAGCCTTCACTGACCGGCTTTACCATCACGGTACCCGATAAACTTTTCAGTATCTGCCTGGCCTGCGCAGGATCAAATGCGTCTTTATTTATAATTCGGTACTGAGCTGTCGGTAATTGCACACTTTGCCAAATTTGTTTGGTCTTTGATTTATCCATTGCAATGGCTGAGCTTAAAACATCACTGCCTGTATAGGGGATACCTAATGTACTTAAGAACCCCTGTATAACACCATCTTCACCACCTCGACCGTGCAAGGCAATAAAAACGCGATCAAAATTTAATGTTTTTAGCTGCAATAAATCATCAAACTTAGGATCAATAGCATAGGCATCAACACCCTGGCGTAACAATGCATTTAACACGGCTTTTCCAGAGCTTAATGAAATTTCACGCTCAGCACTGTTGCCACCTAATAAAACCGCTACTTTACCAAAATCTAAACTCATTGTACGCGACTCGCTTCTTTCATTTTTTCTATGTTTAGTTGTAATTCAGCTAATGTTTTAACCACCGCGCCAATATTGCCGGCTCCCTGCGTTAGAACAAGATCGCCATCGTCAATTATCTGCGCCAGCATGGCAGGCAGCAACGCCGGTGTGGCAACAAAAATAGGCTCTTTACCACTGAGTTGCCTAATAGTACGGCATAAAGAGCGGCTATCGGCACCTGCGATAGGCGTTTCACCGGCAGGATAGACATCCAGCAGTAATAATTGATCCACCTGCGCTAAAACATGCGCAAAATCTTCATAGAGATCACGAGTTCTTGTATAACGGTGGGGCTGATAAGCCATGACTAAACGTTTATTCGGCCATGCCGCACGCGCAGCAGTTATGGTTGCTTGTACTTCAGTGGGGTGATGACCGTAATCATCAATCAAAATAGCTTTACCACGCCCGGTTTCAAATTCACCGTATTGTTCAAAACGGCGGCCAATACCAGCAAATTCATTAAGTGCCGTTAAAATAAAGGCATCATCAATATCGTCTTCCATTGCAACAGCGATCGCAGCTGCGGCATTCAATGCATTATGTTTTCCGGGAAGATTAAGCTCTATTTTCATTGCCGGTTTATTAATTCTATGCACTAAAAATTCACTGCGATTGACGCATTGCGAGAAATCTGAAATACGCACATCTGCTTGTTCATGAAAACCATAAGTAACAGTTTGACGCGCAAAACGCGGAATTAATTGTTCAATAACAGCATCATCAAGGCATACCACCGCAGTACCATAAAAGGGTAAGTTTTGTATAAAACGAACAAAGGTATCTTTTAATACTTCAAAACTGCCCTGGTAGGTCTCCATATGGTCAGCTTCAATATTAGTCACTACCGACACCATAGGTTGCAAATGTAAAAATGAAGCATCACTTTCATCGGCTTCTGCGATTAAATAGCGACTTTGCCCTAATTTTGCATTTGTACCTGCGCTATTTAACAGACCGCCAATCACAAAAGTAGGATCCAGTTGTGCCTGCCCATAAATACTTGCTATTAAGCTTGTTGTAGTGGTCTTGCCATGCGTACCTGCAACGGCAACACCATGACGATAACGCATCAATTCAGCCAGCATTTCTGCTCGGCGTACCACCGGAATTCGCGCCTGTTGCGCTGCTAGCAATTCTGAATTATCAGACTTGATTGCCGTTGACACTACTACGACTGACGCACCGTATATATTATCCTGTTTATGTCCAATAAAAATCTCAGCGCCCAGTGAACGTAATCGCTTTACGACTGAATTCTCGGCAATATCGGAACCGGAAATTTTATAACCTTCATAGGCTAATACTTCGGCAATTCCGCCCATGCCAGCGCCACCGATCCCCACAAAGTGAATTTGCTTAACACGGCGCATTTCAGGCACCATAGTGCGTATTTGGGCTAGGTCGATTTTCATCATAATAAATCACTTGTCTAATATAAAGTTGTAAGCCGGCAATATTTAATTGCGCGGTGCTTGAACTAATTGATTACAGATAGACGCAACACGCTCGGTTGCATCAATGATTCCTACTTTTTTACTCTTTTGTGACATTGCGGTCAATAATTCTCTATTCTCTAGGAATAGATGCAAATAATCACTTATTTTTTTTTCAGTTAATTGTTTTTGTGCGATTAACACTGCGCCCTCTTGATCGACTAAATATTGCGCGTTTTTAGTCTGATGATCATCCGCAGCATGGGGCAAAGGAACAAAAATCGCAGGTAAACCGACAACTGCCAACTCGGCAACGGTTAACGCTCCCGCGCGGCAAATAACCAGATCAGCCCAGTCATAAGCACTCGCCATATCAGCAATAAATTCTTGCACATTGGCCGTCACATGCAGTTCTTGATAACTTTTTTGTAGAGTCTGATAATGTCCTTTGCCACTCTGATGCGTAATATTGAGCTGTGCAGCGTCAAATGAACTGAATACTTTGGGTAATAAGTCATTTAATACTTTAGCCCCTAAACTCCCGCCAACCACTAGTACTTTAAGTGCCTCATTTTCAGCTGATATTTTTTTTACCGGCAACTCAATAAGCTCTTGGCGCACAGGATTGCCCACCAAAATCGCTTTACTGCTTGTAAAAGCACCTGAAAAGCCCATTAATACCCGCTTGGAAAATAGCGATAAGATGCGATTTGTTAAGCCGGCGGTCGCATTTTGCTCATGTAAAATAACCGGGATTCCCATACTCCAGGCAGCAATACCACCCGGTCCGCTGGCAAAGCCTCCCATGCCTAAGACTAAATCAACCCGGCGCTTTTTTAACACCGAACGTGCTTGCCAGATTGATTTAATAATGCGAATGGGTGCCATCAACAAACGTTTTAGACCATTTCCCCGTATTCCGGCAATATCGATAAAATCTATTTCATAACCGTGTTCAGGCACCAGTTGTGCTTCCATACGATCCGCGGTTCCCAACCAGCTGACGGCCCAGCCCTGCTTTTTTAATGCATCTGCCACCGCAAGTCCCGGGAATACATGCCCCCCGGTACCGCCAGCCATGACCACTAATGTTTTTTTATTGGACATCGGCTTCACCTGTTGTTTCCTTTAATTTAACTTTTTTAGTGCGTTTGACTTTTTTAATCACCGTTTTTGCCGTCGCAATGCGTGTTTCGTAATCAATACGCAATAATAAACCTATCGCCAAAGAGATAGTGATCAGGCTTGAACCACCATAACTAACCAAAGGAAGGGTTAACCCTTTGGTTGGCGCAATACCAGATGCGGCGCCAATATTAACGGCTATTTGAAAAGCAAACCAGATGGCAATACCAATAGCGACGTAACCCGGGAAAACAAAGGTTTGCTTAAGCGCATCTTTACCGATAGAAAAAGCTTTATAAACCACATAAAATTCCAAAATAATAACCAGACTAACCCCCACAAAACCTAACTCTTCCGCCAGTATTGCCATTATAAAGTCGGTATGTGCTTCAGGTAGATACTCTAATTTTTGGACGGAATTTCCTAAACCTTCTCCAAACCAACCACCCCGGCCAAAGGCCATCAGTGACTGAGTTAATTGATAACTGCGGCCAAAAGGATCCGCCCAGGGATCTAAAAATCCAAAAACACGCGCCATACGATAGGGAGAGGTCATGATCAGCGCGACCAGAACAGCCAGTAACGAGACGCCGATACCCACAAATGAAATTAACTTGGCATCGGCAATAAATAACATGCCCATCATGATAACAACAATCACCACCGTTGAACCCAAATCAGGCTGTAACAGTAACAATAATGAGAAAGCCGACAATAATATCAGCGGTTTGATGAAACCTTTGATGGTATCGATCACCTCTTTTTGACGGCGATAAAGATAACTTGCTAAAAAGAAAATAATCGCAGGTTTTGCAAATTCCGAT
The DNA here is from genome assembly GCF_047632955.1 of Psychromonas sp. Taxonomy (GTDB): domain Bacteria; phylum Pseudomonadota; class Gammaproteobacteria; order Enterobacterales; family Psychromonadaceae; genus Psychromonas. The sequence continues at coordinate 73,993 of NZ_JBLIED010000011.1, read as the reverse complement.
GGTTGAATATTAACCGGCCCTAATCTTAACCAGCGGTGCGCTCCGTTGACTTCGGTGCCCACAATCAGAACTGCAATCAGTCCTAAAAAAGCCAAGCTGAGGATAATACCCTGATAATCATACCAACGTTTCATCGGGATACAGACCACACCGGAGAGCAGCACTAGACACAGTATTAAATAGAATGCCTGCCGTTTAAGAAAGCGAAAGGGATCGGCGGACAGGGCAATACCTTCGGGAATTGAAGAAGATGCAACAATCACCATGCCAACACACATAAGGATGAAGGTAACAATTAAAAGCTGCCTATCATAGGGTTGAGGGGAAGGATTAGTGAGCTTTTGGATCAAGCGATTAAAAAACGCCATCAGTTGATTCTCGCAGGCAATGCTTTGACTAAATTTTTGAAGTGATCACCTCGTTGCATAAAGTTTTTATACATATCTAAGCTGGCACAGGCAGGGCTTAATATAACCAGGTCCCCGGCTTGTGCCGTGGTGAAAATTTTAGCAACGGCCTGATCTAAATTTTCAACCAGCAGTGCGCGTTTATTTTGTGCCGCTATTTTTTGGCGATCGGCCCCAAAACAGACAATCAGACCTTCAATCTCCTTGAGCACCGCCGCTAACTCACTAAAATCAGCACCTTTACCATCCCCCCCTAAAATAACATGCACTTTACCGGGTATGGTTTCCGATAAACCCAGTAACGCGGCCTGCGTCGCGCCTATATTGGTGGCTTTTGAATCATTTATCCAACGGACATGGTTAATCTCAGCCACAAATTCACAGCGGTGCGACAAACCGGCATATTCTTGCAGGGTCGTTAACATCGCAGTTTCGCTTAAGCCGACAGCCTCACCCAATGCTAAAGCGGCCAAGGCATTCATCCAATTATGCTTGCCACTTAATTTCAGGTGCTGAACAGCAAGTAGCGCAGAGCCCTCTTTTGCTAAACAAATCTGCAGCTGCGCATTGGTCAGCAATCCATAAGCGCGCTGATCAAAACCAAAGCTGGTTTTATTAACGCCAGGATTTTTTGGGTATGTTAATGGATCATCACGATTATAGAGCACCATTTTGCATTGCTCATAAATCCGATGTTTCGCAGCTGTATAGTGTGCATAAGAGTCATATCTGTCCATATGGTCTTCGCTGACATTTAATATCGTCGCGATATCCGCATTTAATGAACAGGTAGTTTCTAATTGAAAACTCGATAATTCCAGAATATATAAATCAATTTCAGGAGACAATAATTCCAGCGCGGGAATGCCGATATTACCACCAACAGCCACTTTTACTTTTGCAGTATCGGCCATTTCACCGAGCAAACTGGTTACTGTACTTTTACCATTTGAACCGCTGATAGTAACTAATTTAGCATGCGCGTAAGCGGGTTTTTTAAGCTCCCTAGCAAACAACTCAATATCACCAATGATCTCACAACCCCTGGCTAGCGCAAATTGTAATGCCGGCGTCGCTAATGCGATGCCTGGGCTTGCAACAATCAAATCAAACTTGGCAAGCAACTCACCGTTCAATTCGCCTTTGATAAGTTTAACTGAACTGTCGAGCTTATCTTCCCCGGGAGGGGTTTGCCGCGTATCAAACACGGTCACTTGCTTAGTTTGTTTTAATAAAAAATTAACACAAGATAAGCCGGTTTCTCCCAATCCTAGAACTGCAATCTGCTGGTTCGACATTTTAACGTACCTTCAGCGTTACTAAACCGATTAATACTAAGACAATAGTAATAATCCAAAAACGCACAATAACACGCGGCTCAGGCCAACCTTTTTTCTCATAATGATGATGAATGGGCGCCATTCTGAAAATGCGCCGTTTACGCATTTTAAATGAGCCTACCTGTAAAATAACCGACAGGGTCTCTACTACAAATATCCCTCCCATAATAACCAGCAAGATTTCTTGACGGACCAAAACCGCAATCACACCCAGTAAAGCTCCTAATGCCAGTGAACCCACATCGCCCATAAACACTTGTGCAGGGTAAGTATTGAACCACAAAAACCCTAAACCTGCGCCTACTATGGTGCCGCAGATAATCACCAGTTCGCTGGCTTTAGGAATATAGGGAATATACAGATAATGAGCGTAGTTAACGTGACTGGTCAGATAGGCTATTAATGCAAATGCAGCGGCAACCATCACCGTCGGCATAATCGCCAGCCCGTCTAAACCATCGGTCAAATTGACCGCATTACTGCTGCCCACCACGGTAAAATAGACTAAGGGGATAAAAGCCAGACCGAGATAAGGCATAAATTCTTTAAAAAAGGGCATAACAAAAGTGAGTTCCGCCGGTGTTGTAGCGGTTAAAAACAATACAACCGCAAGCACCAGTGCCGTTACCGATTGCCAAAAATATTTCCAGCGGGCAATTAAACCGTCGGGGTGTTTACGGACCACTTTTAAATAGTCATCCATAAAACCAATTGCACCAAAAGACAGCGTTGTGAACAGCACGATCCAAACATAATGGTTGTCCCACCTGGCCCATAATAAGCTTGAAAAAGTGATTGCACCAAGAATCAAAATGCCGCCCATGGTTGGCGTACCGGCTTTACTGAAATGAGATTCAGGACCATCCTGACGGACGATTTGTCCAATCTGAAACTTTTGTAAAAAACGTATTAATTTAGGCCCAAAAAACAGTGAAAATGCTAACGCGGTTAATACCGCCATAACAGTTCGCACCGACAGATATGTTAATACATTCAAAAATGTAAAATGGCTTGAAAATAACTCAGCTAACCAGACGATCATAGTCTTATACCCTATATATTAATTATTATTGTTAGCAGATCAAGCACAGAATTTATTTTCTGCCTGCTTGATAAAGTTAACAATCTCTTCCATTTTTGAACCACGCGAGCCTTTCACTAAAACCGTCAGCTTATCGTTTTGTTCTAACAATAGATCTTTCAAGTAAGCATTTACTTGCTTGTTATCATCGAAGTGCAGCGCTTCACCCTGTCCCGCCTGTTGAAACGCCTGATGGGTTTTAAAGGAAAGCTTACCGACCGTTATTAACTTTTTAACGCCCTTTTGCGCAGCGTACTCACCAATGCTGTGGTGCTCATGTTCACTAAACACGCCTAATTCAGCCATGTCTCCAAGAATAAGAAGATGCTCAGAAGCATATTGTTGAAGCAAATCTATCGCCACTTTCACAGAAGCAGAATTGGCATTATAACTATCATCAATCAAAGTCACTAATTCATTAATTTGACCGATATCAACCCGTCCGTTGACCTGTTTAACTGAACTTAAACCCGCCGCTATCTCCTGCAAGTTACAGTCTAATGCAATGGCCATTGTTGCAGCGGCAAGCGCATTACTGACATTATGCAATCCGGCTAAATTCAATTGAATGGAGATTTTTTGCGGGTCTTTTTTAAGCATTACATTAAGGTCAAAAGATGCCTTACCCAAAGCAGAAAAGACAATATTTGACGCACTCACATGCGCTTTTTTACCCTCTCTTGAAAAAGTGAAGACCTGCCTGTTTAATTTTTTCAATTGAGTTAAATACTCACTGGCAAAATCAGCATCTAAATTCACCACGGCAATGCCAGTTTCGCCAAGACTTGACCAGATCTCCCCCTTTGCCTGCGCAACCCCCTGCAGCGATCCAAAGCCTTCAAGATGAGCAGGCATCACATTATTTATTAATGCTACATCGGGTTTTGCGAGTTGCGACGTATAGGCAATTTCACCTAAATGATTAGCACCCAACTCGACCACAGCGTAACGGACTTTTTCGCTTAAACGTAATAAAGTAAGGGGTAAACCGATATCATTATTAAAATTACCCGCGGTTGCCAACACACTTTCATTATCACCCGTATGACGGCAAAGTATTGCGCTGAGTAATTCTTTGGTGGTTGTTTTACCATTACTGCCGGTAATAGCGGCACATTTTAATGGGCTTATTTTTAGCCGGACATAACTCGCTAACAGGCCTAATGCGATTCGTGTATCTTTTACCAAAATACAGGGTAAATCGACCTTCGTTTGCCGGTCAATTAATAACGCAGTCGCTCCCAGCTGTACGGCTTTTTCTAAGAATTGGTGCGCGTCATAAAGCTCACCGCGCAGTGCGATAAATAGGTCACCCGATTGAATTTGTCTTGTATCGGTGCTGATCTGATTAAAAACAGCCTTCGGGTGCACGCAATTAACTAGTTGCCCCGCGGTTGCTTTGGCTATTTCAGCAAGTGTTAAGCTGATCATCTTAATACCTTCTTGTTATTTTTATTGTATTAAACGTAATTTTTATGCCAACCAGCTATGCCGTGACAGTTATTTTTTTATGATGCTTAATACCTAATTCATTCACAAATCATACTAATTATGTACCGAATCATCGCTCAGATCAGCTAATTTTTGCAGTGCAGCTAATAATTCCCGATCGCTATAATGCACTCGTTGCTTGCCAAAAATTTGGTAATCTTCATGTCCCTTGCCGGCCAGCAGCACCAGATCATCGGATTGTGCTGAATTTAATAAAAAATTCACCGCTTGCCTGCGATCATGAATCACCTCGACCCGATCCGCTTTAGTAAAACCTTGTAATATGTCATCAATAATCTCCTGAGCATTTTCGGTGCGCGGATTATCATCAACCAAAACCACTTGTTGAGCATAATGCTCTGCAATTTTAGCCATTTGCGGACGTTTTCCCGTGTCGCGGTCACCACCACAGCCGAAAACACAAATAAGACGACCTGAAGATTTATGTTTTTGCAGCGCCAATAATACCTTTTCTAATGCATCGGGTGTGTGCGCGTAATCAACAACAAAGGTGATATTTTGTTGCGCAAAGTAATATTGCTCCATTCGGCCCGGCACGGTGTTTAATTTCGGAAAGATTGTCTGCACTTGTTCGATGCTGATATTTTCTAGCAATAATTGGGTTAATACCGCCGCCAAGTTTGCAACATTAAAATCACCATAAAAGGGGGCAGATACTGATCCCTTCCCCCAACTTGAGTGAAATTTAAAATTGACACCTTGAGCATGATAATCAACATCAGTTATCCGCAGGTAAGATTGTTTATCGCTTAAGGCTTTGGCATTGAAACCATAACTAACGGCATCGGGAAAATCACTTAACCACTGTGCGCCAATCGGGTCATCGGCATTAATGATACGTTGTTTGAGAGGATATTTTTCAAAAAGGCTTTTTTTAGCTAAATGATAATTTTCCATTGAACCATGATAATCAAGGTGATCACGGGTTAAATTAGTAAATATTGCGCTAAAAAAAGGGACAGCGGAGACGCGCCCCTGATCCAGTCCATGAGAGGAGACTTCCATTATCGTATATTCAACGCTCTGCTGCTGATAAGAATGTAGTTCAGACAATACCGATATCGCATCTAAGGTTGTATTTAAACTGCTTTTCAACTGCCCGAATAAACCATTACCAATGGTACCCATTTGTGCACTTTGCTTACCTAACAGCATAAAACTGTTAGCCAGCAAGGTCGCGATAGTTGTTTTCCCATTGGTACCGGTCACCGCAATCACTTTATGCAGCTTACTTTGCCCAAAAAAGAAACGATAGGCTAATGCACTTAAAATATCCGCCAGCTTATAAACTGCGAACACCGGCACTGCTGATCGAATGCTTATCTGACCATGTTCAGATTTTTCTGTGGTTTCCGATAACACAGCACAAGCGCCCATTTTGATGCTTTTATCAATAAACAATCGGCCATCATGCTGCGCCCCCTGAATAGCGACAAATAGATCACCCGAGCAAATCTGGCGGCTGTCTAAGGTGATACCTGAGACCATGGTCCCAGATTCACAGTCACTTAACCAAGGTTTAAGTAACTCATCTAATAACATAGTCTGCGGGTTTTCAGGCATGCTTAATTAGACTCCAAATAAGTGTAACTGTCATTTTCATCATCGGGACGCACGTGAGTTAATAAAAGTGCACTTTTCATCACCGTTGAAAAAACCGGTGCGGCAACATCACCCGCATAATATCTGTCACCCTGCGGCTCATTAATCATCACCACTATTGCAAAACGCGGCTTACTTGCAGGTGCTAACCCGGCAAAAACGGCGACATAATCATCGCCATAACCACCGGCTACCGCTTTACGTGACGTCCCCGTTTTACCTGCAATGCGGTAACCTTCTACTTTCGCTTTAGGTGCGGTCCCGCCCTGCTCACTGACGCCCTCCATCATTGATACGACTTCCCGAGCAATATTATTTGGAATCACCTGCTCTCCCTTTGCCGCAACTGAGTTTTTCAATATCGACACCGGGTATTGCACACCACCACTGCCTAAAATTGCATAGGCTCTTGCAAGTTGCAGAGTCGTTGTTGTTATGCCGTATCCAAAAGACATGGTCGCCAACTCAAAATCGGACCAGCGGCGACGCAGTGGTAAGCGGCCGTAACTCTCGCCAATTAAACCAATGCCGGTATTATTTCCAAAGCCAAAGTCAGAAAAAGTTTGTTGTAATTGATCAGGTTCCAAACGTAGAGCAAGTTTACTGACACCAATATTACTGGATTTTTTTAGGATCATGGCCAGATCTATTTTGCCCAGATTATGGCCGTCGCGAATCCGGCGACCACCAATACGCATCCAACCCGGGGAAGTATCTATAAGTTCATCAACGTTGGCTTTTTTATAAATAAGGGCACTCGATACCACTAAGGGTTTAACCGTCGAACCCGGTTCAAAGGTATCTGTTATGGCACGATTTCTGAGTTTGTAAGGCCGGTATTGGTCGCGATCATTGGGATTAAAGGACGGATAGTTTACCATCGCATAAATTTCGCCCGAATTAACATCTAAAACAACAAGAGACCCCGATGCTGCATCGTTTATTTTAATAGCGCGCTTTAGCTCACTGTAGGCAACGGCCTGAATGCGCTGATCAATACTAAGTTGTAAATTACCCGCAACCTTTTTAACTTTAAGGACTTCGATATTATCAATTACATTACCAAGGCGATCTTGACGTACTTTTTTTTGTCCACTTTGCCCCTGCAGGTAGCTGTTATAACTTTTTTCAATACCTTCGATACCTTGAGAATCAAGATCCGTTAAGCCTAAAATATTGGCATTAATTTCTCCCGTAGGGTAAAAACGGTGTGACTCAAGCTGATCGGATATCCCGGCTAATTTCAGCTCTTTGATATATTCTACAACTTGTTGGTTTACCTGGCGTTTAAGGTAAGAAAATCGGGAGTTTGGTTTTTGGAGGATATCTGCAAGCTGATCCAGATCAATGTCCAACACTTCAGCTAAAGCGGGCCACTTTTTTGACTCGTAGAAATACGCTTTGCTGGCGGTCTCTTTGCCTGTTTTAGGATTAACAACAACACTTTCTGACAATTCCTGCTGCGTAAAAGCAAATGCCGCTTTAACTCGCTTAGGATCCGCCCAAATTGCGTAGGCAGGCACACTGATAGCTAACTCTTCACCATTTCGATCTTCAATATTACCACGATGAGCCACTGACTCTGTGACACGTAAACTGCGTTTATCCGCTTCATTGGTTAAATATTCAGGTTCAATAAGCTGCAGATAAGCTAAGCGACTAATTAACAGTAATGCAATTGTTCCGACCGTGATTGAAACAAAGATATAACGCCACGAGGAAAAGGTCTCATAAACATTTTTCTTGGGTATTTTTTGGGCAGTTTTTTGCTTTTTAAAATTCCGTTTTATTTTCATCTCAGCTCCACCAATACACTGTTCTTTTTTGTTGCCTGTGACATGGACAATTGTTTGAGTGCAATACGACGAATACGGCTGTGTTCATCTAATGTATTCTCTTCAATTAACAAATTGCGCCATTCCATCATCAAGTCGTCTTTGTCCTGGGCTAAGCGATCTATTTGCGTCACCAACCCGCGCGTTTCATGAGTGGTGTAAACATTATAAATAGCGCTGCATACAATCAATATTCCGAGCACAACAGAAAAAAAATGTTGGCGTAAATCAGCCGCAATTAAGCACAACAAATGTGTATTGGGCAGGTTGCCGTTACTCACTTTCCGGCTCGGCTATTTTCTGTGCAACACGTAAAACAGAGCTCCGTGCCCGAGCATTCTCACTGATTTCTGCCGCACTTGGTTTGAGTGCTTTGCCGAGAGATTTAAGGGTCTTGCCATGTTGCATCTGCGCTTCTGTTAAAGGTAAACCAGCCGGATATTCACGCCCCTTTTCTTGTTTACGTATAAAACGTTTAACTATCCGGTCTTCTAAAGAATGGAAACTGATCACCGATAGCTGTCCGCCAACGGCTAATATCTCCAGCGCGCCATCAAGTACTTTATGGATCTCTTCCAATTCACTGTTGACATAAATCCGAATAGCCTGAAAGCTGCGGGTTGCAGGATGTTTTTTCTTTTCTCTTTTAGGACAGAGACGTTCAATTAATTGTGCCAATTGCAGTGTGCGTAAAAACGGCGTTTCGGCACGATCTGCCACGATCGCACGGGCAATGCGGAAAGCAAACTTTTCCTCACCAAAGGTTTTTAGTACCCAGCCAATGTCATCAACATCTGCTTTTGCCAACCACTGTGCAGCGCTTATACCCGAGGTAGGATCCATGCGCATATCCAGCGGACCATCACGCATAAAACTAAAACCACGTTCAGCATCATCAAGTTGCGGTGAAGAAACACCAAGATCCAATAACACACCGTCTATTTTACCGGCCAGCCCTAACTCTTTTATATATTCAGCTAATCCGGAAAAGGGACCGTGGACAATAGTAAAACGAGGATCTTCTTTCATCAGTGCTTCGCCGGCTTCAATCGCGCGCGGATCTCTATCTATTCCGATTAATCGCCCCTGTGCACCTAACCTTTCGAGAATATGCCGAGAATGCCCTCCTCGTCCGAAGGTCCCGTCTACGTAAATACCGTCTTTTTTTAAACCTAAGCCGTTAACTGCTTCATCGAGCAATACTGTTATGTGTTTTGCCATTAGAGTGAAAACTCCCTTAATCCTGCGCTTAATTCTGTTCCTGTCGGCAATCCATCTTGCAAATCATTTTCAATCTGTTGATTCCACATATCTTCATCCCACAATTCAAATTTATTTAATTGCCCCACCAACATCACTTTTTTTTGTAGTTTTGCATGTTGCCTGAGGGTTGGTGCGATTAAAGCTCGCCCATTTTTATCCAATTCACTTTCCGTTGCATATCCCAGAATAAGGCGCTGTAAACGACGCTCTTGCGGGTTAGTACTGGATAAAGCACTTAATTTTTTTTCAATCAATAACCATTCATTAAGCGGATAGATCAGTAAACAGGGCGACTGAATATCGATAGTACAGACAAATTGACCCTGACAAGTCTCACCTAGCCAATCTCGATATCGAGTTGGAATAGCGATTCTTCCTTTGCTGTCAAGATTGATTGCATTCGCGCCACGCAACATAATTATCTAAGATCCATCTTTTATTTTAATGAAAATGATCTGATTTAGAGAAAAAAGATCCACTTTTATGCACATTTCTCCACATTTTATCAGAAGTCTAATAAACTATCGCGTTTTTGCAAGGAAAGGATCTAATTATTTAACGGTATAGATCACAGCTGTAGGCTAAAGGAGGGGATTGAATAAATCGGCGACAGTATAAAAAAATCAAATAATAATCAACACTATCCCGATAGAGATTGGTCGTGATATACTATGTGACTGATTAATTTTTTAACTCAATTATTAAAGGAATTCCCTTTGCAAGACGCACAATTAAAAAAATTTGTTTTACAACAGCTTGAAGATTTCAAAGCCAAAGATATTACCGTGATCGATGTTTCTGCAACCTCCGATGTCACTGATACTATGATTATCTGTACAGGTAATTCTAAGCGCCACGTTCGTTCTGTAGCAGAACAAACGGCACTGGCAGCCAAGAATGCAGGTGAGAATCCTTTAGGTATCGAAGGCTTAGAAGGCAGTGAGTGGGTATTGCTGGATCTCGGTAACGTTGTCGTTCACGTTATGCAGGATGAAACAAGACAGTTTTATCAACTTGAGAAGCTCTGGGAACAATCTGCTTAATGAAAATTCAGTTAATCGCAGTCGGCACAAAAATGCCCGACTGGGTTGAAAAAGGATATCAGGAATATGCGCGACGCTTTCCAAAAGAGATGCAACTTGAATTGTTAGAAATCAATGCCGGAAAGCGTGGTAAAAATGCGGATATAAAACGGATCTTGAAAAAAGAGGGTGAATTAACCCTTGCGGCAATCCCTAAAGGCAATAAAATTGTCACCCTGGAAGTCACGGGGCAAGCATGGACCACTGAACAGCTTGCCGATGAGATGGGCAAGTGGCAGTTAGATGCCAGAAATATTAGTTTGTTAATCGGTGGACCTGAAGGGCTTGCGCCTGAATGTATAGCAAAGTCCGAACAACGCTGGTCACTTTCCGCATTAACTTTGCCCCATCCTTTAGTGCGAATTATCGTCGCTGAAAGTTTATACCGTGCTTTTACTTTAACCATTAACCACCCCTACCATAGAGAATAAGACTACGTGGTTAAAAAACGCATCAGCATAAGGAATCATTCCGCAGAATCCGCCCTGTTTATGCGCCGTACTCTGGTTATCTTTATTGCCATCATTGTTGCAATAGGGGTATTAATCAGCAACCTCTATTACCTGCAAATAACCTCTTTTGAAAAATATCAAACGCGTTCCAACGACAACCGTATCAATGTGCAAACGATTCCGCCAAACAGAGGCCTGATTTATGATCGTAACGGCATCATTATCGCCGAAAACCGGCCGGTTTATAATCTCCAGGTAATCGTTAATAAAACAAAAAATTTAGATGCCGAGATTATTGCATTACAAAAATTATTAGCTTTAACGGATCAGGAAATCCAAACCTTTCACGAACAAAACCGTTACGCAAGATCCTTCAAAGCAATCGTAATTCGCCAGCAGCTGAGTGAAAAAGAAGTCGCTCTTTTTAGCGTTAATCAATACAAATTTAAAGGATTTTCGATTCAAGCGAACCTTAAACGTTATTATCCTTTTGCTGATACTTTTACCCATGCCCTCGGTTATATCGCCAAAATTAACAGTGCAGATCTGCAGCGCATTGAAGAACGCGGCGAAAGTGCGCGTTACCGGGCAACGGAATATATCGGTAAACTGGGCATCGAAAAATATTATGAAGATATATTGCACGGGGAACCCGGACAACGTCAAGTCGAAGTAGACAGTTGGGGAAAAGTCATCCGTACCCTTAGCTTTACCCCTCCAATTCCGGGAAAAGACATCATATTAAGCCTTGATGTCAAACTGCAGCAGAAAGCACAACAATTGTTGGATGGAAATCGCGGTAGCGTGGTTATGCTGGATGCCAATACCGGCGGCGTTTTAAGTTTAGTCTCCAGTCCAAGCTATGATCCTAACCTTTTTGTGCAGGGCATAAGTAACCGCCAATATCAGGCACTGCTGCAATCAAAAGACCGTCCGCTGATTAACCGGGCCACTCAGGGCCGCTATCCGCCAGCCTCAACCATTAAACCAGAAATGGCTCTACTCGCGTTAGATGCAGGTGTTATCACCGAGAACACTGAAATATACGATCCTGGTTGGTGGATTGTACCCAATTCTAAGCACCGCTTTCGTGATTGGAAGCGCTGGGGACACGGTACAGTTGATGTTCACAAGGCCATCGAACAAAGCTGTGATACCTTTTTTTATCAAACTGCCTATAAAACCGGCATCGATCGCATGAGTCCTTTTATGGAAAAATTTGGTTTTGGCAATTACAGTGGTCTTGATATAGGTGAAGAAACAAAAGCTATCATGCCATCTCGTGAATGGAAAAAGGCAAGATTTAACGAACCCTGGTATGACGGAGATACAATATCCGTGGGTATCGGACAAGGTTACTGGACGGTTACACCGATTCAACTGACCAAAGCAACGGCCATTTTATCCCGCAAAGGTAAAGTAATAGAGCCGCATATGCTGCAATCCATCGTTTCTGGAGAGACGACTTTTACGCCGGAGCGAGCGCCGCAAGAGCCAATCCTGCTGAAGGATGATCATTATTGGGAAATAGCATTAGATGCCATGTATGCCGTTACCAGTAAAAGATCCGGTACTGCCGATAGAGCATTTATTGGCAGCAGTTATTCCGTAGCCGGTAAATCCGGTACTGCACAGGTTGTCAGCATCAAAGAAAATGAATCATATGATGCAGACAGCATGAAAGAGCGGCATCGGGATAATGCGATGTTTGTTGCATTTGCACCCTTTAAATCACCGGAAATTGTAGCCAGTGTTGTTCTCGAGAATGCCGGTGGTGGTAGCAGTCAGGCGGCGCCGATCGTCCGCTCTTTGTTTGATGAATATTTTGACAACAAACCACCCTCTCCAACTACTCAATTGTCAGGCTTATAATAATGCTCAATACGCAAGCTCAAAAGAGCATTTTTTATCGTTTGCACATAGATCCGCTGCTCCTGATAGGCTTATTGTCTTTAATGAGTTTAAGTCTGACCGTACTCTATTCTGTGGCCGGTTATGAGATGTTAATCAGACAGGTCATTCGTTTAACCATTGCCCTTGCGGTGATGTTTGTAATCGCGCAAATTCCTCCGGAAATGTACCAACGCTGGACACCGGCGATTTTTGTTATTGTGGTTTTAATGCTGATCGCCGTGCTGGTCTTTGGTCATATCGGCAAAGGCGCACAACGCTGGTTAGACCTTGGTTTTACAAAATTTCAACCTTCGGAAATGATGAAACTGATCATGCCATTTATGGTTGCTTATTATATAAGTGAATATAATTTTCCGCCGCGTTTGAAAGAGATTTTTATCTCCCTGTTAATTGTCCTGGTCCCGACCCTCTTAATAGCCGTACAGCCAGATTTAGGTACTTCCATATTAGTCGCGTCATCGGGCGTTTTTGTGCTCTTCCTGTCGGGGATTTCATGGTTATATATTGGCATAGCCGCGAGCGCCGTACTCGCATTTGTTCCCGTGCTGTGGTTTTACTTAATGCATGATTATCAGCGAAATCGTGTATTGACCCTGTTTAATCCGGAATCCGATCCGCTTGGCGCGGGTTATCATATTATCCAGTCCAAAATAGCGATTGGCTCGGGTGGTCTGTTAGGTAAAGGCTGGTTACAAGGAACACAATCTCAGCTTGAATTTTTACCTGAACGACACACCGATTTTATCTTTTCGGTTTTTTCAGAGGAGTTTGGGTTTATTGGTATCTTACTGTTATTAACCGTTTACCTGTTGATAATTTCGCGTGGTTTATGGATAGCAAACCAGGCCCAAGATGCTTTCACAAAATTAGTAGCAGGCAGTATTACCCTCACTTTTTTTGTTTATGTATTTGTAAATATTGGTATGGTGAGTGGTTTATTACCCGTAGTAGGCGTCCCTTTGCCGTTGATAAGTTATGGTGGCACCTCAATTGTGACTTTAATAGCCGGTTTCGGAGTGTTAATGTCTATCAATACCCATAAACGTTTTAATAGAAAATAAGAAGATAATGTGCAAATTTAAAATATCACTCATCTCCCTGCTGACTGTACTGCTGATCGGATGTAGCTCTTCTACCGGCCGCTATCAGATAGAGAATGATCACAGTCCGGAGAAAACGCCTCCGCTGGGTCATATTGAAGATGTGAATCCTCGTTATGAAGCTTATTCCCGCGGTGGCAATAAAGATTACACCGTACGCGGGATTGATTATAAAGTACTGAGAGGTATTACAACGCTCAGCGAACGGGGAAAAGCCTCCTGGTATGGTAATAAATTTCATGGCCACTTAACCTCAAATGGTGAGCGTTATGACATGTTTGCAATGACCGCCGCTCATAAAAACTTACCCCTGCCCAGTTATGTAAAAGTAACCAATTTGGAAAATAACAAACAGATAATTGTGCGCGTCAATGACCGGGGCCCCTTCCATAAAGGACGCATTATTGACCTTTCTTACGCGGCGGCCTATAAACTGGATATGTTGAAAACCGGCACTGCAAAAGTGGAGATTGAACTTCTGCATTTCCCTGCTCAGGAAGATCTGAGCAATCAGTTTAACGGCGAATATTACATTCAGTACTTAGTGACTTCTTCACCGGGTAAAGCTGAGGATCTCGGTAAAAAACACAGTGCGGAATATCAAGTAAAAAATTTATTTATCGCAGAAAATAAACTCTATAAATTACGCTTGGGACCCTTTAACAGTCAGGTAAGAGCAGAAAAAATATTGGCTGAAATGAAGAGTGATTATCCGCAGGCATTTATCCTGCATAATGAATAAAGACTAAAGCTTAAACTCTACTGTTAAATAAAATGAGCCTATTTAAAATAGGCTCATTTTATTGCTTATAGCCAAACTATTACTGTCCGGCTATTTTCATTTTATTAATTAAAATAGAGCCTGTTTTAAGGCTGCTGCGCGGATCAATATCATTACCGATCGCCGCAATCCCCATAAACATCTCTTTTAAATTTCCGGCAATGGTAATTTCATGTACAGGGTAAGCAATCACTCCGTTCTCAATCCAAAAACCGGCCGCTCCGCGGGAATAATCTCCGCTCACCAGGTTTACACCTTGGCCCATCAACTCGGTAATAAACAGTCCAGTGCCCATCTCTTTAAATAACCCGGGCAAATCTAAATCACCCGTTTTAACAAACCAGTTGTGAATGCCGCCGGCGTGTCCGGTACTTGCCATTTGCATTTTCCGCGATGCGTATCCGGGTAATAAATAGGTCTGCAGCACACCACTTTCAACAATATTCCGCTCAATGGTTTTGCTTCCTTCCTGGTCATAGGGTGCGCTGGCGATACCTTTAATCAGGTGCGGATGTTCCGAAATTTCCATCCATTCCGGAAATATTTTTGTTCCTAAACTATCCAGTAAGAAACTCGATTTTTTATACAAGCTCATGCCGCTAATAGCACCGACCAGATGGCCAAACAGACTGGTTGCAACTTCCGGAGCAAAAATCACAGGGCTTTCCTGGGTTTTTATTTTAGTTGCACCCAAACGCTCGACACTGCGCTTAACAGCATCTTCTGCCACCCATTTCGCGCTCAGCAGATCCTTAACGTCCCGCCCGCTAGTATAACTATAATCGCGTTGCATCTCCTGTTGCTGCTGCGCAATTAACACACAACTCAAACTATGACGGCTGCTTGCATAGCTGTTCAGGAAACCATTGCTATTGCCGTACACCTTAAGACTTGAATGACTGTTAAATGCAGCCCCATCAGAGTTAACAATACGCGAGTCACTGGATAATGCGATATCCTCACACTCTTTGGCAACCGCCAAAAACTCCTCCGTGGTATAGTCGCAGGGATGATAAAGATCTAAATCCAGCGGATTTTTTTCTAAACTTTCAGGGTCTAATAAACCGGAAAAGGGGTCTTTGCTGGTAAACTTGGCAATATCGACAGCCGCTCTAACGCTTGATTGAATGGCTTCTAAACTTAAATCAGCCGTTGATGCGCTGCCTTTACATTGGTTTACGTAGACGCTGATCCCCATTGCACCATCATGATTAAACTCGATATTCTCAACCTCACCCAAACGCGTATTAACAGAAATACCGGTTGACTTTCCTAGCGCAACTTCAGCCTGGTCGACTCCAAGCTGACGGGCAAATGTTAATGCCTGGTCAACCGCATTTTCGAGTTGTTGTTTCTGTTCAATCATGATTAATACACCATTTAGAATAAAATAAAATTTGACGAGAGAAGTATTCGAATCAGTTAAACCACAGCTGACTCGGTAAATAAGAATAAGGCGCAACGGAAAGCTCACTGACTTTATCAACAAGCTTATCTTCTGAGTGACTTACCATGCTGAAAATCACCTCTTACTGCAGTGAATACTGCATTTTCGAATCGTTCGCGTATAATAGAATAACATGCTTTAAAGCAACCTTCTTGCGATGATGTTATGATGCGCATAATTATACCTTTTAACCGTGATAGAAAATAAATTTATGAATAAAAAAGTTGTAGAAGTTGTTGAAGACGAAATCAGCAAATCACAAATTAAACGTGACGCTGATGCGCTGAAACTAATCGGCCGTGAATTAGTGGCATTAAATAAAAAACAACTTGCTCAGATACCGGCAAGTGAAACACTTTTTCATGCTATTTCAGTTGCCCATAAAATTAGCGGCAAGAATGAAGCTGTGCGCCGTCAAATACAATACATAGGCAAGATACTAAGAACTGAAGATATTAGTATTATTCAAACTGCGCTTGATAAGCTGAACAATAAACATCAGCAATTAACCCATGCAACACAACACTTAGAGTTGTTAAGAGATCAGTTGATCGAGTTTGGGGACAGTAAAATTGATCCGTTATTAGAAGAATATCCGCAACTTGATCGTCAGAAATTACGTCAATTTGTACGCCAGGCAAATAAAGAAAAGAAATTAGAAAAACCTGCAAAAGCAGCGAAGGATTTATTTATTTATTTAAAACCTGTTTGTTTATAACTTACCCCAATAAAAAGAGAAATGATAACATCATTTCTCTTTTTGCTTTTATAACGATTGCAGCATGCCCAAGGTTATTAAATCAGATTATCTTACGTATCCAGCAATAGAGATAAAATGACAGATAGAGCCCGATAAAACAAACAGATGCCAGATCCCGTGAGCATGGGTTAATTTATTCATCGTATCCAAAATATAAAATACAATACCCGCCGTATAAGCGACTCCTCCTGCGGTCAGCCACATTACCCCGGCAGCGGGAATAGCAGCCTGAAATTGTGAAAAATTAAACACACAAATCCAACCCATCAGCAGATAGATTGACACCTGTAACCATTCAATACGCTTACTCACTAAAATATCTACCGATAAACCAATAACGGCTAACCCCCAGACCAATGTCAGCATGATCAGACCGCTATTATTTTCTAATGAGACCAGCATGTAGGGGGTATAGGTTCCTGCAATTAACAGGTAAATTGAGACATGATCCAGCTTTTGGAATATTTTTTTAAGTTTCGCGGAGCGCAGGCTGTGGTACAAGGTGGACATAGTGTAAAGCAGAACAAGGGTAAAGCCAAAAACGCTAAAACTGACCAACATTCGCCAATCGTAGACTTGTAGCGCAATGGTTAATAACACACCAAAACCAATCAGGGCCAAAACGGCCCCCACCAGATGCGTTATACTGTTGAGTTTCTCACCGTAGTACATAACACTTCAGATAAAATAAAATAGAGAAAGAAAATATAATACTGTTCAACATAAAAATCCAATCCACTTTTTGCGTAAAACCATCCCGCTTATTAATTTGATTATCAATAAGCAGGACAAGCTTCTGGCGGATGCAAATTGGTTTGCTTAATGAGTCCCGCCAACGGTTAACTGGTCAATTTTCAGCGACGGTTGTCCCACTCCCACGGGCACACTCTGCCCCTCTTTACCGCACACACCGACACCGGAATCGAGCGCCATATTATTGGCCACCATAGAGACTTGCTGCATCGTATCAAAACCGTTACCAATCAGGGTAGCCCCTTTAATAGGGGTGGTTATTTTACCGTTTTCAATCAGGTAAGCCTCGGAAGCGGAGAACACAAATTTTCCCGAGGTGATATCAACCTGACCACCCCCAAAGTTAGGCGCATAAATACCTTTTTTAACACTTTCAATTAATTCTTCATGGGCATAATCACCATTAAGCATAAAAGTATTAGTCATACGCGGCATCGGCAGATGAGCATAGGATTCCCGGCGGCCATTACCTGTCGGTGCAACTCCCATCAATCTAGCGTTCAGTTTATCCTGCATGTAACCTTTTAAAACACCATTTTCAATTAACACGTTACGTTGTGTTTTAGTGCCTTCATCATCGATATTAAGCGAGCCACGACGGTCCGCAAGCGTGCCGTCATCAATGATAGTACAATGCTTTGACGCGACTTTATCACCAATCCGTCCCGAGTAAGCCGATGAACCTTTACGATTAAAGTCCCCTTCTAAACCATGCCCGACGGCTTCATGTAATAGTACGCCCGGCCAGCCGGCTCCGACGATTACCGGCATTGAACCTGCTGGCGCATCGACGGCTTCAATATTAACTAAAGCCTGATGAACGGCCGCACGCGCATAACCGAACGCCACTGCTTCTCCTGCGCTGCTGTCAATAAAATAATCCAAATCAAAACGTCCGCCACCACCTGCACTGCCACGTTCACGTTTACCTTTCTTTTCAATCAATACTGAGCAGCTAAAACGCACTAAGGGGCGAATATCAGTGGCTAGAGTACCGTCAGTCGCCACCACCAGAATCTCTTCATAAACAGCATTTAGAGAGACAGTAACATCGGTGACCGAAGGCTCTAAGGCACGGGTAAACTGATCAACCTCCTTTAACAGCGCGATTTTTTTATCCCTTGATAAACTTATTAGAGGATCGGATTCACCATAAACCAACTTCGAAGGGCTTGGCATAATCAATTTAAGCTGTTTTTCCTGACCGCTTTTAGCAATACTTTTAGCAGCATCAGCCGCATCCTTAATGGCTTTTAGAGAAATTTGGTCGGAATAGGCAAAACCGGTTTTTTCACCTGAAATCGCACGAATGCCAACGCCTTTTTCGATATTATAACTGCCATCTTTGACGATGCCGTCTTCCAATAACCACGATTCGTGACGACTTGACTGAAAATAAAAATCGGCATAATCAATTTGGGTGCTGTTAAGGGCTGCAAGCTGAGATTCTAAATCACTGATTTGTAATTGTGCAGGTGCTAAAAATCGCTCGCATATTTTATCGAAGGACATGAATATTTCCTTTAAACTTTTAAGGTTGTAAAACGGTTATGCTCAAGTATTGGCATAGCTTGACGAATTTTTTCTATCTGTGATTTTTCAAAAAGGTGGTGAATACTGCCTTCACCGTCTTTCAATTGTTCAAGTACTTCACCCCAGGGTGAAATAATCATAGAGTGACCATATTTTTCACGGCCGCTCTGATTAGCGGCAATAATATAGCACTGATTTTCTATTGCCCGTGCTTGTAATAAAGGCAGCCAGTGCGCCTCACCAGTGGTTTGCGTAAAGGCGGCGGGCACCAATATTATATCCGCTCCCTGTTGGCGTAATGTTTGAAATAAACCCGGGAAACGTAAATCGTAACAGATGGTTAATCCAACTTTGACAGAATGAGCACCACACTGCCAGTTAAAGAGCTTAACTTCCTGCCCGGGAATAAAGGTATCTGACTCTTTATA
Source organism: Psychromonas sp. (assembly GCF_047632955.1). GTDB lineage: Bacteria > Pseudomonadota > Gammaproteobacteria > Enterobacterales > Psychromonadaceae > Psychromonas. The sequence goes on along the minus strand of NZ_JBLIED010000011.1, from coordinate 54,703 downwards.
AAGCCCTTTTTGATCTGCAACCCGTGCATCAAAAAGATGCATTTTATGGTAATGACTGAGCAGTTCGCCCGAGGGCGAAAATACCAGACAAGTGGTAAATATTTTATCCGTTACCGGACTTTTAATCGGGAAACTACCACAGACTAAATAACATTGGTAACGTTTTGCCAGCGCGCTCAACATGGACTGATAATAACCCTGACCTAAATTTTCGGATAATCCTAAATAATGCTTTTTATCTGCGATGCACAGGGCATTTTCAGGCAACAGCACCAACTGTCCGGGAACCGGAGACAATGCGGCTAATAACAGCTCTAAACGCGTTATGTTCTCACTTGCGACACTCACACTGAGCATCTGTATTGCCGATAGATTAAAACTCATTGCCAGTCCCCTTTAATAGTATACGGATTCTAAATATCTGATTCTGATAAAAAGGATCTGCAGTCAACTTAAACGACTAAAAGCGAGCGTCAAGATCCTGCCATTACCCTTAATTGCTGACATTTTGTTTCTTAAGTCCTTCTATTTCATCAAGCACGTCAGTGTGTTGCAGTGTTACCTTGCCTTTTTTCCTGTTGACCAGTTTGATTTCAGGTTCGCTTAACGGCCCCTTAACCGTAAAATCAACGCGAATTATCGTTTCCACAACGGGCTCTAAAATTTTTGTTAACATAAACACCGCAGCGCCGGTCAATGGACTTATTACAAAGGCGGTTAAAACGGGTAAACTTGAGGTGACAGCCGGGCTGTAACTCATTTGATAATTAGTATCGTAGTTTGGCAAGTCGATCAGCCCCTTACCGGAGATTTTTCCGGCAGCGCCAGTTAAGTAAAAATCATCATTTTTAACAATGCCGTCGGTAATACTACCTGAAAAGGTGATTTGATCAAAATTCAAACCTTTCGAAAATACATTGTTAAATTCATTGTTGAGTGTACGCCGGATCCCGTCAAGACTAAACAGACTTAATAAACGCGCACCGTTATCATTCACTTCAGTGATAGCACCATCGCTTAATTTGGCTGAAAAATTACCATTGAGAGAATCTAAATTAAAAGACCAGGGTGCGCCAATCCAGTTAAAAGCCCCGCTTAGTTCCGCTTTAGAATAGATCATCGGGCTGCTATAACCGAGTCTTTTTACAATGTCACTGTCCCCGTCACCGACACTTTTAATAATCAGGCTGGTTTTGTGCTGATCCCAAACGCCGGATATCTCGCTGAATTCTTTTTCATCGCCAATTTTAATGTGATTGATATTAAGATTTTTTTTGTCAGGAAAAATATGCAGACGCATTGGCGATAAATTTATATCGCCATAAATACAAGATAAGCAATTGACTAAAATCTCGGGATAAACCTTTAATAAATTACGCTCTTTTACTTGATCCTTGGAGTCCGTTTCTTGACCGCTATTGATTTTTGATAAATCCAGCGCTTGGAAATTCAACTTGCTAATATCAACATCCAGTCGCACCGGCTCGCCGTTGCGCAACTGCACTGCAGCCTGCAAATTATCAGAAGTAACCGTCGTATCCCACTTTTGATGATCGTTGACTGCCCGTACCTTTAGGTTATTTAAAGGTTGTGAGAATAAATCCGCATATTTGATGTTAAAGTTAATTTCATCCAGCTCAATCATCCCGGCATTTTTTTGCTGCACATCCGTTGCGGTCTTTAGCTTGCTACTCTGCTCGCTAAATAAAACCCATTGATGATACCAACTGGCGATGTCGATGCTCTCCAGGTTAATATTAATCACCTGCTTGGTTTTATCCGTTGCAGGGACTTTATCGGTGCCGATATTGAGTGAAAAATAGGGAATATTATTTTGTTTTTGCAGGTAGTCAAGTGCTCCGCTAAACCACAATTTATTTTTTATTTTTGCTTCAAACGTGCTGCCATTCTGATCGCCTGAAAAAACGATATCTGTCGGCCAGGATTGCAGCGCATTTTTTTGAAAGGGAAAAGGCAGTCCGATATCAACCCCCCGTGTTGCAGAATTAAAGGCAACATTATATTGATAACCACCGCCCAGCAGGTTGCCAAAGTTTATCGCGGCAGTCCAATCTAACTGTCCGGATATGCGCAGCGGGTTTAACAGCATTTTCGTCTGTGTTAATCCCGCCAAGTCCCAATTTCCGGTCAGATCGGCGTTCACCTGGTATTTGTCCTGCTGCTCTTCACTGTTAAAAGAAATCTGCAGCGGTTGTCCGTATAATTGACCTGTCAGGTTATTAGCGGTCAAGTTGCCATTGATAAAACTAAACTGTCCCTGGACATTTTTTAGGGGCAGCAGAACACCGTCAGCTAACTTAATATTAACGCTGTTGTTTGCCAGCTGAATACTTCCCAGGGTTTGGCTGTTCTGTACTTTGCGGTTAAAAGGGATGGTTAACTGTAATGCACCTGTTAATTGTTTTTCAATTTCAATCACCGAGAGTGCTTTACCAACGGTTTCCTTAAGAGGAGAAGCTTTCAAATAGTCGCTGATTTTTTGCGCATTCTCACTAATGTCGGCTTTAACGGTTAAAATACCATTGGGATTTAAATGATCAATCTCCGCCGACAGTTTTTTAATCTCCAGATCCTGCAAAGAAGCGCTTCGTGCATTCATTGTCAGGCTATCATTTTCAAAGAGAACATCTAAATCCAGGTTTTTTAGCCCCTGCCAGTCGCCGTAAAAATCGTATGCGGATTTCCGCAAGGGCACCGATGCCTGGAAAATGCCGTCATTCTGAGCATAGGGATATTGATTTAATGTGCCGTACCATAATATTTTCGCCCCTTTTACCTGTCCCTTTTTCAGGGTTGGCTGGAGGTAGTCAAAGACTTTTTTACCCAGCAGCTTAACGGGTAAATAATATTGCGCCTGACTGGCATCGTTAAGGTCTGCATAGCTGTACAAGCTTAAAAAAGGACTTTTTTCCTGACTCTCTTGATTGGGGAAAAAAAGTGAAAACTCGGTAGTGCTATTAAGATCGCGGGTATTAAATACGCTGTGCTCACTAAAGACTTTAAAGCCGCTGGGCATTTGTAACCATTGTAAATCAAATTGTGCACTTTCAAGCGGCATCTCTCTACTAAATTGCCCATCAAAAGTAAGACTCTGATTTGGCAGGGAGATATTTAACTGACCTTGTGCACTATCCCCGATAACTTCAATCTGAGCGTCACTTATTCCGGGCGTGAGCCCATGAGCCTGGCTCTTAAATTTGCTTAGATGGGCAGAAAACTGCAGTTTATCCGCGCGGTTTTTAAACAGTCCAAGATCATCGATCTGAGCATCAGGGTCAACAGCTAACAAAGAGGTTATGGTTTTTTCTGGTAAATCAGAACGTAATAAATATAAGGGCATTAAATCTTTTATGTTTAAGCCTTCAAATTGAAAATAAGCACTTTCTGCCGTGCCGTGCCCGCGCACGTTAAGCCCTTTTAATTTTTTTTGGTTAGATTCAACATCAAGGTCATAACTGTCTAATAACCAACCGTCATGACTGTTGCTAAACTGCACTAATCCACTGTTTATCTTCCATTGATAATCTTTATCCAATTGTGACCAATGCAGTTCGGTGTTATTTAATTGCAGTTGTAATTTTTGCAGCGTATTAGATGAAAACTCAGCCCAGGCTTTAAAACCTAATACCGCATCAAAGAGTTGCGCATTAGGATTTACTTGAGTGGTTAAATAATGACTAATATTGAAGTTATCTGCTGCAACATAAAGATGGCCTGTTAAGGGGCTATTGGGTTGTTCATTTTGCTCAACTAAATCCACCACAAAATCCAGAGAATTATCGGCGGGAGAATTATCATCAAGGCTGTTTAGCATTGATGCATAACCCGTTCCCTGGTGACGCCCCTCTTCATTTACCCAGTTTAAATTTTGGATCACCACGGTTTTCTTGCGTTCAAGGTGATCGGTAAAATGAAGTTGGCTACTTTTTATTGAAAACTTATTAAGCTGTACTAATAAAATTTTCCGCAGCGCAGCCGTAGTGACTACGGAGCTTTCAGATTTAGCGCTATTTTCCCGGAAAGGTTTAATCGTGATATCTGCACCCTGTGCGGATATTCGGTTAAATACTAATGTTTGTTGGCTGAAGCTCTGCCACAAATTAAGGTAAATAAACAGATGATCAAGTTTAAGCCGGTAGGGCAGATCAGCAGAATCGACCAATTCAATCCCACTGACATTTAAAATAAGCCCTGAAAGGTCAATACCGGCAGAGATATCTGTAAAGGTTAAATTAACATTATACTCGGAGCGAAGCCATTGCATTGCATCGACTTTATAGTCGTCAATCCGGACAAATAGGATACGTAACAGGGTTAACAAAAAAGCAAAAATAAACAGCTTAACTGCAATTAATGCGTAGAACCGTCTCAGCCATTTAAATAGGCTGAACTTCAATTTAGCAACTCGATAGGTAAGAAGATAGAGATTGAATCAGCACTTCGAATACCTAAATTTTCAAATATCATATACCGCCCTGTTACATCATCACAACATCAAACTGTTCCTGACCATAAAGAGGCTCAGAATGAATTTTAACCTGCTTTCCCATAAACAAAACTAATTCAGCCAGGTTATGAGATTCATCGCCGGTTAATGCCTCAGCCACCGCGGGTGAAGTATAAACCACAAAACGATCCGCATCATAGGCGCGATTCACCCGTAATATTTCACGCAGAACCTCATAACAAACGGTTTCGACTGTTTTAATGTAACCGCGACCACTGCATTGCTCACAAACACCACAGAAAATATGCTCTAAACTTTCCTGCGTGCGTTTACGTGTCATTTCAATTAAACCTAAGGGGGAAAAGTCATTGATATTGGTTTTAACACGATCTTTTGCCAGCGCTTGTTCTAAACTGTTAAATACTCGGCGTTTATGTTCAACCGACTGCATGTCGATGAAATCAAGAATAATAATGCCGCCTAAATTGCGCAAACGTAATTGTCTGGCAATCGCCAGTGTCGCTTCAATATTGGTATTAAATATCGTCTCTTCAAGATTTCTGTGACCGACAAATGCACCGGTATTAATATCAACAGTGGTCATCGCTTCGGTCTGATCAATAATCAAATAACCGCCAGATTTCAGCTCCACCTTGCGCTCGAGTGCTCGCTGCACTTCATTTTCAACGTCGAACAGATCAAAAATAGGACTTTTACCTCGGTAGCATTCGATTTTGTCTTCCAGCTCCGGTACAAAATCATGGGTAAATTTCTTGATCAGATTAAAATTCAGTTGCGAGTCAATACGTACTCGGTCAATTTCCTCACCAACAAAGTCTCTTAGGATACGCAGTGCTAACCCTAAGTCGCGGTAAAGCAGTTTGTTTTTACTGGGAGTCCGCGCACGGCGTGTTAAGACTTTCCGCCAAACCCGGAGTAAAAAAGACGCATCGTTGATCAGCTCATGTTCAGGTGCGCCATCTGCCGCAGTGCGAATAATAAAGCCCCCCAGATCATTGACGCAGCAGCCCTGGGCAATAATCTTTAAACGTTCACGTTCTTCTGCACTGTCAATACGCTGTGAAACACCAACATGACTGCTTCCAGGCATAAAGACTAGATAGCGGGAAGGCAGGGTGATATCGGTGGTGAGACGAGCGCCCTTAGTGCCGAGAGGATCTTTCACCACCTGCACCATAATATCCTGGCCTTGACGGACCAGCTGCGAGATATCTGCCACTTTAAATTTTTCTTTTTCATTCTTGGCAACACAATCAGTAAAGGGGACAATGTCTGAGGCATGCAAAAATGCCGCTTTATCCAGGCCAATATCAACAAAAGCGGCCTGCATGCCAACCAATACTCTGCTGACTTTACCTTTATATATATTACCTACAATCCCTTTGGTCGCCTGACGCTCTATATGCAGCTCTTGTAATACACCACCTTCAACTAACGCAACCCGTGTTTCGGTGGGGGTGATATTCATTAATAATTCAACGGACATTCTGAACTTCCTTTAAAATTTTTTCATAAGCTCTATCGCTTCATAATATAAGTAATATTAAACAGCAATTTATACCCAAGTTTCTTGCTGCACCGCAAGGAACTTGGGTATAAATACTGATAGTTGTTTTTATTTTTACTCTTAAGCTACAAATTAATGAGTTAATTTGCTGATCATATCGGTGCCAAGAGATTGATTTAGAAAGGTTTGCTTCAACAATAAAATTAAACAGGCAAGTTTTTAATCAGATTAGCAGCTCAACGGTCATTTCCAATTTCTTGCATAAACTCACTGATCAGTTCAGCAGTTTCAAACAGCGGCAAGCCGACAACACCACTATAACTCCCTGAAATATGCGTAATAAACTTCCCGGCAACCCCTTGAATAGCATAACCGGCTGCCTTATCAAGGGGTTCTCCGGTTTGCCAGTAATCAGATATTTCCTGCTCACTCAAGGTTTTAAAACTCACTTCTGTTTTAACCAGAATACTTTTTGTATCAACACCTTGTACCAGCGCCACCGCAGTAAAAACTTGATGAACTCGTCCCGACAATAACTGCAGCATTTTCCGAGCATGGTTTTTATCGCGTGGTTTTTCTAATATTTGTTGATCAATAACAATTATCGTATCTGCCCCTAAAACGGGTCTGTCTTTATGGCTGTTTTTAAAACCTGCCTGGGCTTTTTGTAACGCTAAACGTAAAACATAATCCTGCGCAGATTCACCCGTTTGCGGTTTTTCTTCAATGTCAGCTTTCACCTGATTAAATGAGACTGCAATTTGACTGAGAAGTTCACTACGACGAGGCGAGCTGGAAGCAAGATAGATACAAAAACCCATGCTTATACGACCTTAAAACGGTGACGAATAAAACGTAAAAAGAGAAAAAACCAGGGCCAAATCAGCATCGAGGTAAACACTGACCAGAAATACGATGTATGCAAAATAATGTCTTGTAAACTAGATGCCATCAAATATAACGCCAGTTTCGACAATAAAGAAAACAACCCCACCAATAGCGTTGTTTGTACTAGGGTGAAATAACGAAAAAGTTGGTAATTGGTTATAACGATATATGCTAACAACGAAAATAATAATGCATGCATGCCTAGGGTAGAGCCTAATAAAAGGTCAAATACTACCCCTAAAATAAACGCATGACCGATGCTCACCCGATGCGGTAATGCCAGTACCCAATAAAAAATAATAAGGATCATCCAATCCGGACGAAAAGCATTAAGCATGGTTGGAAGAGGAAAGATCGCACACACTAAACCTGCAAAATAAGTAAAATAAATGGCCAGATAATTATTCAACGATGACATTTTTCGATTCCGGCGATTCGACTTTAGTAGCTGTCTCTGGACCATTTTGAGCATCTGGGGTCTTTGAATTATCTTCATTCGACGCTGCGGGAGTCGATGTTGTTAATAGATCCTGTGACAAATCAGACTCATTATATTGTTGATCATTCCATAATAATAATAAATAACGGCTGCGGTGCAAAGGAGCAACAGGCGTTGCGCTGACATCGGCGTAAGCAGCACCTTCCTGATAATCAAAATGGCTTATTGTCGCTACCGGATAACCTGCCGGGAAACGCCCTCCCAAACCGGAAGTGACCAGTAAATCGCCCTCTTTGATATCGGCATTACTTTGCACAAAAGGCATATTTAACTTATTCCAATCACCACTGCCATGGAGCACGGCAATAAGATCATTACGTTGTACGCGTACCGGAATACCGTGGCTTACATCAACAATCAGTAAAACCCGACTGGTAGTACTGCCTACCTGAGAAACTTGTCCGACCACACCATCTTCATTAATCACAGGCTGGCCGACATAAACACCGTTTACCGCGCCTTTATCGATCAATAACTGATGTGAAAAAGGATCTGAGCGTAAACTCATCACTTCGGTGATCATTCTTTTGTTGGTAAAAATTCGATTTGAGCTGAGCAACTCACGTAACTGCTTATTTTCATGTTCTAATTGGGTGAGTAACAGCCGGTCAGCTTTAAGGTATAAATTGTCTTTTTGCAACTGTTGATTGCGCGCTTTTAACTCATGGCGGGTCATCACACTTGCAGAAATAGCACTAAACAGTTTTTCCGGTAGATCGGCAACATATTGCACCGGGCTGACCAGAGAGTTTAAATAAATACGTGATGATGCAAAAAGATTAAACTTACTGTCAGCTACAAATAAAAAAACTGAAAAAACTATCACTATGGATAGCCTTAATAAAAATGCAGGACCGCGCGTAAAAATAGTTTTCATTATTACAGAATAATTAGAGAAAATTGATTACAGCAGGCACATAAAGAATGCCTGCTACTTGGAAGCTGGCCAGCAATGCGTTAAACCCATTAATGATCACTTAATGAGTCTAACTGCCATTACTGAGAGCCTATCAGTCGGCGTTAAACAGATCCCGACCATAGGTATCAATCATTTCAAGTGCCATACCGCCGCCGCGAGCCACACAGGTAAGAGGATCGTCAGCAACAATCACGGGAATACCGGATTCTTCTGAAAGCAATCGATCTAATTCACATAATAACGCGCCACCACCGGTTAAGACCATGCCGGTTTCAGCGATATCAGCCGCCAGTTCAGGTGGCGTTTTCTCTAGCGCCAGCATCACCGCAGAAACGATGCCACTTAAAGGCTCCTGCAGCGCTTCTAAGATTTCATTACTATTAAGGGTAAAGCTGCGGGGAACGCCTTCTGCAACATTCATTCCGCGTACTTCAATCTCTCTGATCTCATTGATAGGATAAGCAATTGCAATACTGTGTTTAATACGCTCAGCGGTAATTTCGCCAATAGTACAACCATAGTTACGACGGACATAATTGATAATAGCCTCGTCAAATTTATCACCACCAATACGTACCGAAGCAGAATAAACCACACCATTTAAAGAAATCACGGCAACTTCTGTCGTACCGCCACCAATATCTACCACCATCGAACCTTTTGCTTCGGAGACCGGCATACCAGCACCGATCGCAGCAGCCATCGGCTCATCAATTAAATAAACTTCGCGTGCTCCGGCACCCTGTGCAGATTCACGAATAGCACGGCGTTCAACCTGGGTTGATCCGCAGGGTACACAGACTAAAACGCGCGGGCTGGGGCGTAAAAAACTATTGTTATGTACCTGCTTGATAAAATGTTGAAGCATTTTTTCGGTGATGTAAAAATCTGCAATAACACCATCTTTCATCGGGCGAATAGCTTGAATATTACCAGGCGTTTTTCCTAACATCTGCTTCGCTTCATGGCCGACAGCTGCAACACTTTTACCTGCGCCATTTTTATCTAAACGAATTGCAACAACTGAAGGCTCATTTAAGACTATGCCTTGATCTTTTACGTAAATAAGCGTGTTTGCAGTTCCCAAATCGATCGATAGATCGTTAGAAAACATACCCCGGAACATTTTAAACATGAAAGTTTTCCATTAATAGCGAATAAATAAAGGAACGTACTTTACCAATCTAGCTTTACTTCATCAAGAAAAGAAAGTAAATAGCACGAGGTATCGTCGCTTTATTTTAACGATTGAATTTTTTATACGGCGAAAAGAAAAAATCCGCGGTTAGCTTGCCCATTTGGCGCTTATTTATGCGTAATAATATGCGTGAATTTGCTATAAGTTAGTTATTGGAGATTAAAAGTAATACGGTTATAAGACCCCCCCATCCACAGAGTATTAATCTAACCTGTCAATTTATTTACAAACTGACAGAGGCTAACTTTTCAAAATAATCCGGGAAGGTTTTTGAGGTACATTTAGGATCGTTAATAGTGACCGCTGTATTACCCAGTGCAACTAATGAAAAGCACATCGCTATACGGTGATAGTCATAGGTATCAATTACTGCATGGTTAAACTCAGTCGGCGGTCTTACTTCACTGAATTACCTACCGTCTAAAGACGGTAGGTTCTTTAACAAACTGAAAGTCCTTTGGTCAAAAAAAAGCCTGCAAATTTGCTAATGCCGATCAGTTAAGAAAAATCTATTGATTTTTAGCTGAATGAGATCAAAATCCGATGTACTAAAAACATTGTATTTTTTATGCAATTATCAACAGCACTCTCCCAAATATCACTGAATAACTTCACTGAATTTACAGGCCTTAATGAATTATTATCACCCGAGTTAGTTGCTGATGCATTATCTCAAACAGGTGTGGCTACGATTAGAAAGCGTAAGCTTCCAATGGAAAAAATAGTTTGGGCTGTCATCGGTATGGCATTATTCCGAAAACATTCAATGCGCCAACTGGTTAATCAACTTGACATCATCCTACCAAATGGCACGCCTTATATTGCACCAAGCGCTGTCACACAAGCAAGAAAAAAGCTAGGCCATCAGGCTATCGAGACTATTTTTAATCAATCGCAATCGTTATGGCATGAAAAATCAGCGCATCCAAGCTGGTGCGGTTTATCGTTATTAGGTGTCGAGGGCGTTGTTTGGCGTACATCAGACTCAAAAGAAAATAGCGCTCATTTTGGCCGTACAGTTAACCGTCATGGAAAAGCAAGTTACCCTCAAGTACGGATGGTATGCCAAATGGAATTAACCAGCCATTTATTGATACAAAGTACATTTGATAGTGTCGACGTAAATGAAATGCATTTAGCTGAAAAACTAATTAAAGATACGCCAGACAACAGCCTAACGTGTTTGACCGAGGATTTTATTCATTAGGACTTCTTAATCGCTGGTATTCAGCGGGTGTTTCACGGCACTGGTTAATGCCGTTAAAGAAAAGTACGCAATATGAAGTAGTGAGAAGCTTAGGGCGACAAGATAAAATTATTCGTTTAACCCCTTGTCCTCAGGCTAGAAAGAAATTCACTGATTTACCAGAATATATTGAAGCCCGATTATTGACTAAAAAAGTGAATGAAAAACCACGCCAAATATTAACCTCAATGACAGATGTCATGCGCATTCCTACTGCTGATATTGTCGATTTATATGATCATCGTTGGGAGATTGAATTGGGTTTTAGAGAGATGAAACAATCACTACTTAATAGTCAGTTTACCCTGCGTAGTAATCAGCCAGAATTAATCAAACAAGAGCTATGGGGGGATATTATTGGTGTATAACTTAATACGCTATCAAATGGTATTAATAGCAAACTCTCTCGATGGAATACACCCGAACCAATTAAGTTTCCATGGTGCATTAATGCATATCATCTATGAGTTAACAATGTTGCCATTTTGCTCGCCTGGAAATATTCCTAAATATTTAATGAATATAACAAAAAGTGCGAAACAATTTTTTTTACCAGCAAGGCGAGAGAGGTGTTACCCTCGTGAATTAAAATGTTCCAAAAACGGGTATCCGCTTAAAAAAAGAAATGCCGTTCACCTTAATTGAACGGCATTAGTAAATTTGCAGGCTTTTGTGTTTTCAAAAGTAAATAATAGTTAAACTCAGGCGGCCTGCCATGCAGCTACAATTGTCGGCGCTATCTCCTCTTTAATTTGTGAAGATATATCCATATTTCCGGCTGCCGGGTTATCAAATCCGGCCATGGCAGAAATCAACCCATCAACTTTGGAGTTTAATAAAAACGCATTACCAACGTGAATTTCATCCACTTGATGAGCTTCATCAACAAACCAACTATCAACTGTAATTTGATCGTCTGAACCCGATAAATCAATAACCAGATCCTCACCACTACGTGTTAACCAGATATCGTCTTTCGCAATCCCTTCACCCAATATCAACTGATCCGTTTCATCGGCAATATTAGAGAAGTTATTAATGGTATCCTGATCATCACCTCTGGCGAATTGATAACTATCATCACCATTACCACCTGATAATTCATCATCACCTAAACCACCAGTCAGGTTATCATTGCCATCTCCACCATAAATATTATCACTGCCGAGACCGCCACTTAGCGTATCATCACCACTATCACCGAGAATATTGTCATCGCCAGCTAATCCAGCAATAATATTATTTTTAACATTACCCCAGAGCTGATCACTATCTTCACTGCCAGTAATCGTAGCTGTTTCAATATCATGAGGACTGAAGTATTGAAGATTGCTACTGTCGAGACCGATAGAAAGAGAAATAGGGTCAGGTCTTTAATCTTGACATCAAAATTAAAGACCTGACCCCATTAGTGCTTCCATCAACTGCATTATTAATTGAGGTTGCTATCGTGGTACTTGAGCCATTAACAGTAAATATTTTAAGAATTGCCTGGGCATCTGCATTAGAAATTGCGTTCACATTTTCATCCTTTTTTTAATATTTTTTTAATATGTAAGTAGTTAATGTTAAAGGGATTAACACCCACCAACAAAAAGTTGACCAAAAGTTATTTTTTGATTCTTGTAATCGATTCAATTGATTTACACGACGCTCTTCATAATTATTCATCCTCCTTTGATCTTGATAGATAATTTCTGAATATTTCTTAATATATGAAATGAGCCCGACACGATCTTCATAAAAGCAAATAGCCATAGGTTGTCCAATCAACTCATCAAGAAAACCAACTTTATTCCGTTCATAACCTGCATAATAAAATTCATCATGGCCTTCACTTACTTTTAGCTTGATATAGTCCATTTTCTTTTTACTTATTCGATGTACACCAGTTTTTATCAATGAGCCGCTCTGGCACAATAAGATGGGACACCCAAACCTTTTTAGGTAAAAAAGATATGGGTGTCCCGACTTTTTATTACTGCCAATACTGTGGCAGTCAGCAAAATCAGCATCGGCAGCAGAAGCCCAGCGACTAGGGGTATTAATTAATTTCTCACCCGTAGCAGGCCCATAACTGTAATAGGTTGAATTCCCTTGCCCATCGGTTAATACCATCCAAGTGTGCACTCGTGCATTATCTACTAATGCAGGATTTGTATCGTTATATATTGTGACGCTATGTGCCATTATGATTTCCTAATTAAATGTGGTAAAAAATAAAAAAACAAATAAAAAAATGAAATTCCCCCAGTAACGGGGAGTATTATCCAGACAAGCATATTTCCATCTAAATAATTAAATAATGATGAGATAAGTGATGTGGGTTTCCGCGGATATAATCTAATATTTTTTAATTTGTCATATGGTAATCTAAAATAATAATCACCTTCTTTTAAGTTAATTGGAAAAAATATTGAATTTTTATTCGCTTCATGTGTTGGGATAAATTTATCTAACCAATCGATATTTCCCCCCTGTTCAACCCTAAAAACTTTAATTGCAATCTTTTTTTGCCCATATGCCACTACATCAATGGACAAATTATATTCTGTTGTAGTTTCTATTGAAAAAGAGAAACCATCATTATTCGCGCTCTTCTGATAAGGGACTGATAAAAAATATTCCATTAGCCCTTTACCACTCATAAATACCACTAACTGAGTAATAAAAATAATGCTGATGATGAAAAAGAAAAAACGCATAAAAACACCAAATCGGTATATCGCACTCTTTAAAAAACTTGTTTTCATTTGTTTATAACCCCATGACTTTTATCTCTTTGCTTAAAATTCAAACTAATAATATGATGGGACACCCAAACCTTTTTAGGTAAAAAAGATATGGGTGTCCCGACTTTTGTTCCCGCTTCAAATTGCGCTAATAATTTACCCTTGGGAATACCGTTAATACTCGTGACCTTGGGATTATCTAATAAAGCGGGCAACTCAGAGCGATTCCAAACACTATTTAAGTTATTAGCCTGTGGGGTAATAGTCACTACATCGCCAAAAGCGTTGCTAGCCAGATTTGCCGATAAGGTATCAAAATAACCAAGATCTCGGATCCCTGTAGTTGGATCGGGCTTACCATCCATAAACTCGTTGAATTTTATTTCATCTCCACCAAAGGCCTCCGTCAGCTTATTCTCAAACACTTCGCTATTGACGACATCAAAAACTTCAGAAGTATGTGATGAGTTAAATTTTGCAAGTGAGCTATCAGATAACTCACTTGAAAGGTCACTCAGTAATTTATTGGCATTGACTTGTTTACCATCTAAATCACCGACATTACCTGAAAAGAAAAAGGTGGTGGCATTTTCGGCACTTTGCCCAGCAGCGTCATAACCCACTTGGTTTACTATATTTAAAAGTGATGCTTCGCTTGGGTTATCTAATTTAGCAATTAGATCCTTTGCTTCATTTGCAGTTAAACTCATTTCGACTCCCCTATCTCAACGGTTACTTGGTCATAGGTTGCATCGTTATAGTGCAGTCCAAAAGTAATCAATCCCTCGGCAAGCAGTGTTAAGAGTTCAGCTCGAAATGCCTCATTTTCTGAAAGCGTATTCATTTTACAAGTTTCTAATGGATATGAGATATCAGATGCCCATATTTCCCAAAGCAGATGGTATTTCCCCTCTAGAGTTGAAGTTCTGGTAGGCATAGCACTGAATTTAAATGATTGTCCTTTCCAGCTACCACCAAAATATCTTGGCTCTTCTGGTCCAAACTTCTTAACTTGAATGAAATAACAGCCACGCTCTTTATCTATGGTCCATTTATCTAAATATTTTTCATCTATGTTTGTACGACGAAAGGGTTTAAATTTATCAAAAGGAATTTCTGATCTTTCATTTTCGGGTATTAATTCATTTACAAAGGCCATATGCCCTCCTCATTTTATTTTGTTGTTAATCTGTTTTATATTTTTTCTTTTCAAAAGGTTCGATTAGGCATTCGCTAAACAGTCAAAGCTTTTGAAAACGAAACCAATGGGGTCAGGTCTTGTGTTTTGCCCACCAAGAAAACCAATGGGGTCAGGTCTTGTTTCTTGCATAAAATAAAATCTGTCATCTGCTCTATTTGCCATCATCTTTCCTTATGACTTATTGTTTGAAAATTAAATACAATGGAAATCAATACGCTCAGGTCTTATTTCTCGTCTTTTAATTAAAAGAGCAAAATACAAGACCTGACCCCATTAACTTTTTCTGAAGATTCAAAGTCGATGTAGGACATATCAGCCAGCAGTGCATTTATATAAGCTTGATTTAAAACATTCATTTAAAATTCCTTTTTATTTATATTTATTAAAGGCTGTAAAGCATCTTCTGCATTAACATGATTGATATTGAGGTAACGTGAATCACTAAGTACTAATTTTTTCTTTCTACTGTCTTCACTATAATTTAAACAATCTCGCCAAACTGAGGTGGGATGTTTTGGTGAAATGTTATAGTGATAGTCGACGTAATGAGCTAACACATCACCACTAAATCGATCAACAACTGAATAATCATATCGATTAATGGCATAGCCACTGTCCTTTTTAGTATGTATTGCGACCTTCTCAGACCTACTGTAATAACGGGTATCGACCTCATCCAATGCCTCAATACCAAGACAGAGATTGGCATCATAATAAGGCTTACCTTTTTCAGATTTCCAATAATGAAAGGTTGCATTCTGATTACAAAATTTACTGTTAATTGGCAACTTACTAAAACGGTAATAACGGGTATCAGGCAAAGAAAATAATCTCATAAAGCTTTCCTTTGCCTGACCAGTGGGTTCAACCACATAATAATCAAACCCATTATAAAGTGGATATGGATAGCCAACTGCACGCGTTTTATTTTCAATATATCCATCAACATACACGGTTTTATATATCTCTCTCCCCCATCTAAACGGCACAAACGTATCAATTCATTCACGCCTGGGCTTGGGCCGAAACAGCGATAAAGACCAAAAGCGGATAGCATAAACAGCACTATATGCGGCCATTTTATTTTCATTGGTTTACTCCCAATATGTAAATAGGCATAGATTGTTTTTTATCTTTATAAGTAGCATCAACTATCTGAATATTGATACTTTGAAATTTTATAACCATCACACTTTCCTTATCTATTGTTATTTTATTTAATGTGAATCAAAGGGTTACCCCACTTGACTCGCCCATAACCTTGCATACTTTTCTTTTTGTTCAAGCAAACTCTGATGACTACCCGACTCGCTTATCTGCCCGCTTTCTATCACTAAGATGCGGTCGCAGTGGCGGATGGTATTTAAGCGATGGGCGATACTGATCACCGTGCGCCCCTTGGTGATTTCCGGTAAACGGCTAATAATCGCGGCTTCCGACTCGTAATCCAGCGCACTGGTGGCTTCATCTAAGACTAGAATTTTGGGGTTGGTAATTAATGCGCGCGCGAGGGCTAAACGCTGTTTTTGACCGCCCGACAAACTGCCACCGCGCTCACCGATTTGGGTGTTGTAACCCTGCGCTAGTTGCTCAATAAATTGATGCGCACCCGCCAGCTTTGCGGCATTTATTACCTGTTCTTCACTGGCCTGCGGTAGGCACTGACGAATATTGTCGCTGACAGAGCCAGAAAAAAGATGGCTTTCTTGCAATACAATGCTCATGCTGCGGCGCAGTTCAACAGGGTCGGCTATCGCCAAATCCAGCCCGTCGATAGTCACCTCGCCCGAGTTGGGGCTATACAAACGTTGCAGTAGTTTAGTGACGGTACTTTTACCCGAGCCGGAGCTGCCGGTAATACCGATAAACTCACCGGATTTAATCTCAAAACTTAAATTGCTAATGACTTCCGGGGAATCACTTTGATAACGAAAACGCACCTGTTTGAAACTGATTTCACCGTTCACTTCAGGGTTTGAAGCTAGCCCTTCTGCGCCCGCTTCGGTTGGCTCTGATAAAATATCGCCAATGCGACTTAGGGAAATAAGAGTATGTTGAAAGTCCTGCCACACTTGCGCTAAACGTAAAATCGGTTGGGTCACTTGTCCGGCCAACATATTAAAAGCAACCAGTTCGCCAGCAGTCAGATCGCCACTTAATACCAATTTCACGCCCCACCAAAGCAATAATGCTGCGGTGACTTTTTGAATCAGGCTAATACCCTGTTGCGCTAAAATACTGGTGATACGTGCTTTAAAGCCCGCTTTAAGCTGCATCGCTAAATTAGTTTGCCACTGTTTAATAAAACCCGCTTCAACGGCACTGGTTTTAATGGTTTCAACGCCGGTGATTGCTTGATTTAAAAAGGCGCTATTATCGGCGCTACATTCAAAATGGGTATTCACGCGCGCACGCAAAGTCGGCCCGACACATAACCAGAAGAGAAAATAGAGCAGCAGTGAGCCGAGTACTAACCAAGTAAGCTTGGGCGCATAGGCAAACAGCACGGCGATAAATACAAAGATAAACAGCAGGTCGAGCAACATGCTCAGTGCCGAGCCGGAAAGGAATTGCCTTATTTTATCCATCTCTCTCACACGGGCGGTAATTTGCCCTGTTTGTCGCTGGTTAAAAAAGGACATCGGCAAGGCAAGCAGATGGCGATACAAACGGCTGTTAAGCTCGGCGGTTAATTTGCCGGCCAGATTAGAAAACAGCCAGCCGCGCAGATAGGAGAAAATCGGCTCAAACAGCGCCAGTGCCATCATGGCAATAGCCAGCACCTGCAGGCTCGATAAACTGCGACTGACTAATACTTTATCGATCACGTTTTCAAACAGCAGTGGCGTCACCAGTGCAATTAACTGAATAAACAGAGATACCAATAAAACACTTTTTGCCTGTTTGATATGTTTTAGTATGGATGGAATAAACCATGAAAAACCAAATTCAAGCTGTTTTTTAGCGACCGCTTTATCCGCTAATAAAATAATATGCTGCGCCGTTAGTTGCGCCCATTGTATTTTTGATAAGCTTTTTTTCTTCTTACTAACAGGGTGTTGCAGTAATACTTGTTCACCTTGACTGGCAAGCATCAAGCAATATTCACCATTGATTTTAGTCAGTGCCGGCATCGGTAAATTCTCAAGTCTATCGAGTTGCACTGTTTCAATACGCGCCTTAACACCAACCCAAGCGGCGCAGCGACACAAATCTAATTCGTCGGCACTGCCCGCTTTTAAACCGAGTTTATGTTGCAGGCTGCGCGCTGAAACTGATTTATCAAAATGCTCAGCGGCCAGTACTAAGGCTAAAATCCCGTGGTCGGTCACCCGTTGCTCTGTGGTCATAATTATCGCTCTCTCAGCGCTTCAGCTTGGTATTGCTGCAGCGGACTGAGCAGATATTCAATGACGCGGCGGTTACCCGTTTTGATTTCGGCCATCACACTCATACCCGCACCCAGTGCAACCAGCGCATCATCAACTAAGATATCGCTGCGCGCTAATTTCACCCGCGCCGGGAACACTAACCCCAATTGCTCATCTTCCACTGCATCTTGGGAGATATATAACAGTTCGCCATTAATGGTGCCGTATTTGGTAAAGGGAAAGCTGTCCACTTTAATCTCCACGCTTTGCCCTGCCCGCACAAAACCTATATCTTTATTGAGTACCTTCACCTCCGCTTCAAGTTTCGCTTGCGCGGGCACCACAACCATTAATGCTTGCGCCGGGGTGACCACACCGCCCAAGGTATGAATACTCAATTGCTGCACTATACCGTCAACGGGAGAGCGCAGGGTTTGTCTGCGCAACCGCTCTTGTGCTTTAATCAGCTCTTGCTTTACCTGCGTTAAGTTAATTTCAACCTGATTTAAATCTTGGTAATACTGGCGTTTTTTTTGTGCCAGCAGGCTATCGCTCTGATCCTTAATCCCTCTGCGTTGCGCAAGCAAAATGCCCTCTTGTGCGGCGAGTCCACTGATACTGCGGTTGATATCAAGCAGCTCTTTTTCTTGCTCTAACAGGTCGACTTTGGCGATTACTTTACTTGCCGCCAGGCTTTGGTTGGCCTTAAGGCGCACCACTATATTGTTTTTTAATGCTTGCAGTGAGATAAGATCTTGTCGATTGGCCTCTTGCTGCGCGAAATTGACTTGCAGCTCGGCTTGCAGCTGCTCAAGCGCCGCGTTGGTCTCTTCCACTTCGCTTAAAAGCTGCGCTTTGCTTTTTTGAATTTGCGTTTTTGATGTTTGTGCCGGCGCAATAAAATTGGCCTCTGGATCGGATGTCAGTAAGGCGGTGAGCCTGGCAGACTCTAAATTCGCATGCATTATTTGCTGGGTTAAACGCTCTATTTCCGCATTAACATCGACCACATTTAACGCGATCAAAATATCCCCTTTTTTGACATGCTGACCATCTTTTACATTGATCAGCGCAACTTCACCTTGCTCTAAAGGTTGAATGATTTTTGAATGACTCGATACCATTAATCGTCCCTGCGCCCCGGCATGAATATCCAAGCGACCGACAACAGACCAAATTATGATTGTTATGAGAAAAACAGTGAGTACTAATGCGGTGAGCCTTGCTCTTGGGGCGGGTGGTTTTTCAATCACGTCTAAATGTGCGGGTAAAAAATCGTATTCATCACGTTGGCGGTTAGGGTTTTTATCGTCCTGTTTTTGATCGACTAGGGCTTTAAATATTGTTTTAATATGTTTCACGCTTTCACTTCCTCTCGCACTTCACTTTGCAGTTTCCATAAATTGGCATAGCGACCACCCGCGGCGAGCAGCCCCTGATGTGTTCCCTGTTCGACAATATGCCCAGCATCTAAAAACAGGATGCGATCACACTGTTTAACGGTTGATAATCTATGGGCAATGGTAATAACGGTGCGCTGAGCCGCCATATCAGCCATATTGTTTAAGACGATTTGTTGCGTTTCATCATCCAGTGCACTGGTCGCTTCATCAAAAATAATAATGGCAGGCGAGCCTAACAGTGCCCGGGCAATAGCGATGCGCTGTTTTTGTCCGCCAGATAATGAACTCCCCCCTTCTGCCAACAGGGTGTCGTAGCCCATTGAGAGCTGTAAAATAAAGTCATGGGCACCCGCAAGTTTTGCCGCTTCCACCACCTGCGCAAATGAGCAGGCGGGATATTTAATGGCAATATTGTCTCGGACACTGAGATTAAACAGGTAGTTTTCCTGCAGAACAACACCAATTTGGCTGCGCAGATAAGGGGCGGAAAGTTGATTAACAGCCACGCCATCAATAAAGACGGTGCCTGACTCCGCTAAATAGAGCTTTTGAATTAAGCGGGTAAAGGTGCTTTTACCCGAGCCTGATGGCCCCACGATGCCGATATTTTCACCCGCCTGAATGGCTAATGAGATATTTTCTAATACCAAAGGCAGGTCCGGCTGATAACGAAAGTTAACCTGCGAGAAGATTAACTGACCGGAGAGCTTCGCGGTGGGCACCAGATCGCCATCACTAATTTCTGTGGGTAGATTTAAGACATCACCCAGTTTATCCACCGCCACGCGGGTTTGCACAAACTGCTGCCAAAGCTCAACCAATTTAGCCATCGGCTGATTGATATGGCTGACCATCATATTAAAGGCGATTAACTGCCCGATAGTTAGCTCCAGATTAATCACCATATTAGCGCCAATCCAGATAACCAATACACCGGTGACGCGCTGCAGCAGATTAACGCCTTGGTTAACACCGGCTTGTAATGTCTGCGTAGAAAAGTTAGCGGCAACCACCTGCTGTGTTTGCTCTTCCCATCGGCGTTGAAAAATAGGCTCTATCGCCAAGCTTTTCACCGTTTCACTGCCGTGAATTGTTTCTGTTAAAAACGCCGTATTTTGTGCACCACATTGAAACTGCTGCTCTATTCTTTTTTCGAGCGGCGCGGCGGTTAACCAGGCGATCAAAAAGTACAGCGGTAATACAGCAAGAACAATCAGGGTCAGCTTGGCAGATAAGTAGTACATCACCGCGATAAACACAAAAGCAAAGCTGACATCAACCAGCAGTGTCAATGCGGCACCGGTTAGTAAATTACGAATGCTGTCCAGTTCACTGACGCGCGAAACAATCACGCCAACCTGGCGGCTTTTAAAATAGGCCAGTGGCAAACGAAAAAGATGGGTAAAAAGATTCAGTCCAAGACGAATATCAATGCGATTGGTGGTATGCACAAACAGGTATTCACGCAGCCCTTTGGTAATAACTTCAAAGACCCCGACAACTAACAGCACCACCACCAATACATCTAATGTAGAGAGCGCGTTATGCACCAGCACTTTATCCATCACCACTTGAAAAAATAGCGGCAGTATCAGTGCAAGCAGTTGTAAAAAAAGGGATAAAACTAATACTTCGCCAAGTAAGCCTTTGAAGCGGACAAATTCAGGGATAAACCAACTGACATCAAAATTGAGTTTACTTTCAAGAATAAAGATGACTTTGCTTGACCATAGCGCCTCAAGCTCGTCGACAGATATGACTTCCGGTGAGGTTTTGTCGGCGCGTTGAATTAAGACTTTATCGTCAGCCATTTTAGCCAATACGATATGATCGCCGTCCACCGTTTCAAAGCTCAGCGGCAGTTGATCAGTGCTGAGTTTTTTCCACTTGATAGTGGACTGTTTAAGATGCAACCCGTATTGCTTAGACAACTGCTTTAGATATTGCGAGAGCTTTTTATAGCTCGCATCAAATTTTATAGGTAGCAGCTTAATACCGTTAAGCTGCAACAATATATCGCAGCACCTTAACGCGGCTGGATTAACACTTCCTGTGTTCAAAATAAATCCTTTTAATATATCCGATATTCCGCACCAACGTGTAATAAAATTATTTAATTAAGTTATTTTTTATATTTTATTTTTAAGTTAAAAACAAAAGTCATGTTATATACCAGACTCGCAAGTTAAAAATAAAAGTCACTTAATATCAAACCATTACACATCACACTCACGAAAAAATGGATATGTTCCAAGACGCTTTAATTCCTATAAAACGACAAAATAACAAAATACCACCAACAAAATAGCATTTAAACTTGATAGTTAAATGACATTTAAATGCGAAAACGGATAATGCAAGATTACGCTGTTTTGTGCAATGAAGAAGGAATAAAGTTGCGAAATTGTGTGACATTGAGCATGAAATAAGGAAGAAAAGTGCACGAACATGAAAACAATAAGAAAGGGAAGTGCAAACTCAAGGCGGACAGCAACAGGGTAGGATCTTGTTTTTTATCTAAAAAATAAAAACGTAAGTGCTAATAATCATATAGAAAGTTTCTACGATTCAGGTTCAAGTCTATAAAGGCTAATTTAGGAGGCTAACCTAGCAGGGCTAACTTAGGACAGCGATATCTTTAGACAGAGGTATACTTGCCATGTAGAACACAGCCCATTGTTCATCTTTACGAAGCATCACCAGGGGATGTAAAAAGGATTGTGTAACTGCTTATTATCTATAACCTTAAAACAGGCCAAAATAATGACTAACACGATGAATAAAGATAAACTACAAGCACTTGCGGATGAGTTAGCTAAAGATATTAAAACGCCAAATGATCTCAGTCAGTTAAGCGCTATGCTCACTAAGCTGACGGTTGAAGCTGCTTTAAAATCAGAAATGGTTTCACCTAGTCTACGATAAGAATGCACCCGCTGGCCATTCTAGTGGTAACAGTCGCAATGGTTACTCAACCAAAAAGCTTAAAGGGGATCATAAAAAGGTATGGCTGTGCTCATTTACCTACCGTCCTCATTTACCTACCTCTTCCAATCTAGCTTTACTTCATCAAGAAAAGAAAGTAAATAGCACGAGGTATCGTCGCTTTATTTTAACGATTGAATTTTTTATACGGCGAAAAGAAAAAATCCGCGGTTAGCTTGCCCATTTGGCGGTTATTTATGCGTAATAATATCAGTATATTTGCTATTAGCGAGTTACTCGGCATTAAATCAAAATACTAAGCGCGAGTATCCCATGTTGCACGATTTAACAAGTAAAATGCCCCGCATGAACAGGGCATTTATTTACAAGCTAACAGACGCTGCTCATCGAAGCTTTCACCAACAGCACCGTTAAACTTTTATCTCCTTAACAAATCGGCCCTTGAACGAGAAAATCACTGCCATATTAATTGATTATTATCGACATAGATCTCTTGTTGCAGCGGTTCACTGCCATCATAAAACCACACTTCAAGCAGATATTGCGACTGCTTATTAAGGCCGGTAAACGACTGTGTAAAGCTACCGTTTTGTAATGCGCCGCCCATAACACGGCTGGCTGAATCGGGATAATAACGCCCTGAATCAAGCAGCTGATAATCTTTATAAACAGAGATATAAGCGCGTTGGTCATCGTTTAATTCGACTATCACCTCAATAGTCTCTTTAGTGGTGAAACTAAAATCTTGCGCTGCGACCAAATAATCAATTTGCAGCTGCCCTTCCTCAACCACAAAAGATTCAACCGCAACGGGCTCAACCACGCTAACAGTCTCATTGGAACTTTCAAGAATATTCGATGCACTTTCAGATTCGCCACCCGAACCACCACAAGCGTTAAGCAGCAGACAAAAAAACAGCAGTGTGAATGGTTTTAAAATTGTGTTTAACATAATGCCACCTCTAAAATACGCTTAAAAAGCGTGCTATTAAAATAAATTTTTTGTAACAGCCTGACTTGACTCAAACCAGTTGCTTTTTTCAGCACCCTGCGATTCAACAAAGGTTTGAAAATACGGATACGCCTGCAGCAAAGACTTTCTTTCACTGGGCCATTGCCAGCTATCCACAATTTCTAATGCCCAGGATAAATTATTGGCATTTCGAAAGTAACGGTTATTCCAAGGCTCACTGGTATCATCGGCTAAACCAAAATAGTCGTGATTAAATTTTTCAGTGGGCGCATGGTCCGGCAGATGAATTTCAAGCCCTCGTCCCGGATGTTGGCTAAAAATATCACCGTGATAAAGCCCTTCGGTGGCGAAAATAAAGGGATCATAGGGCGGTGCTGGCAAATCAGCTAAGGGCAGAGGATTAATTAACGGCACACTGACCTCAAAATCAAAGCTCTGGGCTTGATCACAGCCGTTCTCGCTGCGATAGAACAAACAATCACTGGCAACATGTTTCCATAAATCCTGGCTTATCATGATCACCGCGTTACTGTTGCCGTTTTCCAGAATGTCGTAGGTGGTCGCACCGTTCTGACCGCTATACTGCTGCTTGATATTGTTATGCAGTAAACGTAAAGCCTGAGCGTTGACGTTAGTGGTCGCAATATTATTCAACTGCACCGCAAAGCCATTATGATAATCTCCCCCAAGAGCCTGTAATTCACCATAAATATCAATGCGCACCAGCTGTTGATCGCGAATCACTTCAACGGTGCGGTAGTGCATCACCACATCGTTCATATCGTAATCATCACTGATCGGCCATTGATCTTCATAAGCTAAGGTCACCCAACCGTTTTTACTCGGATAATAACGATAAGATAGACCGGATTCGGAAATACTGATCGCATGGTCTTCAACCTCACCGCTGCTGCTGCCGCCGTTGTAATTCAAGCCGCTTTGCTGACTGAAACGAAAACGGCTCCAGCTGTTACCGGAAAGTGCATTGTCAGGAACGCGAATAACAATATTGTTAAAACCCGCGGTCAAACTGATATCGGTAATATTTTGCTCATTGTCATCGCTAAAATCGCCATCACCATTCCAATCAAACCACGCATTTAAAATACCTTCCGTTGATGCATAAACACTGACCACCGAATCGAGGCCAATCTCCAGGGCACTGACAAAATTAACCCCGTCTTCATCGTCATAACTTTGCTCATTAATCACACTGCTGTCATCGGAGTCCGCCCCGCTGTAACCGTCGTAATCACCATCGGGTGGCATTAACCCCAAGTAGGTCTGTCCATCGAGTAAATGGCGCGGACCATTGTCGGCCAAAAGTGTCGCATAACTTTGTGGCGCATCACCAAAATCAATCGTTGATGGTGTATCTTCATCAATTAAAGGCGCACTGGCGCAGCGCGCACCGTCATTTTGGCTGGAGCTGGGGCCGTCAGAAAATTTTACCGCAGTGACATCAAGTGCGCTTAATTGCTGGCTATTAAGTGTTCCGTCTAAAGTCGACAGATCAATACGATAAATTTTTCCGTCTTGATTGCGCGACAGGTAAAAGTAACCGTTCACATCAAAATACATCGCACCAAATGTGCCCGTTTCACCGCTGTCGCCGATCGCCAAGGTGTTGCCTGTTTGCGGATCCATTTGATACAAAATCCCGCTACTATTATCAACACCGTAGATCATATTATTAGGATGAAAGGCAAAATCAGTTAAATTCACGCGGCTATTTGTGCTAATTAACTGAGCTTCAAGCGTGGCATTAACATTCAAATCAAGCGGGCGAAGATCAACCCGATACAGGCCAACACCTTTGCGGTAAAGATAATAATAGTGACCGGAAACATCCCCCACAAAAAAAGATTTACCCGCCGGCAAGCCACTCAGATTCAGTGTTTCAACCTGAAAATCACTGCCCATACGTACCATCTGCAGATCCGTTGTATTAAAGCCATATAAATATCTGTCCTGCTGATCAAAGCCCAGACCATTGATATTCGCCGCGATCCCGGGATTATCTTCAAGTAATTCATAATTTCCGGTGACTAAATTAACACCATAACTTGCTACCGGATTGCCCTGGAAAAGAAAAGCTTTACTCGGGCAAGTACTAAAGGGCGCGGCGTAAGCGGTAGAAAAAAGTGGTATTGACAAGACCATCACCTTAAAAAAGCTCGTGCAGTTTTTAACCGGCCTTTTTTTATAATCAAACATTCTTAAACTGTTTACCCTGCGCATACTTTCACTCCTTCGATTTAATACAGATAGCCATTTGTCTGTCTATTGCTTTGCTTCTGGTAGTGGTTTTAGCAATTCCTATGCCAGCTTATAAAAACAAACAGGCAACCCGCTGTATATAAGAGCTGCGCTATTGTTCCAGACAATACAAAGGTGATTAAAGCGCCGCATTTACAGCGCTCGATTTGCAATCTGCAATGCGCAGTGCATTGCAAATCATTCTATATGCGGAAAAGAAGGCGGTATTGTGCCGCAAAGGATGCGCGGTGGCCCTGCTATCAACAAGTTGCGATAGCTGGCACTAAAGTTGCATTTTGTAAAAAATAAAATGTAGATAGATATAATAAGGCGAAGCTTTCAATGGACAAACATAATATTTGGTTGCTGCTCGATAGCAGTAAAGCGGGCGGAATCGAATCTCACGTACTGCAATTAGCACAAGGTTTACAAGAGCATGGTGAAACACCCCTGGTGGTTTTTCTGAGCGACTATGGCAAGCACCCGCTGCGCGAGTTGTTAGCGCAAAGCGGTATTGCCCAGCTAACCTTGAATGGCCGGTGGCGCACGCTGTTTCATAAACTGCGCCGAGCATCCCCGGCTATCCTGCACACTCACGGTTATAAGGCCGGTATTTATGGACGACTCGCAGCCAAAGCTAATAAGATTCCGGTCTTTAGCACTTATCATGCGGGGGAAATTGCCACCGGCAGGCTCGCCTTTTATGACCGAATAGATAGATTAACAGCGGTTTTTGCCGATCAGCTGTTTGCCGTTAGCCCGCAGATAGCAGCGCGTCTGCCCAACAGAGTCAAGGTGCTGGATAACTTTGTCAGCACCACTCACCTGCAACATTCGACGGGGCAACAAATTGCCTTTGTCGGCCGAGTAAGCGAAGAAAAAGGCCCGGATCATTTTGCTCATTTAGCGGAGCACTTTTTAGATGACACCTTTCACCTTTACGGTGACGGTCCAAAGCTTGCTGAACTTAAAAAATACGCACCGGAAAACCTCAAGCTACACGGCCAGCAGGATGATATGAACGCCGTCTGGGCACAAATAGGTTTACTGGTGATTCCGTCGCGCTATGAAGGTCTGCCGATGGCAGCTTTAGAGGCAATGGCAAGAGGCATTCCGGTGTTAGCCTTTGGCGTCGGCGCGCTGGATAAGTTAATTGAGCATAATGGCAATGGCTGGCTAATTAAACCTGAAGATATTGAGCAAATGGCCGTGCAGCTTAAGCGCTGGCAGGTAATGTCGGTGACAGACAAGCAGCGCATGCAGGAAAAGGCAATACAAACCATAAGCAAACAATTTTCAAGCGATATTGCGATTCCGAAACTTATCGCCCGCTACCGAAAATTCACACAATAACTCACACAATAACCCACATAATAACTCTCAAATAACTCAGTCCTGAGCATTGCATTATGCAATGCAACTTGCCAACAAATCTCAGTTAGCGCTAATTTCCATGCAAAATTAAAACAAAAATTACTTTAATACAATGAGTTACATTTTTGGAACAACCTTTGCAATGAAGTATTAGATTAGTTTTATTAACCATAGCGAGGGCATATGATTCAACCTGAAAACAATCCGAAATGTATACTGTTTACCCACTATGGAGAGGATTGGATTCGCGGTAGCGAGCGCTGCCTGCTGGATCTGCTTAGCCACCTTGATAAAGACAAGTTTAAACCGCTGCTGTGGTGCAATCAGCCGAGCATGGCAAACGAAGCCACAAAACTCGGCATTGAGGTTTACTGCAGCGAGTTTCCTTTGCTGCTCGGTTGGAATGCCCCGCGATTTAATATTCGCGCTTTTGTGGGTTTAATAAAACAAGCAATCACATTAATCGATAAACACCAGATAGCGCTAATTCACGCCAATAGTGCAGCCCCTTGCCAGTGGCTAAATTTTGCAGCGCGCAAACGTAATATTCCCCTGATAGCGCACCTGCATTCATTTTATCAGCGCCGTGACCGCTTAACTCTGGGCTTATATCAAGTCCCGCTACTGATTGGCGTGAGCTCTTTTGTACTCCATGATTTACAAACTGACAATATGCCCAATGCACGCATGCAGGTTATTGCTAACGGCATCGATACCCAAAAACTGCTGGCACAAAAACGCCTTGATTTGCGCGCAGCCTTAGACATCGATGTGGGTGATTTTGTGATAGCCACGGTGGGCTCGCTGATTCTGCGCAAGGGTGTGGATCTGATTATTGCAGCGCTTACACATTTAATAGACACAAAGAAACGTCCTGTGCATCTGCTTATTATCGGTAGCGGGGAACAGGAAAATAACTTAAAGCAGCAGATTGAAGATTCGGGTCTGCAGCAGCATATAACCCTGCTCGGGGAACAAAAAGATGTGCACGGAATACTGCGTGGCAGCGCCGATCTGTTTGTTTCCGCTGCCAGAGAAGAAGCCTTCGGATTGGCGCTGGCGGAAGCAAGCCTGGCAGGGCTTGCCGTTGTCGCGCCGGCAGTGGGCGGAATTGTTGATGTGGTGATTGATGGCCAAAGCGGAATATTAGTGCCTCCTGAAAACGTTAATGCCTTAAGCGCCGCAATCGACAAACTGTATTTAAATCCATCACTCAGTCATGCCATGGGCATTGCTGGCCGCCAGCATGTGCTTGATAATTTTACTATGGAAAAAAACTGTCAGCAGTTTGAGCACTTATACGGGCAATTGTTAACCTCCCCTGCCGCTCATCGGCCAGGGATTCGCAATTGGTCTCTGCGCTTGTCCTTTGCCAGCGTCTGGCGACGATTGACTAACAAGCGAGTGACTTATGAATAATAAACAGCACTTACTGGTACTCGATCCCACCGCTTTTAGCGGCGGCTCTAAAATTGCAACGGAAAGCATTCTGCGTTTGCTTGATCTGCAAAAAACACGCATAACCGTGCTCAGCGCCGATCCTGACTCCTGGCAGTGGGCGCCGTTAAAACGGGTGCGCCTCTACCAGCCCAAATGGCTGGCCAAAAAAGAGCAGGGAATAGCCTATTATCTACGCCACCTGTTTATTGCCCTGAATATCATCATCGCACGCTTACGTTTTGGCCGTTTTGATCTTGCCGTAGGTGCATCCGGACCCGGTGTTGATTTAGCGCTGTATCTGCTCAAACCTTTGTTTGCCCTAAAAGTGATTCAGTTAATTCATGGCCCGGTTGCCCGTTCGCGCAGCATTGCCCACAGTCTGCTTGCCGCAGATCAGGTCTATTATCTGCACAGCAGTCGTGATTCGCTATTAAACAGCCTCAGTTGCCGCAGTGCAGAGCCGCTGACAACATTGCCTGCACAGTTTCATATTATGCACAACGGCTTAAGCGAGCAGTGTTGGCCGACGCCTTGCCAATATCAGCATAGCGCTCTCTTTTGGGCCGCATCCTTACTCAAATGGAAAGGCCTGAATACCCTGCTGGCGGCGCTGCGCAGCATATCGGCAAACGCTCGGCCAAACACCCATATCTGTTATATCAAACCACAGGATACGCAGCTGCCAATCAGTCAGCTGCCGAATAATCTGCAGCATGTTTATTGCTATCAGCGTCCGCAGAATCTCGATCAGATTCGCGCCAGCGCAAATATTTTTGTCTCCACCAGCGAAAATGAGCCCTTCGGTTTATCTATCTTAGAAGCACTGGCAGCCGGGCAGTGTGTGCTACTGCCCGCCGACGGCGCATACTGGGATCTGATATTAGAAGATAAGATCAACTGTATTAAATACGCAGCGGGTGATAGCTGCGATCTTAAGCATAAGCTGCTCTCAGTGAGCAACGATATACAGCAGGTCAGAAAAATCGGTGAGCAGGCGCGCAACGTTGCCGGGCAGTACCGCGCCGAGCAGCAATATGCCCAGCTTAAAAAATGCATTGAAGATAATCTACAACAAGCTACCCATCAAAGTTCCAGCTATGCGGAGAGATAAGTGATGAAACTGCAACTAAGCAGCGGCTTTCGGCAAAGCATGCTTTACGGGATCAGTATCGCAATGATGAAAGGCATATCTCTATTGATGCTGCCCTTTATCGCACAACACCTGAGCAACAGTGAATTCGGACGCTTGGAGGTGATCAGCAGCCTGGCAATTATCGGCAGTATTTTAGTCGGTATGGGCATGGAAGATACCCTGTTCCGCTTTATCGGCAGCGCTAAAAATGAGCAGCAGCGCGCTAAAGTCGGCGCGCAAATTTTCAGCTTAACCTTACTGATTGCAGTTCCGGCGCTTATTATCGGCTGGTTTGCAGCAGCGACTATTGCCGCATGGATACCGGGCAACCCCTCAACCTATGAAGTGCGTCTGCTGTTAGCGGTTTTGGCACTGGAGGGTTGTATCGCGGTACCACTGGGCTGGTTGCGGATTAAAAATCGCGCCATGAGCTTTTTTATTGCAAGCTTTGGACGGGCATTTATTCAGGCCGTGCTGGTGGTTATTTTTCTGTCTCTGCAACGCGGAGTAGCCGGCATTTTAGAAGCGGGATTAATCGCCGCTGTGATCCAAACCGTGCTGCTCTGCTACTGGCAGATACGCGATACCGGCTTAGCTTTCAGCGTCAAAACCGGGCGGAGTGCCTTTATCTACAGCCTGCCGATTGTCGCCAGCGGGCTGGTTGCTTTTGCCCTCAACGGACTGGATCGCTGGGTTTTAGCCGAATACAGCAGCTTAGCCGATGTGGCTGACTTTTCTATCGCCGCAAAATTTGCACTGGCAACGGTACTGTTACTGCAGCCCTTTGGCATGTGGTGGTCACCGCGCCGTTTTGCGGTGCTCAGTGAAAATGGCGGCGCGCAAAAAGTCGCCCGCTTTACGGCAATGGGCGGCGCATTGGCTATCCTGATTGCAACATTAGTCGCCCTGATCTCTCCCGCCCTGATCGCTTACCTGTTACCGGAAAGTTATATAGTCGCCGGCGAATATGCAGTGGCGCTGGTGCTGATCATGTTATTAAAAGAGCTCGTTGAACTGTTTAATATCGGCTGTTTTAGCGGTAAAACCACCAACAGCCAGTTTATTATCAATCTCTTTAGCGCGCTGGTAGGCATCGCCTGCATGCTGCTGTTAACCCCCCTTTATCAGGTCTGGGGAGTTATTTTCTCTTTATTGATTGCACAATTTATCCGTCTGCTGCTGTTTTACCAGGTCAGTCAATATTTTTTAAAGCTCAACTACCCGATTAGCAATCTCCTTAAAATGGCTTTACTGGCCTTTATCTGGCTTGCACTAGGCTCGCAGACTGAGCATTTAGGACAATTAAGCCTGTTGATCCTTGCAGCCAGCGGAACACTTTTGGGCGCCGCGCACTACCTGGAGTTGCTCAACCTGCCGTTTAAGCTAAAGCAAAAGGTAGTCAGTCAATGAAAGCTTTGCATAACCGTCCTGACAGACAGATTAAGCTGATCCTGTGCATCTCTTTATTGCTCTGTCTGCTAATCGCTCTGGCGTGGAACTTTGTCGCCCATCCGGTAATCATTATCGCCTTCGGCCTGCTGCCATTGGCGATTTTTACGGTGCTGCGCCAGCCGTTCTTTTTTGTGCTGCTGTTTGTTATCTTCTCCTTTTTCCGTATTCATGAGGTTTTTCCACAGATTTACAACTTCAAAATACCGCTACTGCTGTCATTAGCCTCGCTCGGTGCCTTATTTTGGCATGTCTGCTTATCCGCTAAGGTCAAAATTTACTGGCGGCCGGAGCTCACCACCCTGAGTGTGTTTTTTGTATTGGTAACAGTTGGCGTGCTGCTGGCAAGTAACCGCCCGGTCGCCATCGAATACTTTAAAGGCATCTACTGGAAGATTATCATCATGACCTTTGCGATTGCCTGGCTGTCGCGCAGTGCAAAAGATTTTTCCCTGGCATCATTGCTTATTACCTTTTTTGGCATGTTAGTGGGGATAGTCGCACTGTCCAATCAGATTCAGGGTATTGGCCTGGTCGAAGGCACGCGCGTGACCATCGGCCGTGACTTCGGCTCTGTTTTGGGCGATCCCAACGATCTGGCGCTGGTGCTGATGTTTCCCGTGGCCTTTGCCGGCAGTTTAATAATGACGCCCAATCTGCCACGCCCGACAAAACTGCTCGGTTTTCTGAGCATCGTTATCCTCTGTTTAGCCATTATCGCCACCCAAAGCCGGGGAGGCCTGCTCGGTATGCTGGCGATTTTTTCGGTTTACGGCTATCGCCGAATTCAATCTAAAACACTGTTTTTCAGCGTTGCACTGCTCGCCGGCTGCGCACTTTTTCTGTTTGCCGGAATCTCCGATCGCGCTTCCGGCGGCGCGGCAGAAGCCGGTATTGATGCCTCGGCAATGGGCCGTTTATACGCCTGGGAAGCGGCCTTTGGAATGGCCCTTCACAACCCCTTTAGCGGCGTCGGGCTAAATAATTTTTATTCCAATTATTACTACTACAGCCCGCATTGGGACGGGCTTAATCATGCCGTGCACAGCACCTGGTTCGGCGTGCTTGCCGAAACCGGGTTTCTCGGTTTAGTGGTATTTATTATGACTATTTCCTCACTGCTTAAAAGCGCACTGCGCAGCTTACGAGAAATTGAGCACAACCTGTGCAGGGTTCACCCGGCGATACACGCCGCCTCACAAGCTGTTTTTTCAGGGCTGGTCGGCACTATGGTCTCCGCGACCTTCCTCACGCAGGGGTTCACCTGGCCAATCTACATTCTGGCAGCCTTGGTGGTGGCGATAGCACAATGGAATGCGCGCTACCTGTCAACTCCCTCGACAACTCTATCAACAACAACCTCGACAACTGACTCAACAACAATCTCGACAACTTTTTCAACGACAAAAAAGGCTTAATTGCATTTTGCGAATATCTTTTAAAATCCACCTGAAAATACAGCTTAAAAAATGCTTTATAAATATAACAATTTGATTCAAAAGACAATTTAAACAGTGGCTTGATTTTTGCTTTACTCCATACATAAAATAACAGTGGAGTCTGCAGAAATGAAAATAAGCACCCTAAATCAAACTAAACAATGGCTGAAAAACAGCAAACATCCTGTGGCTAAAAAACTTTTTGCACAGCTTAAAGCACTGCTTAATTTCGAGCTGCCCGTACCGCAACTGTTATGCCGCGCCTTTTATGGCCTGTATGTTTTTATGCGCACCCTGTTTTCAACCTTTACTCGATTATTTTTCTGGACGCCGCTGTTTAAAGGGCGCCTGCAGAAAATGGGCCGTCATCTTAACCTCTATGGTGGGTTACCTTATATTAGCGGCCCGCTATCGATTGAAATTGGCGATAACTGCCGCGTTTCAGGGCAAAGCACCTTTAGCGGCCGCAGCAGCACGGCCACCCAGCCGCAGTTAATGATCGGCAATAATGTCGATATCGGCTGGATGACCACCATTGCGGTGGGATCTCGCGTGGTCATTGCTGACAATGTGCGCATTGCTGGCCGGACCTTGCTGGCCGGTTATCCGGGTCACCCGATGAATGCGCAGGCGAGAGCACAAGGGCTGCCGGAAACCGACTGCCAGGTGGGTGATATTATTTTAGAAAAAGATGTCTGGCTGGCAACCGGCGTGACAGTCACAGCCGGCGTCCGTATCGGTCACGGCAGTATTATCGCAGCCGGCAGTGTGGTCACCAAGGATATTCCGGCAATGGTACTGGCCGGCGGTATTCCCGCGCGAGTGATTCGAGCGCTTAAACCTAGCGGGGATAAATAACATGCACCATGATTTGATTGTCTTTGGCGAAGACTGGGGCGGCTTACCGAGCAGCACCCAGCACCTGGTTAAACAGCTCAGTGCAACCCGAAAAGTGGTGTGGATAAACTCAATTGGTTTACGCCGCCCCACTTTAGGTTTACGCGATTTCAAACGGGTATGGCATAAACTGCTGGCCCGCGATCTGGGTCGTGATCAAGAAATGCAGTTAACAACAACCAACAACAGCAGCAATTTTCATATCGTTTATCCCTTCACGCTTCCGGCGCCGCGCAGCGCACTGGGACGCTGGATAGCCGTGCAGTTGCTCGGTGCACAGATAAAACCAGTGCTTAAAAAAGCGCAGCTGCAGGCGCCGGTTCTGTGGATATCTCTGCCTACCGCAGTGGATATGGTCGGCCGGTTGAATGAGTCAGCGGTTGTCTATTACTGCGGTGATGACTTTAGCGGTTTAGCCGGCGTAGATCACCACACGGTAGCTAAACGTGAACAGCAATTATTAAACAAAGCGAATCTTATTATCGCTTCCAGCGAGCTGCTTGCAGAGCGCAGCAACCCATCACGCACACAGCTGTTAACTCACGGCGTTGATTATTCGCTGTTTGCAACCCCGGTTGCGCGTGCCGCGGACTTGCCTAATGACGGGCGTTTTATTGCCGGTTTTTACGGCAGTATTTCACAGTGGTTGAATCTTCAACTGTTGTGCAAAACCATTGCCCAAATGCCCGACTGGCACTTTGTGTTTATCGGTAAGGCGGTCATTGATATCAGCTCATTAAGCGCTTTTAAAAATGTCACCCTGCTTGGTGAACGGCCGCATCAGGCGCTGCCCTCATACAGTCAGCACTGGACTGCTGCCCTGCTGCCGTTTATTGATAATGCCCAAATCCGCGCCTGTAATCCCCTTAAACTAAAGGAATATCTGGCCGCAGGAAAGCCGATTATCAGCACTTCCTTTCCGGCAGTACAGCAGCTTCACCAGGCAGGTTTAGTGCAGATTGCCGATAGCAGCGACGCCATGGTCGAAGCCCTGCGCGCCAGTGAACATCTTGGCGCACAGCCGGATTTCACCCGGTTATCACGCAAGCAAGTCAGCGCACACAGCTGGGCTGCACGGGCGAAGTTGGTTGACAGCTGGTTGGAGAAACTATGAACAGTCTGCATACCCGAGTGTATTTAATACTCGATGGCGCCTGGCGGCGACGTTACGCCATTCTTATCCCGATCCTGATCTTCCCTATCTTCGGGGTGGTGATCAGCGCATTAAGCCCTAAACACTATGCTTCACACACCAGTATGCTGATTCAGGAAACTGCAAAGCTTAATCCGTTTTTAGCAGATTTAGCGGTTTCTGCAATGCTTAAAGAACGAATCAGCGCCCTGAAAACCCTGCTTCATAGCCGTCATATTTTGGGAACAGTTGCCCTGGAAATAGGCTTGGTTAACGACCAAACCACAGCGCAGGAACATGACCAAGTGATTGCTCAGCTTTCTAATGCACTGAGTATTAATATGCTCGGTAAAGATCTTATCCGGATTGATTACCAGGCCGGTAATCCGCAGGGCATGAAAGAGATGCTGCAATCGGTCAGCCAACAATTTATTGAGCAGGTACTGGCACCGGAGCGCTCATCGATGACCGATTCCACTCAATTTTTAGCGGAGCATCTGCACAGCCGGCAAACGGAGCTCGATAAAGCCGAGCTGGCTATCGCACAATTTATTGATCAGCATGCCACCGAGCTGCCGGAGCTGCACCTCGGCAACATTGCCCATCTGTCAAAACTAAAGGAGCGCCTCAGCGAACGTGAGGCAGAAATGGCCGGTGCCAGCCGCAGTCTTGGCGGACTGAGTCAGCAGCTCTCTAAAAGTAATCCTATTGTCGGTCTGATCGAAGAAAAAATCATCCGTCTGCAAGGAGAGATGGCACTGCTGCGCGCCCGTTATACGGACCAGCACAGCTCTGTACTCGGCGCATTAAGAAAGCTGCAGCGTCTGGAAAAAGAGCGGCAACAGCTTATTGCCGGCGGCGATGACAATATCAGCCTGGAAAAACTGTGGGTCATCGGTAGCACTTATTCACGCAGCGATGATCCCAAGCAGCAGCCGTTACTTATCTCCCAGCTGGATGATATGCAGCAAACCAGATCCAGAGTAGACGGTCTGCGTGAGGAGATCAAAAGCTTAAATAATATGATAGAGACGCTGCAGATACAGATGTCCGGCTACGGTGAAAATGCCAGCACGCTGGCCAAACTGCAACGCGAGCTATCGATAAAAAGGGATCTCTATGACGATATTTTACTGCGCTTTGAAAAAGCCAATATCACTGCATCATTAGGAGTCTTTGAGCAGGATAAACGCGTCAAAATAATTGATCGTCCGTTTACTCCAACAGCGCCAACCAATAAACCCTTACTGCTATTTATTATCAGCGGCTTTCTGGGTGGATTATTTCTCGGCTGCGGGCTGGCCGTGGTACTGGAAGTCAGTGACAGCCGCCTGCGCCGCAGAGATCAACTACAAACCCTAACCGGTGTACCGGTGCTGAGCCGCATCCCTTTTATCAGAGCAGATTCAGGAGAAGTGTTATGAACACCGTTATTCAAGTTGTGCAGCATCTGCGCCCGGGGGGCATAGAAACCTTATCGCTGGATCTGTGCAGCTTTGCCGAGGCCAATGAAAATATACTGATTGTCAGCCTTGAAGGAGAGCTCGAGAGTGCACTGGCTGCATGGCCAAGGCTGATCGCATTTCGCAAGCAACTGATCTTTCTTGATAAACAACCCGGGCTTTGCCCGTCAACGGTGAAAAAACTGATCCGTGTTATCAAAGAAAATGCCGCACAATGTGTACATAGTCACCATATCGGGCCACTTTTATACGCCGGATTAGCAGCGCGTATCGCAGGCGTTAAAGAGCTTATTCATACCGAGCACGATGCCTGGCACCTCGATGCCTTTAAACGCAGAATGCTACAGCGCTTTGCTATCAAACTACTGCGCCCGCTATTGGTTGCCGATGCACAGACGGTCGCAGATAGCATGCGCCAGCAGCTGCAATATAAACGACCAATCCGAGTGATCCGCAACGGTATCGACAGCGAATATTTTCTGCCCGGCGATAAACTGCTTGCGCGGGCACAGCTTAAGCTACCGGCAAAAGTACAGATTATTGGCTGCAGCGGACGCATGGAAGAAGTTAAAGGACAGGCGTTACTGCTGCATGCCTTGCATAAACTGCCCTTAACGGCACACCTGGCACTGGCCGGAAGCGGCTCAACGGAAAAAAAATTACGGCAGTTAACAGAGCAACTCGGCTTGCAGGAGCGAGTCCATTTTCTCGGACATATCGACACTATGCCAACTTTTTATCAGGCACTGGATGTGTTTTGTCTGCCCTCCTTAGCGGAAGGCCTGCCGCTCTCGCCGCTGGAAGCGCAGGCGTGCAATATTGTCACTCTGGTCACCGATGTAGGGGGATCAAAAGAGACCCTTTGCCCGCACAGCGGAAAATTTATTCCTGCTAATAACCGCGATCTGATGGCAAAAACGCTACTAAAAATGCTCCGTTCTCCAGGCAACGTTAAACCGCGTGCTTATGTACAACAGCATGGTGATGTGCGCGTGATGGCCAAAGCCTATGCCGATTTACGCCGCCCTAACGAGATTAAAGGAGCCTGTTATGAATAATTTCGCCCTGCTAACCCTGACCTTAATCAGCGGGTTGTTAGTTATTTATCATCATGTTGGCTATCCGCTAATTTTGCGCTGGGTAAGCAAACGCCGTCCCAATAAAGCGCCTTTTACAGGTGCACGCCACTACACTGATTCAGCGGCAGATAATACCCTGCCAAGGATAACCATGGTTATTCCCGCCTATAACGAGCAGCAGTGGATTGCTGAAAAAGTTCGTAATATGGCGGCCCTGGATTACCCGAGCAGCCGTTTACGCGTGCTTATCGGCTGTGACGGCTGCTCGGACAATACCTACGAAATTGCCGTGCAAACCGCAGCAGAAGTAGAATGTCAGCAGCTTGACATAGAAATCATTAATTTCACTGAAAACCGCGGTAAAGTCGCGCTGCTGAACACTCTGATTGCCGATCTAAACTGCGATCTGGTTGCTCTGAGCGATACTTCTGCCCTGCTTTCTATTGACGCCCTGTTAATTGCGGCTGAGCGCTTTAAAGATTCAAAGATTGGCGTACTTAATGGCCACTACCGGTTGTTATCACCAGGCTCTCTCGGTGAACAAACCTATTGGGATTACCAGAGTCAGATCAAATCCAGCGAAGCAGCTTTAGGCTCAACACTGGGCGCGCATGGTGCTTTTTATGTTTTCCGCCGAGCACTGTTTACCCCTTTAGCGGCTGATACCATCAATGATGATTTTATTCTGCCGATGAAAATTGTGGCCGCCGGTTATCGCGCCGATTATGAACAGAATATTACCGCACTGGAGCTGGAAAAATCTAACGACAGTCAGGACAGGCAGCGCCGCCGACGCATCGCAGCAGGTAATTTTCAGCAACTGCTGAGATTAAAGAATCTTTTTTTGCCGCGTCATGGCGGAATCGCCTTTGCCTTTATCTCCGGGAAAGGACTGCGGGTGATGATGCCGTTTTTGATGATTATCGCATTGCTCGGCAGTCTATTACTGGCCTTTGAATCTACGCTTTTTATGCTCTTAGCCGGCCTGCAGATTGGCGCCTATTCAGTGGCCGGCTGGGAATTATTATGCAAACCGGTTAACAGCCACAAACTATGCAGGCTGCTCGCTTATCTTGTCGGCGGACATATCGCGGGTTTGATTGGCACACTACGTTATCTATTGCGCCTCGATAAAGGCCATTGGAAAAAAAACAACAGTTAACAACAGATGTAACAAGGATAAGATTATGAATAACGCTAACACCCACAACCATAAGGTTTATAACGATAATACAGCCAGCTATATTCATCCGCTGGTGAAATACGGCAAACGGTTATTTGACCTGGTTTTTTCAATCAGCTTAATATTGCTGCTGATTCCCTTGCTGCCATTGCTTGCGCTTGCCATCAAAATGGACAGCGCCGGCCCGATTTTTTACAGGCAAATCCGTTTAGGGAGATCTAAAGAGGGCCATAACGGCACATTCAGCATTATTAAATTCAGAACCATGCGCACAGATGCTGAAGCTGACGGTGTCGCTTTGCTGGCGACGCAATACGATCCGCGCATCACCCGCGCCGGCCGTTTTTTGCGCAAAACACGCCTTGATGAAACGCCGCAGTTGATCAATGTCTTAAAAGGTGAGATGTCGGTGATAGGCCCGAGACCGGAGCGTCCGGAGTTAAGCAGCGAAATAGAAAAAAACCGCCCGTTTTTTAGCGAAAGAACCTACGACGTATTACCCGGATTAACCGGACTGGCGCAGATCAATCAAAGTTATCAGGGCAGCGTCAATAATATTGATGAAAAACTCGCCTATGACCATGCCTACTCCTTAGCCATCAGCCAGCCGCTGTCATGGATAAAAACCGATCTAATGATCGTTTTTAGAACCGTTCTAACGGTGATTAAATGTAATGGCTAAAGGCAATCAACACCTCAAAATTTATTTTAGTAATACAATGAGTTACCTGCTTAACCTAATGGTGCTGCTGGTACTTATACTGCCGTTTTTGCCAATAGAAACAACCACCTGGTGGCTTGATAATCTCAGCAGCCTGCAACTGCAATGGAGTGTGGCAGCCCTTGTGCTGCTGGCCTTTAATATAAAAAAGGCAAAAAAGTATTTCGGGATGTTAACTGTGCTGCTGATAACCGTGATTTATCTGCAGCGTCCAGCTTCTTATGCCGCTAATACCGAAGTGCTGACTGCGCCATCATTAAAAATTGCGCAACTTAATATACACTATCAAAATCCGCATCTTGAACCGCTATTATCAAGGCTTAATGCTGCTGATTTTGATCTATTGGTACTGCAGGAAGTGGGTAATGATCAGCGACAAAAAATAACCACCTTAAAGCAGGCTTATCCCTACTTTATTAGCGACTCTTCGAACGGAGATTTAGCGCTGTTTTCAAAATGGCCGATCGTCGAGCAAAAAATCCATGATCTCGGCTACCAAGGCGGCCATATTATTGAAGTTATTATTCAAAGTCCGAAAACAAACAACCCGGTGCATATCTTTACGCTACATCCGGTCTCACCGAGAAATGCGGAGTTATGGCAGTTAAGAAACAGCACACTTAACTATGTTGCTGAGCAGGCCTTTGCCTCATTACTGCAATACAAAATTATTGTCGGCGATCTCAATACCACTCCCTGGTCGGCACAATTTAAAGCGCTGCAGAAAAACAGTTTATTAACCTACAGCGACAATGCTTTTTCCTACATTCCCAGTTGGTCCTATAGCGAGAAAAACCCGCTGCTGAGTCTGCTCAGCAGCGCCTATATCGATCATTGTCTGATCAGCGCTGCATTTGCGGTTATCAGCAAGGACTATCAGCGAGTCCCCGGTTCAGATCATCAGTTGCTGATTACCGAGCTGGGAATGCGCTGAGGCTTGTCGCTGATAAATTAAACAGCTGTCCGGCTATTTATTATGTGCTGCTGAGTTCTTTTCTAAGTGGTGAGGAATTATTCACTAAGTGGTGAGGGATTATTTTCTATGTGGTCAGGAATTATTTAATAGCAGAGTAAATTTATCCGCTAAGGCGGCAAGTTGCTCGCCACTGATAATTTCGACATTGTTCGCATCAAGGCTTTTATTATTCAACATTAACACCGTGCGCGGATAACCGCGCCCGCCAAGTTTCACCGTCAGCGCTTGATGCTCTGCCGACAGATATTGATTTTTAATGTCCTGCACATTAAGTTGATAAACAGGCACTCCCCGGTCCACAAATAACCGTGCAAATGCGGGTAAATTTTCAGCCTGTGCCGTGCAGTCGCTGCACCACGCCGCCACTATATTAAGAATAAAAGCATCACTGCCGCTGAAAAGTTGCTGCGCCTTGTTTATGTCAATGTTTAGGTCAGTGGTTATGCCAGTGGTGAGGTCAATATTTTCAATCATGTTTACGTCCGTTATTTAAAAAAGCTAAAATTAT
This sequence comes from Psychromonas sp., assembly GCF_047632955.1. Taxonomy (GTDB): domain Bacteria; phylum Pseudomonadota; class Gammaproteobacteria; order Enterobacterales; family Psychromonadaceae; genus Psychromonas. Next base: position 14,279 of record NZ_JBLIED010000011.1, on the reverse strand, counting down.
AAAAAGAAAAAAGAAAAAGAAAAAGAAGAGCATAGCAGCCTGTTTGGCTGCTAGCCAAAAACCGATGGATGGCTGTAATTGCTAAGCTTTGCTTCCGGCAATTTATTGTGCAGGTTTCAATTGGTAACGAAGAACCTCTCTACCCTCTTCCTGCGAATAAAAACAGCTTAAAAATTGACCGCCACTTTTCTCTATGACTTTGCGCGACGCCAGATTGTCTGCATCACATGAGACAATGCAGGCATCCTTCATAATATGCTTTTTCATCCAATTTAACATAAAAGTGGCTATACCACGGCCTCGAGCTTTCGGTAAAGTTTCATAACCGATCTGGCCAATGATATTTTCAATATAATCAGTTGTTCCACGGCGAATTCTAATTGCACCAAGAATAACCCCCGATTCAATGCAAAAGAACATTGATATTGGCGGCCACCCTTCGGGTAGTTCCCGGCCTTGTGCGTAAGCAATGCGTTTTTTCAAATAGACTTCATGGGCGTTTTCGGCTGAGTCATATAATGCTAAACCATCATTAATACACTCATCCGCATAGACTTTAAAAGCATCTAAATGCCTGATATCAACCTTTGTCACTTCCATATTATTCCCGCTACATAACACCAAAAGAACTAAAAAGGTGATCACTCTGCTGGTTATTTATTTGATGCGCTTGGTATTATTACGCTTTTTCCAGAAGCTAAATTGCCGCCGTGATTGAAAACAACGACAATAAAATAAAGTACGATTAGACAGCTATTACTGGCATTCTGTTACCGCGCTAACAAATGGGTTATCCCCAAAGGTAAATGACAAATATTGATAAAGCTTGGTGACACTTCCTGAATCTTTATTTTCAACATCGACTAAGTAATTCACGGTGGTCGGTTTTTTACCGGAGCCATCTTCCGGATCAGTGCCGTAGCTGAGAGCTGAAACAGAATAACCGTTAACTATTTCTGCTGATTTGACCACCCCCCAGTCATCAAATCTATTTACCCAGGCCGACCATTTATTTTCAACACAAATTGAAACCTCTTTGGCGTCTTTCTGGCTTGAAAAAACCTGATTGGGTCCAGCAGTACGGATTTTATTGGGGCTTGTACTGCACGCTGACATTGATAATACAGCAACGGTTAATATTATTAATTTTTTCACTATTATTTCCTCTTATTTTATCTACACATAATAACTACCGACGAAAGTGCCAGCCTCTCATTCGCGGATCACTTAATGGTAGTTGTCAAGCAACCGTATAAAAGGAGAGCATGAATAATAATAGCATTATTTTCATGGGCTTAAACACCCATAAAAACGCTAATGGGGCAGCTTGTTATAAGCATGAGAGATTGAGCAACGCAATTTATCCGTTGAGGGACCAATTTTTTATACTTTGTTATGACGGTATAGATGACTTTATTCCACCAGCATAAGCTGCAGTCCCCTTTTGCAAAAGCATTTGCATAATGCGAATAAAGACGCTTAAAAGTCCCCTTAAAAAACCATTTTCAATTTAAGTAACTGTTTATATTGAATAAATAAAAATTGGCATGATCACTGCTATAAGCTTGGACATAAAGATGCTATCTATCTAAAGCTAAGGGAGCTAACCATGAATATTAAAAATATCGAGACTATTAACAGCAATGTCATTATTCAGTTAAGCGGAGAAATGGATGCGCTGGGCTGCAGCAAAATCCGCCCGAATCTGGAAGCGCTCAGCAAGCAGACACATGCGCATACCGTAGTGGATATCGAGCAGGTAAGTTTTATCGACTCTTCCGGAATAGGCGCCATTGTTTTTCTTTTTAAACGCCTCAAGGCGCAGGGCCGAACCATGGAAATAACAGGCGTGCAGGGACAACCCCAAGAGTTAATGAAATTACTGCGTATTGATGCCGCTATTCCGCTGTCAATTATCAGCCCTTCTGATCGAAAACGGGAGGCCTAATCATGAAACCGTTACTTATTGTATTACTTGGAATAGTTGTAGTATCAACGTCCGCCTGCTCAAATAAAGCCACACCGGGGCATGGCGGCTTAGCCGAGCATGATTTAAGTAATGCGCCCAGTCACTCGATGGGATTAGAAAATGCGCTCTATTTTGAGCAACAATTAAGCAGCCGTCATTTCGATGATCTGCTGCTTGCGGGCGCAAAAATCTGCTTCCCGGCCAGCGTTAAAACAGCACAAATCCGGCAAAACCGTATTGCCCGTGAAATACAGGGCGGACTTGATGGCGATGCGGCTAATGATCTGATTATCCAGCGCGATCAGTTGGCACGTTTAGAACGCCGACTCAATTACGTGCAGCTGCAGGGCAGTTGTCTCACCAACGGTGACAAAAGTAATCCTCAGGTTAACAACCAAAGCCAGGAATTAAACGCGAAATTAAGCAACGAATTAAGTGCCGATAAGTTACAGACAATGAATGCGCTGCTTAATAATAATAACCAGTTTGTGCCTGCCTCTTCGGAGCTTAACCCCCGATATATAGGACATTTGGCCGAGGTCGCCGGCATGCTGCGTGCTTATACCAACTATCAGCTACAGATCATAGGTCATGCCGATGCCACAGGCAGTGACGCCGCTAATCTCGAGCTTTCACTGCAAAGAGCAAGGCAGGTGGAGCGCTATCTGCAAATATTCGGACTCAATCCAAGTAATATCATTGTCCAGGGGCAAGGTGAACAGTCGCCGCTGTTTAAAGGTGACGCACCGCAAGTCAGACTGGTTAATCGCCGCGTCACTATTGAACTTATCAATCTCGATCAGGCACAGAGGTAATTAAGCGATGAATATTTTCAAACTGACCAAACTTTTACTGCTGATGTTTCTTATGCTGATGCCCTTTACGGCGCACAGCGAAACGCCGCAATATAAAGTCCAAAAAGGCGATCTCCTGCAAATCTTTTTGCCCGGTGAAAAAGCCTTTGCCGAGCCCTTTGACGTTGATCGCCAGGGCCGGATTATACTGCCGGAAATTGGTGCGCTACAGGTATCTGAAATGTCGGTGGCTGAAATACAGGAACTGCTTAGTATTGAGTTGGCTAAAGCGTTTCTTGATTTACCGAATCTGAAAGTTTATCTGCTTAAAAAACAGTTAATTATCAGCGTACGCGGTTATGTAAAACAACCCGGCGAATTTACTCTGCAGTCCGATGCCTCCATTCAATTAGCCATTCACGCCGCAGGCGGACTAAGAACCGGTGCACAACTGGACAGGCTGCAGCTTATTCGCGGCAAGCAGATCAGTATTTTCAACTACAAAAAATATTTAGACAGCGGAGACAGCGCACTACTGCCGAAGCTGCAGTCAATGGATGCGCTGTTTATTCCGGCATCACCGATGACCGGTAACGTGGAAGTCGAGTTTAACCCCGCGGATCTGGCTAATGCCGGTGATAGCGCCAATGACAGTCAGGCAATCAAAGTATTCGGTGAGGTTAACCGTCCGGGCAGTTTTGCTTATCGCAAAAGCATGGATATTGTTGATCTGCTGATGGCCTCGGGCGGTGTGACCCGCTACGCTGGTGTTGAAAAAATCAGGGTGATAACCCAAGGCACTCCGGCGCTGTTTAATCTTAAAGAATATCTGGATAGCGGCGATCAAAAACACCTGCCGAAGATGCAGCCCGGCAGCACTATTTTCATTCCCAAACAAGAAGAAGAGATTAAAACCGGCGCGCATATGGTCTATGTGATGGGAGAAGTGGCCAAACCGGGTGCTTACGAAAGTAAGAATGGCGCAAGTTTTATGGATATTTTAGCCAATGCCGGCGGTCCGACACGCTTTGCAGAATCTCGTCAGATACGCATCATCAAAGCGGATAACAGTATTGTTAACTTTGATTTGAGTGCTTATACCGAAGGGACAAATGCCATGAAACCACCGCATATTTTTGCCGGTGATGCGATTTTTGTTCCCGAAAAAACCGATATGAATGAAAAATCCTGGCTTAAAGTCACCCCTAACCGCGCCGTGCGAGTGCTCGGTTCGGTGGTACGTCCGGGGCGTATTGAATGGTCCGATGAAATGTCATTGCTGGATCTGCTTGCACACGTTGGTGGCCCGACACAACGTGCCGATACGAATAATATTGAGATTGTGATTCCGCAAAGCTACGGCAAACCCCAGGTGCACAACTTTGATCTTAATGCTTTTATCAAAAATGGTCGACCCGATAGTGACCTGCCTGAGATTAAAGCGGGCAGTACTATTATGGTTCAGGATTTACCACAGGATCCCAGTGATAACAAAGCACAGTGGGTGCGCCAATCCGCAGAAAAATCTATCTATATCTTCGGTCAGGTGGGCGCGCCCGGGCGTTATATGTTTTCCGATGAGATGAGTTTTTTAGATATTTTATCCGCCGCCGACGGCCCGACCGATAAAGCCGATTTGCGCAATATTCGCATCAACCATCGTAATAAGCGCAGCCAGCCGGTCAGTAAATTAGATCTGGCGCTTTATTTTGAAACCGGTGATGACACTATCCTGCCATTAGTCAGGACAGGCGATACTATCTATATTCCGGAAAAGAATCGCCTGTGGCTGGATCAGACTAAAGAAAGCACGGTGCGTGTACTGGGTGCGGTTAATAAACCCGGACGTTACCGCTTTGATGACACTATGACGCTTTTGGATCTGCTTGCTGAGGCCGGTGGTACCAAGGGTGAGGCGTATATCGAAAATATCACCGTCGTTAATATGTCTTGCTGCCGCGATCAGGCGCGCAGCTTCAATCTGAGCGACTTCAGCCGCAACGCTAAATTCAGTGACTTACCGGTACTGCGCGCCGGCGACACCGTTTATATTCCGTTTCGCAGCGAAAGCGGTTATGAGAAATTTCGCAAAGGTTTAACCGACGTCATTCAAGCCGTCGCACTGGGTGCTTTGATAGGACTACTGTAATGAGAATACCTTACCAACACATAGAAATAGAGCAGATTTACACGCAGATATTCAGCGACCGAAAGCGCGCCATTGCGGTTTGTTCTGCCAATTCGGGAGAAGGCGTGACAAGTCTAGCGATAGCGCTGGGTACATTGATAGGACTACTGTAATGATAATACCTTACTAACATATACAGATAGAGCAGATTTACTCGCAGATATTCAGCGCTCGAAAGCGCGCTATTGCTGTTTGTTCAGCCAATGCGGGAGAAGGTATGACCAGTCTCGTGATAGCGCGGGGTACATTGATAGGACTACTGTAATGAGAATACCTTACCAACATATAGAGATAGAGCAGATTTACACGCAGATATTCAGCGCCCAAAAGCGTGCCATTGCGATTTGTTCAGCCAATGCGGGAGAAGGCGTGACCAGCCTCGCGATGGCCCTGGCAGAGCGTAATTTACTGGCCGGACATACCACTTTAGTGGTAGATTTGAATTTGTATCGTCCGGCGCTCAAAAATCTTTTGAATATTGCCGAGGTTGACCGACAAAGCGTTAGCATCTTAAGCGTGCCGCAATTAGTCACCGCGCAGCAGCACCAGCTTGCAGTCACCGGAGTCACCGCTCCGCTGCACCGCGAAAAGATCATCAAACTGCGTCAGCCGGGGGTCTTAGAGCAATGCATTAAACAGTGGCTGGAGCATTATGACAGCGTGATCATCGACACCTCGCCGCTGAACCGCATCAATGCGCAAAATATTCCCGCCGAGCGTGTCGCTGCGGCTTGTGATGGTGTTGTGCTGATGGTGCTTGCCGGACAAACCAGCGAAGCCATGGTATGCAGTGCGGTCGCAAAGCTCAAGACAAGTAATGCGCAACTGTTAGGCTGTGTCTTTAACGACCGCGACAATCCCTGTTTAAAAGATGAATTGCTGCGTGAAGTACAACGGATTAGAAAATTCAGCTGGCTGACCCGCCCACTCAAAAAATTAATTACTAACAATCAGCTACTCAACTTGGAAGTTTAAGCCATGCATACTTTGCTTATAAAATCACAAAGCCAGCCGGACTTGCAAACCCCCCGCCAGTTACGCCATGCCTTTACCGAGGTGATCGAGCAACATGTGCCGGACGTGGCTATCCAGCAACGCATGCAGCTTTGTTTATCAGAGGCGCTGACCAATCTGGTCTTACATGCAAAGTCACAGGCGCTGACGGTGCAGTTAAGCCGTGATAGCAATGCCTGGCTGCTGGATATTTTTGATGACAGCCCACCCTGGTCACCCACGGAACACCGTGACGATAATCTGTTATTTACATTTCAAGAGGTTGAAAGCGGTCGTGGTGTCGCTTTGCTGCATGAGCAATGCGACAAACTCAGTTATCATCCCGGTCAAGGAAAGCAGCAAAATCAACTGCGACTGCGCTGGTCATCTGCAAAGAAACAGAAAAAGCAGACCATACTGATCGTTGAAGATAATGCCAGCCTGTCCAGACTCTATCAGCTTTATCTGTCCGACACTTTTAATATATTAACCGCGGCTAACGGTCATCACGCTCTGCAGCAATTAGCAACGCAGCAGGTTGATCTGCTGCTTTCTGATATTCAGATGCCGGAAATGAACGGTCTGTCATTGCGTAAAAAAATTAATCAGCAGGCCGAGCATAAATTACTGCCGTTTATTTTTCTTACCGGCAAGGACGATCAATTAATTCAGGAGCAGGCCAACGATCTTGGTATTGATGATTACCTGATCAAGCCGGTCAATAAAAACCAGCTGCTTAAAACAGTACAGCGGGTTTTAGGGCGTTCGCAGCAGATCCACACACAGCTCGGCGAGCGCATCGATAAAAAGATCAGCGCCTCCTTAAAACCGCAATTACCGCAAACAGCGAACAGTTGGAGAATGCAGGTTAGCTGCCGTGATACAGGTGCCGGAGGAGGCGATCTACTGCTCCATAAAGTGTTTGCACATAAGACACAGCTGCTGTTAACCGATATTATGGGCCATGATCACAGTGCAAAATTCTTTTCCCATGCCTGCGGCGGTTATATACACGGGCTGCTGCAGGCGATGTCGACCGACAGTAATCCCGCACAACTGCTTACCGAGCTATCCAATTACGTGATGGACGATAAACTGCTCGCGCAGGTAACCTTGACCTGTTGCTCGATCGAGTTATCCGAAGGTGGAAAAATAAGCGTCGCCAGTGCAGGACATCCCGCTCCGCTGCTGATCTGCGCAGAGCAGATACAAGCTATTGATGTAGGCGGGGTATTACCGGGGTTAATTGCCGATTGTCAGTATCAAAACAGTGAACTCACGGTGCGACCCGGGCAAAGACTGGCTTTTTATACGGACGGGTTATTTGAATCCGCAGCAGACAATGATGCGCGCTTTGATCTGCAGACTCAGATCAGCGCAGCACTGCGGAGTACTCTGCAACTGCCGATTAATGAGGCACTGCAGCAGGTAATGAGCTTGTTTGATCAGCTCACCAACGCCCAACCCAACGATGATGCCCTGCTGCTACTGATTGAGCCAACGCTCTGATATTAATAAAAAACAACAGGCAATAATCTAAGCAAGGAAACATTATGCTTTTTAGCAACCCATCAAAAAAATTAAGGAGCGTATGATGAGAAAAATACCGTATTTAATCGCTTTGCTGTTTGTCTCCTGGCAGTGTATGGCAGAGAAATCCCTTTCTTTTGCCATAGTGCCGCAACAGTCCGCCAGCACGCTGGCTAAATTATGGACGCCGATTGCCGAAAGGCTCAGTGAGCAGAGCGGCCTTGATATCCATTTTGTAACCGCCGGTGATATTCCCACCTTTGAAAAACGCCTCGCGGCGGGTGAGTATGATATCGCCTATATGAATCCCTATCATTATGTGGTATTTAATAAATTAACAGGTTATCAATCGATAGCAAAAGAACGGGACAAACAGATTAAGGGAATAATGGTTGTGCCTAAAAACAGTGAGATTAGCCGTTTAACTGATTTACAAAATAGTGTCTTAGCCTTTCCGGCACCCGCCGCTTTTGCTGCGACTATACTGACTCAAGCGGATCTTGCCGCGCAAAAGGTCAGCTTTACGCCCACTTATGTTTCATCACACGATTCTGTCTACCGCAGTGTTGCCAAAGGCATTTTTCCTGCGGGCGGTGGCGTGCTAAGGACCTTTAATAATGTCGCACCGCAGATCCGTGAGCAGCTGCGCATTTTATGGACAACCAAGGGTTATACACCCCATGCCATCGCCGTTCACCCGCGAGTCACTATTGAGGATACTCTCAAAGTGCAACGCGCACTGCTGAATATGGAGCAGGATGCCGCCGGCAAACAGTTGCTGAAAAGCATCAATATAAACGGTTTTGAAAACGGTGTTGATGCCGACTGGAACGATATCCGTGCTCTGCAACTTCAGCAACTTTCTAAGGACTAAACGCCGACTATGAGCTTTCGCCTAAAAACCATCTTATCCATTGCTTTTATTGAATCTATCTTACTGATTACCTTAATCATCAGTATGATTAGCTTTCTTAATGAGTCCAATCAAATACAGTTGCAGCAACGTGCTTCCAGTACAACGCATCTTATTGCTAAATCTGTCAAAAATGCCATTCTTACTGATGATTTGGCGACTCTGGAAAGTTATGTCGTTGATATACTTAATATGCCCGAGATTGTTTATGTACGGATCAGCAATAATCAATATATGCTGACCGAAGGCGGAAATCTCAGTAGCCTGAATTCCTCAACATCATCCACGGGATTTTTTACTGTGATCAGCGGTGGTGTGCTTGCTACACAAGTAAAAATTAGCGAATCCAATACCATCTACGGTACGGTTGATCTGGGTATGTCCACTCATTCAATCTCATCTTTATTCTTTGACATTAAGTATTGGATTGTTGCCATTGCCTGTTTTGAAGTTGCCTTAATGGTTATATTCTCTTATATACTCGGCAACTACCTGACTCGGCAATTACAGCAATTGAAACTGGCCACAGAAAAAATCACCGATAGCGGTCCGGGTGTGCAGCTGCCTGTGCGCGGCAGTGATGAGATTGCCGAAGTAACCAAGGCGTTTAACCGCATGTCCGCAAATCTGGCAAAAAACTATGAGCGGCTCACTGAAAGTGTTGATAAAGAAAAACAGATGAGCGCTATCGCTAAGCATAGTGAGGCCAAAAATAAAGCGATCCTGACCGCTTCTCTGGACGCTTTAATTACCATTGATGAGAATGGAAAAGTGATTGACTACAACAAGGTCGCCGCCGCAACTTTCGGCTGGCGCTATGATGAGATTATTGGCCAGGATCTGGCTGAATTTATTATCCCTCCTGCACAGCGTCAAGCGCATCATCAAGGCATGCAAAAATACCTTAAAACGAAGCTCGGACCTGTTTTAAATCAGCGCATACAGCTCACCGCGCAGCATAAATCCGGGCACAATTTTCCCATTGAAATTAATATTGCCCCGATTGAGACTGAACAAGGCACGCTGTTCACCGCGTTTATCCGCGATATTTCAACACGTTTACAAGCTGAAAGTGAATTACGCCTGGCCGCGCAAACCTTTGAATCCAGTGAAGCAATCTTCATTTGTGATAATCAGGGCACTATTATCCGTTCCAACCAGGCATTCTCGCGCATTACCGGTTACGACAACCACGATGTGATTGGCAAAAATCCGCGTATTTTATCCTCCGGACAGCATTCCGAGGAATATTATAAGACGATGTGGTTAAGCCTCACGGAACATGGAGAATGGAGCGGCGAGATCTACAACAAAAGAAAGAACGGTGAAATCTACCCTGAATATCTGAATATCTCCTCGGTAAAAAATGATCAAGGTGAGGTAAGCCACTATATTGCTCACTTTTTTGATATCAGTGAACAAAAAGAAAACGAGAAAAAATTGCAACAGGCGCGTAAGGAAGCCGAACTCAGTAACGCATCAAAAAGCCGTTTCTTAGCCTCCATGAGCCACGAGATCCGTACCCCGATGAATGCAGTGTTGGGGATTCTTGGATTACTTAAAGACACTCAACTGACTGCGCGGCAACACGAGCTGGTAAAAACAGGCCGGGATTCCGGGGAGCTGTTACTGACCATTATCAATGATATTCTTGATTTTACTAAGATGGATATTGATAAATTAACGCTGGAAAACAGCCCTTTTGACCTGCACCAGCTGCTGACCAACTGTAATGCCCTGCTTGTGGACATGGCGAATAAAAAATCATTAACACTGAACCTTAAAAAATCTCAGGATCTGCCGCGGTTTGTAAGAGGCGATTCGGCAAGAATACAACAAATACTGATTAACCTTATCAATAATGCCATTAAATTTAGCCAGCACGGGCAGATCAAGGTCCGCGTCGGCGTCGATTTTATCGACCAGCACAACGTTATGCTACGTTGTCAGGTGAAGGACTCGGGTATCGGCATTGCCAAGGAGTATATGGATACCCTGTTTGATGAGTTTACTATGGTTGACCAGAGCCATACGCGAAAATATGAAGGCACCGGATTAGGTCTTGCTATCTGTAAACGCCTTAGCGAGCTGATGCAGGGCAGTATTGCGGTAAACAGTAAGCTTGGTAAAGGCAGTACCTTTACATTTACCCTGAAACTAAAAACAGCAAAAGCCGATGACGGTAGCGCGGGACTGTTTCACGAACAGATACAGCAGCTGCCGCAGGCCAATATTCGCGTGCTGCTTGTAGAAGATAATCCGGCCAACCAGATGGTTATTAAAAGTATTCTAGAGTTTGCCAAACTTCGGGTTGATGTCGTGTCTAACGGTTATGAAGCCGTCGAAGCCGTGCGTAATCTGCCCTATGATATTGTGCTGATGGATATCTCCATGCCGGAAATGGATGGCATGTCAGCAACCCGTGAGATACGTAAATTGAGCAGTGCAGCAAGAAAAATACCTATTATCGCGCTCACCGCGCATACGTTAAGTGGCGATAAAGAGCGCTTTATCAAAGCGGGTATGAATGATTATCTTAGTAAGCCTGTCAATCGCGACGCGGCCTTAACCTGTATTGCCCGCTGGACTAAGGGGGCAAAACCAAGCGCTCAGGCAGAACCTCAGGCAGAAGAGCAACACAACGCAGAGAATGAACACTCGGATTTTGTCGATCAACAGGTGCTGTTAGATCTGGTGCGCGATACCAACGCAGAGAATGAACACCCGGATTTTGTCGATCAACAAGTGTTACGAGATCGGCTGCGCGATACCAACGCAGAGAATGAATACCCGGATTTTGTCGATCAACAGGTGCTGTTAGATCTAGTGCGTGATACCAATGCCGAAATCGTCCCTGAATTAATTACCCTTTATATCGAAGACAGCCAGCGCCGTATCGCCGTAATCACCGAAGCTATCACAAAACGTGACCTTAATTGTTTAGAATTTGAAACTCACACCCTCGGCAGCAGCGCGATTGCCCATGGTAATGCTAGACTGTACTCTCTCGCCCGCAGTATTGAGCAGCTGTGTCAGCAGAATGCCCATCAGCAAGCATTTGAGCAGGCACAGCTGATAGCAGAAGTTGCTGAAGAATCCTTCCGGCGACTCGCGCAACGCGCCAAGCAGGGATTCGCATAATAAAAACAGGACAGATGGATGACTGATAAACCTAATGTTTTAATCGTGGAAGATTCCGCACCGCAAGCCCGCTTATATCAGCAATACCTGAAAAATGAACTGATAACAATGTCGGTTGTCACTACCGGGGCGCAGATGCAGGCCTTCATAAAAAACAGTCCGCCGGATCTTATTCTTTTGGATTTCAGGCTGCCCGATATGGACGGCTTAGCGATTCTCGATTGGATGAAACAGGAAAACTTTAGCTGCGCGGTGATTGTGATCACCGGTCACAGCTCGGTGGATGTTGCCGTGGAGATGATGCGCAACGGTGCTAATGACTTTTTAGAGAAACCGGTCACCGCCAGCCGCTTAAAAACCTCGGTGAATAATCTTCTGGAGCGCAACCGCCTGCAGCATTTAGTCACTAACTATCAAAATACCTTTGAACGTGACCACTATCACGGTTTTATCGGCTCCAGTCTGGCTATGCAGGCCGTCTACCGTATTATTGATGCCGCAGCACCGAGTAAAGCAACGGTCTTTATTACCGGTGAAAGCGGCACCGGTAAAGAGGTCTGCGCCGAAGCGATTCACGCCCAAGGCCCGCGTGCCAAGCAGCCGTTTATTGCCATAAACTGTGCCGCTATTCCGCGCGATCTGATGGAGAGCGAAATCTTCGGACATATGAAAGGTGCTTTTACCGGCGCGTTTGCCGAACGTAAAGGCGCGGCATCGCAGGCCCACGGCGGCAGTTTATTTTTAGATGAAATTTGTGAAATGGATTTGGATCTGCAGACCAAGTTATTACGCTTTGTACAGACAGGCACCTTTAAAAAAGTCGGCAGCAATAAACTGGAAACGGTTGATCTGCGCTTTATCTGCGCGACCCATCGCGATCCGCTGGATGATGTTAAAAACGGCCGTTTCCGCGAAGATCTTTATTATCGCCTGCATGTTTTGCCCCTGCATCTCCCTCCCCTGCGGGAACGCGGCAAAGACATCATTGCCATTGCCACTGAATTTTTAAAAAGCTATTCGCAGGAAGAGAACAAATCCTTCCGCAGCTTTTCTCCCGAGGTGCAAACGCTGTTTATCGATCACTACAACTGGCCGGGTAATGTCCGCCAATTACAAAATGTCATTCGCAATATTGTGGTACTGCATAATGATCGAATAGTGACCATGGCGCACCTGCCGGCTCCCTTAAATACTCTGTCAAGTTCACTAAAGGCCACAATAGTCCCCTTCGCTGACAACGAGACTAAGGTTATCAATGCAGTTGATAATGCCTTTAGCAGCATCAAAGCCTTAGCGGATGTCGAACGGGAAACAATCGAGACTGCGATCAACTTTTGTGATGGTAATATCCCCAAAGCCGCCGCCTTGCTGGATGTCAGTCCGTCAACGATCTATCGTAAAAAACAGGGATGGGAATAACAGAAAAAAAATAATAAACCCCTGCACTGCAGGGGTTTATCGTTAGTAAGTGTTGATTAACAGCTTACTGAAGCCAGCTTTTCAAAATAATCGGGGAATGTTTTTGAAGGACTAATCGAGGACAGCCATATCTTTAGACAGAGAGTATACTTGCCATGTAGAACACACCTATTGTTCATCTTTACGAAGCATCACCACAAATATCTTAGCCTTAAAACTATTTCCAGCTTAAATGGCGGCTAATCGTGGACAGCCATATCTTTAGACAGAGAGTATACTTGCCATGCAGAACACAGCCTGTTGTCCATCTTTACGAAGCATCACCACAAATATTTTAGCCTTAAAACGATTTCCAGCTTAAATGGTGAGAATTGCGATTAAATTTAACTAAAATATATTTTGAAAACAACGGCACTCTTTAGCTAACTGCCACGACTAATCGAGGACAGCCATATCTTTAGACTAATCGAGGACAGCCATATCTTTAGACAGAGAGTATACTTGCCGGCTAATCTTGGACAGCCATATCTTTAGACAGAGAGTATACTTGCCATGTAGAACAAAGCCCATTGTTCATCTTTACGAAGCATCACCACAAATATCTTAGCCTTAAAACTATTTCCAGCTTAAATGGTGTGAATTACGATTAAATTTGACTAAAATATATTTTGAAAACAGCAGCACTGTTTAGCTAACTGCTAATCTTCAATTACCTAGGAATGAAAGGTGCTTAATGGAGCATAGATCGTAATTTGTTTTGGCCTGATACCCAACACCTGCCAGTATGACCGGCAAACTGCGCTAATTCTTCTAGTGACCCAACTGCACCGTGGTAATCTTTGCCAAAATGACAGGATAATTCTAACCACGTATCGCTCTCTAAACCTAACGTGCTAAGTAAACTGGGTATCTGGTTTGAAATAGCGCCTCGTTTATCTTCCCGAATCACACGGCCAGTCCAATCAACTAGCTCTAAATAATCGATTAAAGCGTAAGGTATCCCTTGAGGCTGTGCGTTACACTCGCCAGCAACAAAACCAAATAAGGGTTTATCTTCTAGAGTTGAGTTACTTTTTTTATCGTGACTGCATGTGCCATGAATACGTTCAAAAATAGACGTAAATTCAGATGTTTCAATACTGTCTGCCATTTCTGCTCTAACGGGGTTTAAATCAACATAAGCCATGCACGTTAACAAAGCTTGTTCATCAAGCAAAGCTTGTGACTTAAAACGCCCTTCCCAAAAGCGGCCTGTGCAATTATCTTCGACATTGGCTTTACGCGCGATAAATTCATTTAACGAGCGCATAAACCAAGAAATATCAATTAATC
>NZ_JBLIED010000010.1:0-110091 GCF_047632955.1 Psychromonas sp. | reverse complement strand
GCGACTCAATATAACTGACTAAAACTAAAGAACCGAAGTTCTTTATTATTCTGAATAAATAAATTTATTCGTGTGTCACTTTTATTGATGAGTAATCTATTCACGAAGTGAAAAGTTACTGCCTTGTGCTATATAAATAACAAAAGGACTTTGATTTTTTTTGAAATCACATCAACAATAAGTGTCCACACAGATTGTTTGATTAAATTGTTAAAGAGCGTGCCTTTCGGCGAGGTGCGTATATTACGCTACCTGCAAACGATGTCAAGGGCCAATATAATGTTTTTAATCAACGTTAAACGTTATTAAAAACTTAACCTGTTTCGTTCTAAGTAACCGGTTTGACTTGCGTCTTTCCCGTTTCCGTGGATGCGCATTATAGAGACTTTGATCACGCTGGCAAGGGTTTTATTGACTATAAGTTCAATAAAATGATCGAACGATTATTTAACAATCAATGTGCTCATTTATCATCTAAATAAAGCTGTTTTTTTAACTGTTAAGCATAATATTTTCTTTGCCCATATTCTTTAAATACGGTTTATAGAGTAAATAGCTTAATGTTTCGCAGTAAAATCAAGGATAGTTGGCATTTGATGAGTACTAACTGTCTATTGCAAATCAAAACAACGAGCTTCGTCTTTATTTTAACCACAAAGTTGAGGTATACAAAAATGTAGATTGGTAAACCTCCTTCGGATTACTCTAGTATTGCCATTTTCATATATGATTGAGGTATTTTCACACCATGAGCTTCTTGTTGCGCCAACCATAATTCACGTTTCTTTAAGCGCACCAGATCTAAATTTGCATTCGCTTTTTTATAATAGCTTGGTGATATATCGATGGCTTTTTGGAAAAAATATTCAGCTTCGTCTAAGTTGCCATCGAGCATAACAAAGTACCCCAAATCATTATAAGCTTCAAAGTCGCTCATCACTTGCTTTAAAGTTTGAATCGCTCGGCTGTATTGATTTTTTCTGACATATAACAAACCTAAATTAGTCCAAGCTCGTTTCAATCCGGGATCTTGATTAATTGCTTTTCTGTAATAATTTTCGGCCTGACTCAACGCTCCCGTTAAATAATAGGAATAGCCAATATTGGATAACACATTAGGGAAGTCTTCATTGATGTTTAATATTAAGTTGTAATAAATTCGAGCTAAAGAAAAGTTACCATTCATATCCTCTAACACACCAGCAGCATTATAGGATTTTGTCAGAGATTCATTATCCAAATCGTAGTAGCCACTGGTTTTTATGCCACCTAATTTGCTAAGACGTTGCTGATCTAAGATTAGAGCTTGCTGCAAATGGATTTTAGCTTGCTTATATTTTCTGTCCTGCAGTTCAATAATGCCCAAATTTTGATGAGCAAGGATCAAAGTAGGATCAATTTTGAGCGCTTCTAAATAAGCACGGGAGGCAATGGATTTATCATTACGAAGTTCATGAACATGAGCAATTGCAATTAATAGTTTGGTATCGGTAGGGCTCATTTCCAAGGCTTTAACATAATGAAATAAGGCCTGTTCAAGATCGCCTTTTTGCTCAGCAGTCAATGCTAATTTAGAGAACTCCTCTACTGTTGGGGTTTTCAATGCAGCACTGTCCTGGTTTTGTCCCGACGTGCTGCAACCAAAAATTCCAAACGTTAAAACTAAAATAATCGTTTTCAGATAAAAACTTAATGTAGCAGTCCTGTTATTCATAAATTCCCCTAAAAAGCTTGACCCCAAACGGCCATCACTTTAAGCACCGCAGGTCCAATAGCAACAATAAAAAATGAAGGCCAAATACAAAACATCATCGGAAATACCATTTTCACGCCAAGTTTTGCGGCTTTTTCTTCTGCTTCCTGTAACCTCTTATCTCTATATTCGTCCGCATAAACTCTTAAAGTATCGGCTATCCCGGTACCGAGCTTTAAACTTTGTACAATCACTGAGTTTAATCCTCGAATATCTTCAAGACCGGTACGCTCAGAAAACTCATGTAATGCGTCCTGCATCGAATAGCCTGCGCGCACTTTGCTGCAGACTAAGGTCAGTTCTTTGGAAAGTTCCGGGTGGGCAAATTGAAGCTCTTTCCCCACTCGCTGGAAAGCTTCTAACAAACCTAAACCGGATTCACAACAGACAACTAATAAGTCCAGGGCATCGGGGAAAAAGCGACGCAAATTTTGTATTCGTGAACTTGCAAGATAGGTAAGAATCAATCCAGGTAACAAATAAGCAATGCCAATAATGACAGCAAAAAGATAGATACTGAGCATGATGGAAAGATCAGTAAACAGTCGATTAACAATAACCGCTATACCTATTGAGATTAGTACAAAAATCAATTTCAACGCATTATAGATATTTAAAGCGTTCTGGGATTGAAACCCGGCATGGATTAATAGACGTTTGGTTTTATTGTCCCCCGCAAATTGGTGGCGAATAAAAGGGAGTTTAGTCAGCGAATGCTCTAATGATTGATTAAAACCCGCATTGTTTCCCGAATAAGTCTGTTCACCTTTACCCATTTTCTGTAACTGTAATTTTATCGGTGAGTAGACACCTGAAAACAATAAACTTAACGCCACAGCAAAAGTTATCCCACCAGCCGCTGCGACTCCGTAAAGTAACAATTCTGCGTATTGAGGATCACTAACATAACTATTAATTAAACTAAGAATATATTCCATAATGATGTCTCTCTTTTTTTACAGATCAATTTTTATCAATTTACTTATCCAAAAAATGCCGAATAACATGCCTAAACCACCCCATTTTAATAAATCTATACCCTCCGGAGTGCTAGTTAATGTAGCGATATAACCGGGGGAACTTATATACAATACGGCAAACAGCGCAAAAGGAGTCAATACCAATACCCAACCGGAAAGGCGACCTTCCGCCGAAAGCGTTCTAACCCGACGTTTAAAAGCAAAGCGTTGACGAATAATTTTTGAAAGACCTTCAATTTTCTCTGCTAAATTGCCCCCGGTTTCCTTTTGAATACTGACCGCGCTGGCAAAGGCCATTGCCGACGTAATAGGCACACGTTGCACGAAGATTAAAAGGGATGTTTTCACATCGGTTCCAAAATTAATTTGACTAAATAAAATATAAAATTCTTTGGATAATTCACCCTGAGTTTCTTCATAAACCAATTTTAAGGCTTCGGAGAAAGCATAACCCGCCTGCAGCCCTCGTCGAAGAACATCAAGTGCTTCCGGAAACTGCTCTTCAATTTTTTCAAGACGGTTATTCATTGCCCTGTTTAACTGCAGATTAAATAAAAATAAAACCACAAGAATGCTCAGGAAGACAAACAGAGGGTCAAGCGTATAATGCCAAATCAGCAGCGCAATCAGAGCCGCTACCAATAAAGCCAACAAAGCATATTGGTGGCCGAGCATTTTGTAACCCGCTAATTGTAATTTATAGGTTAAGTTTTTTATGAACTCAATCTCTTCCAATGCCCTCAATAAGCCAGGCAGTTTTTCTAATTTTTTATTAAGTACCAAGTCGGCTTGCTGGACAATGCCCTCTGTTGAAATTTTTTTAAGATGCTTCCTTAATAACCGCGTGTTAGTCTTTTGCGGACTGTAAACGGAGATCAATAGGGATTGAAATAAAAAAATAACCGCAGCAAAAATTAAGAGTAAAAACCAAATTTCATTTGTCATACAGCCTCCTAAAAATTAGCGATATTATAATCCACACCATAAACAGCAGCGGGCAAATCTATCCCTTTTAACTTAAGCTGGTTATTAAAGTTAGGTACTATGCCCGTCGCTTTATAATTCCCTTGAATATTGCCATCGGCATCTTTACCGGTTCGTTCAAATTTAAAAATTTCAGACATGGTTATAATCTCTCCTTCCATACCATTAATTTCCTGCACACTGGTAATACGTCGGCAACCATCTTCATGACGCTGTAATTGAATAACCACATTAATAGCCGATGCAATTTGCGCGCGAATATTTTTAATCGGCATATCAAAACCTGCCATGCAAACCATATTTTCCATCCGGCCTAATGCATCTCTTGGTGTATTAGCATGCAGTGTCGTTAAAGAACCTTCATGACCGGTATTCATTGCAGCTAGCATATCAATAGCCTCAGCCCCCCTGACTTCACCAATAATGATTCTGTCAGGCCGCATACGTAAGCAGTTTTTTATTAAATCGCGCTGTACTACCTCTCCTTTTCCTTCGATATTTGCGATACGAGTTTCAAGGCGGACAGTATGGGGTTGCTGCAGTTGTAATTCAGCAGAATCTTCAATGGTAATAATGCGTTCATTTTCAGGAATATAACCAGATAAAATATTTAACAATGTGGTTTTACCACTGCCGGTCCCCCCCGAGATGAGCACATTTAATTTACCTACAATAATAGCTTCAATAAATTGGCCCATTTCTTTACTCATGGAACCATAGGCAATCAGTTGCTCGGCGGTTAATTTTTCGACAGAAAAACGACGAATAGATAGGCAGGGGCCATCGAGTGCCAAAGGAGGAATAATCGCATTAATACGCGAACCATCCTGCAGACGGGCGTCTACCATAGGCGATGATTCATCAATTCTGCGACCCACTCGAGATACGATGCGGTCAATAATATTAAGCAGATGGTGATTATCATAAAAAGTGACCGGAACTTTTTCTAATTTACCAAAGCGTTCCACAAAGATATTGTCAAAGTTGTTGACCAAAATATCTGAAATAGAGGGATCCGCTAACAAGGCTTCCAACGGACCTAACCCTAAGACCTCATCAATAATGAGTTTGATAATTTTTTGCCGCGAAAGTAAATTTAACGGACGGCTTATGTCATTGAGTAACTGATGACAAATTTCAGTAATTTGTGCGCGTGCATTTTTATCATCTAAGGTTTCTAAAACAGACAAATCCAACATTTTTAATAGCTTTGCAAAGGTTTCCTGCTTAATCTGCAAATCTTGCTGACTAATGACATCATATGACGGCTGCTCTTTGTTTTTTAAGGATTCCATCATTTACTCCTTGTGTGAGTTAAGCGAAAAACGAGACCAAAAGCTTGTTGAACCTGCACTTTTTTTGATAGAGATGGGGAACAACTTAGAGACTATTTGTTCAAAATCTGTTTTGATTTTTTTGGGATTGTTAGCCTGCTGTATGGATCTACCCAAGTCCGTACAGGCACTGGCTAACTCATAATTATTATGGATAACAAAGGCTGATTCTATGCCCACTGCTTTTTTTATTTCTTCGACATTAATAGTGCTGTGCTTACTTGAAAAGCGGTTCACCACCAGATGAATTCGCTCGGGTTTTATGCCCAGACGAATTTTCATTTGCGACACTAACTCTTTCGCTTTACGGATACTGACAATATTTTGTTGTACTACGACTAAAACCACATCGGAAATATCAACAATTGGCAGACTATGGGCATCTAATCCTCGCGAAAGATCCGCAATAACTAACTGGTAACTGCTGCGGATTTTGTTTATTAACAGACTTAAATCATTAGAATTTAGTGTGTCAATATCAGAGATATGGGAGTAAGGTTTGACCGGCATCAAACTTAAATTCCCGTTTGAGCACATGATGGATTTAATCGCCAGCGCATCTAATTCTTGAATATCTTTTAGTGCATCTGTTATGAAATATTCAGGCTCAGCGCCGAACATATCCGCTAAAGTCCCATGTTGAAAGTCACCATCATACAGAGCTATATTGTCATGGGTTTGCTCGGCACAAATATGTCCCAGGCAATCGGTAATAAAACTTGATCCTGAACCGCCCTTACCATTAATAATACTCACCACTGGCGCCATTTTTATATTGGCTGAAATTTGTTCCGTTAGTAATAATAGGGCGGGTCCAATTTCTTCACTAAAATGATCCAAAGGAATAAAGTCTTTAACCTGGTACTGCATTGCTTTACGCATCAAAGATGAAGAAATATCATTGCCTATCAATAAAGCAGGAATGTTCTGCGCCGCAGACTTTTCCATATCGGCGCAAATTTGCTGCTCATCACCACAATAGACTAAGAACACCATTTTAATATCTGTTTCAATAAAAGTGATTTTTGGCTCTATTTTCAACATTAAGTTTTTCACTGATTTCAAGCAACCCCGCACTTGTTCTCGGCGCGATGGATCAGCACAAACTAATAGACTATTGACTCCAAAAGGCAGGGAAAATTTTAGCGGATCCTTCGCTATTGAAGAAGAGACCTCTGCTGGTTCTTTTAATATTGAGGCTATTTTTAGCGTATTTCTTTCCATGATAATTAAACCCTCTTAAAGTGGTGTTCCATTACATGTGTAGCCGTATCTTGTAACCCCAAGGCTTTCACGCAGTAAGGTCGTTGAAAAACTCGGCGAATTAAGGGTGATACTGAAAAAAGGAATTAATAGTTGATGCGAATAATTGACTATTTCTGCGCGCACAAGGCTAATTTGAGCAAAAGTACTCGCCGTATTACCAGCATAATCCAAATAAGATATTTTAATATTTTCCGGTGTTAAGTTAGGAATCATCTTAGCGTCATAATCAGCGTCAGAAAATATCGCGGCAGTTAATACCTCATTGGGCGTTGCTGCGGCACCGATCAATCGAAAATCCGGTGAGGTCAGATCCGTGGATTGTCTTTGTACGTGGCATACCGTTGCTAACCGTGCGCCGCGCCTGGAAACTTCGGTTAGCACATCCCAGGTAAATATAACTCTGGCAAATTCAATCACCGCAAAAAAAAGCACAAAAAACAGCGACCCAACAATGGCAAACTCAACCGCATAGACCCCTTTTTGTTTACTTCTATAGATCATGGGAATGCCCTCATTGTATATCTGCTCACCAAAGGAAAACTTAAATCATAACTACCACTGCTGGCAAATTTAGGTAATGAGTCAGTGAAGATCGGCTGCCACGGATAACTCGCCGTTACTGTTATAAATTCATCACTAACAGAAACTGAAAAAGTGGTGGCGGACAGATTAGGTAATATCTCTTGCGTACCGCCCAAATCACCGTAGATCAACAAAGATTTTGCCGCAAGCTTTGTTGCATTTGTCACAATATTAGCATTAGTCGAGTTAAATTCAGGGTTAGCGATAATATAGCGGGAAGCATTTCTTACCACCTTGTTTAGGGCATTATATTGATATAAAACCCGCGAAAATTCGGTCACAACAAATAAAGAAAACAGTAAAAAAGGTAATAACAATGTCAGCTCTATTGCCGCTAAGCCCTTTTGATTTTGTTTTAACTTTTTATTCATAATTCCTCCTAGGAGTCTTTGCTGCCGGGCACGTGATAAAGCACTATCGTATAAGGACCTGGCGTATCATCTGCAACCCCTGATGGTTTACCAACAGAGCTGCAGTCCCCAAGAAATTCACCGACAATAAAATCATCACTGCCGCCGCCCATTGTTTGGGTTAAGAAAAAACATCCCAACCCGACAACGGGTATATCCGTTGCGCCATTATTTTTACCGGTACAGTCTCCAATAACTAGTTTTAACATTCTTCGTTCAAAACCACTTGTTGGTACATTATCGGACAAGGTAACAACATCACCACCAGACTCGCCATTAAGCACATCACTGCAAGAAAGTGAGTCGCTAATATATTGATCGTGTCGATAAGCATTACCTATAGTGGTAGGATTGATATCACCTGCCTGAGATACTGTGTACATACCAGCTTCTGCTACTTGTTCAGCTGATTCTCCAGCGGCTTCAGCTGCTGCGGCTGCTATTGCTGCTTTCGCTGCAGCGGCGGTGGTTGCATCTTCTGCCTCTTTTTTTGTATAAACCTCTACCCTATCTTCTCCCTGGCAGGTATTCCAATCCGCAGGATAGAGAGCTTTATCTTTATTCATCGGACCAGCATAATCACCCAATCGGGTATTGATGCCCTGCGCTGAAGGACCGACCGTATTACCCGGTTCGGTTGCCACTTCAGCACCCACGCCGAGTGTAGCTGCGCAATTAGCCGCATTGGTAAAGGGGGAACCGGCCATCGCTTCTCTTATATCGGCAGCACCGGTATTAGTTCCCAAACGTATCAACTGGAAATTACCCGGCCCGATCGCAGGCTCGCTTGCGGAAGCTGATCCTGATTTCATTGCCATGAGTTCTTTTAGAGGTAAACCAAAGGCGTATCCGCTGCCATCACTGTTTATATGATCGGGGTGTGCAGATCGTGCTACAGGATCTTCACAAACCAGCATAGGTACTAGATCGATGGGGCACTCTTCTATCGCGGTACTTGGCCCCGCTAGCGCAACGGCTGATACCCGTTTAGTAAAGCTGAGCAGATCAGCAAAGAAATTATTTAAATTAACATCAACAAATTCAACTTTCACATAATGCGCATCTTCATCAGCGGAGCTGACAAAAGGATCTGCGCGCATTGAAAAGTCGACACGCACCTGCCCATTAAGATCAATAGCATCATAGTTTAGCGATGAAAGATTTAGACCGTCTTTAATTTCAAAATTATCAGCATGAGCAATATTTTTACTTAACATTTCTATCACAGCTTTCTTTGCCTGACGGTGGCTGCCACCTAAATCTAAGACAACAGCCGCGTGTAACGCTGATGAATCGGCAAAATTTTGCAGGCGAGTTTTATTAAGCAGTAGATGCCCGCCATCCAAGGCTAACGCCATCATGGCAATAAAAGAAAACAGTCCGATAGTAAACATCACCAGGATATTACCCTGCTGTTTTTTTAGTAAATGACCGTGATAATATTTCTTGGCACCGTTATTCATAAGCATCACCTTGTTAGCTCCTAATAGAACGCTACTCTGTTATTGAAACAGTGCGGCCTTCTTTTGGCTGATAGGTACTTCCTTGATAAGTTTTCATTACCTTGTTAGCAACATTGCCTTCTAAAGAATTTACAATTCCGGCATTATTTTCGGGCGCCATGGGATCTAAAATTTGCATTTTATTAATTTCGGCATAAGTGCCTGATAGGCCATATTCGAGATCATTGCTGTTACTGCAGGCAGAAAGAGCAACAATGACAAACAGTAGACAGATTGAATTTTTAAATGTTTTCATGACTTAATCCTCGGTTGCAGTTGTGCTTATAATTCCTGACCATATTTTTCCTGCGTACCACCGCTATTAGGCAGCATATCTACGCTGGCATTTTCTTCGGCCAAATTAGGAGAGGTATTGCTTTTATCTGCCAGATTACGCTTGGTCATCGTGCCTAATAAATAAAAGTCCCGATCCGATGCGGCCACAAAATTATCCGTCGGTAAGGCAATCCCCTCCTTATTAAACGGACGAACCAGCCTTGGGGTTACCATGATCACCAGCTCCGTTTGACCTTTGATATATTCCTGGCTGCGAAACAGCTGCCCAAGCACCGGAATATCACCAAAACCAGGTATTTTATCAACCGTTTCCCTGAGGTTGTCGCTGATAAGTCCGCCGATAGCAATGGTTTGACCATCACCCAGCTCAACGGTTGTCGAAGTCGTACGTTTAACGATGGAAGGCACGATAAAAGAGGAGTCCGTATCTGAAAGACTAATTGAAAGTAAATTGCTACTACTCAATTCACTAACCAGCACCTTAAGATTGAGATTAATTTTGCCTGAATCTAAGACCGTTGGTACAAAGCTAACGCCGACACCAAAATCTCGATATTCGATGGTGACACCGTCTGTACTCGGTACCGGAATTGGAAATTCACCGCCCGATAAAAACTCTGCCTGCTGACCGCTCAGTGCGGTAATATTAGGCTCGGCTAATATCTTTGCTAAACCGTGTTGTTTGGCGACGTCTAACGCAAAGCTAAAGAGCATATCACTGTTAAAATAGGTACCAAATAAACCTTGCGTGGCACCGTCTCCGAGCGCATCAAAAAGATCTCCACCATTAACAATGCCGCCTCCTCCTTGACCACCAAAACCCGCTAATATCATTCGAGTATCTAACCTGCGAGCAACTTCACTTTGCACTTCCGCCACGGTCACTTCGAGCATTACCTGGTGACCACCACCGACGGACATCATGTTTAACACTTCACTTTTACGATTACCGACGCTTGATGCATCGGAAAATCCTCTGGCAAGTTCAACGGCTGAGTTCATTTTTTCCAGAGAGGATGCCTGACCGCTTAATACTAACTGCCCCTGGGAAGATTCAATGCCAATTTTTTGATCGGGCAAATAATGATAGAAGCGTTCGCGTAAGGTGTTCAAGTCATGGGTAACTTCTATATTGATAATGTCGATAACCTTGTCATTTTCATCCCAAACCATCACATTGGTTATCCCTAACGCTTTCCCCAGTACATATAGCTCATTGGATTTTAAAATAAGAATATCGGCTATTTCAGAATTCCCTATTGATATACGATAAATATCATCTTTAATTTTTAAGTTACGCGACTTATAAATGGGAATCTTCTCTGCACTGCCCTCTTTTAGGCTTGGTCCGCCGGCATGAAGACTAAGGCTACTAAAGCAGAAAACCAGAGTAAAAATGATGCTGCTGAAATAAAATGCTGTCCTTTGTTTAATTTTCATTTTGTAGCCCTCCATTAATCGTTTTTAACTGTATCGATTCCTGTATTACTCCGCGGATAATCTCAATTTTATGACGAATTCTAAGCGGTTGCGAGTTATCCGCTTGCGGGGAATTATCGACGGCAGTGACCTCGGTGACGACCGGGGTTTTATCCACTACAGTACTGTTTTCGATAGCAGGCAGTGGTAGGGGGAAGGGATCAAGAGAAGCAGTTAAGAGCCCCGAAGTATCATCCTGATCGTTGGGATTTCTAAGGGCTAATTGAATGCTGCCTTTATCCTGTGCATTCATTAAGATTTCAGCTTGTTCAAGGCTAAGTTCAAGCGTCACCGCCCTGACTAACTGCGGTTTATTTTCATCGTAGGAGGCCTTTTGATCTACGGCTAATATCTTCACATTTGACAGAATAACATCGGTAGCCACCTTCTTACTTTTAGCACTGTAGGTATTTAAGACATCGACTTTGTTACCCGGCAGTAAAAAACCGGCCACCCCCACCACATCATTGACGCGAATGGTCACAGCGCGCATATTTTCACCAATTAGACTGGCTAGCGAGCTGCCCTCGCCTTTTTTAGCTAACCTTTGGCGGGTGATAATGTCGCCCTGAAAAAGCTTTTGCTTAATCACCATCCCGTCTAATTGGCTTTTATCCGTAATAGTACCCGTAGCAATTAAATTTTTTGGCATAACAGTCGAAGCTACGTATTTTGGATCCAGGATAGTCCCCACAGAAAGATCTGTATTGACGGTAAAAACCGTTATTTGCCCTGCGGTTAAATCTTCAGGCTGATTTTCAGCCAACCAATTTTTTGCAATCAATACGGCTCCGAGTCCAAACAAAACGGACAGGACAATAAACATTAGGGTTTTCTTATTCATATTTCCTCCTCATTATTCGTTTTAAATAAATATTACAAGCGCCGTATTGCTGACCTAGACAAAATAACTTTGCCACGCAAAATCAAGTAGCTGTTTGTTTATTTCAGATGGTAATTTTTTAAATACAATCTGATCACGAATAATCGAAATCAAATCTCTTGGGTAGCAGGGTAAAAAATCTTTTTCGTAGAAAGTTAATAAATCAGTCACCAAATAATCAAACACCGGTTGATCACAAGACAATGAATTAAAAATACATTCCTGGTCCCAAATCATTTTAAACTGCTGTTTATTTAACCCTGAAAACGGAATTTTATAACCTAAACGTCTTAAAAACGCCTCATCGATAAGATCTTTTGGTGATAAATTTGTCGAAAACAGTAGTAGCAGTTCAAAGGGCACCTCAAAGTGCAGCCCGGATTGTAACGACAAAAAATCTCGTCTTTCTTCCAAGGGCACAATCCAGCGATTGAATAACGCTTTGGGTGTCACTTTTTGGCGGCCTAAATCGTCCAGCAATAAAATGCCGTTATTCGCCTTAAGCTGTAATGGCGCTTGATACATTTTCGAATTATGATCAAAACGAACTTCAAGCATCTCCAGGGTTAACTCGCCGCCGGTAATGATTAATGGTCGCAGGCACAATAACCAACGCTGATCGAAACTGCTGCCCATTTTCAATAAATCTTTATTATTAGATTGGTAAGTTGTTTGATGTACTGCAGGATCAAATAGTTGGATGATTTCATTATTAACCTCTATCGCATAGGGGATTAATACCTGCTCACCAAAGAGGAGATTGAGATGACGACAAAAATAACTTTTACCGGTTCCCGGTTTGCCATAAATCAAAATGGGCTTGGTTGAATTGAGCGCCGGACCGATTTTATCAATTAGCTGCTCGGGGAACATTAACCCCGAGAAAGCTTTATCCAGCTCAGCTTTAGACAGTGGTGTACTGCGGCTGGACTGACTCTTGGCGACCTTAATATATTGCGCTAAAGGTAATGGTGCACGTCCCATGTAACCATTTTTCAGAAATGCTTTTTCCGCTTGAAATTGCCCAATATGGCTTAAGGAAAAACGCATTTGACCATCACTGCCGCTTTGCCGGTTTTCTATCCAGGCTAAGGCTTTCGCCTGCTCGATGAGGTCACTCACGATTCCACCCGACAGTGCTAATTTATCGCTTAATTCACGAAGAGAATAAACGCCGCCAATGTGCAGATGTTTAACTAATAAATCTAGCAATAAACTGTTTGACAAACCTGTTTCAGCGACGGTTGACGGCCGAGGGGCTAAATCTAACAGACGGGTATCAAAGGCAGGTTCTATCATATTTTCAGGAAGCTCAGCGGAATCTGCAACCTGTTGAAAAATAGGGGCAGGGTCGGAGCTGTCACCCGATTCAAGCGCGCTATTGAGCAGTTCCGTGCCGCTCTCCAATTGCTCTGAAACTTCATTTTTGCTTTTTTTCTGGAAGTTAAACATTCGCATTTCATCCACCTAGTTGATAACGGAAATTTGAAAGAAGCCATAAAACATCGCTATTTTGACTGCAGGCCCAAAGCCAGCCCATCAATAACGCGGGAGCATAGGGTACCTTCATTTTTAAAAACTGCTGGTTACTGGGCCGAATAAACTGTCGCAGATACAAACAGCGTAAATAATGGAGCAATATCTCTTTAAAGGGTTGCCAGCCTAATTTGTATAACGCCAGACAGATGCTGGTAAGCGCGCCTGCAATAAGCGCGTAAATTATTGACCAGAGTAAAAATTTAACATCTAAGAAAGAGCCGATGGCGATCATCAATTTCACATCGCCTGCGCCTAACATTTTTAGGGCAAAAGCGGGGAAGAGAATAAGAAGGGCGAGACCTGCGCCAAGAAAAGCATTTAACAGGCCGGCCCATCCGGAAAAATAACTCTGGACTATAAAGCCTGTCATCAGAGTTATCATGCATAACCAATTGGGGATGCGCTGGTATCTTAAATCAAAATAGAGCGCGATTAAAAATACCAGCAAAATGATGGAGAGTTTAATCATCAAACTGAGCTCTTCCATTATTTATCCCTATTTATATTATTATTGGAAAGTAGGTGCCACAACGTTGCCCTGTACCGCTTCATCTAATGCATCGATTCTTAGTGTTGCATTTGCGCCTAGATTTACAAATGCAGTCACCATAGCACCGGCAACCAACCCACCGGCAATCGCATATTCCACTGCCGTCAAACCGCTTTCATCTTGTACAAACTCAGTTAATAAATTTTTAATATTTAACATGGTAAACCACTCCTATTGTAAAATTTAAACAAGGTAATATAGGTAGCAGTCCCTGCTTTTTATCCAACGTAATCCATCACCTGTATCTACTGAGACCTTGCCCTGTATCAATTGATACATTGACTGTGTTAGTAAGTTAACAAATTAACCTATCAACGTATTTAAGTTTAGATTCAGTTAGTTGAATACGTTATCACCCAGTTGCATTCTGTAGTCTGAAATTGCGCGAGGTCTATCTATTGACTTTCAAAGCGCTCATATTGGAAGTTAAAAACAAAATAAAGCCATCTGATTTGCGCGGATCAAAATGAATGGAATAGATTTAAGAAAGGGGTAACTAAATTGCGCTTAAGATTGACTGGTTGCTGTCCAGTGCGTAAATATCGGCAGAGAAATGTAATACTCCCTGCTGATTAAACCAGGCGGTGTGATAGGCAATATAAACAGGCAGAGTATTATTTAAAGACAGATATTTGGTATTTCCGGCGCTCAGGGCGGCCTGCATTTTCTGCTCACTTTTATCACTCTCAAAACTTAACAGGTATTTTGCTAATAAACCGGCATCTTGCAAGCGTACACAGCCATGACTGAGTGCCCTAAAGTCTCGATTAAATAAAGATTTAACCGGCGTATCATGCAAGTAGATAAACTGATTATTGGGTATATTAAAACGATAATTACCTAAGGCATTATTTACCCCGGGAGCCTGTACCAGACGATAAGACTGCAGCAGTTTAGGCAGATCCATATTTACCTTATCAATCTCTCTGTACTGCGGATCCTGTCGCGAGCCTTTCACCAGCTGAAATTTTTTGCGCTTTAATGATAGATGATTTTTTTGATATTCAGGTATTAATTCATTTTTAATAATATTAAAGGTCGGTGTCCAGGTAGGGTTCAGGGTTATCTGATTTATTTTGGTGATCATTTGCGGCGTTTGATTAACCCTATCACCCACTATTACTTTCATCTTTAATACCTGCTGACCATATTCCATTACCGATAATTGGTAACTGGGTATGTTCACTAACAGATATTTATCGGGTTGTGTCGGCAGGGAAAACCAGCGCCACAGGTTGACCTGTAACTGTTTAATGCGCTGCTCGGGTGAGATCCCTAACGCGGCATAGGTATTAGCCCCCAACTTTCCATCAACGCTTAAACCGTGGCGTAATTGAAATTTTTCCAATGCATTAATCACCACCGAATCAAAAATATCACGGCGATATTCAGTTTGCATCTTTTGCGGAAGATCCCCCAAACGGGTCAGAATATCTCTAATGGCTTTTATTTTATAATGGCTCTGTCCAAGTTTGGGCTGGAAATTAACATCCAGAGTTGGCCAGGGATAAGCGGATAATAACCGGTAATAAGCAATTGCCTTTCTTAATTGTGCTACCTGTTGGTATTTGGGAATCAAAGAAAATAACAGCTGCTCTGTCTCTCCCTTATTAATCGCATTTATTAAGACGTTCTCTGCGCCAGAGTTGGCTAAACTGCTGTTTTGTTGAATTAACCTTAACAATTCGGTGGTTAATGCAAGATCATGCTGTTGCTGCTCAGCCCTTGAGCGTTTATTGTCTTTAGAAGGATATAACCAGCCTAAATCCACGAATAGACTTTCTAAGCTCAGACCCGATGAGGTTAATTGATCGGATGCAAACCATAACAACTGTTTTTCTGATTGCTGTAAAATAGTCCGGTAAGCGATGTCGCTTTGATTAAGGCTAGCTTGCTGAGCAGACAGTGCCATCGGGGAAGAGAGTAAAAGCATAAAAAATAATCGAATAAAAATCCGTTTACTCTTTTTTATAAAAAATGTTTCATACAACATGACGTTTAGCTCCCAAACTCAGCCCTTGACTGTCCGATTTAACAGCGGATACCGGGAATAATTCAGACCTGATTCTTTGATATTGCAGATAAGCATCACTTTGCTCGATCCCCCTATTGCCTTCTGCATAGGAGGTTGGCGTAATATTAAAATGCTCTTTAAAACTTCGACAGAAATGCGACGGGTTGGCAAACCCTATTTGGTATGAGACAGACGAGATGGAGATATTCCCCATGGTCAATAAACGCTCCCCCTCCTCAAGCTTTCTAAATAACAAGTAATAGCTGTAAGTAATACCACAGGAATCTTTAAAAAGATGGCTGACACGGCTGGGGCTTAAATAAACTTTCTTTGACAAATCCAGCAAAGACGGACTTTTACTAAAATCGCGCTCAATGATCTCAAGGACGCTGTTCAATGGATTATTATCCATCAGATTCGAGTAGAAAAGATCAATATTACTTTCGATAGCCCCCTTCAGCAGCTGTACCGAGGTTGTATTTTTTATTATGCAAAACAACTGATGTTGATCTTGATTGGACAACGGAAAAATAAACAGATCATCAACACCGATATGCAAAGAATGATGCAACAAGGGGATAGACACCGTCGCAGTGATAACAAAAAAACATTTTTCCGGATATTTATTACGGATGTAATTTAAATTATAGAGATGATCAGCACGCGTAAAATCCATTAAATAAATAACGGCCCCCGGATTACCCTTTGATTTTTCAAGAAGTTCCATTGAATCGCAGTAATCAACATCAAAAAATGGACTGAGTTGTTTGATACAACGCTGTGATAAAATCGGATCAAATGCAATTAAAAGAAGGTTTTTCCCATCACGATTAAACATAATTAAAATCCCTTTTAAACTATGCCTTAGCAACTGAAAAATAATTTAAGGCAAAATAAAAAACTAAACCAAGCATCCTATAAAGTGATAATTTTTCAATATTGTTTATTTATTTAAGAAAAAACAGAATACCAAACTAGCAGTTCTGCTCCTTTCTTTTATTCCTCCTACTTTTTTTGTAAATTCAAATGTTTATAATATACAAGCAGCTTTAAGAATTGGTTATGTTGGCAATTATGTCAAACTTACCTTTCGGAATTAGGCTGTTATTTTTAGAGAACTAAGCCTTTAACTTAAAATTTAATATATAAATCAATAAGATAACTATATAATTTTTTTATAATCTATTTTATTTCGGCTCTGTTCAAACTGATTGTTGTCTATACTTATAAATAAGCATAACTTATTGAAGGTAAAGGCTATGGAGACTAAATCATTGGTCGACCAACTTAAGCAGATAACTGATACATTATTAGCGATGATACCAACCCAAAGATAGGTTGTTCACCGCTCAATTCAGCCAACTCATGCAGAAATTACGGTCAATGAGTTGTTTCAGCCACTATTTGATAATTTACCTCAATCTCTTCATTGCTACTCCTCTTATTTTAAAAAATGGGGTCGAGCCGGTGAAACACAAATATATTATTGCAAAAACTGCCAAAAGACCTTTAATAATAAGACAAAAACACCTTTAGCTAAGCTGTATAAGTGTCATATTTGGGAAGAATATGGACATTGTATGGGGTTAAAAATAACACTAAGAGAAGCCGCATCCATGTGCAATATTAACCTTAAAGCGGCATTTTTATGGCGACATCATTTTCTGGTGTCTCAATCAGGTAAATATTCAGACAAGCTATCAGGCATTATCGAGGTTGATGAATTTTTCTTTACCTACTCAGAAAAAGGCGATAAAAAATTAACACAAAAACCAGCAGCTAGTAAGCGAGGCGGTAATGTAGATAAGAGAACGAAGGAAGGAAGGACAAGTAACCGTTATATTATCTACAGATCGCAGTAACCACCTGATTGATTGAGTATTATCAAATGATACTGCCTCTGGAATAAAATTGTACTTGAAGTCATACATCACAGAAAACTCTGTCTTATGCAGTTATGGGGCATGGGCCTATGTCAACATTACTAAAATAACTAATTACCACCATAAGCGATTGATAATTAGTAAAAATAAAGTAATAAATAAAATTTATTATATTCAAACGATGAATGGTGCGATTACCCACTTTAAAAGTTGGATTGATGGAAAAATGCGAGGCGTTGCGACAAAGTATTTACCTCATTATCTAGCTTGGTTTAGGGAAAGTGACTTAAAGCTTAATTCTTAGCAAATTTTACAATTTGCATATGGGGGACAACAATAAAATGGAACAGAGCCTTTATTTCATAGAGCAGGATCAGCCGTCATTTACACTCAACAATTGGTTAGATTGATTAACCTCCCAATTTTCCCGCTCTCTGGGGAGTTTTTTTAGTCTGCGAAAAATTTCACTTGTTTAAGCGCATGGGGAAGGAGTTAAGCTAGGTAAGTGTTAGTTTAAAGGGTATAAAATATTAAGGCGTTATTTTAAACACTATCAACAGAGAATATTGAAGAACGCCGTAATATTGGTAGCCGCATACGTCAGTTATTAATGGAGCATGACAAAAATGGAAAATCTTATCATTGAGATATCAGCTCTGTTAGAGCTCAATCGAGGGACTGTTCAACGTTAAGAGTAAGCAAGACGCTTGGGAGGAGAGTGCTTTTATAACTGTCTTAATAAAAAAACCGCTTAGTGGTAACTTAAGCGGTTTTTAATTTCTGATATAGATTAAAGTATCAACAAAGAAACGTTGTTATTAGCTTGCCTGCTCTAATATTTGACGGCTGATTTCAAGGTTAATTTCTTTCTGTTCACCCAGAGCGACCATGCCATGAGCTTCCAAATTAGTCAGTAGAACATCAATCTCTGCTGCACCTAATTGAACATCTGACAAGCGCACGGGCATCGCCATCTTCTGGAAAAAATCTTCCGTTAATGCAATCGCCTGATCAATCTTCTGCTCTTCACTACCTTCGGTGATATGCCAAACACGCTCGGCATATTGCAACAGTTTTTCATGTTTAGCTATGCGACGTACTTTCATTACCGCAGGTAAAACAATCGACAGAGTACGGGCATGGTCAATTTCGTAAGCACCCGTTAGCTCATGGCCGATCATATGGGTAGCCCAATCCTGCGGCACACCGGCACCAATCAGACCATTCAATGCCATAGTGGCAGACCACATAATATTAGCACGTACTTCAATATTCTCTTTTGTTGCTGGTTGCAGCGCTTTAGGGCCCTCTTCAATTAGGGTTTGTAATAAACCTTCAGCAAAACGATCCTGTACTTTGGCGTTAACACTATAGGTAAGGTACTGCTCCATAGTATGGATAAACGCATCCACCACACCGTTACTAATTTGTCGATCCGATAACGACAAGGTGACCGCTGGATCTAAAACAGCAAATTGCGGGCGCACAGCAGAACTTGAGAAGGGTAATTTATTACCGTCACGCGTTACCACTGCGTTAGTATTCGTTTCTGAACCGGTTGCCGGTAAGGTAAGCACAACACCGATAGGTAAGGCACTTTCTATCGGCTGTTGTTTGGCCAGAATATCCCATGGATCATCACCCGTAAACAGCGCTGCTGCGGCGATAAATTTACAACCGTCAGCCACAGAACCGCCACCAACGGCCAGTATATAATCGATACCATGCTCTTTAATCACGGCCTGCGCTTTCATCAAAGTATCGTACTTTGGATTAGGCTCAATGCCTGAAAATTCAAACCAGGTATGATCTTTTAAGGCATTGACCACTTGATCATAAACGCCATTATTTTTTATCGATCCACCACCATAAACCACTAATACTTTGGCATCCTTTGGTATTTCGGTAGAGAGTGTCGCGATTTGACCTTCACCAAAATGAATGCGGGTCTGATTTTCAAAACTAAAATTTAACATATTGCTTCCTACTGTTATCGATAATGTAAGGGTTCTATACCCGTTACTATTCAAGATCAATTTTGCTTAGTAACGGATCTACCAATTTATTTTATTTGCTATTATTTAAGCTGCTTTTGGTTTTCCAACTGCTTCATTAATTTTTCTGCAACCAACTCTGAACTGCCGGGGTTCTGCCCTGAGATAATCAGACCGTCCTGTACCGCAAAGGCTCCCCAATCGGCACCTTTTTGATATTCTGCGCCACGTTTAATGAGTTCATCTTCCAATAAAAAAGGCACAATGTCAGTTAACTGTACGGCCTCTTCTTCGCTATTGGTAAAACCGGAGATCACTTTACCTTTGACCATAAATTGACCGCCGCTGGTTTTAACATTAAGCAACGCTGCGGTTGCATGACAGACAGTCGCAACTGGTTTGTTAGCGGCTAAAAAGCCTTCAATCAGCTTGATCGAATCAGTGTTTTCCGTCAAGTCCCATAATGGGCCATGGCCGCCAGGGTAAAAAACGGCGTCATAATCGGCTTCATTAAGGGTTGCTAACACTTTAGTGTTCTTTAATTGCAACTGCGCGTCGTTATCCTTGGCAAAACGTCGGGTCGAGTCAGTTTGAAAATCTTCAGTATCACTTTTCGGATCCAGAGGTGGCTCTCCACCGGCCGGTGAAGCTAAGGTAATTTCGACCTCTGCATCTTTAAAAAGGTAATAAGGTGCGGCAAGCTCCTCTATCCAAAACCCGGTTTTCTCGCCCGTATTACCCAGTTCAGCGTGTGAAGTTAACACCATTAATATTTTCTTAGGATTCATATTCTTACTCCTTTGTGTAACCTGAAATAGATTGTATGTGATTAATTGACCTGACCAGTGTATGCCCCTGCGGTAATTTTAACAATGCACACATAATTGATATCATTGTTAGAATAATTGATACAATAGATAAATATTTAGCCACAGAGAGAAATCATGGATATTTCATTTGAGCAGCTTAAAAGTATGATTGTTTTTGCTCAGGTAGTAGAACAAGGCAGTTTAAGTGGTGCCGCCAAACATATCGGTTTATCGCGTGCAGTGGTGAGTTATCACATTAAAAAGCTCGAAACCCATTTAGCCATTAAACTGCTTAATCGCTCCACGCGATCGATCGCTTTAACGGAAGCGGGTTCACAATATTATCAGCGCTGCCGGGTGATTGCCGAGCAGGCTTCAGCTGCCCACCAGCAGATTGAAAACTTAAAAAATGAACCTGAAGGTCTGTTAAAAATAACCTGCCCGGTTAATCTTGGCCTGCAAATTATCGTCCCGGCATTAAATGCCTTTCGTCAGCTTTATCCTAAAATCGATCTGGATCTGAAACTCACCGATGAGGTGGTTAATATTATTAAGGAGGGAATCGATCTTGCCATTCGTGGTGCACCATTACCCGATTCTGGTTTGCAGGCCAGTAAAATTTTTAGTCTGAGCACCTGTTTATGCGGGGCGCCCTCGTATTTTAAGAAGCGCGGTTATCCGACCACCCCAGCTCAGTTAACTGAACATGAGTGGGTAATTTACAAACTCACCTCCAGTACGATCGAGTTAAGCAAAGGTAACAGGTCATATAGCACCAAAGTCAAAGGAGGGATTAGTACTAATAACTCGGCAGCGCGCACCGCATTTGTTGAAGGCGGCCATGGCTTAGGCCGAATTCCTACCTATGATGCCTGGCCAAGAATACAGGCAGGCACCCTGGAATCAGTGCTTGGTGAATACCAACTAAATGATATTGATATTTATGGGGTATTTCCATCCGGTGGCGCGGAGTCTAAAAAACTGCGCTTATTGATTGATTATTTAAAAACGTTTTTCAGTCAGTACAAAGATCTGGCTCAGGGCGTTAAACTGTAAATCATTATTTACAGTGAAAAAAGGCTAAATGGATCAAAGCGTTTCTGCTGACCTGCACTAATCCGCGGTCTTCGTTATGCTGGACAATAAATTCTTTCCCGTGCACAAAGAAGACCGCGGCCTTTTTAGAATATCACCAAAACTATTAAAATGTTTTTATCAGGCAGCCGGCTCTATGGTGCCTTTAAAGGTCTTTTGTATAAAATCACGAATCGCTTGAGAATGATAAATTTCTACAAACTTTTTGTAATCGGCGTTGTTTTTATCTTCTTCTCTTACGGCAATAACCATTAAGGCCAACGGCGCATCTTTCGGTTCAAGAAAAATACCTTCTTTTTGAGGATTTAAACCGGCTGACATAACGTAATTCATGGTGATTGCAGCGACATCCACATCGTCTAAACTTCTTGGCAATTGCGCGGCTTCAAGTTCGACAAATTTAAGATGCTTGGGATTATCAAGGATGTCATTGATACTGGCTTTATAACCAACACCAGGCTTTAGTGTGATCAGTTTTGAATCCGCTAAAAGAAGCAGACCTCTTCCGCCATTAGTCGGATCGTTAGGAATTGCAATTAAAGCATTTTCAGGAAGATCCGTGAGAGAATGATATTTAGTGGAGTAGAGCCCCATACGCATAAGAATGGATTTTCCGATAGGCACCAGATGCGTACCATTATTGCTATTGTAATTATTTAAAAAAGGCTGATGCTGAAAACTGTTAATATCGATACTGCCGTCAGCTAATGCTGAATTGGGCGTAATATAATCTGAAAATTCTATCACCTCAACTTCTAAGCCTTGTTTTGCAGCTTCTCTGGCGACAGCTTCAACCACTTGAGCATGAGGACCTACGGTCGCACCGACCTTTAATATTGAACTGTTTTCCTGACCACAAGCCGTTAAGCCAATGAAAAGGAAGATCATCGAGATCCATTGACTTACTTTTTTATATTGCTTCATAACATTCCCTATTCTAATCATAAAATAGACGTTTAGACGTCTAAATATTTATCATATCATTACCTAAATGAGATGCACCTGTTTTTCTAATATTTTTTAACAGACATGATATTTAGCTTTTGCAGATGGAAAGTTAAATTTAATCAATATATTGCTGTGACTAGAGCCCTAGGCGCTGCAGATAATTTAATCGAGTGGCAGTTCCGTCTTTTTAACCACCTCTCTTAATACAAAACTTGAATGTACACCGGTAACTCCTTTTAACTTGGTTAATTTCCCAAGTAAAAACTGCTCATAATGCGGCATATCCCGCACTACTACTTTTAACAAAAAATCAGCAGACTGCCCGGTCACAATCAAACATTCCAGTACCTCAGGTAATGCGGCAATCGCCCGTTCAAAATTATCAAAACGATCCGGTGTATGGCGATCCATTGAAATACCAATCATGGCAGTCAAATTTAAGCCCAGTACCGAGGGTTTTAATAAAGTGACGTGTTTATCGATGATCCCCGACTCTTCCAGCCGTTTCACACGACGAGAACAGGGCGTGGGTGATAAACCGACACTGTCGGCTAATTCCAAATTACTAATACGCGCATTGCTCTGCATCAGTCTAAGAATATGCTTATCAATACGGTCTAATTTAATGAGTTTTTGCATAGCATTTTACCTGTATAGATTTTTTCACTAACGATAGCACATTTACTAGTTATTTATTGCACAATAACCACAAAAAAAGAGTCACTTTGCAACCACTCGCTACACCATTCACTCTATAGTTAGTACATGGATAGCGAGCAAAGTTTCTTACCGGAAACGGGCGGTAATACCCTTACCAAGGTGCACCAACTCGCTCTAAAATCAGTACATGGATAGCGAGCAAAGTTTCTTACCGGAAACGGGCGGTTATACCCTTACCAAGGTGCACCAACTCGCGAATTCATCCCCTCTCTGCCGATGATCGAAAAGGAAATGACCCGTGTCTAATATCCACTCCAGTTTTAACCATAAAAAATATCGCGCTTACGCGCCCATCAAAAAAACCAATAGACGCTGGCCGGATCAAATTATCAAAGCGGCGCCTCTGTGGTGCAGTGTCGATTTACGCGATGGTAATCAAGCCTTGATCGAGCCGATGAGTCCAGGCCAAAAGCTGGATCTGTTTAAACTCTTAGTGGATGTCGGTTTTAAAGAGATTGAAGTTGGTTTTCCCGCGGCATCGGCACCTGATTTCGATTTTGTGCGGCAGCTTATTGAGCAGGATTTAATTCCCGACGACGTCACTATTCAGATATTAACGCAGGCACGCGAGCCTTTAATAGCACGCAGCTTTGCCGCTTTAAAAGGCGCAAAAAAAGCCATAGTGCACTTATATAACTCCACCTCAACGGTACAGCGTGAGCAGGTATTTAAAAAATCACGTGCTGAAATTAAAGACATTGCCGTACAGGGAGCGCAATGGATACAAGACTTTGCGACTGCACAACCCGAGACAAAGTGGTCGTTCCAGTATTCCACTGAAAGCTTTACCGGTACGGAAATGGATTACGCCGTAGAAGTTTGCGATGCCGTCATTAATGTTTGGCAGCCGACCCCTGAAAACAAGGTAATTATCAATTTACCTGCAACAGTTGAGACATCAACGCCTAACGTCTATGCAGATCAAATTGAATGGATTTGTGACCATATCAGCCATAGGCAATCGGTGACCATCAGTTTACATACTCATAACGACCGCGGCTGCGGCGTGGCAGCTGCAGAGCTGGGTGTACTGGCCGGTGCGGATCGTATCGAAGGCACATTACTTGGCAACGGCGAACGCACGGGTAATATGGATATAGTTACTATGGCGATGAATTTATATAGTCAGGGCATTGATCCAAAACTAAATTTTTCTGATATGGACAGTATAATTGCAACCGTTGAACGCTGCACACAGCTGGCCGTGCACCCTCGTCACCCCTACGCCGGCGAATTAGTTTTTGCGGCTTTTTCCGGCAGTCATCAGGATGCAATTAATAAATGTATGGCGATTGATGCAACGCAGCGCAGCAGTGATCCGCAAACAGAGTGGCAAGTGGCTTATTTGCCCATCGACCCGCGTGATTTAGGGCGAACTTACCAGCAGGTTATTCGCATCAATAGTCAGTCAGGCAAAGGCGGAGTCGCCCACGTACTGGAGCAGGACTATGGTATACAAATGCCGCGCTGGATGCAGGTAGACTTCAGTCCGCATATCCAAGAACATGCGGAAAGCTCTGCGAGTGAAGTTTCATCTTTAATGATCCACAATATTTTTTCGCAGACTTATTTAGCCGGGCAGAAAAGCGCAACTGTCGACAACTACCAGCTTAACCGTCAAAGTAATGCCGATAGTCTGCAGGCGCAGATACTCACCATGAACGGCTTAGTGAGTATTAAAGGTCAAGGTAAAGGGGTACTGGATGCTTTTGTCAAAGGATTAAGTGCCTCGGTCGGCGCTGATATTGTTTTAATCGATTATAGCGAGCATGCCCTGCCGAGCAAAGAAGGGGCTGAAAATGAACAGGCCGAAGCGATGGCTTATGTCCAACTAAGCCTTCAAGGTCGACGTTACTGCGCAGCAGCCAAGTGCCACGATATAGTCACAGCTTCTTTGCAGGCAGTCCTTAATGCGGTCAGTCGCAGCGGAGCTGTCTGTCAGCACCGCGATTTAAAATTAGCTGCCGTGTAGTCGCGACTATTTATTGCTTAAAATCTTCAAAAAAAATGAATTATTCACCCTGTCACCAGGTTGGATAATTCATTTTAAATTCAAATACGCGCATCACCAACATCCTCTCGTTGAAGATAAACTGCAAATAAAACGCCTCTGTTTTTACACTATTACCCTGCTGTGAGCGCCGGGTATTTAATCAATCGAGGCCATATCACCCCGGTCTTCAAGCCAGACCTTACGATCACCCGCACGTTTTTTCGCAAGTAACATATCCATCATTTCTAACATTTTCTCAGCACCTTCAGTGGTCAGCTGAACTAAACGACGGGTATTAGGATCCATGGTCGTTTCACGCAACTGCAACGGGTTCATTTCACCCAGACCTTTAAAGCGCTGAACATTGACTTTACCGCGTTTTTTCTCCGATTCGATACGATTCAACACTCCGTCTTTTTCTGCTTCATCCAAGGCATAATAAACTTCTTTACCGATATCAATTCGGTATAACGGCGGCATTGCGACAAACAGGTGCCCGGCATCAACGACGGATCGAAAATGACGTACAAACAGAGCACAGATAAGCGTTGCGATGTGCAGACCGTCGGAGTCGGCATCGGCAAGAATACAGATTTTTCCATAACGTAAGCCGGATAAATTCGAGGAAGCAGGGTCAATCCCTATTGCCACGGAGATATTATGGATCTCTTCGGAATTTAAAATGATCTCAGAGTCGTCTTCCCAGGTATTTTTGATTTTTCCCCGTAACGGCATTATCGCCTGAAACTCGCGATCCCGCGCCTGCTTTGCAGAGCCGCCAGCCGAATCACCTTCGACTAGAAAGATTTCCCCGCGCATCGGCTCCTGAGTTGAGCAGTCGGTCAGTTTACCCGGAAGAGCCGGACCCTGAGTGATCTTCTTACGGGCTATTTTTTTACTTTTACGCGTTCGGGTATGGGCATTATTAATGCAAAATTCCGCCAGTAACTCGGCCTCATTAACATGTGCATTGAGCCATAAGCTAAAGGCATCTTTTACCACACCGGAAACAAAAGCAGCGCACTGCCTTGATGAGAGTCGTTCTTTTATTTGTCCGGCAAACTGTGGATCTTTGATTTTAACAGAAAGGATATAAGCACATCTGTCCCAAATATCTTCCGGGCTTAATTTTAAACCGCGCGGTAGAAGGTTGCGAATATCACAGAACTCACGCATCGCATCCAGCAGCCCCTGTCTAAAACCATTAACGTGTGTTCCGCCCTGCAGTGTAGGTATTAAATTTACATAACTTTCTGAAATTGAAATCCCGCCATCGGGTAACCACACGACCGACCAATTCACTGTTTCACTTTTTGCCGAAAAATTGCCGGTAAAGGGCTGAGGTGGTAATAGCTC
Organism: Psychromonas sp.; assembly: GCF_047632955.1. GTDB lineage: Bacteria > Pseudomonadota > Gammaproteobacteria > Enterobacterales > Psychromonadaceae > Psychromonas. The sequence goes on along the minus strand of NZ_JBLIED010000010.1, from coordinate 83,720 downwards.
ATTGTCTGCAACGGCTTCCAGCAGGTAATCATTTAAACCATCCTGATAGCACCACTGATAATCATTTTTATTTATTTTGTCTTTAAATTTGATGGTCAGACCCGCACATAACACGGCTTTGGCTTTTAACAGGTGCAGTAAACGAGACACTGAAAATCGAGGACTGTCAAAATAAGCGGGATCGGGATGAAAATGCACCGTGGTGCCGGTATTACGTTTTCCGCAAACCCCCGTTACGTGCAACTCTTCAACCTTTTCACCATTTTCAAAGGCAATGTCATAAACTTGACCATCACGACGAATACTCACATCCACACGTTTTGATAATGCATTAACCACGGAGATCCCAACTCCGTGAAGACCGCCGGATATTTCGTAATTTTTACCGGAAAATTTACCCCCCGCATGTAATTTACAGAAAATAAGCTCAACGCCTGAAATGCGCTCTTCAGGGTGAATATCAACCGGCATACCACGTCCGTCATCAATCACTTCTAAGGATTGATCCTGGTGTAAAATTACCTGGATAGTCGTCGCGTGCCCCGCTAAAGCTTCATCCACACTGTTATCGATAACTTCCTGACCAAGATGATTCGGACGAGTTGTGTCGGTGTACATTCCCGGACGGTGGCGAACGGGATCAAGACCGTTTAAGACCTCAATGGAATCAGAATTGTATTGGTCGCTCATGCTTGTACCTATATTGAAAAAACGGGGGGAGTTATTTTAACTAATTAATACATAAAATAAAATCTGAATTGTATTGGTTATCCATGCTTGTGCTTATATTGGAAGAACGAGAAGTTATTTTAAAAAATGAATAACTAAAATAAGAATTTAATGATATCAGGTAAGAAACGTTCAAAACCAACAAAACTATGATCACCCCCCTCTTCACAGGTTATTTTACAGCCTTGGAATTTATCTAAGGCTTCCCGATAATTTAAAACTTCATCGTTTTTTTGTAATAAAACCCAACATTTTTGCGGCTCACTGAGCTCTTTTATGGCCAGTTTTTTTAACTGCAGCAGATAGTTTTCATCTATTTGATAAGACTGCTGGGTGTAAGGATGAGTTTGCATTCCCGCGTATTGCTGCAGTAAACGATAGGGAAAAACAGCCGGATTGATTAACACCACCTTCACCCCATATTGCTCACTTGCTTTTTCTGCTAAATAACCGCCCAGAGAGCTTCCCATGACAGCGATTTCTGCGCCCTTATATTGCTCAAAAACAGACTCAATCGACTCCCACATCCGCATAGGCAGGCACGGGAGTTGCGGACAGACAAAGCTTATTTCAGGAAAATACTCCGCTAAATAAGAATACATTTGTCGTGCTTTTAAAGATCCGGGAGAACTGTGATAACCGTGTAGGGATAATAAAATTTTCTGCATTAATAACCTGTTGCATCTTTATTGGTGGTAAATACCCCATGCGCTACGCGCTCAACTTTAGTTTCCATAGTACCATTTTTATTTAACGCTAAATAGCGGTAACCGGGGGCACTATCATCAACAGCAAAATCCTCGGAATCGGGCTTGAACTGCAGGCAAGTAGATGGACTGGTTAGAAAGCGCACCTGATTGAATTCGCTATCGCCCGCTTGATGCACATGTCCGGAAAGCACTGCACGCACATTGGAATGCAACTTGATGAGGGCTAAAAACTGCTGGTTATTTTTTAGAATATGCTGATCTAACCAGGCAGATTTTACTGGTAAAACATGATGATGCACACAAATTAGAGTATGTTTATTGGGATATTCGCTCAAAGCTTGCTGTAAAAAATCCAGTTGTTGCTCACTTAAAAAGCCATGAGGCGCACCCTCAACCTGTGAATCCAGTAAAATAATTTGCCAAAAATCGCTAACAATCTGCTTGCTCTGCGCAAGGCCCTCCTGCAAAAGACTGGGCAACATCACCGATTGCATATCATGATTGCCGGGCAACCAGTAACAGGGTAAATTCAAGGTTTTTATCTGATCGGTAAAATCAAGGTAGGATTGTCGGGAATGATCTTGAGACAGATCGCCCGTTGATAAAACAGCTTGGCATCTCGTTGAATAACGAGCAGCATGTTTAATCACAGCCTCATAACTTTCAGCTGGCTTTATACCCAGCAGGTCTTTGTTCCGATCGGAAAAAAGATGGGTATCTGTGATTTGCAGAAGTTGTAAACAACCTTGCGGGTCTGATTTTAATGTTGCGACTTGTGTGCTCATAACTTTCATTCGTAAATTAATGGAGATTGTAATATGTGTTTAATGGACATAATTTGACCTTAATATAACAGCAGTTATACCTGAGAGGATTATTTTACCATTTGCTTAGTTAGGTTTTTTAAAAAAAATGCTAAAAAACCGAGATGATGCGCGATTTACTTGTAAATTTGCGATCTGTATACCGGGATTATTACTGGCAAATAACCCGATACTTTTTATTTAACCATTTTCACGCCTTAAATAGTTAAATTTTCTTTATTTAGTTCAAGCCATTGTAAGGCGATGATGGTCGCCGCATTATATATTTTACCCTCTTTTACCCACTGATAAGCTATTTCTCTTGGCACAACGTGCGCGCGAATATCTTCTCCTTCATGCGCCAGTCCGTATAATCCATCCACCTCACTGCTGTCTACGTTGGCGATAAACAGATCAATCTGCTCTGTTGTGCCACCCGGACTGACAAGATAATTGAGCATAAACTGGCATGATTGCACGGTTAGCCCCGCTTCTTCAAAGGCTTCACGTTTAGCGACTTGCTCTGCCACTTCGTCCTGTTCAATGATCCCGGCCACTAATTCAAATAACCACGGAGATTTTTCACCGCCCATTGCACCAAAACGAAACTGCTCGATTAATACCACGGTATCGTTTTTGACATCATAGGGTAATAATACGGCTGCATGGCCGCGTTCAAAAAACTCAAGTTTTATCTCGGGACTCCAACCACCTGCAAATAATTTATGCCTTAACGTATATAAATTACATTCAAAAAAACCTTTATATAAAGATTTCTTAGATAATACTTGCACATCATCTTGATTATAAAATACACTTCCACCTGAATGAACGTTCATTTTTTTTATTCCTTAGAAAAATACATAACCTAATTTTTTATATTACACTTAATTTGTCACTAAATTAGCATAAAGTTTCAGCAGCTAGCACACTTATAGGATTTATTAACATGGCCATAAAACAATTTTCCCTCGCAGCCTTCTTTGCCCTTACTAGCTACAGTTACTCTGTTTCGGCTGACACGTTATTACAAGTATACCAAACCGCCAAAACCAAAGATCCTATTATCCTTAAAAGCAAAGCCCAGTACGATGTCTATTTAGAAAAAGTAACAGAAACAAATGCTCAATTATTACCCCAAATTGGCTTTGGTCTAGAGGGTTCTAGAACGCAATCAAGCCGCGATGCTTCGACCAATACGACTACCGGAGTAGGATTTTCTCTGGCTCAATCGATTTATAATAGTGCATATTGGCAGCAAGCCGATATCTCTGAGAAACAAGCGACTGAGTATGCAACTATTTATGGTTATGCAGCGCAGAATTTATTGTTCCGTACTGCATCCGCTTACTTTGATGTATTGAGTGCTGATGAATCCGTAAAATCAGTTAAAGCGAATAAACGCGCTGTGGAACGTCAACTAGAACAAACACAACAACGTTTTGAAGTGGGTTTAATTGCGATCACCGATGTGCATGAAGCGCAGGCGGAATACGACAGGACAACGGCCGATGAAATCATCGCAGAAAATGACCTTGCTAACACATATTATGCATTGCGCGAATTAACCGGCGAAGATGTAAAACAAGTTGCTTATTTAAACACCAAAACATTTTCCCCACAGCCGCTTGAAGGTGATGTGAAATACTGGCGCAATAAAGCACTAGAGCATAACTTAGACTTGCACGGTAAACGTATTGCTAAAGAGTTAGCAAAAATGAATATCGACTTAGCAAAAGCAGGCCATGCTCCAACACTCGATTTTACCACTGATTTAGGCTATAACGATTACGACTATGATAACTCTAGCTCAAACTCATATGATGCAACATCAGCGACCTTTGGCCTTAGCTTAAATGTACCCATTTATAGCGGAGGTGCTATTACCTCGCGTGTAAAACAAGCACAATATAGTTATGTAATGGCCAGTGAAGATTTAGTACAAACATTCCGCAGCACAGAAGCACAGATCAATAGTGGTTATAATAATGTCGGCGCAGCAATCAGTTCTCTTCGCGCTTATGAACAAACAGTGCTCTCTTCACGCAGTGCCCTAGATGCAACAGAAGCAGGTTTTGAAGTGGGTACCCGTACTATCGTTGATGTGTTGGATGCAACGCGTTCTCTGTACAACTCGGAAAATCAATTAGCGAATGCACGTTATGATTATATCCTCAATATGCTGCAGCTTAAACTTTCTGCCGGCACTTTATCGGAGCAGGATATTATTGATATTTCCAGCAGTTTAATTAAAGTCAATCCAAAAATATCAGGCAAATCCTAACGGCAGAAATTCAAAACTGAAATTTGTCTAGTGCAATTAATTGAAGATTAAAAAATACAATTTAAAGTAAAGGGTTTAATCAAAAAGGGAAGCAATCTGCTTCCCTTTTTATTCGCTTTAGATCCATTCACGGTGTTAATACAAAGTGAGTTTAAGCATTGTTACGGATTATTTCGAATTGTTTTGATAATCTCAGACGTTGAACAGCCCTCTTCAAACTGCAAAACACGCACCTCCCCACCATTAGCAATCACCTCTTTTCCACCGGCGATTTCTTCCGGGTGATAATCTCCGCCTTTAACCAGCAGATCCGGCAAAATCTCAGCGATTAAGCGCTGTGGTGTTCCTTCGGTAAATTCGATCACCCAGTCAACTGCGGCTAACCCGGCTAATACAGCCATGCGCCGGTCAACGGAATTAACAGGACGCCCTTCACCTTTTAAGCCGCGTACTGATTGGTCGCTGTTAACTGCAACGATTAAACGGTCACCTTGCTCTCGAGCTGTATTTAGATATGAAACATGACCTGCATGGAGGATATCAAAGCAGCCGTTGGTCATCACCACTTTCTCGCCGCGATGCTGAGCGAGCTGTACAGCCAGTTTAAGTTGTTCTTCTGAAAGCACACCAAAACCTATCTCCTGCAGACTATAAACCGCATTCGCCAATTCAATAGTATTAACCGCTGAAGTACCGATTTTACCGACCACCACACCTGCAGCGGCATTAGCTAACGCACAGGACTGTTCAAATGAACTGCCTGCGGCCAATGACGAAGCTAAAACAGAAATAACGGTATCACCCGCACCGGTCACATCATAAACTTCCTGCGCCTGTGTAGGCAGATGGAGCGGCTCTTGCCCCTCTCTTAACAACGTCATGCCATGCTCACTGCGGGTCACTAATAAAGCGTCAAGATCCAATTTTTTAATCAATGCCAGGCCACGCTCAACCAACTCTTTATCGGAATGACACTTACCCACCACCGCTTCAAATTCGCCAAAGTTTGGGGTTAACAGGGTTGCACCACGATATTTTTCAAAATCAGAACCTTTGGGATCCACTAACACCAGTGAATTGAATTTTTTGGCCAGCTGAATCATTTTCTGCACATCGGCTAAAGTGCCTTTATTATAATCCGATAAGATAACCACACTTTGCTGATGCGTTAGACTGCCGTGCATTTTTTCTAATATCTCAGTGCTGTCTATGCCCTCAAATCCCTCTTCAAAATCTAAACGTAATAACTGCTGATGGCGACTTAATACTCTTAATTTGGTAATAGTCGGGAAATTAGGCACGCGAACAAAATCTGTAGTGACATGTACGGATTTAAGACTTTTTACTAATATATCGGCGGCTTCATCACTGCCAACCAGACCAATCAAATTGACCTTACCACCCAGCGCGGCGACATTTAAGGCGACATTGGCAGCCCCGCCCGGACGCTCTTCGATCTGCTCAACCTTAACCACCGGCACGGGCGCCTCAGGGGAGATTCGAACCGTTGGCCCATGCCAGTATCGATCTAACATGACATCGCCAACTACTAATACTTGCGCCTTGTCATATTCCGGTAATATTATTTTCATGTTATCTCTTTATTTTTGGATAATTTGTTTAAATAAACCAGCTAAGTTTATCATAATCTTCACAAAAGCATATTTACAAACAACCTTCATTATTATAATAGTGATTAGCGCGCTAAAATGAGCTCTGCAATGCTTATTTTTTAACGCCATCATTATATACTCGGCAATAAATTACTTTTGGAAACTGTGCTTATGCTAACTATGTTATGTGTTGATAGTGATCCACTCCGCCTTGCTCAAATTATCGAAGATCTTCAGCCTTTAAGCGCACGTTTAACATTACTGCAAGCGACCAGCTTATATCAAGCCAAGCAGTTGATCTTACAAAACAAACAAAACATAGCCTTAATACTTTGTGCGCAAACATTTACAGACGGCAATGCAATGTCAATTTTTAAGGGCTCACAATGCAGCGCAATGAGGAAAATGGTTTATGGAGCAGTCCCTTCCACCACAGAGCTTATTGATTATATCAATCAGAGTCATATTGATTATTTTTTGCCGTTACCTTATCAAGCGCAGGAGCTGATCACCGTTATTCAAGAGCAGATCAGCCGTTATAAAATAAACCATCAGCAGCAGTCCTCCCCCAAAAATAGTATTGTTAATACCACCTGCTTATTAGATAAACCTGAACAGTCCAACCCTTCGTCTTTCAAAGATAAATTTCTTGATTATTCACTTTATTCAGACTCTGAACTATCTAATCTGGTGATCAAATCCTTGCATAAAGTTTTAGAAACAGGGGATCAATATAAAGTTCGCCGTCGTTATAGCGCCAATCACATACTCACCCGCGAAGGTGAAAAAAATTGTTTCCTGTGGTTTATTACCAAGGGTGAGGTCTTACTTAAGAAACGCAATGCTCAGGGTGAAGTTCAAGATATTACTATTATGCAGGCCGGTACAATGGTGGGCGGTATGTCTTTTTTAACCGGAGAAGCGGCTTTTAGTACCGGAATTACCCTGGTTGACACTGAAGTTTTAAAAGTAGATAACACTATTTTTTCACAAATTATGCAGTCAAACTCCGAACTTTTAGCACCCTTCACTAATTTATTATTGCGTAATTTCAACCGCCGTTTACAACATAGCATCTCAACGGAACTTGCCTTACAAGAAACCCTGCAGTCTTTAGATATTGCTTACAATCAACTTATCGAAAGTGAAAAAATGGTGGTATTGGGGCAATTAGTCACCGGCGTTGCCCATGAACTTAATAATCCCGTCGCAGCCATTTTACGCGGTTCAGATTCCTTAAAAGAGCTTATATTCACTCTGATCTGCTGCAATGATAACACCCCTTTTTCTCAACTTGCGCGGCAAACCCTGCAGCAAGGTTTAAGCTTGATACCTTTATCCACCTCTGAAATCCGTCAAAGAACTAACCAGCTACTGCCCAAAATAAAAGACAAAAAGCTCGCTAAATATTTAATAAATATGAATTTAGACACGAAGGAGATTCCACTGGAAAATAAACGCAATTTACAGGAAAGTATTTTGTTGTTAGATAAATTCTATCAAGTAGGTAGTATTTTACGTAACAGCAATGCCTGTGCCTCGCGCATTGCTGACCTGGTTAAAAGTTTAAAACATTATGCCGGTCAAGATAGCCCGGTATCAGAATTGACTGATATTCATGAAGGTTTGGAAGAAACTTTAATCATCTTTGAAAATAAATTAAAAAATTACAGCGTGATTAAAGAGTACCAGCAATTACCTAAAATTGAGTGTCACCCAATCGAATTAGAGCAGGTATGGACAAATATAATATCAAATGCGATAGATGCCACGGGTGACACCGGGATTATAAAGATATCAACATGTTACCTGCCCTACGAGGAAGCGCCCAGCATTCAGGTTATTATCGAAGATAACGGGCCCGGCGTGCCGGCAACTAATCTGGATAAAATATTTGAACTGAATTACACCACAAAAAGAGAAGGGCATTTTGGTCTGGGGATTGGTTTAACTATCTGTTCACAAATTATTAAGCAGCACCATGGCAGTATAGAAATTGAATCTGAGCCGGGTTTATTTACGCGGTTTATCATTACCCTGCCGGTATTTAACCCGAATATAGAAAGTGAGCGTTTATCTTTGTTGCATAGTTAATCCGGATTATTTTTCCTCTATACGGTGAATAAAAAACAGCAATACAGACATAATAAAAATCAGCAATAACTGTAATAAAAGAGACTCTCTCAATATCAAGATAGAGAGCATAAAACTGCTCAGCACTATTACATAGATCTGTGATTTACGCTTTTTATCAATTTTTTTATGTTCTTCCCAATCCTGCAAGGTTTCACCTATGTAGGGAGTCTTTAATAACTTTTGATGGAAATAAGGGGAAGTCCGGGCAAAACAGCTCAGTGCTAAAATAAAAAAAGGGGTGGTCGGCAGGAGTGGCAAAATAATACCCAACAAACCCAGTAAAATACTCAGGCCACCGACAAAAATAATAAGGTAACGATAAAGGTGTTTATGCATTTTGGTATATTAGTTTAATTAACAGCAAAAGTTTAATTAACAGCAAAAAAAAAGCTCGCAATCTGCGAGCTTTTTCAGCGAAGCCAATCTAAATCGGCCTTGCTATATTACAATTTGACAAGAAATTACTTCTTCTTACCAAGCTTCTCTTTAATACGAGCAGCCTTACCAGTAAGTTCACGTAAGTAGTAAAGTTTAGCTTGGCGAACCACACCGCGACGTTTAACTTCAACGCTTCCTACAATTGGGCTGTGAGTTTGGAATACACGCTCAACACCTTCACCATTCGACGAGATTTTACGAACAGTAAATGCAGAGTGTAAACCACGGTTACGCTTAGCGATAACAACACCTTCAAATGCTTGAAGACGCTCTTTTTCACCTTCTTTTACGCGAACACGTACAATAACAGTATCACCCTGTGAAAATTTAGGGATATCAGTACGCATTTGTTCTTTTTCAATTGCCTGTATAATATTGCTCATTTTAATACCTTATTACCTAGTTAGCTGAAAACGTCGCCGGTTAGCCGGAGTCACTTTCCAGAGCAGCAAGCAATTTAGCTTGCTCGTCAGTCAGAGCTAGATTATTTAATAAATCGGGCCTTCTCTGTTTCGTGCGCTGCAGTGACTGTTTTAATCGCCAAAGACGAATTTTTTCATGATCACCGCTCAATAATACACTGGGTACTTGTTTTCCATCTAACACCTCAGGCCGCGTAAAGTGCGGGCAATCAAGCAATCCATCCGCGAAGGAATCCTGCTCGGCTGACAACACATGTCCTAACACACCGGGTACGAATCGCACCACCGCATCAATTAGAACCATGGCTGGCAACTCACCACCACTTAAAACATAATCACCGACTGACCATTCCTGATCAACCATGCTTTCAATTAATCGCTCATCCACACCCTCATAACGCCCCGCTACTAATATCAATGCATCAGAGCCTGATAATAACTGCGCGCCACAATGATCTAAACGTTTTCCTTGAGGAGAAAGGTAGATAACCTTAGCCTCGTGCCCTGCTTCCCGGGCGGCCTGCTTAGCAGCTAAGATGGCATCCTGTAAGGGCTTCACCATCATTAACATTCCAGGTCCACCACCATAGGGACGATCATCGACCGTTCTATGTTTATCCACGGTGAAATCACGAGGATTCCAACATTGAATAGAAAGCAGCTTATTTTTAATCGCTCGACCTGTTACCCCATTTTCGCTAATGGCCCGGAACATTTCCGGGAAGAGGCTTACAACCCCTATCCACATCACTTTTCTCCTAGGGTAATCAGAAATCAGGTTCCCAATTAACTTGAATTAATTTGCTCGTAATATCCACGCTGGAAATTACTTGCTTGTCGATGAACGGAATTAACCGTTCTTTCTGTCCAAAAGCATCATTCGGGTTGGCCTTTACAACAAGCACATCATTTGAGCCTGTCTCCATCATCTCAGTGACAACACCAAGATCGTAACCACTGTCAGTTTTAACCTGACAACCGACCACATCACGCCAATAGTAATCCTCTTCCAATTTAGGAAGCTTATTCGAGTCAACGAGCAGCTCCAAACCAACTAAGGCTTGTGCATCTTCTCTGACATCAAATCCTACTATTTTTGCAACAAAACCATTACCGTGACGTTTCCAATCAGCTAAATTAACTTCTTGAAACTGTCCTTTTGATTTCATTAACAGAGGCTTGTATGCAAAAATACTTTCAGCGTCATCGGTGTAGGAGTGGACTTTCAACCAGCCTTTGATGCCATAAACCGCACCAAACTTACCGATTACAATTGGTTCTGCTTTTTCGCTCACCGAACTCCCCTCACCTGACTGCAATTTAAGCAGCTACTACGTTATCTTTTACAAGTTTAGCTACACGATCACTTAGCTGTGCGCCAAGTCCAACCCAATGGTTGATGCGATCTGTATCTAAACGTAATTTTTCTGCTTGACCTTGTGCTGTAGGGTTAAAAAAACCTACTCTTTCAAGGAAACAACCGTCACGCGGGCTACGGCTATCAGTTACTACCACTTGGTAGAATGGGCGTTTTTTAGCGCCACCACGAGCTAAACGAATAGTTACCATATCGTCCTCTATTTATTATTAAACGTCATAAGTCAGAATATTCTGACCACCTGCTTTTGTAGAAAGCTGCAAAATTATACTCTTATCAGGCAAAAGAACAATATAAATCACACTTTCACCGCAGTTAAGCGACTAAACTCACAATCTAACGGATCAAAAAAGCCCAAGAAGAGTACGAAAAAAGTCAACTTGAGCTTATTTAGGAAACTCTAAATACACTTATTTTTTTCTAAAATTACCCAGCCCAGGAGGCGCGCCTGCTGCTCCCATGCCTGGCGGCATCATACCTTGCATGCTGCTCATCATTTTGCGCATGCCGCCTTTACCGGACATTTTCTTCATCATTTTCTGCATTTGCATAAATTGTTTTAATAATTTATTCACATCCTGGATTTGCGTACCAGAGCCTGCTGCGATTCGGCGTTTACGTCCGCCTTTAATTATTTCCGGTTTACCGCGCTCTTTTTTGGTCATGGAATTAATGATCGCTTCCATCTGCTCGGTACTTTTATCATTTACCTGATTTTTAACACCGTCAGGCAACTTGCCCATGCCCGGTAATTTATCCATCATGCCGGTCATGCCGCCCATACTTTTCATCTGTATTAGCTGCTCACGAAAATCTTCTAAATCAAAACCCTTACCGGATTTAACTTTTTTCGCCAGCTTTGCCGCTTTGTCTTTATCAACTTTGGCTTCAAGTTCTTCGATTAATGAAAGAACATCGCCCATTCCTAAAATACGCGAAGCAATGCGGTCAGGATGGAAAGCCTCCAGCGCATCAACTTTCTCGCCCATACCGATAAATTTAATCGGTTTACCCGTGATATGACGGATAGAGAGCGCCGCACCACCACGTGCATCACCATCGGCTTTGGTTAATATAATGCCCGTCAAGGGTAATGTTTCATTGAAAGATTTAGCGGTATTGGCGGCATCTTGACCGGTCATCGCGTCAACAACAAACAGCGTTTCGATAGGTTTAATCGCATGATGAAGATCTTTAATCTCATCCATCATTTCACCGTCGACGTGCAAACGACCGGCAGTATCGACAATCACTACATCAATAAATTTCTTTTTCGCGTGAGCGATAGCGGCATTAGCAATATCAATCGGTTTTTGCGATATATCACTTGGGAAGAATTCAACATCAACTTCACCGGCAAGTGTTTCCAGCTGTTTGATTGCAGCGGGACGATAAATATCGGCACTGACCACTAACACACTTTTTTTATCACGGGTTTTTAATAATCGGGCAAGTTTAGCCACCGATGTTGTTTTACCCGCACCCTGCAAACCAGCCATCAATAAAATGGCGGGGGGTTGTGTCGCAAGATTTAATGATTCGTTAACTTCCCCCATTGCCAATTCAAGCTCATTTTGGACAATTTTTATAAAGGATTGACCGGGGCTTAAACTTTTAGCAACTTCCTGACCAACAGCACGTTTTTTTATCGCTTGTATAAAATCACGAACAACAGGTAACGCAACATCGGCTTCTAATAAAGCCATGCGCACTTCACGCAGGGTATCTTTAATATTATCTTCGGTTAAGCGCCCTTTTCCACTGATATTTTTCAGGCTTTTCGACAGTCGTTCGGTTAGATTCTCAAACATACTCAGATCTCGTTGCTAAAAATAAAATTTATTATACGCACTTATCAATACCCATACTACCGGAATATGCAGATTCACGGTGACCCGCACGTGCAATTACAAGCAATTAGAATCACCAAAGCATTCCTAGCCGCTGCTTACAAAGGCATTAAATCCGTCGCATCTGATTTTAAGAGCATATCGCAAGTCTTCGGCGGCAAAACTTTGTAAATGGCCGCGGATTTAATCTTAATTACCCACCGGATTCGGTCATCTCTCTTTGTCGTCAGTGCCGCATAATATGGAGGATCACTTGTAACCTTCCAAGCAATTAATAAAGAATATATTTTCACTACTTTAAGCGCAAAGCTGTGCGTATAATAAAAGCAATATAAATAACAAAAGTGGGTTGATATGGATTACTGGGCATTTATTGTCGCTACTTTTTATCTCATCAGTGGTGGTTTAGCGGTCAATATATTATTTAATCGGGCAAGGCCTTTCTATAAGTGCTTTATTGTGTCAACAATCATCGCACTTTCTACTCATGCAGTTTGGTTGTATGAAAATATATTCTTAATCAACGGACAAAGCCTGCCGATTTTAAATGTTGTGTCTTTAATTGGATTTTTTATCGCCCTATTGTCGGCGATAATGAGTAAGCGCCTTAATACGGGTGTTTTATTACCGGTTATATTTGGCTTCAATATCATTAATTTTATTGCCGTTGCGCATTTGCCAAGTCATTATATTACCCATTTAGAAATGCACCCGGCGATCGGGTCGCATATTATTTTTGCTCTATTAGCCTATTCAGTGCTGACCATCGCCAGCATATTTGCATTACAACTTGCCTACATTAATTATCGCTTAAAAAATCATAAACGCCCCTTAAGCATGATCAACATGCCGCCTTTAATGACCCTTGAAAAAAGCTTATTTCAGTTTATTCTGATTGGCTTTATTTTATTAAGTTGTACTCTTTTTAGTGGATTTATTTTCCTGGATGATATGTTTGCGCAAGGAAATGCACATAAAGCAATTCTGTCTATAATTGCATGGATACTTTATGCGACTTTATTATGGGGACATTATACAAAAGGCTGGCGAGGACAATTGATTGTCTATATCACTATCATTGGCTCATCTTTATTAACGCTGGCTTATTTTGGCAGTCGATTTGTCCGTGAAATCATACTCAACTAAACAACAATCACCCTTTACGCCTAAGTTTCAGTGAAAATAACCTGCTCATTCGCAGCTTTATTGAAAACTTAGATGCAAATAAATAAGTGCATGAAATTAATTATCAGCGGTTAATAACAACTTAGATGCAAATAAAAGATAAAAGCAGTGCCATCACTATTTTAGCCAATTAAAATAATCGCTTTTGTTTTATGCTCATTTTTTCGCTACTATCGCAGACCTAACATTCGTTAATTTTTATTTAATACAAAGAGAGGAAATTTGGACGCTATACCCACTAGTGGATTACTGATAACGCTTGGAATTTTAATTATTATTTCAGCTTATTTTTCTAGTTCAGAAACCAGCATGATGTCATTAAATCGCTATCGCTTGCGGCACCTTGCAAAAAGTAAAAACCAAGTGGCAATACGTGTTGAAAACTTACTCAGAGAGCCCGATAAACTGATTGGCCTGATCTTAATAGGTAATAACTTAGTTAATATTTTGGCGTCGGCAATCGCCACGATCATCGGTCAGCGTTTATTTGGTGATGCCGGCATTGCTATGGCGACCGGTATACTTACTTTAATTATTCTGATTTTTGCCGAAGTAACTCCAAAAACCTTAGCAGTACTTTATCCGGAAAAAATTGCCTTTCCAAGTTCATTTATTTTGCGCCCATTGCAAAAATTACTTAGCCCGCTGGTGTGGTTAATTAATGGTATTTCAAATACCCTGTTACGTATCTTTGGAGTGAATATTAACCACACCGATGATCAGGCGCTTTCAAGTGATGAATTACGCTCCGTGGTGCATGAGGCAGGCTCAATGATTCCGGCACATCATCAGCAGATGTTACTGAGCATTCTAGAGCTGGAACAGGTCACCGTTGACGAAATAATGATCCCCCGTAATGAGATTGCGGCAATCAATATTAACGATGATTGGGAAACTATTCTTAAACAGTTACAACATCGCACTCATACTATGACCCTCTTATACCGGGATACCATTGATGATGCGATAGGGTTTGTGCATGCACGTGATTCTCTGCTGATTCTCCTCAAAGGCGATTTCACAAAAACCAGCCTGTTACGCAGTGTGCGAGAGTTGTATTTCATTCCCGAAGGGACGGCTTTAAATACTCAGCTTATTAAATTTCAGCATAATAAAGAACGGATCGGTTTAGTCGTCGATGAATATGGAGATATTCAGGGGCTAGTAACACTTGCGGATATTTTAGAAGAGATAGTGGGTGACTTTACGACCACACAGGAGCCGCACAGTTCGCAGGAAATTTACAAGCAAAAGGATAGCTCTTATATTATTGAAGGCAGCTTAGGTATTCGCGATATCAATAAAGAGATGGGCTGGAAGTTACCAACAGACGGGCCTCGTACTTTAAATGGTCTCATTTTAGAATATCTTGAAGAGATACCCAAAGGCCAGATCAGTGCGCGTGTCTGCGGTTATCCTATGGAGATATTAGAAGTAGAAAACAACAAGGTTAAACTGGTCAAAGTGATGCCGCAGTTTTACAAAAAATATAAGGGATAGTTTGTTCTGATAACCCATCACAATAGACCTAATATTTTTTATTCTAATATTTATACCAATCTAGA
The DNA here is from genome assembly GCF_047632955.1 of Psychromonas sp. Classification (GTDB taxonomy): domain Bacteria; phylum Pseudomonadota; class Gammaproteobacteria; order Enterobacterales; family Psychromonadaceae; genus Psychromonas. The sequence continues at coordinate 68,607 of NZ_JBLIED010000010.1, read as the reverse complement.
TTTCTAGATTGGTATTTTTTTAATTACCAGCAGTGCTTATTATAACTGCTTTAATTGTTCATCCGACAAGCTGATATCTGCATTTTTATTAACGCCAATCCCGGCATCAATAATTGCATGGGCAATCTCTTTCGCCTCGCTAAGCGAGTGCATAGTATAAGTCCCGCATTGGTACTTATTAAGCTCAGGAATCTCTTCCTGATGCTTTACAGCCAACACATCACGCATTGCGGCTAACCAAGCGTCGGCAACTTCTGTCTCGCTTGGACTGCCTATCAAACTCATATAAAATCCAGTTCGACACCCCATTGGAGAAATATCAATAATTTCAACATCGGAGCTATTTAAGTGATCGCGCATAAATCCTGCAAAAAGATGCTCTAGGGTATGGATCCCTTTTTCCGACAATATACCTTCATTAGGCACCGTAAAACGTAAATCAAAGACGGTGATGGTATCTTTACTCGGGGTCTGCATGGACTTCGCTATGCGAACCGCAGGGGCATTCATAATCGTATGATCAACGGTAAAACTATCTAATAATGGCATTGGAACTCCTTTTGAAAAATATATTTAATAAACGGTTAAGTGAAGAATAACCGCCATAACCAGCTGGAATCTAAATTCTCCTGACAGGTTTTTAGTTGTCGAGCGTATTTTCTAGCCCGGTTATCCACTCTTTTAGAGACCCGCATTAACCAAGGTTTTTTTCTATAACTGGCGCGCTTATAGCCTCCCCAGCCCTCATGATAATTCAGGTACTGTCCATAAGCGTCCCATTTAGAGACGCCGTTAATTTTTTGGGTTTTATAAGTGAACCAACCCATAAAATCCATTGCGTCATCAAAATCATCACGATCGGCCCAGCCATTACCGGTTTCACGCTGGTAATCACCCCAGGTCATGGTTTTAGCCTGAGCATAACCATATGCATCACTTGCTCTACCAATCGGAATAAACCAGAAGTATTGCATCGGTGGCGCGGCATTATGCTTAAAACTGCTCTCCTGATACATCATTGCAATAGGAACATGAATCGGGGTACCCCATTTTTCATTCATATTTTTAGAAGCATGATACCAGTCTCTGTTTTCAGTAAAAATATCACAAATATTTTCGGGATTAGCGGGGGGTGGCGTCGCACATGAAGTTAATATCAGAACGCTAATAACATACATTATTTTATGTTTAATTTTCATTAAATTTGCTTCCAAAATGATGCTTCACCAACCTACAAAAATCTATCATGTTGAGTAATATAAAGAGCTTAATCTTATAGGCTCTTTATAACCTTAATCTCACTATTTTTTTTGTGCATTTAAAAAATAGCGCTGCAGGTATCCATCAAAATCCAGATCGTCACTTGCTTCTATTTTTTTCTGTTTCTGTTCGGAAACTGTTTTTTCATTTTCAAAGAAAGCATCGGACCAAATTTGATAGTCCTGCGCAATTAACTGCTTTTTATAACTCTTCGATAAATCCAAGGCTAATACGCCATTATCTGAGTTACTCTCTTTAATAAAGTTTAAAATTCGTGCAGAACTTGTCAACTCGGGTTCAGCGAAGCGCGGGGCGATATGAGTAATTGCATCATGGTAACGCTGTTCCGCCGTTTTTTTATCCATCACAACAGCAAGTTCTTTTAACTGTCCCGTTAGCCAATCTCCCCAAGCCGTTACATTCTGCTCAGTGCCGTCAATTTCCAGCATTAAATTAGGTTGACGACCTTCGGTCACTATTTTATTAAAATTTTCTGAAAAGTGCTTTGATTGTGATGTAGTAATATCCTCAGAAGGAGTGATCGCACACCAGGTCAGGAACAGATCCAGAAAATTGACCTGTTCTTCCGTAATACCAACGCTAGAAAATGGATTGACATCTAAAGAGCGGATCTCAACATATTCAATACCGCGCGCATTTAATGCCTGCAAAGGTGTTTCACCCTCTTTCTGTACCCGTTTTGCACGAATCGAAGCATAAAGCTCGTTTTCAATTTGCAGTACATTGTCATTTAGTTGAATATATTTATCATCATCTTTGATGCCTAAATCGACAAATTCCGGATTTTTTTGGGTCAACGCTTTGCGCACTGACGCGAGATAATTTTCCAGGCTGTTATAACAAATATCAAGTGAAGATTGAGCGCTGCTTGTATAACCTAAATCACTCATACGCAGCGAAGTTGCATAGGGCAAATAGACAGTGCCAAGACCGGTTTTTTTAAATTTAAAGGTTGTTTTTTTACCCTGTAAAAATGATTTACAGATTGCCGGAGATGCTCCGAACAGATAAGGAATAGCCCAGCCAAAACGCAAATAATTGCGGATCAACCCCATATAACCGGCAGACTTAGCATCTTTTCCCGTTAAGGGTGATTGATTAACTTCAGCCCACGTCTCCCAAAAAATTTCCGGGAATGAAAAATTATAATGCACTCCGGCAATGACCTGCATCATACTGCCGTAACGATTTTTTAATCCTTCACGATAGGCGGTTTTCATTTTGCCGGCATTAGATGAACCAAACTGGGCAAGTTCAACTGAGTCTTCATTATTAATAAAACAGGGCATACTGATCGGCCATAATGTTTCATTATTTTCTAAATTTTTAGCCGCATAATGGTGCACATCGTTTAAATAGGCAAAGAGCTGATCGACATTTTTAGCGACGGGGGTAATAAACTCTAATAGACTTTCAGCATAATCAGTGGTGATAGTACCGTGGCATAAAGCGCTACCAAAAGCATCCGGATGGCCACTTTGTGATAATCCGCCATCGGGCGTCACGCGTAACGCTTCACGTTCAACACCGCGTCCAAAACCTTCTAGAGATTGTGATTGTTGTTCAAAAACAGCTAAACGCTGATTATAATTGAGAGACAAGAGCTTACCCTTTGAAATAACGAAAAGATTTAGCAGAGTACCTTAATAAAGATACCATTTACAAGTTCAAAAAAATAATCTGCGCCGAACAACACATAAACATGCGCGGTTCATAATAGAAAAATAAAAGACAATGATTGGATTTGCTCAAATTAAAGACAGTGTGGTCACTGTAATGACTGCATAACGTAACGCTTTGCCCAAGGTTATAAATACAATAGAGCGAAAGATCGGCAGTTTTAACCACCCTGCCGCCAGAGGAATAAAATCACCCACCACGGGCAACCAGCTTAATAATAAAGCCCATAGACCATGTTTTTGGCAAAATAACCACGTTTTAAAGTACTTAGACTTGGTTTTTTGTGTTTTTCCACAGACATAAAAACCCAAAAAATAGGTAGTTATTGCACCTAAACTGTTGCCTAGGGTCACAGCGCTAAAATACCACCAGAGTTCGCTGGGATTATTTTTCAGATAATAAATCAGTAATAATTCAGATCCGCCGGGAAATAAAGTGGCAGAAACAAAACTGCTGACCAACAAAACTATTAATTCAGACCACAAATGAAACTCCTTCACCCATAAAAAAGGCCACTTAATAAGTGGCCTTGATACAATAACAAAATATAATCAGTAAATTAGCCTACGAGCGCTAAAAGCACACCCGCTGCAACCGCACTACCAAGCACTCCAGCAACGTTAGGTCCCATCGCATGCATTAATAGGAAGTTATGAGGGTTTGCCTCTAAACCAACCTTATTTGCAACTCGCGCCGCCATTGGAACAGCCGAAACCCCTGCCGCACCGATTAACGGGTTTATTTTATCTTTAGAGAATTTGCCCATCAGTTTTGCCATTAACACACCCGATGCAGTACCGATAGAAAAGGCAATCGCACCCAATCCTAAAATACCTAAGGTTTCCAGGTTTAAGAATTTTTCTGCCGATAACTTTGAACCGACGCCCAATCCTAAAAAGATGGTGACTATATTAATAAGCTCATTTTGTGCGGTACTGCTTAAACGCTCAACAACGCCAGACTCACGCATCAGGTTACCTAAGCAGAACATCCCCACAAGAGGTGTCGCCGCCGGCAAAAATAGAATAGTCATTAATAAGACAGCCATTGGGAAAATAATTTTTTCCCGCTTACTGACCGGACGTAACTGCTCCATCTTAATTTCACGCTCAGCTTGAGTGGTCAAAGCGCGCATAATAGGTGGCTGAATCAGCGGTACCAGTGCCATATATGAATAAGCGGCAACGGCAATAGGTCCAAGCAAATCAGGCGCAAGCTTAGATGCTAAGAAAATAGCAGTCGGACCATCGGCGCCGCCAATAATGGCAATAGCAGAAGCATCCTGCAGGCTAAATTCAAAACCCGGTACTAAATTAAGTAAAATAGCGCCAAATAATGTAGTGAAAATACCAAACTGAGCCGCAGCGCCTAAGAACAGGGTCTTAGGATTTGCAATCAAAGCACCAAAATCCGTTAGTGCCCCGACACCCATAAAGATAATTAACGGGAAAACCCCCGTTTCAATCCCCACATGGTAGATATAATAAAGTATGCCGCCGGGTTCTGTAAAACCAGCATTGGGAATGTTCGCTAAAATTGCGCCAAAACCAATGGGTAATAACAATAACGGCTCGAACTTACGTACTATTGCGAGGTATAATAATAAAATACCTACAGCAATCATGACCAGATCAGGTAAGGTAAAATGTGCGATACCCGTATCTGCCCAAAGTGTTGCTAATCCATCCACGTTATCTTCCTTAAGCTATTTTAAACAGGGTTTCACCCACGGCAACAGAAGAACCTTCTTTGACAAAGACGCCTTGGATTACGCCTGATTTTGGTGCACGAATCTCAGTTTCCATCTTCATCGCCTCCATTATCAATAGCACATCACCTTCTTCAACCTTTTCACCTTCACTGACCAGCACTTTAAAGATATTACCCGCCAATGGGGCTGGTAATTCTTCGCTCATCGCTGTCGAGGTTGTTGCAGCTTGTGTTGAAGCCGATAGCGTTGCGTTCGGCGTTGAAGGCGCTTCTGCGGTAATGCCCTCTACCGTGCCCTCAGGGCCAACTTGGACGGTAAATAATTGTCCATCAACTGCTACTGAATAAGTTTCTACACCACCCTGTTGCGGCTTTTTAGCCGTTTCAGCGGCGGGCTTTAGATCATCGGCGCTGGGTACGGGCTCAAATGCATCGGGGTTATTACGATTTTCTAAAAATTTAAGACCAATTTCAGGGAATAAAGCATAAATCAATGCATCGTCAATTTCATCTTTGGCAACTTTAATGTCTTTTTCAGCGGCAAGTTTTTTAAACTCTGTCTGAATATGTTTCATTTCAGGTTTAATGTTATCAGCAGGACGACAGGTAATGGCCGTTCCGCCATCTAATACTTTCGCTTGCAGTTCCGCATTAACCGGTGCGGGTGTCGCGCCATACTCACCTTTTAATACGCCGGCAGTTTCTTTGGTGATATTTTTATAACGTTCACCCATCAAGACATTAATTACAGCTTGTGTACCGACAATTTGAGAGGTCGGGGTAACCAGCGGAATATAACCAAGATCTTTACGCACCGCGGTGATTTCCGCTAACACTTGATCCATCTTATCTGCGGCGCCCTGCTGCTTAAGTTGGCTTTCCATGTTAGTTAACATACCGCCAGGCACTTGCGCAATCAGAATACGCGGATCAACACCTTTCAATTCACCTTCAAATTTCACATATTTTTTACGAACATCACGAAAGTACGCGGATATCTCTGCAAGTTTAGGCAATTCCAGCCCTGTATCTCGCGCTTCACCCTCAACAATTGAAACCAGCGTTTCAGTTGGAGTATGCCCATAGGTCATGGACATTGAAGAGATAGCAGAATCAATAATATCGATACCTGAATCAATCGCTTTTTGATGTGTTGCAATACTGAGCCCGGTGGTTGCATGACAATGTAATGCTAGGGGAATATTGGTACTGGCTTTAATTTTGGTGATCAATTCTTCGGCAACGTAGGGTTTTAATAAACCCGCCATGTCTTTAATACATAAAGAATGACAGCCCATATCTTCAAGGCGTTTTGCCATATCAACCCAGTTATCAACGGTATGTACCGGACTAGTGGTATAAGAAATCGCTCCCTGAGCGTGTGCACCAATTTTAACCGCTGATTTAATAGCGGTTTCAAAATTACGCACATCATTCATTGCATCAAAGATACGGAATACATCCACACCATTAGTATGAGCACGCTCTATAAATTTTTCAACAACATCATCCGCATAATGACGGTAACCTAATAAGTTTTGACCGCGTAATAACATCTGTTGCGGCGTATTAGGCATGGCAGCTTTTAAAGCACGCAGACGATCCCATGGATCTTCCCCTAAAAAGCGGATACAGGAATCAAACGTAGCGCCACCCCATGTCTCTAATGACCAGAAACCAATTTTATCCAACTTCTCTGCAATAGGCAGCATATCTTCGGTACGCATACGTGTTGCAAATAATGATTGATGCGCATCTCGTAGGACAACTTCAGTGATTGCCAGAGGCTTAGACATATTTTCTTGCTCCTTCATTTTTCATTTCCTATTATGCGGTTTTGGTTTTGTGATATTGATGCACAGCCGTGGTGATAGCGGCTATTAATGCAGGATTGATTGAAGATTCTGCAGAGCTCATTGTTGCAGGACTCTGCTGAACCCTTTTTTTATTAACAACTGGCTGATCTGCTGGAATATATTTCGCCATCAAATTGACAACAACCATTAATAAGCCTAAAAACAGAAATACGAAGGCCATCCCGAGACCTAATAATTGCAACGCGGTTAACAGTAACTGATTGATATCCATAGTTCTTTATCCTTTTCTACACTGATCTAGTCGGTATATTTCAATAAACAGCTTTTAATGAATAAATATTCACAAATATTTTTTTTTATCTATCAACCCCTTGGCATGGACATAAGACAATATATTGGAGTGCATGAAAAAGCACTTTACGAGCATATTAAGTGTACCTTAACAGCATATTAAGTGTACTTTTTTTTATATTAAATGTGAACAGTGCAGAGCGCTTAGTGTAAACCTTCAGAAGTTCTATAAAAGTATATATTTTATAAAAAGAGAGGTGTAACGCAAAAAAAGAGGGGTAATGTAAAAAACACATAAAAATGTATTTTGCAGATGATTTTATGGCTTGGATAAAAATTGTATTGGATTATTGTATTGGATTGAAGATCGTAAACAGGGAGATATAGATAGTTTATAAAAAGTGGTGCGGGTGAAGGGATTTGAACCCCTGACCACCTGGTTCGTAGCCAGGTACTCTATCCAGCTGAGCTACACCCGCATAGTGCATAATATTAATAATTTAATATTATAAAGCTCTTAAAAACAAAAAACTTACCAGAGTAAGTTTATAAAGAATGGTGCGGGTGAAGGGATTCGAACCCCTGACCACCTGGTTCGTAGCCAGGTACTCTATCCAGCTGAGCTACACCCGCCGCGATATTCTTTTGTCTTTAATATTTGATATTTGATATTTGATTCTTATACGTACCACTTCCTGCAAAAAAAGATGGTGCGGGTGAAGGGATTCGAACCCCTGACCACCTGGTTCGTAGCCAGGTACTCTATCCAGCTGAGCTACACCCGCTTTAAGAATCTACAAGAATGGCGGTGGAGGAGAGATTCGAACTCTCGAACGGGCTATAAACCCGTTACTCCCTTAGCAGGGGAGCGCCTTCGGCCACTCGGCCACCCCACCGTCGTCTTGTGGCGCACATAATACTGTCTTCTAAAAACAAGTCAAACATTTTCTGACAAGTGACTTCTGTTTGCTTATTTATTATACCAAATTGCTTAATTAGCTTCGTACACGGAACTATTATGCTCAGCGCGTCTTAGCAGCCTTGTATTAGAAACGGGAAACCTTCTTTCAATTTAACCCTGCATATGCTGGATTTTTAACCTACCTTCCCGTGAGCCGCTTAAAAAGCACTTTAAATAAGTAAAAAAAAAGAGCCTACGGGCTCTTTAAAAGAATAACATTATTTTAAATCATGACTTAAGAATGCTGTTTATTCGCTATTTTTTTCTGCTTGAATCCGCATATAAATTTCTTCACGGTGAACCGATACTTCTTTCGGTGCGTTTACACCAATTCTTACTTGATTACCTTTTACGCCCAAAACGGTAACGGTAACGTTATCGCCTATCATCAGCGTTTCACCAACCCGGCGTGTTAATATAAGCATGCGCCACTCCTGTTAGGATTAATCTATCCGTTGATTTAAGTATGGACCAGTACAGGCTATCTTGCCCGTGTTTTTACTGCACCATATCCCAAAATTTATTTTTCTTCTGTCGGGTCATTTGCCAGCTCAAATGCTTTATGCAATGAACGCACAGCAAGTTCGAGATACTTACTATCAACCAGCACTGAGATTTTTATCTCTGACGTTGCAATTTGGTGAATATTAATACCCTCTTCTCCCAGTGTTTCAAACATTGTTTTAGCAACACCCGGGTGGTTCCACATTCCAACGCCTACGACTGAAACTTTTGCTATCTCCTTATTACCCTGAACATGATCTGCGTGCAATAAGACACACACTTTCTCTAATAGTTCCTTGGTTTGCTGATAATCTTCACGATGCACGGTAAAAGTGAAATCTGTTTTCCCGTTACCGACGGTATTTTGTACTATCATATCCACATCGATATTAGCATCACCAATAGGAGAGAGAATTTGTGCGGCAACGGTCGGCTGATCAGGTACACCCGATAATGTTAAACGGGCTTCATCACGATTAAACGCAATACCGGAGATAACAGGAGATTCCATTTTATTTTCCTTATAACTGATTAGAGTGCCGCCACCATCTTTAAAACTTGATAGAACACGAAGGGGTACATTATATTTTCCTGCAAACTCGACTGAGCGAATTTGTAAAACCTTAGCGCCTAAGCTTGCCATTTCAAGCATTTCTTCAAAGGTAATACTGTCTAAACGGCGTGCATTGGGTTCAACACGCGGATCCGTTGTATAAACACCGTCAACATCGGTGTAAATTTGACACTCATCCGCTTTTAAAGCCGCAGCAATAGCAACCGCAGAGGTATCCGAACCTCCCCTGCCTAGGGTGGTAATATCATTAGTTTCTGAGCGGCCTTGAAAACCGGCAACAACAACTACCCGCCCAAGTTTTAAGTACGCCTTAATATTTTTTGTTTCGACGTCTAAAATACGCGCTTTATTATGACAAGAGTCGGTCTTTAAACGGATCTGATCCCCAGTCATAGAGACAGCATCAACACCTAAACTGTGTAATGCCATTGATAAAAGTGCAATCGTAGTTTGCTCACCCGTGGTTAATAGCACATCCATTTCACGCGGACTTGGATTGGCTGTTATCTCTTTGGCGAGCGCTATCATACGATTTGTCTCACCCGACATCGCGGATAAGACAACTACCACATCGTGACCTTCTTCTCTTGTTGTTTTCACTTTTTCAGCAACGCTTTTTATGCGCTCAATATTACCTACTGAGGTTCCGCCATATTTTTGAACTAATAATGCCATCGTTATTTCTCATCTATTCACGCTATTGACATAGCAAATCTATCTATTACAAACGTTCAATTAACCAGGGTGCGACTAATGCGAGTGCATCCGCTAAAGCTGCAGGATTATTACCTCCTGCCATTGCCATATCCGGACGACCACCACCTTTCCCACCTACAGGACCGGCAACCAGATTAACTAACTCCCCGGCTTTCACTTTTTTGATTAAATCTTTAGTCACACCGGCGATTAAACTGACCTTATCATCGGTTGCGACTGTCGCTAAAACAACAATACCTGATTGCATTTTATTTTTCATTTGATCAACACTATCACGCAATGATTTAGGATCAATTCCTTCAACATTTGCAATAACAACCTTTACGCCGTTTATCTCAATGGCATTATCAATTAGATTAGCGCCTGCTGCACCGGCAATTTTTGCCTTAAGCTGAGCGACCTCTTTTTCTAATAGTTTGCTGCGATCCACAAGCTGTTCTATTTTTTCGCCGAAATTGGAATGATCTCCCTTAATCATGCTGCAGGCTTTATCAACTTCTAAGAATATATCTGCAATCGCCTGATCTGCAGCCGTGCCTACGGTCGCTTCTATACGACGGACACCGGCAGCAATACCGGACTCGGAGCGCATCAAAAACAAGCCCAGATCACCCGTACGCTTGGCATGAGTACCACCACACAACTCAGTTGAGAAGTCGCCCATCTGGACAACACGTACCATTTCATCGTATTTTTCACCAAATAGGGCCATAGCACCGGAAGTCTTAGCTTCTTCTATGTCCATTAAATTAGTCACAACTTCATAGTTATTACGAATTGCCTCATTCACCAAGTAAGTTACTTCGCTCAGACAGTCCGCAGACAGCGCTTCAAAATGGGAGAAATCAAAACGTAATTTTTCCGCGTCGACCAAGGATCCCTTTTGAGTAACATGTTCACCTAAGGTTTTGCGCAGCGCCGCATGTAACAAGTGGGTCGCCGAATGATGCAGTGCGATAGACTGACGGCGCGCTGAATCAACTTCGCCATGCACTTTGCCATTCAACATTACTGAACCCATGCTGACATAACCGCTATGCAAAAATGCACTGCCGGATTTTTTAGTATCGGTAACAACAAATACGCCATTGTTAAGTATTAACTTACCAGCATCCCCGGATTGACCGCCGGATTCAGCGTAAAAGGGTGTGGTTGATAAAATAACTTGTCCGCTCTGACCTTCGTTTAACGAGTCGACAAAAGCCCCTTCTGCGACTAAGTGAGTTACCGTTGCCGCACTTTCCAGTGTTTCATAGCCGACAAATTCAGTGTCGTTATCAATAATCAGGGCATCATTATAATCTGTGCCAAAATTATTAGCCTGTTGCGCGCGTTTGCGCTGCTCAGCCATTGCACTATCAAAACCAGCCTGGTCAATGATCAAACCGCGCTCACGGGCAATATCGGCGGTCAAATCAGCCGGGAAACCATAGGTATCGTAGAGTTTAAAAACCACATCGCCAGGAATTACCTGATCCTTAAGATTATCCAATTCACCATCTAGAATCTGTAAACCACGATCCAGTGTTTTTGCAAACTGCTCTTCTTCCAAGCGTAATATTTTTTCCACAAATGCACGTTGTTTTGCTAGTTCAGGGTAAGCTTCACCCATCTGATTAATCAGTTCTTCATATATTTTGAAGAAGAAAACGTTTTTCGCACCCAGTTTATTACCGTGGCGTACTGCACGACGAATAATTCGACGCAAAACATAACCACGCCCTTCATTGGAAGGCATCACGCCGTCACAAATCAGAAAACCGCAGGAACGAATATGATCGGCTACAACACGTAATGATTTGTCTTCAAGATCGCTTGTTCCGGTTACTTCGGCAACTTTTTTGATTAAACCCTGGAAAATATCAATCTCGTAATTTGAATGGCAGTTTTGCATGATCGCAGAAATACGCTCAAGTCCCATTCCCGTATCAACAGAGGGTTTAGGTAAATTTTCCATGGTGCCGTCGGCATGACGATTGAACTGCATGAAGACGATATTCCAGATCTCGATATAACGATCCCCGTCTTCTTCGGGTGTTCCCGGAGGACCGCCCCAAATATCTTCACCATGATCATAAAATATTTCGCTGCAGGGACCACAGGGACCGGTATCTCCCATTGACCAGAAGTTATCTTTTGCACCAATGCGTGATAGACGCTCAGAATCTACACCTATCTCATCCAGCCAAATTTTTTCAGCTTCCATGTCTTCATCAAAGACAGTGATCCATAATTTCGCTTTGGCTAGCCCTAATTCAACGGTTAAATATTCCCACGCAAAGCCAATCGCTTCACGCTTAGAATAATCTCCAAAGCTAAAATTCCCTAACATCTCAAAAAAGGTATGATGACGCGCCGTATAACCAACATTGTCTAAATCGTTATGCTTACCTCCGGCACGCACGCAGCGTTGACTGGATGTGGCTCTTGTATAAGCTCTTTTTTCAGTACCAAGAAAGGTATCTTTAAATTGATTCATGCCGGCATTGGTGAACAATAGGGTGGGATCATCGTGAGGTACAAGTGAACCGCTGCTTACGCTTTGATGCCCTTTTTTAACGAAGAAGTCGCGAAATCCCTGACGAATTTCAGTAGTTGATTTGGTCATGAGTTATTCCATGTAAGGTATCTGTTCCGTTATTCTATGGATGAATAAAAAAACGTCAAATAAGCTAAAAGTAAATGACGTTTAATATAGCATGTCGCTTGAAAAGGACAAAGAAGCTAACGGGAGATCAATTTAATTTACATTAATAATGGAGGAATTTTTTTCTTCTGTGGCTATTATATTTAACCTGAACTATTTTTTTGAGTATTATCAAGCAGTAAAAGTGGGTGGCATAGATCTAAATAGCGCACTTATTAGGGGAGTGAATTATTATTCCAAGCACAGACTTTATTAAATTAACTAAAATCAAGCGATCAAAAAAGGCGAGAAATATCACGCCTTTTTGATCGCTTGATTGCTAGTCTATGGCACCACGATGCAAATTTAACTTACCGGATTAAATCTCTTCGGCAGGTACTTTTTTATCTTCAATGACTTCTGCTTTTGGCATTAACGCTTCGCGAATTTTAGCTTCAAGCTCATTGGCTGATACTGGATTTTCTTTTAAGTACTGACTTGCATTGCTCTTGCCCTGACCAATTTTAGCGCCATTGTACGAGTACCAAGAACCCGCTTTTTCAACAAATTCTTGTTTAACACCCAAATCAATCAACTCTCCGAAATGGTTAATACCTTTACCGTATAGAATCTGAAACTCAGCTTGTTTAAAGGGTGGCGCGACTTTATTTTTAACTACTTTTACACGGGTTTCATTACCAACAATTTCTTCACCGTTTTTAATTGCGCCAATACGGCGGATATCTAAACGCACGGAAGCATAGAATTTAAGTGCGTTACCACCCGTGGTCGTCTCGGGATTTCCGAACATAACCCCGATCTTCATACGGATTTGGTTAATGAAAATAACCATGGTATTGGTCTGTTTGATGTTCCCGGTTAATTTACGTAATGCCTGCGACATTAAACGTGCTTGCAGACCCATGTGTGAATCACCCATATCACCTTCAATTTCAGCTTTAGGTGTTAACGCGGCAACGGAATCGACAACCACCACGCCTACTGCACCAGAGCGCACCAGCATGTCACAAATCTCTAATGCCTGCTCACCGGTATCCGGCTGAGAAATAAGTAGGTTGTCCACATCCACGCCGAGTTTTTTAGCATAGGTCGGGTCAAGTGCATGCTCGGCATCGATAAATGCACAGGTTTTACCTTGTTTTTGCGCTTCAGCGATAACTTGTAAGGTTAATGTTGTTTTACCAGAACTCTCCGGTCCATAAATTTCAACACAACGGCCGTAGGGTAAGCCGCCTATACCCAACGCAACATCCAGACTGAGTGAGCCAGTTGAAACAGAATCAATTTCCATCGATGCCGCATCATCACCCAAACGCATGATTGAACCCTTACCAAATTGTTTTTCAATTTGTCCTAGGGCTGCAGCTAATGCTTTTTCTTTGTTTTTATCCTGACTCATTTTATCTCCAGATTTGTGTGATGGTGCTTTTATTTAACTGTATATGCACTCAGTGCTTGTCGCTAAGTATACTGTTGATTTACACAGTATCAAGTGCTTTTTTTGTTTTTATGATCAACCGCGTTTAATCAGTATATTAGCCTGTTCATTCTATTTCAATGGCCTCAATTAAACCAAGTAATGCCAGGCGTATTGCCTGCGTTCTTACATCAGAACGGTTTCCGGTAAATAAATAGGTTTCAGTTTTACTGGCTGAATAGACGTTATACCAAGAGATACACACTGTGCCAACCGGTTTTTCATCTGTTCCTCCATCAGGCCCGGCAATACCGCTAATTGCCACCGCGAGATCCGCATCGGAATGGGTTACCGCACCGATCGCCATGGCTTCAACCACCTGCTCGGAGACTGCGCCAAAGGCTTTAATGACCAACTTTTCGACACCCAGCATCTGTATTTTCGCTTCATTGCTATAGGTCACAAAACCGCGATCGAACCACTGTGAACTTCCAGAAATTTCAGTAATAGCGTATGCTACACCACCACCGGTACAGGATTCTGCAGTCGCGGCAACTAACCCGGCGCGGTTTAGTTTTTCACCTAGGACTTGCGCTAATTCTTGAACGGTTCTTTCAGTGAACATAGGTTTTCTCCAATAAAGATCCAATATAATTGGAAATGAAAATGCAAGTGTTCTTATTATATAAAGTTATCATTTATTAAGTGTATTCATTATGACGTCAAGTACGCAGCAATTACAACAACATACCCCAATGATGCAACAATTCTTAGCCATCAAAAGCGAAGTGCCCGACACCCTGCTTTTTTATCGCATGGGTGATTTTTACGAATTGTTTTTTGATGATGCACGCAAAGCCTCACAGCTTTTGGGTATATCCCTAACCCAACGCGGTAAAACCGGTGGTAATGCCATTCCCATGGCCGGTGTTCCATACCATAGTGTAGAAGGATATTTGGCAAAATTAATTGCGATGGGTGAATCCATTGCAATTTGTGAGCAAATAGGTGATCCAGCCACCTCAAAAGGCCCGGTTGAACGAAAATTGGTGCGTATTATCACGCCGGGGACGGTGACCGATGAAGCTTTACTTAATGATCGTCAGGACAATTTGTTATGCAGCGTCTACCAATTGCAAAATACCTTTGGCATTGCTTCCTTAGATCTTGGTAGCGGCCGTTTTATTATTAACCAATTCCAGCACACTGAAACCTTACAAGCAGAATTACAACGCCTTAATCCTGCCGAACTTTTATATCCTGAAAATTTTGAACACCATGATTTAATTGAACACCTGCCAACCATTCGCCGCCGTCCTGAATGGGAATTTGAGCTGGCCACCAGCAAAAAAATATTAAATCAACAATTCTCCACCAAGGATTTAATCGGATTTGGGGTCGAAAAGGCCGAGGTTGCCCTGTGTGCCGCGGGCGCGTTACTGCAGTATATTAAAGATACCCAGCGCACCAGCTTGCCGCATTTACAATCGATCAAGTTAGAGCAAAATATTGATAGCGTTATTTTAGATGCAGCCACTCGGAAAAACCTGGAATTAACCCAAAATCTTTCCGGCGGTTATGAAAATACTTTAGCAGAAGTTCTAGATTTTACCGTCACACCAATGGGAAGCCGATTATTAAAACGTTGGATACATCAGCCGATCCGCAATTTTAATACCTTAACTTACCGGCAAACAATGATCCAAACATTAATCGAACAGGATCTGAGTGCTGCGCTGGCTGGACCGCTCAAGCAGATCGGCGATGTTGAGCGGGTCATTGCCCGGTTGGCATTACGCTCTGCCCGCCCACGCGATTTAACGCGCTTGCGAACCGCGTTTTCATTATTACCGGAACTCCAGCACTTGATCGCTGAGATGCCCGCTGAGCTGGTCGGTAAGCTCAATAAAGAGATGGGCTCCTACCCTGAATTACTGGCCCTATTAGAAAAAGCGGTGATTGATAATCCACCGGTTATTATTCGCGATGGAGGGGTTCTTGCCGAGGGTTACAATGAAGAGTTGGACCAATGGCGAAGCCTTGCCAAAGGCGCAACCGATTACCTTGAACAACTTGAAATTCGCGAGCGTCAAGCCACCGGCATCAGCACTCTGAAAGTCGGCTATAACCGGGTGCATGGTTATTATATAGAAACCAGCCGCTCACAATCGGATATTGTGCCCGCCCACTACGTCCGCCGGCAGACCCTGAAAAATACCGAACGTTATATTATTGCCGAGCTGAAAGAGCATGAAGATAAGGTTTTATCGAGCAAGGGCAAAGCGCTGGCGTTAGAGAAAAAACTCTATGAGCAGTTAATCGATTTGCTATTACCGCACCTGCAAAATTTGCAGTTAACCGCGCAAGCGCTGGCCGAGTTAGATGTCCTTAATAACCTTGCAGAACGCGCTGTCACACTCAATTATGTGCGTCCGACTTTACAAGCTGAAAACGGCATTGAGATTGAAGAAGGCCGTCATCCGGTCGTTGAACAGGTAAGTAAAACGCCCTTTATTGCCAATCCGATCAGCCTTAATGACCGGCGTCGTATGCTGATTATTACCGGACCGAACATGGGCGGTAAATCCACTTATATGCGCCAGGTTGCGTTAATGGTGTTGATGGCCCATATCGGCAGTTTCATTCCTGCCCAACAGGCTAAAATAGGTCCGGTGGATCGTATTTTCACGCGGATTGGCGCATCGGATGACCTTGCCAGCGGACGCTCCACTTTTATGGTAGAGATGACCGAAACGGCCAATATATTACATAATGCCAGCAAAAACAGTTTGGTATTAATGGATGAAATCGGCCGCGGTACCAGTACTTTTGACGGTTTATCGCTGGCTTGGGCATGTGCTGAACAATTAGCTAAAAAAATTCAAGCGTACACACTGTTTGCCACGCATTATTTTGAATTAACAACCCTACCGGAAAGCATTCCCGAGCTGGTCAACGTTCACCTGGATGCCGTTGAACATGGTGATAGTATTGCCTTTTTACATGCCGTACAGGAAGGCGCTGCTAACAAAAGTTATGGTTTACAGGTAGCAGCATTAGCAGGTGTTCCCAAAGAGGTGGTTAATAATGCCAAAAATATATTACGGCAGTTAGAGTTAGGTGCGGGCCCTCAAGTAAACTTAAATGCACAATCGCCGCAGGCAAGTTTAGCGTTTGATGAAGCACAAACGAATCAAGCTCTGTTGTTATTGGCAGATATTGATCCCGATGAGTTAACCCCTAAAAAAGCACTTGAGCTCATTTACTTATTAAAAGAACGGGCATAAAAAAACCGGGTAATGGACTGCCCGGTTACTTTAAAAGAGCGCTGCTTTTTACTGTTTTACCCTGCGACTGCTAGTCGCAAGATGCTGATTAAATTCTTCCTGACTAAGCAGCGCATCAGCATTTAGATCCAGCTCTTCAAAAGTGAACGACTTGGCGTTTTGATTCGCGCCCGCACCAGGAGCATTTTCCCTGCGCTGTTTAACAGCAGCCTGATATTCCTCTTTTGTCACTTGCCCATCGGTATTTTTATCCATTTCCTGATAGGTCAGCCGATACCTTACCTGTGAAGCAGTTTGATTCTTCATCTGGCTTAGATTGCCTTCCGGATTAGCCAAAGGTCCAACGGCATAAGAAAAACCAACAACAAACACCGTCATTACGACAAAGACAGTGAGCATTTTACCATTCATGATATGTCCCCTTTTTATGTTTTAAACCTAATACAATTGTAGTTTAAAAAATAAATGAAAAGGTGATTTGCTTCTATTTTTGAGTACAGTTAAAGCTCATTCGCAGAGTCTTAATAACGCCTCGAGCGAAGCCTTTAATGGTGCAAAATAAAAAGCAAATATCTTCAAACGGTTTGATTAGATATGCGAACCTGGTAAATGACAAAAGACATTGTGATTTATTTTAAGCACTAGTACTGAGCACTGTTTTGAGGCTTAGATAACGGCCCCAGGTTTTACAATCTTATCCATCCCAATTTTAATAAAGGCGTTAATATAAGCGACCTTTTGATCTTCTTTTTTGATCGCCGCATAGAGTGTTTTATAGATGCCTTTTTTACCCAAACGAATTTTTTTAACATGATATTGAAGACTGTAGCTGTCGGCCAGCCATTCCGGTAATACACACACTCCGCGTTGATGCTCGACCATTTGTAACATGATAGCGAGCGACTCAATTTGTTTATGCGCTTTAGGCTCAACCTGTCCGGGCCATAAAAACAACTGAAAAACATCTAAGCGCTGCTTTTCTATCGGGAAAGTAAATAACATCTGATCGTGCAAATCTGCGGCAACAATGTGACTCTTTTTAGCGAGGGTATGTTGTTCGGGTACGACGAGCACCTGCTCGTATTCAAATAACGGATAAAATTGTAATTCTTTATGCTCATAAAAATCAGGTGTAATCAGTAAATCAACCTGCTGATTGATTAATCCGTTGATTCCGGAAAATTGAAATTGCCTGATAATATCAATATCAATATTTGGCTGAGTCCGTAAAAACTTCGCAACCACCTGGGTTAACCATTCCTGACAGGGATAACATTCCACTCCGATCCGCAACAAGCCCTGTAACCCCTCTCCCATTGCTTTTAAGGTCATTTCGGTTTGCACCAAAGTCGGTACGGTTTGTTTGCCAACCTTCAGCAATAACTCACCGGCCGGCGTTAAACGCAGACGACGTCCGCAACGCTGCCATAATTTTACGTTTAACTTTTTTTCAAGGTAACGAATCTGGTGTGATAAAGCCGATTGGGTTAAACATAAAGCCTCGGCCGCCTGGGTTAAGGTGCCCTTTTCATGCAATGCAATCATGATTTTTAAATGCGACAACTCGATCATTATGAATATACCTCATGGTTTTGCGATAATTTATCATTATTTTTCATGGTTTATTCTAAATACAATGATCATCAACTTCAATCTATCACCCTATTTAAAAGGATAATAAAAATCATGGCTAAATTACATCACTTAGGTTTCCCACGCATTGGCAATAAACGCCAACTAAAATTTGCCCTGGAAAAATTCTGGGGTGGTGAATTAAGTGCCGACCAATTACAAACAACCGCCTACGGTTTACGCCGGAAAAACTGGCAGGATCAACAGGAATTAGCGCTGGATTTATATACCGTTGGTGATTTTTCACTTTATGACCAAGTGCTTGATGCGAGTTTTTTAGTGGGTAATATCCCGCAACGTGCCAAACAAAGTGACCAGGATAATAGCTTAGATAATTACTTTAGGGTAGCTCGGGGCCGATCGCAGTCACAGGAATGCTGCGCGGGATCTCATGGACACTCGGGTGAGAGTCAGGCAGGCGAAATGACCAAATGGTTTAATACTAACTATCATTACATCGTGCCGGAGTTTGATGCACAGACCACTTTTTCGTTAAACGCCGAGCAGCTGCTGGAGCAGATTGAAGAACTGCAGCAAATCAATAAAAATGTTAAACCTGTGATCATCGGTCCCGTGACCTACCTGTGGTTAGGCAAAGAAAAAGATGACAGCCAAAAACTCGCGCTACTGCCAAAGTTGCTTGAGGTTTACAGCGAATTATTGGCATTATTGGCAGAAAAAAATATTAGCTGGGTGCAAATCGACGAGCCTGTTTTAGTGTTAGAAATCCCAACACAATGGCAGGAAGCACTGCAGAGCAGTTATCAGAAATTAGGGCAATCTAAGGTTAAGCTGCTCTTAACCACTTATTTTGGTGAGCTTAAGAATAATTTAAAACTAGCCTGTGAACTACCCGTTGCAGGTTTACACCTGGATGCGGTTAACGCGCCACATGAAATAGAACTTGCGATAGATTATTTAGGCGATGAAAAAATATTATCTCTGGGCGTTATCAATGGCTGTAATATTTGGAAAACCGATCTTAATCAGACCCTAGAGCAATTACTGCCTATCCATCAAAAACTACAGGACAGATTATGGCTGGCACCCAGCTCATCATTATTGCATGTCCCCATGGATCTTAATAATGAAGAGAAACTTGATTACGAAGTTAAATCCTGGCTGGCTTTTGCGGTTCAAAAATTACAGGAACTGAGCCTGATTGGTCGCGCTTTAAATGAGGGTTTAAGCAGTGTTCAAGCGGCCTTTACTTATAATAAACTGTGTATTGAAAGCCGCAGTGACAGCAACCGCGTCCACCAACAAGACATTAAAAACAAAGTGCTTAATATCACCCCTGAATTAGGTCAGCGTAACCAGGGTATAACCGAACGGGAGCCCCTGCAGCAATCTTATTTAAATCTGCCCAGTTATCCAACCACCACCATCGGCTCTTTTCCGCAAACCAGTGATATTCGGCAATTACGTAAAGCGAAACGCTTAGGTGATATCAATGAAGAGCAGTATAAAAAAAGCATTAAAGAATCCATTGAATTTTGTATTAATGAGCAAGATGAGCTTGGCCTGGATGTCTTGGTGCACGGTGAAGCAGAACGCAATGATATGGTTGAATACTTCGGAGAGCTTCTTGACGGTTTTGTGTTCACCCAATTTGCCTGGGTGCAATCCTATGGTTCACGCTGCGTTAAACCGCCGATTTTATTTGGTGATGTTGCGCGCCCTAAAGCCATGACAGTTGAATGGGCAAGCTACGCACAATCTCTGACTGAAAAAAAGGTAAAAGGCATGCTTACGGGTCCGGTTACTATATTAAACTGGTCTTTTGTACGTGATGATCAGCCACTGCAGACCACTTGTATGCAGATTGCGCTGGCCATTCGCGAGGAAGTACTTGATTTAGAAAAGGCGGGCATTAATATTATTCAGATTGATGAAGCAGCGCTGCGTGAAAAATTACCGCTGCATCGCTCCCAATGGCAGCAATATTTAAACTGGGCAATCGCAGCCTTTCGACTCTGTGCCAACGGTGTTGACGATAAAACCCAGATTCACACGCACATGTGTTATTCCGAATTTAACGATATTATCGCAGCCATTGCGCAAATGGATGCCGATGTTATTACCATTGAAACCTCGCGCTCGAATATGGAATTATTGAATGTTTTCGAAGAGTTTAATTACCCCAATGGAATAGGACCCGGCGTTTATGATATCCATTCTCCCAACATACCCGCTGTTGAGCAGATGGTAAACTTAATGAAAAAAGCGGCCCTGCGTATTCCGGCTGAGCAACTGTGGGTTAACCCTGATTGCGGTTTAAAAACCCGTCGCTGGGAGGAGGTCAAACCGGCATTACTGAACATGGTGGCTGCAGCCAAAGAACTGCGCGCCAGCTAATCAGTGTAAGCGGTTAATAAAAATAGCCTTAAGCGACTCATAAAAAGGGAGAGATATTTTCGTTATCAACGCTAATCTCTCTGCCCTCTTTTGCATTATTTTAGACTAGCGGGGCTAAATCAGCAGGACGGTAATAAACAGATTTTAATACCTTACCTTGACGAATTATCTTACCGGACAGTTGCACATCTTGTGCGCATTTAGCGATAATAAAATCCCCCTTAATACTGTCAACCAACTCAACCCCTTGGCCCGCATAAAATTGCTCGGTTTCCTGATACTCCTTGGCATTGCGGCAAACTTTACTCATATTGCTGGAATGCACTTCGTCCCAGCAGGGTAAAAAGTTAATCTCAAGCTGTTTGGCGACATTTAAAAAAAGATCAACCAAATAGCTTATCTCCATATGCTCACCCGCCTGAGTGATCCCCAAATGGACTAAGCGTCCCATCAGAACATAAATACTGTCGACAATCGCATCGGCTTGTTCAATTTTGCAGTCGGCCTGCGCCAGTTCGGTTAACTCTTCAATAATTAACGAAGTATGCAGGGTATCTGCCTGTGCGTCTAATGAACCAAGATCATCACAGGGCAGATCAAAAGTCCGACGGAACTGCTCGATATCGGCATATAAGTGATCATAAATAGGTTGCGTCAATAATGACAGTTTCATGCGTTAAACCCTAATTTCATAAAACTCAGATTGTAACAATAAAATGTTATAAAAGAGAGGAGTTCAACGTCTTAAACGGATCAGCCCGGCCGCCCCGAAACAACCTTACAAGGCTTAGCAACTGATAAAAAATTCAGACTAGTCAGCTATTATTCATTTATTTAAGCCAATAGAACAGGTTATAATGATCCTGAATTTTGATAGCGGTGATAAAGTTTGTACTCTTTAAACAGGGCTTACTAGCGCAATTTTATTTATTTTAAGGCGCATAAACAAACACAACATGCATGCATATTACAAAGCAATACCCCAACGCCTTAGCCATTCATATTGAGAGGAATAATTGAAGCAGATAAGCCTTAAACAAGAAGAACGTTTCTCGATCAAACTCACTCATCAGATAGATCAGGGTCAGTTTCGTCGCATTGATGTTTATTTCTCTCTGCCAAAAGAGATGAGTATTAATAAAAATACGCTTCCAGAGGTTGATTATTTCAATGCGGGAGTGCGAACTCGCAGCGCTTATTTTACTCAAGGTTTACATTTACCCCTATTACACAGCCGTTTTGCCAGTCGTATGAAACGTTCCACGGTTGAATATCGCAACCATCTTAATCTCTTTGCTTATCAATATGTGACCGCCCTTAATACCGATATGCATGAAGCAATCAAGATCAATGATAGTGAAAAATTACGGGACTTTTATGATGCCGCGCAGGAGATTATCAATCACAGCATGGTCATTTTAAGCAAACACCGTAGCCATGCACCTAAAGATACCAAACTGGAGGCGATCTTTGAAAATGTGGATAACTACCTCTCCTGGTATACAGAGCAAACCATACTGGGCATGTTAGCAAACAAACCGCGTGTATCCGAATTTTCGGAAGATCGTCTGGCATTGCTGCAAATCTGTAAAAATGAAAACTTATACCGCAAAGCAAGATCCTATAACTCGCAGCCAACACTTGACGATCCTAACCGGATTGCCAATAAAATGCGCCTGTTACGCCGCTTAATTGAGTATGGGGTGATTTTTAAAACTGACACTCAAGCATTGGGTAACATCACCCGTAAAGTTGTGACCGGTGTTGCTACCGCGCTGATCATGTGCGTGGTGCTGGTATTAATTATTAAAACGCAAGGTGCTTTTAGTACGCTGACCTCCCTGATGGTATTTATTCTGGCGATTATTTACGGGGTACGGGAAGTTTTTAAGGATGATTTTAAAAATATTCTGTGGCGGTGGATCCGTAAAGGTAAACCTAAATGGGCGAGAACCTTAATCGATCCGACCAGCAAATCGGAACTCGCCAAACAAAAAATTTGGCTTGATTATATTAAGACCGACAACCAGCCGCTCAAAACCCGACAGCTGTTGGCGAAACGCAATCTGCAGAATAAACAAAGTTCGGAGATCTTACATTTTCGAATCGATACCAAGGTCGTTCGCCAGGGCTTTCAACCGGGTTATGACACGCTGGAAGAAACCATCGATTTTAGCTTATTACCTTTTGCGCGCCATTTAGAACGCGGCAGCGGTAAGCTCTATGAGCAAAATGAGACCTCATCAAACAAAGAAAAAATTAAAACCACCTCCATTGAGCGACGCTATCAGATAAATGTGGTGGTCGCATTAGATCAGGGTAAGTACACCGAGCAGTTTGAACGTTATAAAATAACCTTAAACCGCTCTGGCATTATTGATATTGAGAAAGCAGGCAAAGCAGCCCTGCAGAATAAACCGGAAAGAAGGCGTTATTCTAAACTGAGATCATTATTACATTTTAAAAAACGGCGCTAAAAGCAGCCATTGGATTAGCTATTATTCTGCAACCAGGGTTTCAATGCGATAAAAACCCTGCTCATCAACACCTAATAGTTTGGCTAAAAATGGCAATGATGCCTGCATCTCTTTTTTTAATGTCCAGGGAGGATTAATAACAATCATGCCGCTGGATGTCATGCCCATCTCATTCGAGTCTTCCTGAAGACCCAATTCAAACAGTTGAATATTCTTAATACCCGAGGCTTTAAAGGCTTTTTCCATTTTATCAATGGTCGAACGGTTAACCACCGGATACCAAAGTGCATAGGTGCCCGTTGCAAAACGCCGGTGCGCTTGTATTAATGTTTCCACCACCTCGTAATATTCAGTTTTAATTTCATAGGAGGGGTCAATTAAAACAAAACCGCGTCGCTCGACGGGTGGCATATTGGCAATCAGGCCTTGTAGACCATCACTTTTAGCCATTTTAATTTTCCGGTTTCCTGAAAAATTAGCGCGCATATTAGTAAATTCATTGGGGTGTAATTCAAATAAAGACATGCGATCTATTTCGCGTAACATTTGCAGCGCAATGCTCGGCGAACCCGGATAATGCTGCAATTGAGTCTGAGCATTAAATTCAACCACTTGTTCCATATAACGGACCACGGGAGCAGGTAAGTCTGCGCGTCCCCATAATGGGAAAATACCATTATTAAACTCTTTGGTTTTTAAAGCCTCGGAAGACTGAAATGAATAAGCTCCGCAGCCCGCGTGGGTATCAAGATAACAAAACGCTTTCTCTTTTTTGAGCATATGGTCAATAATTGATGTAGAAACAATGTGCTTTAACACATCCGCAAAATTACCTGCGTGAAAAGAGTGGCGATAGCTCAGCAAAAATAACTCCAGAAATATAATAGATATAAGCCGTCCAGTATAAATAAAATTATCAGCAAGAGCACTAAAAATAAAAGCTTATCTCGGTGCTATCATGCTATTATTGGCGCCCGATTTATTTCTGTCTATCGCCTTAAAAATGGATGTTCAATGCAATCTGATGCACTAAACCCCCTCGAAAGACGCACCGCTATCTCCCTTTCCGTCGTCTTTGCATTACGTATGTTAGGCCTGTTTATGATCATGCCGGTCTTTGCCATTTACGGACAGGATCTGATTGGTTATTCACCGATCTGGGTAGGTTTTGCGATCGGAGCCTATGGCTTAACTCAGGCATTATTACAAATTCCCGCGGGCATGTTGTCTGATAAATTTGGCCGTCGACCGATTATTTTTATCGGTTTAGTGCTTTTTGCTATCGGTAGCATAGTGGCAGGCTGTTCAGAAAGTGTTTATGGCGTAACAGCCGGACGCGCGATTCAAGGTGCCGGTGCTATTGCCAGTGCGGTGTTAGCCCTGGCCGCCGATGTCACCCGAGAAGAGCAACGCCCCAAGGCAATGGCCATGATCGGGGTAAGCATTGGCCTTGCCTTTGCGTTGGCAATGGTTGCCGGTCCGGTTTTAGCTCCAATCATTGGCTTGCAGGGTTTATTCTTTATCACCGCAGCCGGTGCCCTAGCAGGCATTGCGATCGTCTATTTTGTGGTGCCGCAGGTTGTCAGTAAAGCGCCCAGAGGTGAAACGGTTGCCATTCCCGCTTTACTTGCAAAATTAGTCAAAAATCCGCAACTGCTGCGTTTGGATTGCGGCATTTTTATTTTACACATGGCACTCACGGCAATGTTTGTTGTATTACCCGTGCAACTGCAGCAGTTGCATCTGCCTGCAGCGCAACATTGGCACTTATACCTGCCGGCATTATTAGTTTCATTTATATTAATAGTACCTATGCTTATCATGGCGGCTCGCAAGCGCATGAACAAACAATTTTATCTGTTTGCAATTTTGTTAATGGCGATCAGTTTACTCGTCATGTCACTTAACTCTCAATCACTTATATGGATGTTTGTGTCCATTTTACTTTATTTCACGGCATTTAATTTTTTAGAAGCGTCATTACCGGCATTTATCTCAATGCTTTCTCCCGCAGGCTCAAAGGGCAGCGCGATGGGGATCTATAGCACGTATCAGTTTTTAGGTGCTTTTTTTGGTGGGATTTTAGGGGGATTTTCCTATAAACTACTCGGTAGTAGTGGCTTATTTTTATTTTTAGCCGGGTTAATGGTAATTTGGTTTTTCATCTCATTGGGTATGCATAATCCAAGTAAAGTCCGCACCCATACTATGACAGCATTAATCAAGGATGAAAATCATGCGCAGTTAATGACTGAACAACTCATCACGCTGAAGGGGGTCTTAGAGGTCGTCATCATTGTTGGGGAACAAACAGTTTATATCAAAGTAAATAATCAAGTTTTTGCACTGAAAAAAGCGAAAGAAATTTTAGCAAATACTTAATCTACAACATAAATCATCAAGCAGTAAGCGGAGCAAAAACATGTTTAACCGAAGTGTAAACAAAGTAGTCTTAGTCGGCAATCTGGGAAAAGATCCGGAAATGCGTTATATGCCAAACGGCAATGCAGTGGCAAACTTAACTCTGGCAACAACAGAAAGCTGGAAAGACAAACAATCCGGCGAGCGTAAAGAGAAAACCGAATGGCATCGCCTGACGGTATTTAACCGTCTCGGTGAAATGTGCGGTGAGTATCTTAAAAAAGGTGCAAAAATTTACGTCGAAGGTAAATTGCAGACTCGCAAATGGCAGGGACAGGACGGCCAGGACAAATATACAACCGAGGTTGTTGTCTCGGAAATTCAGATGATGGATTCACGTAACCCTGCTCAGTCGGGTGGCCAGTCTTTCCAAGGTAACGCACAGCAGGGTAACGCACAGCAAAACAATCAGGAACCGCAGCAAAGCTGGGGTAATGCACCACAGCAGGCGCCAAGTCAGCAACCTGCGCCGCAAATGGCCCCTGCTTACCAGCAACAAGCGCCAGCTCAACGCCAGCAGCAAGCGCCACAGCAGCAACAGCAGCAACAGCAAGCGCCGACACAGCGTCCACCTGCGCAAGCACCCGCACAAGCAGCGCCGACTCAATACAATGAGCCGTCAATGGATTTCGATGATGACATTCCTTTTTAGTTTTCAAAAAATTAAAGTGTATACACAAAAATATTTTTTTTAGCTTAAAGCCCCTAACTTAGGGGCTTTATTCGTTTTTGTGACTGTAAAGTTGTCGATAGGGTGATTTTTCAGATCTCATTTTTTCGCTATTAAACAATATGCTTTTGTTACAAGTAAGCTGTCGATATAGACTCAGTTAAAATAGAAATAATTAAAAGGATGCTTTATAGGCAATGAATAACAAAAAGATAACAGAGCAAATGTCAAATTTAAGTACTTCAACGACGATCTTTAAACGGGTTATAAAAAATGCTATTTTTTATAACCCCCCCTCTTCTGGTTCACTTCTGTCGAGGATTATTAAGCTTATTACACCTTTACTGTAAAGAGAAAACTGCCATGCAATTAACTGAGTCGATAGCCAAACAGATTGTAAAACGCGCTATGAAAATCATTAAATATTCGGTCAATGTAATAGACAAAAACGGCATAATTATCGGTTCAGGTGATCTGCATCGAATTAACTCTCGTCATGAGGGTGCTGTGTTGGCAATCAATGAAAACCGCATTGTCGAGATCGATAATGCTACCGCAAAAAAATTACGGGGTGTAAAACCGGGTATTAATCTGCCGGTTATTTTTCAGCACCAAGTCATGGGTGTTGTCGGTATCTCCGGCGATCCTGCTGAAGTCCATCATTATGGTGAACTGGTTAAAATGACGGCGGAACTGATCATCGAGCAGTCAGCATTAACCACGCAAATTCAATGGAATAAACGCCATAGAGAAGAATTGGTATTACAACTGATTCAAGGCTCGCTGTTAAATGAAGGGCAGCTTGAGTCGATTGCAGAAAGGTTAGATTTAGATCTTGCCCAGCCCCGAATTGCCGCTATTGTAAAAATAGATTCCTTTAATGGCGATCATCTATCACTTGAGTACCTACAGGAATTAGTCGAACTACTTGAGTATCCGGAGCGCGATAATATTGTCGCGATTGTGTCCGTACCAATGAACGAAGTCGTCGTATTAAAGCCAATAATATTAAGTGATTCCGACTGGTCACGCAAGGAAGAAGAAAAACGTATCCAGCAGCTAATTAAGCGTATTGCCAGTGAGGGAAAATTTACTATTCGTATTGCGTTGGGCGGCTATTTTCCGACACTGCATGGGTTATCTAAATCCTTTATGACCGCCAAGGCAACCATAGAATCCTCGAGCAGCAAAGGTAATGTTTTATTTTATCAGGATAATATTCTACCGGTTTTATTTCATGGTCTGAAAAATGATCTCTGGCGTTATGATCAATTGTGTCAGCCGGTTACCGGATTAAAGAAAAACCACCAAGAAACATTACTTAAAACATTGACGGTATTTTTTAATCAAAATTGTGATATAGCTCAAACCTGTAAAACACTCTATATACACAGAAATACTCTGCGTTATCGACTTGATAAAATCGCACTTGAAACAGGCTTAGATATCAACAAGATAGATGAAAGAACGCGACTCTATCTGGCGGTTATAACACAATAGAAAAGTTTATTAAGTTGTGCAAGTGCACAAAATAATGTCATTTTCATCTGCGACATTCTGTTCAACTGCCTATAGGTTATTGGCCGAGGTTATCATAACTTGCTCTCTACCTTAATAACCTTCGGAGTTAAACATGATTGAAGTATCTACGCTAGGTGCACTGGCAGCACTCGTTGTCGCCATTTATCTTATACTTAAACAAGTCCCGCCCGCATACGGTATGATTATCGGTGCTTTGGTGGGCGGTCTTATTGGCGGCGTATCGCTCACTGAAACAATTACCTTAATGATTGGCGGTGCCCAAGGCATTGTTACCGCGGTACTGCGCATTCTTGCAGCCGGTATATTAGCCGGTGTGCTGATCGAGTCTGGCGCGGCTACTTCCATTGCAGAAACTATCATCAAAAAAGTAGGTGAAACTAGAGCACTATTAGCTCTTGCTATTGCTACCATGATATTAACCGCTGTCGGTGTTTTTGTTGATGTTGCTGTTATTACTGTCGCACCTATTGCATTAGCCATCGCACGTCGCGCTAATTTGTCGAAAATGGCCATATTATTAGCTATGGTCGGCGGTGGTAAAGCAGGTAATGTAATGTCACCGAACCCCAATGCAATTGCAGCAGCCGACGCATTTAATGTACCGCTGACTTCAGTAATGGCGGCAGGTATTATCCCCGGTTTATGCGGTATGGCGCTGGCTTACTTTCTTGCCAAAAAACTGATTAATAAAGGCGCAAAAGTTCAAGCCAATGAAGTACATAGTATTGACCATTCTAACATGCCCGGTTTCGGTGCAGCTATTGTTGCTCCATTAGTTGCTATAGGTCTGCTGGCGCTGCGCCCTTTTGCTGGCATTAATGTTGATCCGCTGATTGCCTTACCGTTAGGCGGTTTATTAGGTGCGGTTGTAATGGGCCGTTTCCATGATGTAAACCGGTTTGCAGTTTCAGGTTTAAGCCGCATGGCGCCCGTTGCTGTTATGCTGCTCGGTACCGGCACATTAGCCGGTATTATAGCCAATTCAGCACTTAAATCCGGATTAATAGAAACACTGACCGCATCCGGTCTCCCCTCTTATCTGCTTGCACCTATTTCCGGCGCAATGATGTCTTTAGCAACCGCCTCCACGACAGCAGGTACAGCTGTGGCGGCCAGTGTTTTCAGTCATACCATTCTTGAGTTAGGCGTTCCAGCTCTAGCTGGGGCTGCTATGATTCATGCCGGAGCAACTGTGATGGATCATATGCCTCACGGTAGTTTCTTCCACGCTACCGGCGGTTCTGTGCATATGCACATAAGAGACCGTTTAAAACTGATCCCTTATGAATCTGCCGTAGGTCTTCTGATTGCCGTTGTTTCTACCCTTATGTTCGGTGTATTTGGTCTATTTGTTTAAAGGAAATTCTCATGAAAATTATTATTGCTCCTGATTCGTATAAAGAAAGTCTGACAGCCATGGAAGTTGCCAACGCTATTGAAGTAGGTTTTAAACGGATCATGCCGAATGCGCAGTTTCATAAATTACCGATGGCCGACGGTGGAGAAGGTACCGTACAGTCATTAGTTGATGCCACCAACGGCTCTATTATTAGTTGCTCTGTAACAAGCCCGTTAGGTGAAAAAGTTGACGCATTTTACGGACTGCTGGGTGATGGACAAACCGCAGTTATTGAGATGGCGGCTGCATCGGGTCTGCATTTAGTTGCCTCTGAACAACGCAATCCGTCACTCACAACCAGCTACGGAACAGGCGAGCTGATCAAAGCGGCATTAGATCAAAGTGTAAAACATATTATTGTCGGTATCGGTGGTAGTGCCACCAATGACGGCGGTATTGGTATGGCACAGGCTCTAGGTATAAAGATGCTTGATAAGAGTGGCTTAGAAATAGGTTACGGTGGCGGCGCCCTGGCAGATTTATACCGTATTGATATGTCAGGACTTGATCCGCGTATTCAAAATATATCACTCGAAATAGCTTGTGATGTAGATAATCCGTTATGCGGGCCGAAAGGCGCTACGCATGTCTTCGGACCGCAAAAAGGGGCAACTCCGGAAATGGTCGAGCAGCTCGATAAAAACCTGGCTCATTACGCAAAGATTATCAAACAACAGCTAGGTCGAGATATAAAAGACACCGCGGGATCTGGCGCCGCCGGCGGTATGGGAGCAGCACTATTAGGTCTGCTTGATGCGACACTTCGCCCCGGAATTGAGATTGTAATGGACGCAGTTAATTTGAGAGAAATTATCGCTGACGCTGATTTAGTGGTTACTGGTGAAGGTCGTATTGACAGTCAGACTATTCACGGTAAAACACCGATTGGTGTAGCGCGAATGGCTAAAAAACACGGTATTCCTGTGATAGGTATTGCAGGGTGTTTATCTAAAGACTGTGATGTTGTTCATGAGTACGGTATTGACAGCGTATTCAGCGCGGTCTCAAGTGCGAGTAGTCTCGAAAAAGCTTTTCGTGATGCAGCAGTTAATGTTGAAATGACTGCACGTAATATAGCGGCATTATTAATGATCAATACAAAATAATCAGTAAAAAAACCTCCGGCTAAAGATAATTCAGCCGGAGGTTATTAAAAGATCAAACTTTATTGTCGCTCTACAATCCAAAAACGAAGTAATACCATATATTTGCCCTGTCAATAATTCTGTGTAACTGCAGTTTTTAAATGTAATCTTTAAGGCGATCTTCAAACGTTCATTCTGACAATGGAGATCCGATGAAAGCCTCTACATTGCGAGCCAAAATGGATGAGCAGGGGATCACAAGTCGCCCTCGGGTGAGTTACGATAATCCCTATGTTGAGTCATTGTTCAGGCCGTTGAAAGGATTTTAGAACCTTGACGCTAGCCGAGCTTGGGGGGGGGGATTTTGTGTGTTAGTACAACAAAGAGCATAAGCTGGCCGTTTAAATTATGTTACTCCTGATGAGCGCCATAGCGGTAAAGATAGTTCCGTATTAAGTTATCGTGAAAAAGTGCTGATTGAGTACAGAAAAAAGAAACCAGAACGATGGACCTATCGGAGAGGTTCACCTAAATCCGGAAAAGGACGCGGCTTAAATATTAAGCAAGTAGTGACAACTGTCTTGAAAAACGCCGCGGTAATCTCGACGAAGGATGGCATGCCTACTTTTCACAGAAAATAGAAATGCAGAAAAAACTGCATAATGACAATTTGCATTTTCTCGGCAACCAAACAAATGCTCTCTATGAATATTTTAGCGACTGTGGAGATGAGGAAGCAACAGCATTACTCTATAAAGTTGAACAGGAGTGTTGTTAGACAAAAAGTGCCAAACAAATAGCAGCGATGAAATTCCAGATAAGTAACAGATTAAACCGTTAATGATCCTCAATCTAGAATAGCGGATAGTAAAGTTTTTTCAGCGCAACCACTTGAGGCAGAAAACAATAACCCAATGTTTAATTTCAAGCGACGAGATTAACCTTGTATCTAAAAATAAAAAAACGAATGTGTCAAACGACACAACAAAGAGATATACCCAAGCTACCTGAGGCTCCATAAGCTGATAAGTAGGTACTTTCAAATAGCCTGGATATGTTTTCAATAAGTATCAACAAAAAATTTACCCTCATATACAGGATGATAGAATGACCAGACGTACTAAGATCGTAGCTACATTAGGACCCGCTACTGATAGAGATAACAATTTAGAAAGAATTATTGCTGCTGGAGCAAACATGGTACGCATGAACTTTTCTCATGGCGAAGTAGCAGAACACGTGAAACGTGCCGAAGAAGTACGCGAAATTGCAACACGTTTAGGAAAAGAAGTTGCCATTATGGGTGACTTACAAGGCCCTAAAATCCGTGTTTCTACCTTTAAAGATAATAAAATTCAATTGGCTGTGGGTGATCTGTTTACCTTAGACAGCGACATTGAAAAAGGCCAAGGTACTGATCAAGCGGTTGGCCTTGATTACAAAACATTATCACACGAAGTTAGTGCGGATGATCTCCTATTGCTAGATGATGGCCGTGTACAACTCAAAGTTACAAGCGTTGAAGGTAATAAAGTACATACTGTTGTTATTATTGGCGGCCCCCTATCCAATAATAAAGGGATCAATAAGCAAGGTGGTGGTTTATCTGCGCCTGCATTAACAGACAAAGACAAAAGAGATATTCTTACAGCCGCTAAAATTGGCTGTGATTATTTAGCTGTCTCTTTTCCTCGCAACGGTGATGATCTTCACTATGCGCGTAAACTAGCCAAAGAAGCGGGCTGTAATGCCAAAATTGTAGCTAAGGTTGAACGTGCGGAAGCCGTTGAGACTCAAGAAGCGTTAGAAGATATCATTCTAGCATCAGATGTAGTGATGGTTGCCCGTGGTGATTTAGGCGTAGAAATTGGCGATGCACGCTTAGTTGGCGTACAAAAGAATATGATCCGTACAACCCGCCGTTTAAATCGTGTCGTGATTACCGCAACACAGATGATGGAGTCGATGATCAGTGCGCCAATGCCAACGCGAGCGGAAGTCATGGATGTTGCCAATGCGGTACTTGACGGCACAGATGCGGTAATGCTTTCTGGTGAAACGGCTGCAGGCGGCTTTCCTGTTGAAACAGTAAAAGCGATGAGTGAAATATGTCTTGGTGCAGAAAAGCACCCAAGCCTTAATGTTTCTAACAACCGAGTCAACTATACCTTCAACGATCCCGGTGAAGCGTTAGCAATGACGACTATGTTTGCTGCTAACCATACAGTCGGCGTTAAAGCGATTGTTGCTTTAACCGAATCAGGTACAACCCCTCTTTTAATGTCGCGTTTAAGCTCTGGTTTACCAATCTATGCACTTTCAAGTAATTCGCAAACGTTAAGCTATTGTGCACTATACCGAGGTGTAACACCTGTTAAGTTCGATTCAACAACAACCAACACTATTAAATTTATAAACAATGCACTGCAGACATTAAAAGATGCAGGCTATATAAAAGAAGGCGATTTAATTCTGCTCACCCATGGGGATGATAATGATGCAGGCTCTACCAATACCTGTAAAATTGTTACGGTTTAAATTATTTTAAATCACCTAGAATTTTTTACCTTTGACATTTACCTCTATTGAAGCTAATGGTTCTCAATCAAGGTGCGAATAATGCTGTTTAGTTGTTATAAGAGTAACTAAACAGCATGGCTTCCTCCTGACTGAAGATGAAAGTGGCTTTGAGCTGAAGCAAGAAGTAAAACCTAAGGATCCAACATCAAAACAAGCATTCACCCTGCATAAAATAAATTTATACCTATACCAACAAACTTTTTCACATTATAGATTAGCTGTGAATTTATAACGTTAGGATTTAAATTATCTATTCACTTTTGTCGAGGATTATTAAGCTTATTACACCTCTACTGTAAAGAGAAAACTGCCATGCAATTAACTGAGTCGATAGCCAAACAGATTGTAAAACGTGCCATGAAAATTATTAAATATTCGGTCAATGTAATAGACAAAAACGGCATAATTATCGGTTCAGGTGTTCTGCATCGAATTAACTCTCGTCACGAGGGTGCTGTGTTGGCAATCAATGAAAACCGCATTGTCGAGATAGATAATGCTACCGCAAAAAAATTACGGGGTGTAAAACCGGGTATTAATCTGCCGGTTATTTTTCAGCACCAAGTCATTGGTGTTGTGGGGATCTCCGGCGATCCTGCTGAAGTCCGAAATTATGGTGAACTGGTTAAAATGACGGCGGAACTGATCATCGAGCAGTCAGCATTAACCACGCAAATTCAATGGAATAAACGCCATAGAGAAGAATTGGTATTACAACTGATTCAAGGCTCGCTGTTAAATGAAGGGCAGCTTGAGTCGATTGCAGAAAGGTTAGATTTAGATCTTGCCCAGCCCCGAATTGCCGCTATTGTAAAAATAGATTCCTTTAATGGCGATCATCTATCACTTGAGTACCTACAGGAATTAGTCGAACTACTTGAGTATCCGGAGCGCGATAATATTGTCGCGATTGTGTCCGTACCAATGAACGAAGTCGTCGTATTAAAGCCAATAATATTAAGTGATTCCGACTGGTCACGCAAGGAAGAAGAAAAACGTATCCAGCAGCTAATTAAGCGTATTGCCAGTGAGGGAAAATTTACTATTCGTATTGCGTTGGGCGGCTATTTTCCGACACTGCATGGGTTATCTAAATCCTTTATGACCGCCAAGGCAACCATAGAATCCTCGAGCAGCAAAGGTAATGTTTTATTTTATCAGGATAATATTCTACCGGTTTTATTTTATGGTCTGAAAAATGATCTCTGGCGTTATGATCAATTGTGTCAGCCGGTTACCGGATTAAAGAAAAATCACCAAGAAACATTACTTAAAACATTGACGGTATTTTTTAATCAAAATTGTGACATAGCTCAAACCTGTAAAACACTCTATATACACAGAAACACTCTGCGTTATCGATTTGATAAAATCGCACTTGAAACAGGCTTAGATATCAACAAGACAGATGAAAGAACGCGACTCTATCTGGCGGTTATAATGCAATAGAAAAGTTTATTCAGTTGTGCAAGTGCATAAAATGATGTCATTTTCATACCTTTACTAAAAGTGTAATAATAAACACTTTTAACAGACCATATCAAC
Organism: Psychromonas sp.; assembly: GCF_047632955.1. Classification (GTDB taxonomy): domain Bacteria; phylum Pseudomonadota; class Gammaproteobacteria; order Enterobacterales; family Psychromonadaceae; genus Psychromonas. The sequence continues at coordinate 34,012 of NZ_JBLIED010000010.1, read as the reverse complement.
TTCAACCCAGCGTAAATGCTGGGTTTTTTATTCACATCGCTCAATTTACTCCCCATCAGTTACAAAAAACTAAATTCAAAATATTATTAATCCCTCAAAAAAAATCCTGACTCTGATGATTAGACTTCTTATCTGCTTGCCACCTTGCCTGTGTAAATTTGAATACATAGGAGTAAAAAAGGAATAAAATAACAGCGCTCTGATTTTTTGTGAGATTAGCTCGAAATGCTCAAATAATTGCCGAATATTTTGTAATACTATGCTTTAACAGGTCAAAGAGCATATGGTTTTAAATATAAGTTGAATCAATGTGATGAACGTAAAATTATAATAAAAAAATCACAGGATAGTCCTTCACCTGCTGCAGCAACACAGATTAGTTGTCATTTTTCCGGTAAGGTTATATCGCTAAATAGACAAATGATTATGCGCTAAGCAGCATGCTTGGCAATGTGTTTTGATTTGATTTTATTTTTCATCTTTCGAGTGCTTTAAAAAGAGCCATCTTTAAACCCGGCTGCTTGTCTAAATCCGGTCAAAATTTCGCTTATAAGCATTTCTAGGAAAACTCGCAAGTACAGCTAAATGGATAAAAAAACATTTATTTCAGTCAATTAAAAGGTTTTGTAGTATATTTCATCGAGTAAATTTTTGTAGAGATGTACCTAAATACTCATATATAAAAATATTTATAACCGTTTTTATTGCGCTTTTTGCTATTAATACCCGCTATAACAACGGAAGCATAGACATAATCAGGAAGGTTTTTAATGCTAGAGATGAACAGTATATTTTGCTACGGACAAATCATTATCGCAAATAATGCGGTTGTCAGTGTCGATCAAAACTTTGTCAATATATTTGGTTTTTCGTCTCTGGATGAAATGTATTCCGTACAGCCAGAACCCCTAGAGCTTATTACTGCCGGCTATCATGACCAAGTATTAATAAGGTCTAAGCATTTACATTCAACTCCTTTCGAAACCCGTGGTAATGTTATTTACTGTACCAATAAACAAGGTCGGAAGATGGCCGTGTTTGTACTAATGCAGCAAATAAATTGGGAAAAACAGCCCGCCCTTGAGCTGCAGATTTTTGATATCTCTTTAAAGGTCAGTACCCAAAAACCGCTTAATAAATCTAAACATGAAAGCCTGGTTGAAGGATCGAATCAAGGCGTTATTATTCATCGCGATTTTAAGCCAATACTTGTTAACGAGAAGTGGATTGAACTAATGGCCGCTAAATCCGTTCAGCATGTGATCGATAATCTCAATATATTGGATCTCATCCCCATTGAGTATCATGCTAAAGCTATTGAACGATATCAGAAAGTCATCGCGGGAGAAGCCATTGGCGAGAGCCATATTATCGAGAATATCCGTTTTGATGGGGAAAAACGATTTTTTAATATTTATGACCAAGTTATCCACTGGCAAGGTGAACCTGCTGTCGAAGTTGTTATGGTCGATATCACCGACAAAGTGATGGCAGAGAAACAGCTTGCCTATAAAGCCTCCCATGATTCACTGACGGGACTATATAATCGTGATGCTATCTACAAATGGATCACCGAGCACTGCGCTGAAGTGAACGCCATGAGTTGCATGTTGATTGATTTAGATAACTTTAAAAAAGTCAATGATACCCACGGTCATTCCGAGGGTGATGGTTTCTTAAAACTCTTTGCCGATCTATTTAAAGAGCAGATAGCTGACCACGGGGTGATTGGAAGATGGGGAGGGGAAGAGTTTATTGTATTTATTCCCAACAAAGATAAAAAAACGGCACTCGCACTGGCAGAAAAAATACGCGCAGCCTGTGCACAAACGCCTTTACTGATGGAGGGTAAAGAGATCACAACAACCGTCAGTATCGGTCTAAGTTATACGGACTCTTTTGCGCAGGTCGAGCCCAAGGATATTATCAGGCAAGCCGATGAAAAAATGTATGTATCCAAAAAATCGGGTAAGAATCGCGTCACCGGTTAAGCTGTACTATCGGAAGTATGCCGCTAAGCGTTAACTTGGCTCGGTTTAACTTAACTGGCCTAAATCCACTCAGTAGATTTTGATACACACAAAACAAGAAACTAAGTTAATTCACCACGCAGGTTAGTGCCTAACAATTCACGAATCACTGTCGTCGGTAAATCTTGACTTAATAGATAATAGAGCTTGGCAATGACGGTTTCCGTGGTCATATCCAAGCCGCTGATAACGCCTGCGTCACTGAGCGCATGTCCGGTGGCATAACCCTCCATATTGACACTGCCTTTTAAACACTGACTGCAATTGACGATTAAAATACCACGATCTGTTGCTTCTTTTAATATCGCTAATAATTGTTCATCTTGCTGCGCATTGCCCACTCCATAGGTTAACAGTACGAGTGCCTTTAGGGGGCTTTTTAATAAAGTATCCAGAATATTCCAATCTAAGCCGGGGAAAAGGTGCAGAATGGCAATGGAATGCGCGCGAATATCACTGATCCGTAAAGGTGTATTAACCGATTTTTGGGTAATACCGGCAATATTCTTGATTTCAATTCCCGCTTCCAACAGAACCGGGTAGTTAGGGGAAACAAAAGCACCAAATCCATCGGCATTCTGTTTGCTTGCACGGTTACCGCGAAACAGTTGATTATGAAAGAAAACACAGACTTCATTAATGGGATGATGCGCGGCAATATATAAAGAGTTTAATAAATTTGCACGCGCATCGGAACGTAATTGTGAAAGTGGAATTTGTGATCCCGTCACAATCACCGGCTTAGATAAATTTTCAAATAAAAATGATAATGCCGAAGCGGTGTAGGCCATGGTATCTGTACCATGGAGAATAATAAAACCGTCAAAGTCGTGGTAACGTGCTTGAATATCCTGCGCAAGATCCTGCCATACGGAGGGGGATATATTGGCTGAATCAATCAACGGATCATATTCATGGATCTCAAACTCAGGCATTTGGCGATGATAAAACTCCGGCATATTAGCAATGGTTTTTGAAAGATAACCGGCGACCGGAACGAAGCCGTCTTTTGAAGGTTTCATGCCAATTGTGCCGCCTGTGTATGCGATATAAATTCGTTTTTTATGTACCATTAAGTTCTCATTTAAGTCATTTCTGACGATTAGCTTCAGAATGTTTTTATACGGGCAAGTCTACTTTAAATTTATTAGCATCTGTTAATAATTCTTCTTTATCGTCATTTTCTAGTGAATAAACAGCCTTTACCATCAAAAGCTTTTTGATGGCAGCGGTTGAAACGGCAATTTTTGACGTGTCGGAGTAAATAATTTGATTTAAATCAATATATTTTCATCAAAAAAACAAGCCAAAATAAACCAACATTATTAACAGAAAAGTAACAATACAATTGTCGCCGTAACATCTTTTTTTGCTATCGCCCTAAAATCAGGCGCAAATGTTACAGAATTTTCGCGCCTGAAAAAAAACATTGTTAAAACATTTTTTTTGATAATTATTCAAGCTGTTTGAGTCTATTGACCTAGATCAAATAAAGCATTAACTTGATCCAAGTCACCTTTTAATCTTAAACAGAGAGAGCCCTATGTCTAACTTTGAATTATCACATCAAGCACCCAATACAGCATCTGAATACGTTGCATACAAAATCACCCAATTTTTAAAGTTCATGCTGAATCTTTTTTATGGCACAAAATACGCTAAACGTGCGGTTATTTTAGAAACCATTGCCGCCGTACCCGGCATGGTTGCGGGCATGTTCAACCACCTGAAAGCCCTACGCCGAATGCGTGATGATCAGGGGTGGATACGCGAATTATTAGATGAAGCAGAAAATGAACGGATGCATTTAATGATATTTTTAGATATCGCTAAACCAACTTGGATTGAGCGTACCTTGGTCTTACTCGGACAGGGTATTTTCTTAATTGTATATACTTTCTTATATCTTTTATCTTCAAAAACAGCGCATCGAGTGGTCGGCTATTTTGAGGAAGAAGCCTGTAAAAGTTACACTGAATTTTTACAAAAAATTGATGCCGGTGAAGTAGAAAATGTGCAGGCACCCAAAATAGCAAAAGATTATTACTCCCTGGCTGATGATGCATGCCTGCGTGATGTGGTACTGCGTATTAGAGAAGATGAGGCCAAACACCGCGACCGCAACCATGAATTTGCAGATTCATTTGCCAGCGGTGATCTACCCTCTCATCAAAAGTAAGCATTTTTATAACAAACCAAACCCGTTGAATATACAAATTCAGCGGTTTGGTTTTATCACTTTAAGTCTGATTATTTTTAAAGATGCCCTTCTATCCAGGCTTTGACTTCGGCAAAACGGTATTTTTCTAACAGCGCAAAACCATTAACACTGCGTACTTTCAGACGCGTAAAAATGGGTGTGGTTAAGCCGCAAAAGAAACGCGCCAATAATACCGGGGTAGTATGCGCCCCTAATTTACTGCGAATATCCGCACTCAACGGCTCAAACTGATATTCCTTTAAAGGGGTTAAAAGTGGTGTTGCAGGCATAATCGCAGGATAACCCGCACAGACAGAACAATGACCGCAGGGCTGCTGTAAATTATTGTCGGAGAAATACTGCGCAAGCTGTAAATTCAGACACTGCTCACTGGCAAAGAAATCCAGTAAAAAATGAATGCGCTGCACTTCATTGCTTTCTTTCTCATTAAAACGCTGCACCAGCAACTCACGCAAATTACCATTTAACGCATCTTTGAAAACTCGATACACTTGGGTCATCTGTTTGCTCTGCAGTTCGATCAGCCCCTGCTGATCCAAATAATCAATAGCCGTAATCACACGCTTGCGATCCGATGAATAGAGCGACTGCATCTTTTCAAAATCAATGGTCGCCCAGGTTCTTGCCTTGTTAGAGCTTTGTAATATGGCCTGCACAAAATTATACCGTTCATCTTTAAAACGCCCCAACAAGTCCGCTTCCGGTACTAACAGCTTGTATTTATATTCAGCATAATAACTGTAAGCGGGCTGCAGCAGGCCCTCTAATTCTAAATACACCAATAAGGTTTTGAGGGTCAGTAAACGGATATTAGATTGGCTGGAAAGGCTGTTCATGACCATCTCCCACTGCCCGCTGGTCTGCCCTATTTCATTGAGTACAAAGTCAATGGCACTGGGCTCCGGTGTATCGGCATAAACAAAATTTTCCAGGGTATTAAGGTTGTTTTTATTGGCCAGCACCAAACAATCCGCCGGTTGTCCATCACGCCCGGCGCGGCCAATCTCCTGAGCATAATTTTCTATCGATTTGGGTAAATCGTAATGTACAACAAAACCGATATCGCTTTTATCAATGCCCATTCCAAAGGCGATGGTCGCGACGATCAGGGGCAACTCTCCAGACATAAACTGCTGTTGTATGGCTTGGCGTTGATCGCCGTTCATCCCGGCATGATAAGCCTGCGCCGGAACACCGGAATAACTTAACTGCTTAGCCACCTCTTCTGCGGTTTTCTGCAGGGTCACATAAATAATGCCGGCCTGCTGCTTGCGATCGGCAAGCCAGGGTAAAAGTTTGTTGAGTTTATCGGAACTGCCAACGCCTAACACCGACAAGTTTAGATTCGCCCGGTAGGATCCCGTCAGGGTAATATTCCCCGGATCAATGGCAAATTTATTGCCCATATCCGCGATCACTTTCTGTGTTGCCGTGGCCGTTAATAACAATACTTGCTGGATATTAAATTCACGGCGATATAACGCGAGCTTCAGGTAATCGGGTCGAAAGTTATGTCCCCATTCAGAGATGCAGTGCGCTTCATCAACCACCAGCAGGGAAATAGGTATCTTCTTCAAAAATAAACGGAAACGTTCGCTGTTTAATCGTTCAACCGAGATAAACAGAATTTTCACTTCCCCCTTCGCTACTTCCTTATAAACCTGTGAAGATTCAGCCGGGGTTTGCAGGGAGTGAATACTCGCGGCGCTGATACCTTTACTCTGTAAAAATTCCAGTTGATCCTGAATTAATGCAAGCAGTGGTGAAACCACTAGGGTTAAATGCGGCAGATGCAGTGCAGGGAGTTGATAACATAAACTTTTACCTGAGCCGGTCGGAAATATAGCGGCAGCACTGTGCCCTTCAAATAGAGCCTGAATCACCTTTTCCTGACCTGTTCTGAAGGTTGAAAAACCGAAATACTGCTGGAGTAACTGCAACATAGATAAACCTCTGATCAACTGAAGCCCCTTTATAACACATCACCAGACTGCCTGAATATGTAGATTCAAATAGTTTAGGTATATAATCCCCTCTTCTTCTTATTATTATTACTTATAATCAAAAACAGGTTAATAACTTAATGCGCATTCACGCTATCCATCGACTTTATCAGCAACGACTTGCCCAATCCACTCGCCCCTTTTTAGCCCGGGGAAGCAAGGCAATACGTTGTGTAAACTGTATGTTATTACCTTATTTATGTATTTGCTCGATAAAAAAAACCGTCAATACAAAGAGCGCATTTTTGCTGTTAATGTATGATGATGAAATATTAAAACCCAGTAATACCGGGCGATTGATTGCAGACTTAATTCCCGATACCTTTGCCTATATTTGGTCGCGCACCCAGCCAAACCCGGAACTGCTGGATTTACTGCAGGATCCCAAGTGGATGCCGATCGTCATCTTCCCCGCAGAATACAGCACACCCGAGCGTCTTTTATCAGAATACCAAACACCCGCCGAGGGTAAGCGACCTCTGTTCATTTTATTAGATGCAAGCTGGCCTCAAGCGACAAAAATGTGGCGTAAAAGCCCTTATCTAAATGCCTTCCCGGTTTTATCCTTTTCACCCGATAGACTCTCACGCTATTTAATACGCAAAGCGGTTAAAAAAAATCAACTTGCAACGGCGGAGGTGGCGGGATGCGTTTTAGACTTTATCGGGGAAACCGAAAATGCAACTATTATGAACCTGTTATTTGAAACCTTTACCGAGAACTATCTGTTAGGTAAAGAGAGCAAACTATTAACGGACAATGCCATGCAGTTTCGTCTGCAAAAATTATTAAATCCTTAAGCCTATTTACCTTCTGGCTTACGGTTGAGGTATAAAGTGTTTTTCTGCATTGTCAGAGAAATATTTGCGAGTTGCTTTTTAAGTTAAGAAGGTTGAATATATTATATTCAAAGGCCCTCCTCTATTCGAACACTCAAACGAGAATTTATATGTATAAAATTGCAGCATCAGATCTCGATGGCACGCTATTAACATCGGAACACAAAATCACCCCCTTCACCAAGCAAGTATTAACCCAATTACACCAGCAGGGCACTGACTTTATTTTTGCAACCGGCCGTCATCATGTTGATGTTGCACATATGCGCGAACAGTTGGGCATTCCAGCATTTATGATCACCTCCAATGGCGCCCGTGTACATAACTGCGAAAATGAAATAATTTTCAAGCAAAATATAGCACCAAAGATCATCAAAGGCATGCTTAAAATGCTCCAAAATGATCAAGAAATTCAAATTCATCTCTACCGTAATGATGACTGGTTAGTCAGCAGAGAGGATGCTAACAACCCCTGTAAGCAGGCACATTTTTCTTACCAGCTTTTTGATTTAAACAATCCCCCATTAGAAGATATCGCTAAAATATTTATAACACGTGAAGATCAAAACCACGAAAAACTGGTTATCTGGGAAAATGAAATGAAAGCTCAATTTGCCGGTAAAGCCCATATCACCTTTTCTTCACCGAACTGCCTTGAAGTAATGGATGCCGGTGTTTCCAAGGGACATGCTCTGGATGCTATTGCTAAAATGAAAGGTTATGAACTAAAAGACTGTATTGCTTTTGGTGATGGCATGAATGATTTTGAAATGCTTTCTATGGCAGGAAAAGGCCTGGTAATGGGCTCTGCGCACCATAAAGTAAAATCAGCCTTGCCCGATAATGAAATCATAGGTCACTGTGATGATGATGCCGTGGCACATTATCTTGTCAAACATCTGCTGGAATAGGCTAGCAGCGGGCGCAAACGTGATAATTTATCACGCTCCTTTTACAGATGAATTTTTTAATGCCAGGTATTGCAGCACAAAAACTTTTATTTGCTCAATATCATTGATATTTAATGTCGGCAGAGATGTTGATAACGGCTGATCGGCTGCAATTGCGATAATGCTTGGATCATTAGGGTAAAGTAATGGTTTGCCCAAACTTGGCCGATGCAGCTCAATTTTAGCAAATTTTTCATCTCTAAAACCTTCAACTAATACTAGGTCTAAGTTATTAAGATCTACACAATTTAACTGTTCCAGTAAATTAGCCTCAGTGTGCTGCAGTTTTTCCTTAAAAATAATAGTTCGGTAAGGTGATGCCAGCACCACTTGGCAAGCACCGGCTTTGCGCAAACGGTAACTGTCTTTGCCGGGTTTATCCATCTCAATATCGTGGTGACTGTGCTTAATCAAACCAATTCTGATCCCGTCAGCGACCAGCAAAGGGATCAACTTTTCGATTAAGGTGGTTTTACCTGTGCCGCTATAGGCTGCAAAACCAAGAATCACTTTCGGAAAATTTTCTATAGAATACATTCGTCTCAATTACCTTAAATTTTAGTTTATATTGCAGCTGCATTAGCTTAGCTTTATATTGGTCAATTGAAAATATGACTATAAAACCATTTTATATGAAAGTTCAACGAATTGATTTAACTGAATATTTAAATAATACAAGCCAGAATACCCTTTGGAGAAACAATGTTTGCACCTTACATGGATGAATTTTTAATGCTCAGCTTAGTCCACTTTCTCGCCGTTATTGCACCGGGGCCAGACTTTGCGGTGGTGATCCGTCAAAGTATCAGCTGTGGCCGCAAAAGCGCACTGATCACAAGTTTAGGTATTGGTACGGGTATTTCAATGCATGTGCTTTATACCCTGCTCGGTATCGGTTTTATTATTTCCCAATCACAAACAGCCTTGATGGTCGCTCAAATTGCCGGTGCGCTATACCTCAGTTATATCGGCTTTAGTATGCTGCGGAGCAAACCTCAACAGCAGACAGCTGCTCAAGTGGTTACTAATGCAGAGGCAGACTCAAAGCAGCACAAAGGCGCTTTTATGCTGGGATTTATGACCAATTTATTAAACCCTAAAGCGACCCTGTTTTTTTTGGCCATCTTTACTGCAATCGTCAGTATTGATACGCCCTTAGTCGTACAAAGTATCTACGGTATCTGGATATCGCTGACCACGGCATTGTGGTTTTCGCTGGTATCGTTATTTTTCTCCCAGCAGAGTGTGCGTGCAAAATTTGTTCGCCACGGTTATCTTTTTGAACGGCTGATGGGGGGCATATTGCTGTTATTTGCAGCAAAACTCGCCTGGCAGCTGTAGCTGAGTCTCAGCAAGACACTGATAAATAGACAGATTGATGCACCAAATCTGATCATACTGCACCAATTAGATCCTAATCAAATTTTTATTGATTATTTTTTGAACTTTACTAAATGGTTGCAAAATTGTTAACTCCATCGCAAAAATGATGGATTCCTTTACTTTACAATGCATTAAAAATCTATGTTGTTAAGATGTTGGCCAGTCGTCGTTAGTTGGCGCAGTTTTTGCTTTATAAAATAACGGAACGGACAAATAGTCGTTTAGAGCAATAAAAAACCACCATTCTTACTGCGGACAGTAAGGACAGACTGTTATCACAGGATGTTGTGTGACAGAGCTTAATTATAAAATTAAAGGGAAATAACCATGACTATGAACAAAGCAATTCTACCTGCAATCATTTCAGCATTACTTGCAACTTCAGCACAAGCCGCAACGCTTTATCAAGTTGAAGATACAACTGTCAACATGTCTGGTGAAATCGACGCATACTACAAAGTTTTCGACTCAGAAGGTACTTCTGTTGACACAACAGACGAGAATGGCATTGTTAGCACTTGGGCTAACGTGCAGCTTGATCTCTCTACTAAAATTACTGACAGCGTAACCGCTATCGGTTCTTTTGAAGTTGAAGGCGATGACGGCGCTGCATTTACCGTTGATGATGCATGGGTAGGTGTTACTGGTAACTTTGGTACCGTTAAAGTAGGTGAAACGGGCAGTTCATACGCTCTTATGGAAAAAACAGAACTATCTAACGAATTAGATGAATATGACGCGATTTACACTGATTCAGAAGGTACTGGTAATGCGGTTCGTTATCAAAAAGCCCTTGGTCCTGTGGATCTGTCCGCTAACTACTCTTTCGTAGATGGCAATGGCAATGATGATTTTTCACTGTCTGCTGACTATGCAGTAGAAAACTTCACTATCGGTGCAGCTTACCTTAATGGCGACGATACCGAGTCAATGGGTGTTTCTGCTTCCGTCGTGGTCGATGCTTTCTATGCAGCGTTGACTTACACTGACAATGATGATGCAGCTATCCTCAATCTTACATCTGAAGATTTCACTACGACAGCCCTATCAGCATCTTATGCCTTTGCTCCTGCAACGCTATACGGTTCGTACCAAATGGTAGATATCGACAATAATGATGATATCAATCACTGGTATGCGGGTGTTTCTCGCGACGTGACTGCAAATATCACTGCATTCGTTGAATACAGCGACACAGACGCAGATGACCTTGCTCAAGCATCACTGCTTGTTGCCGGTATTTATTACGCATTCTAATTTTTAAAAATATAGCTTTAAAATATAAAACCAGTGCTAATTTTAGCACTGGTTTTTTTTGCCTTTTAAAACACACTAAAGCGCTCTGCGCTGGTTGCGGCAAGTCTTTTTGTGGGTTATTGTCGTCCTATTATTATCTGAATTTGGAATCGAAAAAAATGAAAAAACTTCTCTTATTTATTCTGTTACTGCCTGGGCTGGCAGCCGCCTATACCCTTGATGTGGTTCAGGGTATTAGTGTCTATACCGTTAATAATGAAAAAGTATCCTCTTACTCCACTGGTCCTTATCAGCTTATTAAGGGAGAAAATCAAATTGCGGTCAGATTTAATGGGAACTTAAGAGACCAGGGGAGAAAAGAACATTTTCAGTCTAAACCCTATCTATTAACTTTTACAGCTAAGGCGGATCTCCAACTGATGATGGTATCCGACAGATATAAAACCGTCGTAGCGGCAGAGCAGCAAGGCCTGCCGATTTTCCGCGCGAAGTCAGATGCGAAGCATATAGAGCAAATACTTTTACCAGCCCAGTCCAAAGGCATGCCTTATGCTGATATTGCCGGGTTAGTCAGCCATTATAATGAAAAAAATGGCCTCTATTTTGCTGCCGGACATTTGCAAAAATTATCTGCAACCCAACTCAGTAAGCAGAAGACAGCAGAACAAAGCAAGGTTGTTGCGCAGTTGAAATACTGGTACTCCAAAGCAACAGCAGAAGAACTTGCAGCTTTTGAAAAATGGGAAAAAGCACAGTAAGCTTAATGAAACGGGCGGGAGTAAAACGTCTTTTACGCTTTACGGTCTGCAGGCTTTACAATATTAGCTTTAATTGGTGGCCAATATACTTGAAGGGGCTGGAATCAGTATCTTCAAGTATATCGAAAGATTATCCCTTCTACGGTACATTCACGCCTTTTGATGCGACCCAAACACGATACCACTGTTCATTATTCATTTTCAGGGTTAGCGCATTCGCAGCATTTTTAACGCGCTTAATGTTACCTGTCCCCAATAATGCCACCGGATTTGACGGGTGCTTTAATATCCACGCATAAATCACCTGATCAATGGAATCTGCACCTAACTCTTCGCCAAGTTCAGACAGGGTTGTACGTAAACGTTTGGCCTGCTGCGTTTGTGCACTGAAAATATCGCCGCCGGCTAAACATGACCATGCCATTGGCCGCACTCGATACTGCTGTAACTGATCCAAGCTACCATCCGCCACAACATCAAAATTAATCGGGTTAAATTCAACCTGATTGGTTATCAGTGGTGTATTCAAACGGGATTGTAATAAATCAAACTGCGAGGTTGTAAAATTAGACACTCCAAAATACTTCACTTTACCGCTCAGCTGTAATTCATGAAATGCTTCGGCCACCTGATCCGCATCCATCAAAAAATCAGGCCGATGTACTAACAATGCGTCCAATTGCTCGACGCCTAAACGCCGCAAAGAGTTTTCTGTCGACGCTAAAATACCCGGCTTAGTACAGTCATAATGAGAAACGCGTTTTTCAGTGGCGCTGGCAGCTATGCCGTTAATACCAAATTTTGAAACAATTTCAATTTTCTCTCTAATTGAAGGCTCAAGCTTTAATGCCTCGCCAAATAAAGTTTCGCAGTGTCCACCATCATAAATAGCCGCGTGATCAACCGTGCTGATGCCCATTTCGATATGTTGTTTAAGAAAAGTTAAACGCGCCTGCGCATCCATATCCCATGAACCAAGCCGCCAGTAACCCTGAACAAGTTGCGAAAATTCGGGCCCATTAGGCGCCATTAATACCTTGTTAACTGTACTCATATATACTCCTCAAATAAAGAATCTGTCGAACATTCTAGCACTTTCAATTTTGGGAGACGTTTATTTGCCGCTCTGATTTGTAACAAAACCTAATATTGGGTTGTACAGACACAAAAAAAGGGCTTTCGCCCTTTAATCGTTTTGATCTCACTTATTTAGAATGCGTAACGCACACCTATTGCGGCGCTGACAGCAAAACGTAATTCATCTTGTTCGTCTTTGTAGCCTAAATTTGGAGATAGCTGTGCAAATACATCAAATTTCTGAGCGAAAGGAAGCGTAAGACCGAGTGGCACGCGTACACCAAAAACATCATCATGATGCCATTTATAAAAGGCGCCGCCACCCAGATAATAATTAAAAGGAATATCTTTCTCAAATGAACCTTGCTTAAACAAATAATCGCCACTCACACCATCATTACCAACAAAACCATTGAGATTATTAAACTGCCCCGCAACACCAAATCCCTGGTCAAAACCAAAACCGACTTTGGCTGCGTTTACAGACGTCACCGCGGTTAATAAACTTAGCGTACAGATAAAACTCATGATTAATCTTTTCATTGTTATTCCCCGTTAAAATGTTTAATTTTTTATTATGTTGTAAACACAATTAATACCGGATCTTGTTTATCTCACCTATCGCCCGGCATCCATTTTGACTCTATTCTTTACATTAAACATAAGGTAGCGCATCCCTACACCATCATGCATTAACCCCTATACTAGCATTTTTTTAATAAAATTATTTACATTAAGCATAAAGGTCGTTTATCTCTATGCTCTATAACAGTTAATATCTTAGCACCTTTTTAACACAGGACCAGCTGAGGAGAAAAGAACTGCGTAAACAAATATGAATAGTTTTTAACAAATCATCAACAATTTGCTTACAGGTCTGAAAAATCTTCGTATAATAGCGCCTTTATTAAACCCAAGCCCTGAATTTACGTTTCAGTTATAGCAATCCGTATGAGTAAATGGTCTGAAATTGCGAAGGAAAAATTAATGATAGCAAGGCGTTTGATTGAGCAATAGCTGGCTATTGGGATTGAAAACAACACAGCTAGGATTAATTTTAACCAGCAAGGCAGATCAGAGAGTTATACAGATTGCTATTAGCTACGAGGAAAACCCATGTCACATACAGTCGTCTGTGCGTTATATCGCTTTGTTACTTTAGATAATTATCAGCAGATCCAAGCCCCTTTATTAAACATCATGCAGGCCAGCAATATCAAAGGCACTTTATTGTTAGCTCAAGAAGGCATCAACGGCACGGTAGCAGGAAGCCGGGAAAATATTGATACACTCATCGATTGGTTAAAATCAGACCCGCGCTTGAGCAATTTAACCTGCAAAGAATCTTTCACCCAGGAAAATCCCTTCTATCGCACTAAGGTTAAACTCAAAAAAGAAATTGTTACCATGGGCGTTGAAGGCATCGATCCGAAAAGAACGGCCGGTAGCTACGTCAAGCCAAAAGATTGGAATGCCTTAATCAGCGATCCCGATGTATTGTTAGTGGATACGCGTAACGATTACGAAATTAGTATCGGCACCTTTAAAAATGCCGTCGACCCTAAGACGACCAACTTCAGAGAGTTCCCGCAATACGTTAAAGATAACTTAGATCCTACCGTGCATAAAAAAGTAGCGATGTTTTGTACCGGTGGGATTCGCTGTGAAAAGTCTACTGCATATTTGAAAGAGCAGGGTTTTGATGAAGTTTATCACCTTGAGGGTGGAGTATTAAAATACCTTGAAGAAGTACCCCAGGATGAAAGTCTATGGCAGGGTGAATGTTTTGTCTTTGATAATCGTGTCTCGGTAAATCACCAGCTGGAACAAGGCCAATATGACCAATGCCATGGCTGCCGTTTACCCATTACCGAAGAGGATAAAAAATCCGATAAGTATCAAGAGGGTATTTGCTGCCATCAGTGCCATGAGCAATTAACTCCTGAGCAAAAACAGCGTTTTGCACAACGCGAAAAACAGGTCGGTTTAGCCAAACAGCGCGGACAAATCCATATCGGCAGCGAAGCTGTTGCCCAGCTGGAAAATAACCGCATTAAAAAACAAGCGGTTAAACAAGCGCAAAGAGTCAAAGCGAATAAATAACAGCTCAACACTTGGCATAGCAAACGAAAAAAAGCCGCTAGATTTAACGATCTGGCGGCTTTTTTAAATGTGATTGGTGATAGGTGGAACAGCGACTAAGCGCCAGCTTAGTATCTGAGCAATCTTGTAAAGCGCCAGCTTGGTGTCTGAGCAGTCTTTAATCTCTACTTCCTTTCTTTAAATAAAGTCACCAAATTACAGACGAAAAAAAACCGCTTCTGCGATTAAGCATAAAGCGGTTTCTTTAAATGTGGTCGGTGATAAACGGATCGAGTTGAGCGACAGCTCAGTGTACGAGCAAACTAATTTTAACCCGCATTCATAAACTACAGACGAAAAAAAACCGCAACAAGTGCGGCTTCTTTAAATGTGGTCGGTGATAAATGGAGCAAGTTGAGCGACAGCTCAGTGTACGAGCAAACTAATGATTTTGACCCATCCCATAAATCACAGACGGAAAAAAACCGCAACAAGTGCGGCTTCTTTAAATGTGGTCGGTGATAAACGGAGCAAGTTGAGCGACAGCTCAGTGTACGAGCAAACTAATGATTTTGACCCATCACATAAATTATAGACGAAAAAAAACCGCAGCAAGTGCGGTTTCTTTAAATGTGGTCGGTGATAAAGGATTCGAACCTTTGACCCCCTGGTCCCAAACCAGGTGCGCTACCAAGCTGCGCTAATCACCGAAAATTGTATTTACAGTTTACATCTGCAGGGTAACCCCCTGGTCCAACTCTTTTCTCAAATTCTGAGGTGCGCTACTAAGCTGCGCTAATCACCGAGAATCTATTTTACATCTGAAAAAGATGGGGCGAATGACGGGGATTGAACCCGCGACAACCGGAATCACAATCCGGGGCTCTACCAACTGAGCTACATCCGCCACTAAAACTTTTCTACGCTATTAACTTACCTACCGAAAGATGGTGCACCCGACAAGATTCGAACCTGTGACCTTTGCCTCCGGAGGGCAACGCTCTATCCAGCTGAGCTACGGGTGCTCACGTCTTTAGCGTGGCGCGAATACTACTGATTGTGGCACTGTCTGTCTAGTGTTTTCTGTAAGTTTTGGTTTTTTTTAGTGTTTTTTATCGTAAATAAGCCTTTGAGGGAACATTAACCAGATGCTTTAGGTATTTTCGGATATACTTTCACTCATTTACCCACAAAAGAGTCTTCCACTATGACTAAAGACCCCTTCCTAGAACGCGAAGCACAAACTTACGAGCATCCAGTGCCAAGTCGTGAATTTATTTTAGAATATTTAGAAAAACAAGCCAAACCTATTAGCCGTGATGCTCTATTTAACGCTTTCTCTTTAAGCGGTGAAGAAGAAGCCGAGGGGTTACGCCGTCGTTTAAAGGCAATGGAACGTGATGGACAATTAGTCTGGTGCCGAAATGCAACCTATGCCCTGCCGGACAAATTGAATCTTATTAAAGGTAAAGTGATTGGCCACAAAGATGGTTTTGGCTTCCTTAAAACGGAAGAAGAAGGTGCCGATCTTTTTTTACCCGCACATCAAATGCGTTTACTGTTTCACGGGGATAAAATTCTTGCCCAACCGGTTAAGGTTGACGCCCGCGGCCGAACCGAAGCGCGTTTTGTACGTTTATTAGAAGAACGTAAAGAGCCGATTGTTGGCCGTTATTTTGTCGAAGACGGGATCGCCGTCGTGGTGCCCGATGATTCGCGCATCAATCAAGAGATTCTAATCAATCAAGATAACAATTTTGGTGCCCGCCACGGACAAATAGTAGTAGTAGAAATTCTTCAGCGTCCAAAACCGCGATTGACTGCAAAAGGTAAAATCACTGAAGTGCTCGGTCAAGATATGGAACCCGGCATGGAAGTTGAAGTTGCACTGCGTACCCATGATATTCCGCATCAATGGCCTGAAGGTTTAGATGAAGAATTAAAAGACTATACCGAATCTGTTCCTGAAGAAGCCATTAAAGGCCGTGTTGATTTACGCCAATTACCGCTAGTAACAATAGATGGTGAAGATGCCCGCGATTTTGATGATGCAGTTTTCTGTAAAGCTGAAGCCGATGGCGGCTGGCGCCTGTGGGTGGCCATTGCTGACGTAAGCTATTACGTTCGCCCCGGTACTATTTTAGATAAAGAAGCGATTAATCGTGGTAACTCGGTGTATTTTCCCGACCAGGTTGTGCCGATGCTACCGGAAATTTTATCGAACGGATTATGTTCGTTAAATCCGCAGGTGGATCGTTTATGCATGGTCAGTGAAATGGTTATTTCTAAAGCCGGACTGCTCACTGATTACAAATTCTATGAAGCAGTAATGAATTCTCATGCGCGCTTTACTTATACCAAAGTCGCCGCCATTTTAGACGGTGATAAGGCATTGCGCGAGCAGTACAAACCTTTAGTGCCTCACATCCAAGAGTTAGAGCACCTTTATAAAGCCTTCAAGCGCGCCCGCAAGATTCGCGGCGGCATGGAGTTTGAAACCTTAGAAACGCGTTTTATTTTTGATGAAAACCGTAAAATAGAATCTATTGAGCCAATCACACGTAACGATGCGCATAAGATCATCGAAGAATGTATGATTCAGGCAAACGTTGCTTCAGCGCGATTAATCGGCAAGGCAGAAGCTGCTGCGCTATACCGTGTTCATGAAACTCCAAGTCAGGAAAAACTAGTTAACTTCCGTTCATTTTTGTCAGAGCTGGGTTTAAGCCTTTCCGGCGGAGATAAACCCGCCCCGCGTGATTACGCGACCTTGGCTGAAGCCTTTGCAGATCGTGAGGACAGTGAGCTTTTACAAACCATGTTATTACGCTCCATGAAACAAGCCGTTTACCAGGATGAAAATCTCGGACACTTCGGTCTGGCTTTAGATGAGTACGCGCATTTCACCTCTCCTATTCGTCGTTATCCGGATCTGATTTTACATCGTGCTATTAAATATTTAATCGCACATCAGGCCAAGGGTCAGTTGAAAGCGAAATGGACCAATACCGGTGGATATCATTATAA
Organism: Psychromonas sp.; assembly: GCF_047632955.1. Taxonomy (GTDB): domain Bacteria; phylum Pseudomonadota; class Gammaproteobacteria; order Enterobacterales; family Psychromonadaceae; genus Psychromonas. Next base: position 16,385 of record NZ_JBLIED010000010.1, on the reverse strand, counting down.
ACATGAAGAGATGGGCGCTTTAGGCGAACATTGTTCAATGACTGAACGCCGCGCCGATGATGCGACTCGTGATGTTGCTGATGCGTTAAAATGTGAATATATGCAGGATCATGTTGGTGATGTAATGCAAGGTACGATAGCCGCTGTCACCAACTTTGGATTCTTTGTGCGCTTAACGGGTATTCAAATCGATGGTTTAGTTCACGTAACCAGCTTACTTTCTGATTATTATATCTTTGATGCGGGCAAACAGACCCTGAAAGGTGAGCGTACGGGACGCACATTTAGGATTGGTGACGTATTAGAAGTCAAAGTATTGTCGGTTAATTTAGATGATAAAAAAATCGATTTTGAATTAGCCGATCAAGCGGCAGCCGGGCAACGAAAACGAGCTCAAAAAACGGCTGCGCGTGAAAATGATCGTCCGATAGATAAACGTGCTCGAGCAAAATCAACGGGTAAAAAACCGTCTCAAAAAAGCGCTCAGCCGGCTGAGAAAGAACCCGCCAAGCAAGAGCAAAAAGCAAATAAGCCGAAAAGAAAAAGACCGATAAAACAGGGCGAAAAAAACACCGCATCATCAAAAACAAAAAAAACCACAGCCACAGCCAAAAAAGTCGGTCGCGCAGATCGCCGTAACAAAACAAAACAAACGGGCAGCTAGGAGCTGCGAGTTAAGAGCTAAGAGATCGAAACTCAAGACTCGAAGCTCTAAGCTATTATCAACAAATAGAATTAGAGAAAAACATGAGCAAAAGTGAATTACTTTATGGCATCCATGCAGTTGATGCCTTATTAGAGAAACAACCAGAACGTTTTATTGAAGTTTATGCATTAAAAGGACGTGAAGATGAGCGTCTTAATAATATTATCGCTAAATTAAATGAATGGGGTATCTCCGTTCAATTAATGAATCGTAAAGCCATGGACGATAAATCAGAAGGAGAACAACATCAGGGTATTATCGCCCGTGTTAAAACGGCTAAGGTCTTAAACGATAATGACTTAGACAGTTTATTAGAGAGTTTAACCGTAGCGCCTTTTTTACTTATCTTAGACGGTGTAACGGATCCGCATAATCTCGGCGCATGTTTGCGTAGTGCCGATGCGGCGGGTGTGCATGCTGTGATTATCCCTAAAGATAATTCAGCAAGCTTAACCCCCGTGGTACGCAAGGTCGCCTGTGGCGCCGCAGAATCGGTTCCTTTGATTCATGTCACCAACCTGGCGCGAGCGATGCGTTCATTACAGGACAAAGGTATCTGGATTTACGGTACAGCGGGTGAAGCCACCCAAAGCCTCTATGACTGTAAATTAGAAGGTGGTATGGCACTGGCGATGGGCGCCGAAGGCAAAGGCTTACGCCGCTTAACCCGTGAACATTGTGACCAGCTGATTAAGCTGCCAATGGCGGGCGCGGTTTCGAGCCTAAACGTCTCGGTAGCAACCGGCATCTGCTTATTTGAAGTGGTCCGCCAACGCGGCTAAATAAGCTGTCAGCTATCCGTTAGCGGCTATCGGCTGAAAACTGATGGCTGCGAACGGATAGCTGCATTTAGAATGCATATTGAAGATTAAAACCAGTAGAAAGCTCATCATTTTCTGAATCGTCCGGTACATTTTGAGTATATTTATAATTGATATCAAAAATTAAATATAACTCTTGATATATTCTATTTTGAGCTTTGAACTCAACTTCATTAATACTGTTTTTATGCCCGAATTCAAATACACTTGCCAATGTAACCTGTAAATTTTTTGTCACAATCCTTTCATAATTTAATTTTGTTCGTACGATAAATTCATTATAAGAGACCTCGTCTTCGCCATCATTAGGTTCAGCTATTTTATAACCAGGACCAAATTCAGTATTAAATTTATGATTATTCTCATTAAAGAAAATATGCCCATAGCCGGTTGTGTAAGTATCTTCTTTTGCATATGAATCAGATTGACTACGCTGAATATCACTGCGAAGAAAAACCAAATTGACAGGGTCTAGGTTATAATTTCCTTGTAGCTGCCAACGCCAATCATTTTCGGTTTCGTCATCCTCTTCATCTTCAAATTCGAATTTAATATCGCTGTTAATATTATATTGATCAACTACGTTGTAATCTAAGATTAAACGCCCTTCTGCGCTTTTGGTCAGTTCATCATCTTGTTCATAATTAAATCCAAACTCCACCGCACCACTAAAACGCTGTTCTTTTGATATAGCCTCTTCATTGCCATCTACGATATCTGTCTGAATATTATTTGTTTGAATCGCAACATCGATAAATTCAGCATCAGAAATCGCATCTTTGCTTTCTGCCGTTTTCTTTGTTTTTAATAAATTAGATTTTTGATCAATAGAGGTTTTAATTTGATCAATAGGCGAGCTTATCAAGCTTGCATGCTTTAAAAGCTCTTTTTGTAATGCTTCATTAAGCTTGTTTTCGCGCTTAAGGCTCTCGGCTAAATGAGACTCTTGAATATTAACCTGATTGTCTAAGGTCGATACTTTATCCGCAAGACGCTGATTTTCTTCTGCTAAAGAAGCAAGCTTAATTTCTTGTATTTTTTGACTTTTCAGCCTTTGAAGCGCTTTTTTAAGTTCAGCTTGTAATAACAGTAACTCTTTGTCAGTGCTTTGCTTTTGCGGTGGCTCAGAAACGGCTCTTTGCTCAAGCGCTTCGCTGTTATTGTCGGGCTGCTCGACGGGGATCACCTCCTTTGGCAGCGCAGGCGTTTCAAAGCCTCCCGCAAAGCGTGCAAAACTCAGCGCAAGAACAGCGAGATTAATCGCCAAAAGAAAAAGTAATTTCGGATTCAACAAAGTACACTCATAAAATATCGCAATATAATCGCTTTAAAAGACAGAAATCGGTATTAAAAATGCGCAGATTAGCATAAAAGACGCCACGCATATTGCACTATTTTAAGCGCCGACCGAGCAGCGGCAATGCTCGGCAAATATCTTCTTAATTATCAAAATCACTGCTTGCGTCAGCTCACACTAGACTGTACACTTTACCGCCTTAAATCAACCACCCTTTTTTGTTCCTTGCTTCTATTGGTACGGTTGAGCCAAATCAAGAAGCTACTAACCCGTAAGGAGCGATTTTTATATGCGTCATTATGAAATCGTATTTATGGTTCACCCTGATCAGAGTGAACAAGTTAATGGTATGATTGAACGTTACACAGCATCTATCACAGAAGCTGGCGGTATTGTTCATCGTCTAGAAGACTGGGGCCGTCGTCAATTGGCTTACCCAATCAACAAACTACACAAAGCACACTATGTTCTTATGAATATTGAAGCTGGCCAGAACGTAATCGATGATTTGGAAAATGCTTTCCGTTTCAACGATTCAGTGATCCGCAACATGATCATGCGTACTAAAGCTGCTGTGACTGAAGTTTCTGTAGTGGCAAAAGCAAGAGAAGAGCGTGTTGAACGTGCTCCTCGTGCTCCACGTCCAGAAGTCAACGCAGAAGCAACAGCGACAGCTGAAGCATAAGCGACTTAGTGACTGATAACTTTTTGCGACTTTCGGGTGTAATAACTGAAAAGCCTACATTCAAGAAAAGTCCGAGCGGTTTACAACACTGTAATTTAGTGGTTGAACATCGTTCAATGCAAGAAGAGGCTGGATTGCCACGCAACGTTTTTTGTTATATGCCCGTTGCAGCTAGTGGCATACTAGCCAGTCAGTTAAAAGATAAATTATCGAAAGGGATGCAAATAAGAGTAAGTGGTTTTATCACTTATCACCAAAGCGCAAATAAGCTTGGGAAACTCGTGTTGCATGCTCAGTACATAGAACAAATTTGAGGAAATACCATGGCTCGTTACTTCCGCCGTCGTAAGTTCTGTCGTTTCACAGCTGAAAAAGTTGTTGAGATCGATTACAAAGACGTAGTTACGTTAAAAAATTACATCACTGAAAGTGGTAAAATTGTACCTAGTCGTATTACTGGCACATGTGCTAAATACCAACGTCAACTAGCGCGCGCTATCAAACGTGCACGTTACTTGTCACTTTTACCATACACAGATTTACACAAGTAAACAGGAGCTATAGATTATGGAAATTATCCTACAAGATACAGTTGCTAACCTTGGTAAACTTGGCGATAAAGTTGTTGTTAAATCAGGTTACGCACGTAACTTTCTTTTCCCACAGCAAAAAGCTGTTCCAGCAAACAAAGCAAACTTAGAAGCTTTTGAAGCACGTCGTGCTCAATTAGAAGCTAAGCAAATTGCTAACCTTGCTGCTGCACAGGCTCGTGGCGACGCATTAGCGGCATTAGAAGCGGTTGTTATCTCTTCTAAAGCTGGTGACGCTGGTAAACTATTCGGTTCAATCGGTACGCGTGATATTGCTGATGCAATCACTGCTGCTGGTGTACCTGTAGTTAAAAGTGAAGTTCGTCTTCCTGAAGGCGCACTACGTAACACTGGTTCATACGAAATTGCTGTAGCAGTACACTCTGACGTATCTACAATTGTTAACATTGAAGTTGTTGAAGCTGAGTAATTCAGTTTTGATAAACTAAGATGATAAAAATACCTGCTTTCGAGCGGGTATTTTTTTGCCTAAAATTTGTCCCCCTTTTTATTTTTCCACGCTTTAAAAACCACATAGCTGATTTGGTTTGTTTGCAGGCAACTGATGGTTTAACTTTCTGTTTTATCTACCTTAAAAACTACACTACTGATTTGGTTTGTCTGCAGGCTTTCGCTTGTTAGCGTTTATTGTAACTTTCATTGTTGGTCTTCCGCCCTGACGGCGTGTTACTTTTCTTTCAACAGCAAAAGCAAAGTAACCAAAAGAATGCCGTTCCGAGACGTTTTTTTATCTTGCTAAATAAATCCCTTTTAAACGCACCACCTCAGACATTACGTCCCTGTACTGGCTGAGGTTAGAGAAAACTAGGCCGAGCCTTCTCATGAACCTAAACTGTCGTTTAATTCGCTCCATGTTTTCTCTTGCTAAAACACTTGTTCAGCACAAGAAAAACGTACGGAAATTGCCTATCCGTATTGGCTGGGTTATTCGTAAAAAAGTATGGGCGTCCAATTTATCTGTAATTGGAGAATGCTCGTTCCTCACGCTCCGCTTGGGAATGTATAGCAGGTTGCCTTGTTTGTTCAGCTTTGATGGGGAATAGATAGCACGTTAACACCCATCTCAAATCAATAAGTGACTAAATCATCATTTAAAACTTTGATTTCGTGAGGTTAAATAGATATTGTTGTGATTATTTGGCATGAGATAGGCATCATAGATTTTCGTGCACAGTAATGCCTATAAAGCTGTTATGTTTTTTAAGGGAGTCAGTATTGATCAATAAAGAAACTTTAAGAAAAATTGTAGATAGTACTGACCATTTTTTTGGTAAGGTTTTTACCTTTACAGTTCAGTCGTTAATTGTTATTTCACTTATCACATTTTCAATAGATACCTTGCCGGATCTATCGTTAGAGATTAAAAAAATCCTCAATATTATTGAGGTGGTTACAGTTGGCATCTTTACGCTTGAATACGTACTGCGTTTTATAATATCTGAAAGGAAATTGAAATTTATATTCAGTTTCTATGGGTTAGTGGATTTGCTTGCAATCCTACCTTTTTACATTGCTTCTGGTTTTGATCTTCGTGCAATTAGGATATTTCGGCTTCTTCGTCTTGTACGGATACTAAAGTTATTTAAATATAATCAAGCAATCAACAGATTTCATCGTGCATTAGTCATAGCGAAAGAAGAATTGATTTTATTCGGTTTTGTAGCAGTAATAATGCTTTATCTGTCAGCTGTTGGTATTTATTATTGTGAGAATGCTGCACAACCAGAACAATTTAAATCAGTGTTTCATAGCCTTTGGTGGTCAGTAACAACTCTAACTACCGTAGGATATGGAGACATGTATCCTATAACTGCAGGTGGCAAGCTGTTTACTTTTTTTATCTTAACTATTGGTTTAGGTATTGTTGCAATTCCTACAGGTTTAGTTGCATCCGCTTTGTCAAAAGCACGAGAAAGTGAAATGGAACATATTTCGACACAAAAACATAACTAAGCAATTAAATCGGACGCATAACGGTTGTCAGTGTTATTTCGGAGGCTATGTGCTCTATAAATATTTACCAAAGAGATAAATTGGACACCCATACTTTTTTGCGAATAATCTAACCAATGCGGCAACGAGATTCCCCCTCCATTTTTCTTGCAATGAACAAATGCTTTAGCAAGTGAAACCCGGATGGTTTCACTAAGTCTGGCATGTACATGGATGTACATTCCGGACTGGTGCGTTAAAAAGTATTTGAGCAGTGCGAGATCAAAAAATGGCTAGGGGCGGCACTCTTTTGGTTACTTTTCTCTTGCTGTTGAGAGAAAAGTAACACGCCGTCAAGGGCGGAAGACCAACCAATAAGGTTAAACCAAACCCCAGCAGCGAAAGCATATGACAAACCAATACGACAACGACATTCCCCTTCCATTTTTCTCGCAATGAACAAATGCTTTAGCAGCAGAAATCATGGAGCGAATTGAACGACAGTTCAGGATTATGAGCGGGCTAAGCTCTGCGTGCCCTTGTTGATTTCTGTAAGTTCGGTTCTGCACATGGATGTGCTGTCCGAGCTGGTGCGTTAAAAAGCAGTTGGGCAGTGCGAGATCAAAAATGGCTAGGGGCGGCACTCTTTTGGGCGAGTTATGCGTCAGCATAGTGTCACGAGCGGGCTAAGCTCTGCGTGACCTGTTTTCTTTTGCTGTTGAGAGAGCATGATTCCCTCGAACTGCGAAACTGCGTTTCGGTTTCTCATCATCTACCCGCCGTCAAAAGCGGAGGCTTCTGGTTTAAAAGGAATCCATGTCGATGATCCAGAAAAACTTGCAGACGCCATGACAGAAATGATCAATCATCTGGGGCAAGGCGTTAATGATTCAAAAATAGATTTAGCAGGCAATAAAATGCCTAAATTAGATAAAAAATAACCAAATAAAAGTCGAGAATATACTGTGAAGATTAAGTCATTCATTACACCAAACACTGAACATAAAAAAAAATACGGCTTTAGTGAAATACTTAAATATATGGGACCTGGATTACTGGTCACCGTAGGCTTTATTGACCCTGGTAATTGGGCTTCAAATATTGCAGCAGGTTCAATGTTTGGATACGCACTTTTGTGGATGGTAACATTATCCACACTCATGCTAATCTTATTACAGCATAATGTTGCGCAGCTTGGGATTGTTACTGGCGATTGCTTAGCTGAATCTGCAATGAAAAACTTAAATATACACCTTGCTAGATTTGTTCTTTTTACAAGTATTCTTGCTGTTATATCCACTGCATTGGCTGAGATACTCGGCGGTGCAATTGCTCTGCAACTTCTTTTTAATATACCAATAATGATAGGCTCAGTGGTTATTCTCGCTATTGTGATTGTATTACTCTTTACAAACACTTATACCAAGCTTGAAAAACTGATTATTGGCTTCGTCTCTATTATTGGATTTTCTTTTCTCTATGAAATGACCATTATCGATATTGATTGGCCTACAGCATTAACAAGTTGGGTTACAGTTAGCATTCCTAATGGCTCAATGGTCATCGTAATGGCGGTACTTGGTGCGGTTGTTATGCCTCATAATCTTTTCCTACATTCAGAAATCATTCAAAGTCGGCAATGGAATAAAAAAGATGAAGAGATTATTAAAAAGCAGTTGAAGTTTGAATTTACAGATACATTTGTATCGATGATTATTGGCTGGGCAATCAATAGTGCAATGATTATACTCGCAGCAGCTACTTTTTTTGACAAGAAGATAGTCGTTACAGAATTAGAGCAGGCGCAACACCTTCTGACACCATTGCTTGGCTCACAAGCCGCCATTATTTTCGGAATCGCCTTACTGTTTGCGGGAATATCGTCAACAATTACTGCGGGTATGGCCGGTGGATCTGTTTATGCGGGCCTTTTTAAAGAACCTTATAATATTAAAGATATACATACAAAAGTCGGCGTAGCAGGGATATTAATAATATCGACATTGATAATATTTTTAATTTCAAACCCATTTAAAGGTCTGATCATTTCTCAAATGGTATTAAGTATCCAATTACCAATTACTGTTTTTCTGCAAATTTATTTAACCTCATCGCAAAAGGTAATGGGCAAATATAAAAATTCTAAATTGACTAACTTCTTATTATTCTCGATTGCTTTAATTTTAACTATTTTGAATATTATGTTATTTGCGAGTTTTTTATAAAACAGGCAGATGCTTAAGAAGGACTTCGTCAACAGCATTATAATAAGCCCACCAGCAAAGAAATTATCAAACAAAATGCGTCAAGGGCAAGTGAAACCGTGGAGCGACAAATTTTTCAGGAAAAAATTTGAACGTTGGAATTTACGACAACGACCTGAAAGGCGTCGAGCAGGACGTCCGAAGTCATTTACGCAGTTCAGGCTCATGAGCGGTAAACTCGGCGTGCCCTTTGGTTTCACTAAGTCTGGCATGCACAGGGATGTGCATACCGGACTGGTGCGTTAAAAAGCGCTTGGGCAGTGCAAGAAAAAAAATGGCCAGGCGAATTGAGCGGCAGCTCATGATTATGAGCGGGACAGGCTCTGACTGTTCCTGAATACGGCACTGTGGGTTATGCGGCAGCATAGTGTCACGAGCGGGCTAAGCTCTGCGTGACCTGTTTTCTTTTAAGCATTCCCACGCAGAGCGTGAGGAACGAGGAAAATACAGCAAACGCAATCCCCTTGCTATGCATTCCCATGCGAAGCGTGAGGAACGAGGAACCTCTAAGCACCAAACCAATGCAGCAGCGAAGGTATATGACAAACCAATCCGGCTAGACAATCCCTTTACAATTTTGCAGTCGATAGACTGAAAAAATGATATTCTTGCTAGTTACCTCGAATAAAACAATATCCATCTCAATAAAAGGCAACCCATGGCTGATTACATAAGCAGTGAATTAACAAATGATGATAAAAATTCATGGTCTACGCCTGAGTGGTTATTCGCAGCCGTTAATAACGAATTTGATTTTAAAGTAGATATAGCCGCAAACAATAAAAACACAAAATGTAATTCATATATTGATATCGAACAAAATGCCTTAATCATGAATAACTGGGCTGATGCAACTCCTCTATTGGAGACACTCGCTTTTAAAGCCGTTTGGATTAATCCTCCTTATTCCAGAGGCATGATTAAGCTTTTTATGGACAAAGCCTATCAACAGTGCAGACAAAATAAAATAACCGTTGTCCTAGTCGTGCCCTCTACAGCGGATGCAAGATGGTGGCCAGAAAATGCCACAGAAATACGTTTTATTACTCAAGGCCGTATCTCATTCCAACACCCAATAACTAAAAAAGTGATTAATGGTAATACTAAAGGTAGCGCGCTTATTATTTTTAAATATGCTGATTTAGATAAGCCGACAGTCACTCGTTATATAAAAAGAGAAGCATTAAAAGAAATGGGTCAAAATATTATTGCTGCTAATCCAGCACCTATATCATCTGCGTTTTAATCTTAAAAATAAGACTATCCAGCTAAAACACAACGGGGAAATGTGACCAATTGAGCAAAAAAACCCCACGGTTAAGTGAGGTTCAATAACAATAAACGGCTTTAAGCCTACCTTTCCAGGGCCTTTAATTTACAACCTTTCCGGTTCGACCTTTTTGCTGGTGTTTAATGCGCTAAAATCATTCGGGTTTATCGGGTGGATCTCACTCCATTCAGGCAAGACCGGTACATTTGCATCAGGCATCAAGTTAACGCCGTCTTCATCCTGACCCACTTGAAGAGCTCGGATTGATTGATATTTACGCTTGCTAAGCGCTCCCATGCTTTCATCATCACGAAGAATCGTCGCACGCAAAAAGACCATCAGGTTACTTTTTTCGGTACTGCTGATAGTGGATCTAAAAAACCAGCCAATCAACGGAAGGTCTCCTAAAAACGGCACCTTCTCTACGGTTTCATTCAATTCTTCAGAAATTAAACCACCCAGAATAATTGTTGCTCCGGATTTTGCCATAACAGTTGTTTTTATCGCACGGGTCGCAAAAATAATATCTACGCTAGTAGACCCTTGAATACTCGAAACTTCCTGCTCAATAAGCAGTTTTATGGTGTCACCTTTATTGATTTGCGGTGTTACTTTTAATTTAATACCCACTTCTTCACGTTCAACCGTTGAGAAAGTATCATTACTATCGACCCCTGAAGTAGTGCCTGTTATAACCGGTACTTCATCACCAACAATAAAACTCGCTTCTTGATTATCAAGCGTTGTAATACTGGGAGTGGAGAGAATATTTGCCGTCGTTAAAGTACTTACCGCTTGTATGATAACGGCAAAGCTATCGCTATAAACACCAAATATCCCACCGGAAATTTCAGAGAGAGCAGTAGCCGCGTCATCAAAATCATCATCATACTCAATGCCATAATAAGCAGCAGCAAGCTCACCGGTACTAACACCATTATCATTAAATTGCGTCCCTCCAACCGGTGAACCAAACTGCGTATTTAAATTCACACCATCATCTTCAGATACCTCAACAATAATGGCTTCAACTAGCACTTGTGCCTGGCGAATATCAAGTTGAGAGATAATGCTGCTTAAAGAGGCCATCATTTCCGGCTCTGCAGAAATAATAATAGAATTAGTGCCGGTATGATATTGAATGCTCAAATTAGACGCCATTGAAGTTGAACTACTTTGTTGTGAATTTTGGGAACTTTGGGAACTTTGGGAGTTTTGAGAACGTTGTGAATTTTGAGAATCCTGAGAATTATTTGCGTCATCACTTTCATTATTAGAGGAGTTAGAAATGGAACCACTGAGCCCGTTTAATACGCTCACCACTTCGCTGGCCGTTGCATATTGCAGGTAAAAAACACGCGTATTAACGCTATTATGTTTCATCTTACTGTCCAGTGATTTCACCAGCTTAATAGCTTGCGCCCTTGCTTTAGCTTCACCTGCTATGATCACCGAGTTGGTTCGCTCATCGGCAACCAAATGAGGTTTAAAAATGTCGGAAATACCCGATTCTGTTTTTTGAATAGATTCCACAAGATCAATCATTTCCGATGCATTAGAAAATTTAAGCGGAATGATATCAACATTTTGATCGCCTGCTTTATCAACACGTTTAATAATCTCAACCAATCCGTTAATAACCACAGCACGTCCGGTCAGCATGATCATATTAGAGGGATCGTAATAGACGACGTTACCACCACCTGCACGGTCATTGAGTTTACGTAATAACGGTGCTAATTCTTTGCCGGATACGTTAGTGAGGGGCACCACTCGAGTGATCATTTCATCGCTAACAAACTTCGAATCACCATCAACCACAGGCGCCCCGGAATTTGTGGCGTCTTTTGATGTAATCACCTTAATAATTCCATTATCCATTTCGATAACAGCAAAACCATAGACTTCTAATACGTTTAAGAAAAACTGGTAATATTGCTTTTCATTTAACTGATCATAACTGCGCACCGTGATCTTACCGCGCACGTTAGGAGCCAAAATAATTGTTTTATGTAAGTTTTTACCAATAATATTAATAAATTCATCAATATCTGCATTTTGAAAACTAGCTGAATAGCCGGTTGCAAATACACGCTCTGCATTGCTCCCGTAAAGCATTAAAGCAAACAAACTTAAACTCAAGACCCTTGTTAACTTGTGCTTTATTCCTAAAAATATCATTGTTTGTAAAACTCCATTTTTTTCTTTAATTTTTATTAAACATAGCACTGCGTAATTTGACTACTGCACTGTTCTTTTGGGTTATTGGTAGACCTGTAATGTAAGTGAGATAACAGCTAGAAGTAGTATTTAGAATAACATCTTGATTAAATTACGAAATTCCAATAAAAGACATTACACTTGGAAAAAAGTTCCATAATAAGAAGAGGATGGTAGTAACCACTACGTTTTGCAAATATCAACTTTAATAATTTAATTAATCCGGCTTAAGATAACCAAAAATTGTGCAACAAAGACGCATGAAATGTGCAAATACAAAGGAAGATCAAAATTAAAGGCGATACTGTTTTTTGTACATATTCAGTAGCAAATACCTCCCTAGAAAGTCACTGAACAACAGACAAAAAAAAGCCTCAGGATTAAGTGAGGCTGATATGAAAATGGCACAAATCGGCTATACCAAACAACTAACGCACAACTTAACTGGATAAGTGTTCCCACGCAGAGCGTGAGGAACAAGAAACCTCTAACCACCAAACCAATGCGGCGACGAGCGACCCCTTCCATTTTTCTTGCAATGAACAAACGCTTTAGCAAGTGAAACCCGGACGGTTTCACTAGGTCTGGCATGCACAGGGATGTGCATTCCGGACTGGTGCGTTAAAAAGCGGTTGGGCAGTGCGAGATCAAAAAATGGCTAGGGGCGGCACTCTTTTGGTTACTTTTCTCTTGCTGTTGAGAGAAAAGTAACCCGCAGTCAAAAGCGGAATACCAGCAAATAATGTTAAACCAAGCGCTTACAAGCGAAGGCTAACAAACAAGCCAAATCGATTAGACCAAACAACTGGCACACAGCCTAACCGGATATAAACTCCCACGCGGAACGTAAAGAACAACAGACAAAAAAAGCCCCGTAAAAACGAGGCTCTTATTTTGAATTTAACTAATAGCGGACAGCTAATGACTGAAAGCTATCTTCACAATTATTTTGCCTGTGGACGCATATGCGGGAACAACAATACGTCACGGATGGTATGGCTGTCGGTAAACAACATCACCAGACGGTCGATACCGATACCTTCACCCGCTGTTGGTGGCAAACCGTGCTCAAGTGCGGTGATGTAATCCGCATCGTAGAACATTGCTTCATCATCACCGGATTCTTTCTGAGCAACCTGATCCATGAAACGCTCGGCCTGATCTTGAGAATCATTAAGCTCAGAGAAACCATTCGCAAGCTCACGTCCACCGACAAAAAACTCAAAACGGTCGGTCACACTCGGATCTTGATCATTTCTACGAGCAAGGGGTGAAACTTCAGCCGGGTAGGCGGTTATAAAGGTCGGTTGAATCAGTTTGTGCTCCGTTGTTTCCTCAAAAATTTCGGTTAACACTTTGCCTTCACCCCAGCCACTTTTGATATTCACGTTTAAACGTTCGGCTAAGGCCGTAAGGCTTGCCATGCTTTCCAGTTCGAAGGCTTCAATGCCTTCATTGTATGCCAGCACCGATTCTTTCATGGTCACACGAATAAAAGGAGCGCCAAAGTTAAACTCTTGATCGCCGTATTTTACCATGCTTGAACCTAATACATTTTCCGCAATACTGCGTAACATATCTTCAGTCAGGTTCATCAGATCGATGTAATCCGCATAGGCTTGATAAAATTCGATCATCGTAAATTCAGGGTTATGACGGGTTGAAAGTCCTTCGTTACGGAAACTACGGTTAATTTCAAATACTCGTTCAAAACCACCCACTACTAAACGTTTCAGATTGAGTTCAGGGGCAATACGCAGATACATTTGTAAAGAGAGTGCATTATGGTAAGTTTCAAAGGGTTTTGCCGCCGCGCCGCCGGGAATCGCTTGCAGCATTGGCGTTTCTACTTCCATAAAGTCACGATCATTTAAGTACTGACGGATAGCATTAACGATTTTATTACGTAACAGAAATGTCTTACGCGAGCTTTCATTGGCAATCAGGTCCAAGTAGCGCTGACGGTAACAGGCTTCAGTATCAGAAAGACCATGGAATTTATCGGGTAACGGACGCAGCGCTTTAGTTAGAATGCGGATTTCGAAGACTTTGATGCTTAACTCATTAGTTTGCGTTTTAAATAAAACCCCTTTTGCACCAACGATATCGCCTAAATCCCATTTTTTAAATTCAGTATTATAGAAACTTTCAGGGAGTTTATCACGGGTAACATAAAGTTGAATACGACCGCCCATATCCTGAATAGTCGCAAAACTTGCTTTGCCCATAATACGGCGCATCATCATACGACCGGCAATACTGACTTCAACCGCCAGCTCTTCAAGCTCTTCTTTGGTTTTATCATCAAAGCGAGCATGTAAATCATCGGAAATATTTTCACGACGGAAGTCATTCGGAAATGCTTGTCCCTTGTCGCGCATTGCATCTAATTTGGCCAGACGTTGTGCCATGATTTCATTTAACTCTTGATGCGGTGCTTCTGTTTTATTCTGCTCTGACATGATAGTTCCTATTATGTTCTACTGTTAATTTGGTTTGTTAATCTGATTCTCGACCCCACGTTCTGGGTTGGATGCATAAAAAGCTGGAGAGCTTCGAGCAATGATCTTCGAGCTAGCGGCTCGCAACTCAAAGCTACAGTCCTGACTTCAAACTGGCTTCTATAAATTTATCCAGGCCACCGTCCAATACCGCTTGGGTATTACGACTCTCTATACCGGTTCTTAAATCTTTGATACGCGCATCATCTAAAACATATGAACGTATTTGACTGCCCCAACCAATATCTGACTTACTGTCTTCACTTATTTGTTTTTCGGCATTTTGCTTTTGTAATTCATGTTCATACAATTTAGCTTTTAACTGCTTCATTGCCTGATCTTTATTCTTATGTTGGGAGCGGTCATTCTGACACTGCACTACAAGATTGGTGGGAACGTGAGTGATACGCACCGCTGATTCGGTCGTATTGACGTGTTGACCACCCGCGCCTGAGGCACGGTACACATCAATGCGCAAATCCGCAGGGTTAATCTGAATATCAATATTATCTTCAATCTCAGGGTAGATAAAGGCGGATGCAAATGAGGTATGACGGCGCCCCGATGAATCAAAGGGTGATTTTCGGACTAAACGGTGAACACCCGTTTCGGTGCGTAACCAACCAAAAGCATATTCGCCCGTAAAACGAATGGTTGCACCTTTAATACCGGCAACATCACCCGCAGAGACTTCCATCAACTCGGTCTTATAACCATGTGCTTCTCCCCAACGCAGATACATACGCAGGAGCATATTTGCCCAGTCCTGAGCTTCGGTTCCGCCGGAGCCCGATTGAATGTCTAAATAACAGGAACAAGCATCGTGATTACCGGAGAACATACGGCGAAACTCTAACACTTCTAATTTTTTTTGCAGTTCATTGACATCTTTTTCGGCTTCATCAAAACTGTCCTGATCATCGTCTTCAATGGCCATATCAATCAGCATTAGAATATCTTCAGTTCCCGCGCTTAACGCGTCAATGGTTTCAACAACCAACTCCAGGGCACTGCGCTCTTTACCTAATGCCTGAGCGCGTTCCGGTTCATTCCATACATCTGGTGATTCTAATTCACGGCTAACTTCTTCTAAACGCTCTGCTTTGGCGTCATAGTCAAAGATACCCCCTGAGCACTTGTGCACGCTCAGTAAGATCTTTTACTTTATTTACAATAGGATTTACTTCGAACATCAAAAATCTCAATTTGTCTAATGATAAAAATGAGTCGAATTTTAACCAATATCAGCACAAATAAATAGAGTAGAGCAAAAATAAATATTCTTTGAAACCCGGCTAGAAAAGTTGCGCCACTGGGTTTCAACGGATGCAGGAAGGTTTTTATGCTTGTTTATTTTGCATCACGCGGAGCATTTGAATGATTGCTGACAAAAAGCCGTGAGCCTTCTTTTTTGCAGCAAAAGTTGCGCTCCATGGTATTTTTAAATAAACAAAGCCATCTTTGCTAAAAATTCAGCCATCAATAGCGCTTATATAAGCTGCCCACCTGCCCTTTTTAGCTAATCTTTTGCCATACTTCTAAAAAAAACAATTAAGTTAATTTTTTTGTATTTAATTGATGCAATTATCCCCTATTAAAGTAAAGTTAAACATCACGTATGCGGATCATGAATCGTGGTCACATATAATAAATGTTCACCCTCACCCGATACAGGTGGGAAGTGACGCAATTTACCAATTGTATAAAGGAGAAATTTATGGAGATGTTATCCGGCGCCGAAATGGTTGTCCGATCGCTACAAGACGAAGGTATTGAACATATTTTCGGTTACCCTGGCGGCAGCGTATTAGATATCTACGATGCGATTTTTCAATCTGATAAAATTGAACATTATTTAGTACGCCATGAGCAAGCTGCTGTACATATGGCAGATGCATACTCACGAGCAACCGGTAAAGTGGGTTGTGTACTAGTAACAGCTGGCCCTGGCGCAACAAACTGTATTACAGGTATTGTAACAGCTTACATGGACTCTATTCCATTAGTTGTGTTATCTGGTCAAGTACCAACCAATTGGATCGGCGATGATGCTTTCCAGGAAGCAGATATGATCGGCA
>NZ_JBLIED010000009.1:0-118744 GCF_047632955.1 Psychromonas sp. | reverse complement strand
GCATAGAATGCACCCTACGAGCTATGCGTTTGTTGTCATGGTTGGTGCTAGTTGGCGTTCAAGTAAGACAGCCATTAAATTTATGATCAATTTTAAATAGTAAATCAGATCACTTTATTAATGCGTTTGGTATAACCGCTACAGTCGGGTTTATATGCTTGATGAGGCGAATAGGCTGATTAGCGGGCTACTGATATTTTAAAATAAAAAGTATTGACTCTTGCCGAGGAAAAAACAGCAAGATTGGAGAAGGCAACCTCTCACCTATCCCTGTACTTTTTAAAAGAGTACAGGGTGGATATTTTTTAGGCTACCGTACCACGGCGATGGGCATGGTTTCGCTGATGGATAATATTATGGTAGTAGAGTTGCCAAAGAAGCTGCAGGTTAAAAGCAGAATATGGAGCGGTGGAATAGGCAGGAGCACCCAATGCCAACTGGCTCTAAATCTATTAATGGTAGCAGAATTTAAGCAGTACTTGCTTTATGGTCAGCGGGTACAAAAAAATCATTTAAACATCAATGTCATGCCCATGGTTATTTTTTCATACGTCTTGAACTCTAACCAAAATTCCAGTAAGTCAACAGACTCATTTATGTTTTTGTATCTCGTCTGTTTAAAAAAAAGCTACTCCCCGGCATTGATTTTGCTATTTTTTTGGTGGTCGCACAGACATCATTCACTTCCATGTACTCTTTGTAGACACCATGTGCCAAATCAACACCTGCCAAACTGATTGACATTAATGGGAAGGCCTCGCTTTTACCTTGGCGGTTAACAGACTGAATACACTTGCTTCCTGCATCTTCGCTGGAATAAAACTTAATAACGCCTTGATCGAACCGTAGAATGATTTTTTCAGCGACTGTTTGAGTCAGTTCAGATGGCACCATCAGCACAAAGTCGTCCCCGCCGATATGACCGATAAATGGATCCTTGACACTTAGCTCATCGACAACATCTTTAAAAACCTGGCAGGTAAACTTGATGACTTCATCCCCCAAAGCAAAGCCGTATTTATCATTAAATGCTTTAAAATTGTCCAAATCAGAATAAATTACGCATAAATTTTGTTGAGTATCCAAGGTACTTTTAATCTGTTTTGCAACACTGTTATTACCAGGAAGACCGGTCATGGGATTGGAATCAAGTGCTGTGTTGTATAGTCGTTTCAGTTCCTGCATGGCTCCCCGAAGTTTTAAATGATTTTTCACTCGAGCTTTAACGATCGCCGGACTAATCGGCTTGGTAATGTAATCCACCGCACCGACTTCTAAGCCCTTTGTTTCATCCCCAATCTCGCTCATTGCCGATATGAAGATAACCGGAATATCGCAGGTGATGGGGTTAGATTTCAATTTCTGGCATACTTCAAAGCCATTCATTTCCGGCATTACAATATCCAATAAGATAATATCAGGGGACATATTTTGAGCTAATTCAAGGGCTTTTTCACCATTAGCCGCGAAAAATGTTTTATATTCTGGCTTCAGCAGATCGATTAATACCTTAATATTATCAATAATATCATCGACAATTAATATTTTTTGTTTAATTTTCTCCGGCATAATCACACCTTAAATCGAAACATCAAGTGAATTGCACAGCTCTTTCAATTTCAGAGCTGCTTCTTCAAATTGTAAATCATTTACCAGATCCTCAATTTCTTCTAAGCCCTGTTGATGCTCAGGACCTGTTATAGCCGCTAATTTTTTAACATTGTCGATGGCATCAAGATCATTGTCCCGCAGACAGGATGTTAATGAATCCAGGACAACTGTCAGAAGAGAAATATCAACAGGCGATGATGCCACGTTATAGTCCGAGCCTGTATTTTCAACGGTTTTCTCGCGCCTAAGCAAAAGGGCAATGGAATGGGTCATGATTTTAGTTTTTTCCTCAAGCTTGTTCAGCAATTCATTGATTTCAGATTGCCTGTCCTGCTTAATGAGTTGTTCCAATTCGCTTGTTAATGAAAATAGTGCTGTCGCTCCGAGATTGCCACTGACCCCTTTATAGGAATGGGCAAGATCTGCGGCTTTTTTGATCTCATTGCCCTCTAAGGCACTTCTTATCTGCTCAACTGTTTGAGAATGTTTATCAACAAAAGTCAGAAGTAATGATTTGTAAAGCTTTTTGTTTCCCCCTACTCGCTGAAGTCCTGTCTCAATATCAATTCCACTGATCTCTGCCGGAATCTGAGTGTCATCTTTTTCAGAGGCGACTTTAATTTCAGCTTTTTTCCTCTCGCCAGGCTTAATCCAGCTGCTGAGAATCTCAAACAATTTTCTTGTATCAATGGGTTTGGTGACATAATCATTCATTCCTGCTGCAAGACACCTTTCTTTATCGCCTTCCATAGCATGGGCGGTCATGGCGATGATGGGTAAAACGGGAGAGCCATAGGCAGGCTTTAGATCAACCCGCGCGCTTTCCCATCTGCGAATTTTTTGAGTGGCTTCATAGCCATCCATTTCCGGCATTTGAACATCCATAAGCACCGCGTCGAATGTGTGGCTTTGCACAGAATTCAGCGCTTCTCTCCCATTGGTCGCTGCTATGACGAGCAATCCCGCATTTTCCAGAAATTCTCTGGCCACCTGGCGGTTAATTTCATTGTCATCAACCAGCAATATTTTTGCCCCCCCAATTGCATTCAAACTTGCAGAGTCTACTTTAATTTTTCTCTTCAGGTTTTTATTGATATTATCCCTGTAACCAAAAACAGCGAGTATAGTATCAACCAAAATTGAGCGGTTAACGGGTTTTAACACAAAAGAATCAAAGCCAACTTCTTTCGACTTTTGGCCGAGCAAACCATCCCTATCAGAGGCAGACATTAAAACCATTGGTATTTTGGGAATAGACGGATTTTCTTTTATCTTTTTAGCTGTTTCAATTCCATCCATTCCACTCATCTGCCAGTCAATGATAGTCAGGTCAATCGCGTTATTTCCAAGCGCATTTTCCAGTACCGATAGCGCCTTTTCTCCAGACTCTGCAGTCGTAACATTGAATTTTAGATGAATCAGCATCTTTTCTATTACCCTTAGGGTAACGGGATTATCGTCAACCACTAGGGCATGTAGGCCTGTCAGCGCTGGAGGTAGCAGTAATCTGTTATCTTCAGCAGCTTGACTGACGCCAAACTCAACTTCAAAAGAAAAAACACTTCCTTTTCCCTGTTCACTTTCGAGCCAGATCTTCCCATTCATTTTCTCAATCAATTGTTTGCAAATCGATAGACCTAAACCTGTTCCGCCGTGTCTTCTGGAGGTCGAGCTATCGGCTTGAGCAAAGGGCTCAAACAGGTCGGCAATCCGGTCTTTTGGAATCCCGATACCCGTATCAGTGATTGAAAAAAGCAATCTCACCTGTTGGTCATCTTTTCCCAGACAAGAAGCACAAATCTTAATCTCACCCTTGTCGGTAAATTTGATGGCATTGTTAATCAAATTGGTGAATATCTGACCTGTTCGTAGAGGATCACCAATAAGATGCCAGGGCACATCAGGATCAATGGAGGTAATCAACTCAATCTTTTTCTCTGCCAGACTGAAATAAAAGGTATTGGAGATATTATCCAGAACATCAAGCAAAGAAAATTCAATATTTTCCAGATCGAGTTGCCCTGCCTCTATTTTTGAAAAATCGAGAATACCGTTAATTATTCCCAATAAAGAATTTCCAGAAGAATGTATTTTTGAAAGATAATCCCTCAACCTCGGAGTCATATCCTGATTAAGGGCGAGGTCAGATAAGCCAATAATGGCATTCATGGGTGTACGAATCTCATGACTCATATTGGCCAGAAACTCACTTTTGGCCATATTGGCTTTCTGGATGGCCCGATTCATCATTGTCAATCTGCGATTCCAATAGAAAATACCAAGCAGAAGCGCAAGAAAGATAGCCAGTATTTTCCAAAGCAGGGAGTAATCGAAGGTTTTTTCAAAGACGATGGAAACCCACTTATTATAGATATTTTGTCTTTCTGCGTCTGTTAAGGACCCAACCGCTTTCTGCATAATAGAAAATAACATCGGGTCATCATTGCGCACCGCGACAGATAGATCATTGTTCAGATCAAATTTACCTGCGATCTTAATGTCAGTTATTCTTGATTGTTGGATTTTATAGTGGATGGCTGCCATGGAAAAGATAAAGCCATAGGCCTCGCCCGAACGAACTTTTTCAATACCCTCTTCGACAGAAGAAACTTCATCAATAATGATACCAGGATACTTTTTCTTCAGTTTGTTTATATAGGCAAAGTCTTTAACACCCGTAAATTTTCTATTTGAAATTTTGTTTATATCATCGATGAATAGCTCGTCGGATCGAGTGGCAATAACAATAGGGGTCTGGAGGTAGGGCTCCGTAAAGTTGAGATGTTCTTTTTTCTCTGTTGTTTCCTGCGCCATAGATAGAATGTCACACTGATGCCGTTTCGAAAAACTCAAGGTCTCGCTGAAATTTTTTGTTGGCACTAACTTGATACTTTTACCGATCCTCTGACCGATGATATTCATAAATTCAGCCGCCATCCCCTGGTGGATGCCAGCCTTGCTGATTGACTCAAATGGCATCCAGTTTGGATTGGCACACATCAGAATCTCATTGCGATTTTCGAGGTAATGCTGTTCAGCTGAGGAGAGCAAAATTTTAGTTTCTTTCGAATCGATTGCCTTCAAGTCCGTACTAAGCCAGCGATTTGTTATTATAGCCAACTGCTCGTCACTGATGCCATCCAGCCCCTTTTGCAGGATATTATATAATATTTTTTTGTCAGTCCTAACACCGAAACGCAAATCTTCTTTTCCTACGCCTTGCAGCCCAAACTCTCCAGCAACCCGGATATTGCTGAGACCATATTTGCGCACTTGATAATTAATGACAGACAGATTTTGAATTAATGCGTCAATTTTTCCATAGGCCAATGCCTTAGATTGATCTTCATAATTTTCAAAGCCGACAACTTCCATTCCACCCATTTCGCGAAGTTCTTTTTCATAAAAGATACCCTGCTGAATGCCCACCTTTTTCCCCTGGAGACTTTTCAAGCCCTGAAAATTTTTAAAGTCCTCTCTGGTAAAGATAACCACGGGGATCTGATAGTAAGGTGTGGTAAAAAGGGTAAATGATTCCCGTTCCTTTTTATAAGAAATGTCCGCGATGATATCGACCTTTTTTTTCTTGAATTTATTAAGGTTATTGCCCCAATAATCTACTTTTTGGACAAATTCAAGGCCGGTTTTTTTAGAAATGAGCAGTAGAAGATCCTTGACAAAACCCTTTACCTCACCGTTCTCCTCATATGAGAATGGGGCATAATCACTTATCAAGGCGATTGAAGCTGTCGGATGGATTTTAAGATAGCTTTGTTCCTGTTCGGTTAATTTTATACGCGTCATTTCCGTGCTTGATTGCATAGTAAGCCATTTTTTTTTCAGCTGATATTCCTCTTGAAATGTCAGCGACTTCAAAGCCTTATCCAAGGAGCTCGCCAGAAGTGTCCAATCTTTTCGAACGCCAATACGATTATAAAAGTTTTCTCCCCCTGGAATCTTAGTTTCTCCGGAAATAGTGAGGTTGGGAATGTTGTTCTCTAGAATGAGATGCTGCATCACGACCCCAATATCGATGGTGGCGTCCGCAGTCCCAAAAGCGACATCTTTCAGCGCGTCAACACTGGTCTCCACCAGGTGAAGCTTTATCGCCGGGAATTTTTTTTGTAATAAATCTTGATACCAAAAACCTTTTACAATAGACACTGTATGACCTTCCAGTTCATTGAGATTTCTAAAGGGTGTATTGGTTTTGCTGATAATATTAAGGGGATTTTTAATGATCGGCAGAGTAAAAACCGCAAATTCTTTGCGATCCTCGGTTTCCACCATATTGCCTATGATATCTATATCTTTGTTGTTCAACATTCCCATAAAATCATCCCAGGTGGGGCCGCTGATATATTCGATTTTGATGCCAAGCTTTTTTGCCAGAATATTCATTAAATCTATGGTGAATCCCTGGGGTTTCCCATCACGATAGAAATTAAACGGAATCCAGTTCTGTTCATTGTGGGCACGGATAATGGGATGAACTGCAAGGAAGGAAAGTTCTTCGACCGTCAATGATAAATTATCTTTGTCAGCTTCAGGCACTATCTGACTGGCTGTCGTCAGCGATTGTATTTTGCCCGCCCCGGTAGAAGTTTGCACGGCCTGCGACATTGATGGGTAAAACAAGATGCTAACGAGCAGGAACAAAAAGACCACCAATCGATTTATTTTTTCTTTCATTTTTGTCTCTTCTATTTTTTTCAATGGTTCCAAGGCATAAATCAGTAGGTGGTAATCCGAAAACAACATGATTCTATTTATTTTCTGAAGAATTCTATTCTCCAGGCTTTTGTTTTCCAACAGAAATACCATTATTTATCATATCAGAGTTTCGAAATGATTTTTGTAAAAGATGTGCTCATAAAGATAATCGGGATGTGGAGTATCCATATATGTCTCATCTTTTCATTTTCATCTTTTTTCACTAATTCCGCTTTTGCTGCTGACGCTGGTTGGTAGGTTCTCGCTTGTTAGCTGATGGTTTTTATTCGTCAAGGGCGGAACACCAACGACGAAAGATAAAATATCAGCTCGCAAGCGCAAGCCAACAATCAAACAAATCGGTTATGTATAAGCAGAACATGAGAACGAGTGAAAGTAACACGCCGTCAAGGGCGGAAGACCAACAACGAAAGATACAAAAAATGCCCCAAGCGAAAGCTTACAATCAAAAAATCGGTTATGTATAAGCAGAACATGGGAGCGAGTGAAAGTAACACGCTGTCAAGAGCGGAAGACCAACAACGAAAGATACAAAAATGCCTCAAGCGAAAGCCTGCAAACCAATCAAATCAGCTAGGTTACAAACTCATTAAAGATTCTCGATTAAAACATCTCGAGAATGACGATGAGTAGTTTATTCGTCGACGAAAACAACAAGTGAAAGCTAAAAAGAAAATCAAAGCAGCTTATAACTGCCATTATCAATTCCATCAATGGTCCAATTACCAATCCGATAACGAATCAACCTCAGGGTTGGAAACCCAATATGCGCTGTCATACGCCGTACCTGACGGTTACGGCCTTCACTGATAGTAATACTCAGCCAGGTAGTAGGAATATTTGCCCGCTCGCGAATAGGAGGATTGCGCTGCCAAATCTCAGGCTCAAGCATTATCTCTATTTGAGCGGGCAGGGTTAAACCATCTTTAAGATTAATACCATCACGTAGTTTCTGCAGATCCGTTTCAGCCGGACTGCCCTCAACTTGTACCCAGTAAGTTTTAGTGGTTTTAGCATTGGGTTCAGTTATTTGGGCCTGCAGCTTGCCATCATTGGTTAATAACAATAATCCTTCGCTATCTCTGTCTAATCGACCCGCAGCATAGACCTCCGGGATATCAATATAGTCCTTTAATGTTTGCCGATTGTCCTGATCCGTAAACTGACTTAATACATCAAAGGGTTTATTAAATAAAAGTATTTTGCGGGTTGCATCGTTAACCTGTGTTTGCGGTTGTTTATTGGTTTTGTGTTTGCCTGCAGGGCGCCTTGCCGAGTTAGCGCTTTTGGTTTTCAAAGGCCAGGTTGATTTTTTATTGGAATTGTTAGCTTTTACCACGAAAATACCTTAAAAATAAATAGAATAAATTGTAACAGAAGATACTATTGATAGACAAAACAAGCACAGCTGTTTTGACCTTTATAATATATTGGGGAAATGAAACTGCGGGCTTATAAAGTTAAAATAGATCGGAGGTTGTTGGACTATTGAACAATTTTCGTTATTATGATGCACGAAAATATCACAAAGTAACAAATCCACAACATTTGTGACCCGTGCGTTATAACTAATAAATCTGCTTTACGGTCAATTGTTTTGGTAGATAAATAGCCTATAGACATCATAAAACTTGTTAAAGGAATAAATATGACAGATAAATCTGCAAAGATCATCTACACCCAGACGGATGAAGCACCTGCACTTGCAACGTATTCTCTACTCCCCATTGTTAGTGCCTATACACAGGCCGCAGATATAACGGTTGAAACGCGCGATATTTCTTTAGCTGCTCGTATTCTTGCTACTTTCCCTGATAATTTAAGTGATCAACAAAAACATGCCGATGCATTAAGCGAATTGGGTGAGCTTGCTCAAACACCGCAGGCTAATATTATTAAATTACCCAATGTGAGTGCTTCAATTCCACAGCTTCATGTTGCCATTAAAGAGTTGCAAGCGCATGGCTTTGATATTCCAAACTACCCTGAAGATGCAAAAACAGCGGCAGAAAAAGAGGCAAAAGCGCGTTACGCAAAAGTATTAGGCAGTGCGGTAAATCCGGTTTTACGTGAAGGTAATTCAGACCGTCGTGTTGCTGATGCGGTTAAACAGTATGCGCAGGATCATCCGCACCGCATGGGAGCTTGGTCTAAAGATTCAAAATCACATGTTGCAGATATGCCCGAAGGTGATTTTTATGGCAGCGAACAGTCCGTTGTATTAACCAAAAATGATGATGTCAAAATTGAATTTACCGCGACTTCCGGTGCTGTCACAGTATTAAAAGCATCAACACCGGTATTAAAAGATGAGGTAATTGATGCATCGCTAATGAGTTGTTCTGCGTTACGTGATTTTTACGAAGCGCAAATGCAGGATGCTATCGATAACAACATCATGCTTTCTCTGCATCTTAAAGCGACCATGATGAAAGTATCTGATCCGGTTATGTTTGGTCATGCGGTAACGGTTTACTTTAAAGACGTGTTTGCTAAACACGCTGTTTTATTTGCTGAGTTGGGTGTCGATCCAAGTAACGGTCTGGGTGATGTTTATGCCAAAATAGCCAATTTACCCGCCGCACAAAAAGAGCAGATTGAAGCTGATATCGAAGCGGCTTATGCCACACGTCCTGCACTTGCAATGGTTGATTCAGACAAAGGGATCACTAACTTACATGTCCCAAGTGATGTGATTATTGATGCCTCTATGCCGGCTGCAATCCGTACTTCCGGTTGTATGTGGGGCTTAGATGGAAAACTTCATGATACTAAAGCGATGATTCCAGATCGTTGTTATTCAGGTATTTATCAGGAGACTATCTCTTTCTGCCGTGAGCATGGTGCCTTTGACCCTGCGACCATGGGCAATGTATCAAACGTGGGCTTAATGGCTCAAAAAGCGGAAGAATACGGCTCGCACGATAAAACCTTTATTATTAAAGAAGCAGGTAGCGTTCAAGTGACTGATCAAGCGGGCAATACTTTAATGGAGCATGCTGTCGAAGAAGGTGATATATGGCGCATGTGTCAGGCTAAAGACATTCCAATTCAAGATTGGGTACGTCTGGCGGTCAGTCGTGCCAGAGCAACCGGACAACCAGCTATTTTCTGGTTAGATGAAAAACGTGCTCACGATGCAAACCTTATCACTAAAGTGAATAGTTACTTAAAAGATCACGATACTGACGGTTTGGATATTAGTATTTTATCGCCCGTTGAAGCGATTAAAATAACCCTGCAACGAGTGTCTGAAGGTAAAAATACTATCTCTGTGACAGGGAATGTATTACGTGATTACCTGACCGATCTGTTTCCAATTTTAGAGCTTGGTACAAGTGCAAAAATGCTTTCAATTGTTCCTTTGCTTGCCGGTGGTGGTTTGTTTGAAACGGGTGCTGGTGGCAGTGCGCCTAAACATGTTCAGCAGTTTATCGAAGAAGGGCATTTACGTTGGGATTCCCTAGGTGAATTCCTGGCATTGGCTGTTTCTATTGAAGACCTTGCACAAAAAACAGACAACCAGAAAGCGGTCATTCTTGCTGAAGCATTACATGCTGCTAACGGAAAATTCTTAAAAGAAGATAAGTCACCATCACGTAAAGTTAAAGAGATTGATAACCGTGGCAGTCATTTTTACCTTGCTATGTATTGGGCAGAGGCGCTAGCCGCACAGTCGAAAGATACTGAACTGCAGGCACTATTTGCTCCTCTTGCTAAAACACTTGCTGATAACGAAGAAAAGATTTTGTCTGAGTTAAATGCAGCGCAGGGCGCTCCGGTCGACCTGGGTGGTTACTTCCATACGGATCCTGTGAAAATGGCAGCGGCAATGCGACCAAGCAAAACATTTAATGAGGCATTAGCAACGCTTTAATTTTAGCGTGGTTCTGCAAGGGACTTTCTTTAGGAAGGCCTGAGCTTTAAGTCAATTGACACTTAGTTATGGTAAAACGCCCGATGCACTGCATCGGGCGTTTTTTTATGCCCTATGCCGGGCTGTATTATATATTTGAGCAGAGTCTTTGATGCACTGATCTTGCCAGCAATGGCAGGTGCTCGAATGTGCTGCATTACACTTTCTTGCGGGAACGATTAATTATTAACTTAATGGCGTCTCTTTATGCAGCTCTTTTATGATTTCAGTGATTGCCAAAATTAATGCTGACTTAATGACCTGCCTTTTTTGTTCCTGTTTCATTTGTACTAAGTAATGAGAACTTTTTTCTAATTGGTCATCGTCAAAGTTGGAAGGCAGAATTTCAGCCACTGCACTAATAGTATTTATAAGCTCAAGGAGGGAAGGTGAAAGAAAATCGATGGATTTACCTTCCGACTGAACAATTTCTTTTAAGGTGATAAATTTATCAATATATTGATAATGCTTTTGAGATAACAGCCCCAACCCATATAAAAGTTTGGTACGGATAGTTAAATGTGCCAATGGACCCTTATTGTTTAACAAGGGATCAACAGCATATTTTACTGCATAATCATCTTTTCTAAAAACATTCTGAATCAAGACATCAATGGCATCTTCAAAAAGATCAAAACTGGCGGTAAAAAAAACATAGGCGGTTTCCGCCTCAGAAAGTGTTTCTACAATATCAATATCAAATTTTAAGCGGGAAAATTTTGGCATGATTTTTTATCTAATAGAATAAATAAGTGTTGTAAAAGCAGGCGTTAATTGAGTAATTCTTTTATTCTTCGCTAAGCTTGCTCGACTTGTTTAAGCGTTTTACTGCTAACAACCAGTCCGGAATAATGCACAAAGCTGTAATACCCGCATCCGATAAAAGCTTACCAATAAAACCACTACCACTATTACCCGTGCGAAAATATATGGTTTTTATCATCAATATTTTCCTAAATGCAAAAAGGCTAGAAAATCTAGCCTCTAATATTTAGTCGCCTTGGGCCCCTGGGAGATAGGGCCTTCAGGCTTTTTTGCTCAACCTAGCTTTGAGCTGCTTGAAGTTCTTTAACCAAATTATCGTACATTGCATTATCTAAGAAATTTGATAATGAAAGATGCTGTGCATTTGGTGCATGTTTACGTGCTCTGTCGGTTAAATCTTTATGAGTAACAACAATATCAACATCACCAGGCAGGTCATTGATAGCGGTGTTAATTACTTCAATATTTAAATTTGCAGCCAACACTTTTTTGCGTAACAAACTTGCGCCCATCGCACTTGATCCCATACCGGCGTCACAAGCAACAATGATTTTTTTAACAGCAGACATATCTTTAGCACTTGCAGTCGCTTGACCTTTAGATCCTTGCTTCATGTCACGCATTTGATTTGAAGCTTCTTCTAGCGCATCTTCATCTCCGGCAACACTTTTTTGTGTTTTCAGCAATAACGAAGCAACTAAGAAAGAAACCACAGCAGCTGCAGTAACAGAAAGGATAACACCAAGGTATGCACCTTTAGGCGTCATAACCAAAACAGCAAAGATAGAACCAGGTGATGCAGGAGAGATAAGACCGGCATCAAATACTGTTAGAGTGAACACACCCGCAATACCACCTGCAATAACAGATAAAATAAGACGTGGATTCATTAATACATATGGGAAGTAAATTTCGTGGATACCACCGAAGAAGTGGATGATAACAGCACCAGGAGCAGATTGTTTTGCTGAGCCTTTACCAAATACCATGTAAGCCAATAGAAGACCTAAACCAGGACCTGGATTTGCTTCAATTAAGAAGAAAATAGATTGACCAAGAGACTCTGACTGAGCTATACCCAGTGGCGTGAAAATACCATGGTTAATGGCATTATTTAAAAATAAAATCTTAGCAGGTTCAACAAATACAGAGGTCAAAGGAAGCAAGTTATTCGCAACTAAAACATCAACACCCGCAGCAAGTGCAGTCGATAACATTTTAACCGCAGGACCGATAACCATATATGAAATAATCGCAAGGATCATACCAAGGATACCGGCAGAAAAGTTGTTAACCAACATTTCAAAACCGCTTTTCACTTTACCGTGAATGGCTTGGTCAAATTTCTTAATTGCCAGACCACTTAAAGGACCTACAATCATCGCACCCATGAACATTGGAATATCTGTACCAACAATAACACCCATTGTCGCGATTGCACCAACAACAGCACCACGCTCTCCGGCTATAATTTTACCACCGGTATAACCAATTAAGAGCGGTAGCATATATTTAATCATCGGGCCAACCATGGTGGATAATGTTTCGTTGGGTATCCAACCCGTTGGAATGAATAATGCGGTGATTAAACCCCATGCGATAAAGGCGCCAATATTTGGCATAACCATATTTGATAATAGGCGGCCAAAGTTTTGCACTCCGACTTTAGATTTTGATGACAGCATATGTTGCTCCGTGTGTATTTATTCACCTAAATTGGTGAGATAGTTAATGTAGTTGAAACTTCACCGATAAAGTTACCAGATAATTTTAAAAGCGCACGTCAGATGTATCGCTACGTGACCTTGCGTACAAAAACACAGCTAAACCCCGCAATAGCATAGATGTAGATCACAAATATTTTGGTAAGATTAAGACAAAACAGACCGATAGGGCTTTTGATAATAAATTTTTGTGACGTGAGTCGCGATAACTTCAATATCGGCGGTCAGGGTGAGTGAGACTTGTGTCACGGAAATAATATAAGACTGTCAAATAACATACTTTTCATGCAGTAAAAGGCCATGGAAAGGTATTAATAATAATCTGAAAGTCCTACTTTTAAAAAAATGTAATTTTATTACACAATTAAAAACCACAATGATTTTTGCAGCAGCAATGGCTGTTTCCATTTTTATACTATCGCAATAAAGGAAGGGATAAATGCTTTCTACTTGCCCAACAACGGCAATATTAAAAAATATAGTAAGGTGCGTGTATAAACTAAGAATAGATCAACACTCTTTGGCATAGGGAGGGGATAAAAAGATTTGATTGGTAAGGCTGTTTTACAGGGTGGTGAAAATATATTTTCACCACTTTGTCGTTAAGCAAAGAATGCTTAAGTTTGTACACTCATTTTTTTATTTTGTTTTTATTTTGGGTTTTTAGTCCTTTTATTTCTTTCCATTATGTTTTATGAAATAGTATTTCATATAACCGGCAAAAATAGCGTTTAACACCATCATTATCGTAAAAGTGACAACGACTGAGTTATCCATTAACACAGAAAAATAATTCATTTTAACCTCCTGCTTTGTGCCTATAAACTAGATGACGGCGGTCACCTAATTAAGTCCCTGTTATCTTAAATCAAGTCCTTGTTTATTTAAAGTAGTTGATAAAAATAATTAAGAATTTGATCTAACACAAAGTTGTTAGAGAAAGGAAAAATATTTTACTGCTAAGTGCTGTGGGTCACTATTAATCAACGCCGGGAATCTGCAAAATTAGTAATAGTGGTTGGTGGTAAATACAAAGGTAAATAAATTTATATATTTTTAATATTAAAAATGTATAAATATGCTCTTATAGTGATAATTAATGGACCCTTTTTTTGATAATATTGTCAGGGTCCTAGTAGGATAAATCAATTAAATAACCGGTAACTAAACTTTAGAGGGACTGAGTATTGCATCAATTTTTTAAACCCTTCCTGAGAAAGTTGTATTAAAGAAATATGATCACCTGCTTCTAAATATAAATTATCCTGCTGCATTAAAAACTCATCATAAACTCTATCGATTTCATAAGCCTGTGCGAGAGGAGGAACAGCACCGTGTTTACAATCTTCAAAAATTTCGTAAATGTGAGATTCTTTCATAAGCCGAAACTGGCGATTAAAATGGCTATTCAATGCATTTAAACTGATTTTGTGACTTGCCGGTAAAATGGCCATCAATTTACCGCCCTGAAGATCTTCAAGCATGATCGCTTTGACAAGTTGTGATGTTTTAATGTGGGCTTGAATGGCCGAGCTAAGGGAGTTTTTGCTTGGTTTGTGCTGCAATAACTGATATTTAATGTGATTTTTATCTAGGTATTCACTCACTTTGTTTGCAATGCTCATCGGAAGATCTCCCTCAATGAAAATGATATTAAAAGTATAGCTCAATGGGGACTGGCGGCTTAACAAGTTAACTTTTCATCAAGCTCTGTTCACTAACACTGTAGATAATAATAAATAATTTGCTTACCATAGGGGAGCCGTTATGCACTTTGACGTGGTAGCTGCCGAGGTTAAATTTTTCAAAGAGGGTTATAAATAGCGATCCCTATAACCCGATGACCCTACATTAATTACTTAGGATATCCCTAATGCGTTTAACCCTTTTCCGAAAGTTATTTATCTCATTGTTACTGATCAGCTCTATCATGATGGTCGGTATGGCATTACTGATTAACAATAGTTTTCAAACCGGATTGCAGGATTACCTTAACCAACGAGAAATAGAAAAAATGCAGGTTATTGCTGAGCAGGTCAGTCAATATTATTCGCCTGAAAATGACTGGCAGATTATTCGCGAACGGCCCGATTTATGGACAAATCTTTTAAAACAAGTAGGTGAACACTCTCCTAGAGGAAGGCCGAATTCACGTCGGGCTCAAGAGCCGTTGCTAATAAACCCGCGGGTTTTTCTGTTAAATGTACAGGGAGAAGCAGTGCTGCATCGAGCCAGAAAAATTAAACAGCATAATGAAGGAGGGGAGTTTATTAAAGTGCCCATTATATTGGATGAGCAAAATATTGGCTGGATTGCTATTATACAAAAAGAGATGATCACTGGGAAATTAACTAAAAGTTTTTTTAAACAGCAATTAAATAATTTTTACTGGATTGCCGCTTGGGCAGCGTTGTTTTCTTTTGTGGTAGCCGCATTACTGGTTCGACATTTTCTTCACCCTTTAAAAAATCTGGATCATAGCGTGCAGGCATTACAAAGCGGCGATTTTAACTATCAAATTCAAGTGAAGGGGCAGGATGAGCTAGCCGAATTATCAAAAACCTTTAATAAATTAACCAAAACGCTGAAGCTGCAAAAACGCTCAAGAGAGCAATGGATTGCCGATATATCTCATGAATTACGCACGCCAATTGCCGTTTTAGTCAGTGAGATAGAGGCGATCGAAGATGGTATTCGCAAACCTGAGCCTAAGTACATTAAATCATTACATGAGCAGGTAATGAATCTCAGTCGCCTTGTTGATGATCTTTATCAATTATCACTTTCTGATGCGGGGGTGCTGACTAAAACCGCAGAGCAGGTAAACTTGACGTGCTTGTTAGATAATATTGCCAATCAGAATGAACTGCGATTAGCTGAAAAAAATATCCATCTGCAGCGTTGTTATGATTCAAGCCAGGCAACACTGTTACAGGCTGATCCTAATGCATTATCGCAGCTCATTTTAAATCTTTTTGAAAATAGTTATCGTTATACGGATCCCGATGGGAAGCTTAAGCTTACTTTGTCGCAGCGTCTAAATACCGTTGAACTGATTATCGAAGACAGTGCTCCTGCCGTGCCCGATGATGCGCTGCCGAAATTATTCGAGCGTTTATTTCGTGTTGATAAATCTCGCAGTAGAGCCAATGGAGGCTCTGGTTTAGGTTTGTCTATTTGCCAAAATATTGTTAAAGCACATGGTGGCAGCATTTATGCCAATCACTCCGCTTTAGGCGGCCTGCAAATTAAAATAACCCTCCCTGTCAAGGATATTTAAAAGATGAATTATCAAGATAAAACGATTCTGATTGTTGAAGACGAACCGGCACTTGCCAGCGTTTTATGCGAGTACTTTATACAATCTGGATTTCAAACACACATTATTGATAACGGACAGGAAGTCATCGAGTGGGTTAAAAATCATCAGCCTGATTTGTTGATTCTGGATTTAATGTTACCGCAGCGTAACGGTCTTGATATCTATCGGGAGCTGCGCACATTCAGCCAGGTACCCGTGGTGATGGCAACCGCAAGGGTTGATGAAATAGATCGCCTTTTAGGTTTAGAATTGGGGGCAGACGATTACATCTGTAAACCTTACAGTCCCAGAGAAGTGGTGATCAGAGTTAAAAATATTTTACGCCGTTCTAAAGAAGGCAACCCTGCCCAGCAGGGATATGCGGGATTGCAGATTGATGAACAAAAAATGCAGGCATCCCTTAACCAGCAGACAATTATTTTAACCCCGGCAGAGTTTCGTTTATTGTCTGTGTTTAATAAACATCCGGAACAAGTTTTTAGCCGAGAGCAATTAATGACCCTGATATACTCCGATGGTCGCATCGTAACTGACCGGACGATTGACAGTCATATCAAAAATTTACGTAAAAAAATGCAGGATGTTGCTCCGGAAAGTGAATGCATTAAATCTATTTACGGCATAGGTTATAAATTAACGCTGTAAAAATCCTTTTTTTCTCCATATTTCCTACACAGTTGCGCTCTATAGTTTATTCATAAAGAAAATCATTACGACCCAAGGTGATGATTTTCTAATAATTTCACTTAATTCAACAATAAAAAGAGGCAACATCATGAAAAAATTACTATTGATCACTGGCGCTTTATTAATGGCAACGACCAGTACAAGCTTCGCTGCGCAGCAGAATCAGGATGCGGCAACACCTACTGTTAAACAACGTATGACATTTGCCGAACTGGATACAAATGGCGATGGTTTTTTATCTAAAGATGAAGTGCGCGGACGTTTATTAGCAAACTTTGATAAACTTGATAACGAGGGTAATGGCACTCTTTCCCCTGAAGAATTTAATGCCGCGGTTAATATGGGTAGACAAGGGAACAAAGGGGATCGTGGTCCTCGTCCGACCTTTGAGCAGTTAGATCAAAACAGTGACAGCATGTTAAGCAAAGATGAGGTACGCGGACGTTTATTGGCGAACTTTGATAAAGTTGACAGCGATGCCAACGGTACACTTTCAGCCGATGAGTTTAATGCCCGTGTTGGAATGAATAAAGACGGTAAAAGAGGAGATCGTCCTAATCGCCCGACCTTTGAGCAATTAGATCAAAATAGTGACAGTATGTTAAGCAAAGATGAAGTACGCGGACGTTTATTGGCGAACTTTGATAAAGTTGACAGCGATGCCAGCGGCACACTTTCTGCCGACGAGTTTAATGCCCGTGTAGGAATGAATAAAGACGGTAGAAAAGGGCACAAAGGAAATTGTGATTATCGCCCGACCTTTGAGCAGTTAGATCAAAACAGTGACAGTATGTTAAGCAAAGATGAAGTGCGCGGACGTTTATTGGCGAACTTTGATAAAGTTGACAGCGATGCCAGCGGCGCAATTTCAGCCGATGAGTTTAATGCTCGTGCAGGAATGAATAAACAGGGTAAAAAAGGAGATCGTCCTCATCGCCCGACCTTTGAGCAGTTAGATAGCAATACTGACGGT
Source organism: Psychromonas sp. (assembly GCF_047632955.1). Lineage (GTDB taxonomy): Bacteria > Pseudomonadota > Gammaproteobacteria > Enterobacterales > Psychromonadaceae > Psychromonas. Next base: position 101,012 of record NZ_JBLIED010000009.1, on the reverse strand, counting down.
GTGATTTCAGCTGAAGAGTATAATGCAGCGGTTAATAACGGACAAAAAATGGCTAAGTAATAAGAGCTAGAGACTATCCATAGAAAAAGGCGCTGTTAGCGCCTTTTTTATTTTTTGCTATTAATAATATTTTTGAAATGTTTTTCTTTGCTCAGCAGGTAATCAACATCAGGCGGAAAATCTTTGTTTGTTTTAGCATGTTTCATCATATCAAAGATTTTAAACTCAGTTAACACCGCAAACTGATAGGGGATAAACGCATCATTAGCCTGTTGTGTCGGGTCAAAATAGAGATCCCCTTTTTTAATGATGGCATGTTCAAGCAAAGGATCTTCACCACGATATCCAAGTACATATCTTTCACCGCGGCGATAGATAACATTCATATAACTGTTGTAAAAACTCTCATTTTCTTTGCTGGTACAGTCTGTTAAAGCCTCCGCATCCATTGCACTGACGGTTATAATTTTGATTTTATCCGCATTAAAATTTAATGCAGTCAATTGCTTGCGAATAGCTGTAAGGGTTAATTCTGTCACTTGGAATACCATCTGGTTAATAAAAATCGCCGATATTATACTTTAACATTTAATTAAACACACTTAAATGCATGTACTTTGGTCAACGTTTAAAATGTTAAGATCTCCTTAAAGAAGGCCTGAATAGGGTTTATAGAAGAGTCATGTTGATCAGCAATGCTTGGTCTTTAACCACAATGGATTGCAATGATGACTTAGCCATTTTTTGTTGTATCTGTTGATCATCAAATAGATTTATAGGATGAATTTTCAGCGCCTGTTCTAGGCTTAATTGAGCAATTCTTTTTATTTCCGGTATAAAATCCGCTGGTATATCTTTTATTTCTAAAGAGACAATGCTTGGATTAATAAGATAAAAAGCCCCTTTCTCCGGGTTGTAGATAAGAACCCCTTTTGCATATGCTTGACCAGAACCTTTAATATTATCCAGTACAGTTACCTCCAGATGGGTAAAAACACCAATTTCAGCGCTTCCTTCAATTAAATCGATGCGAGAATCGTATATTTTAGCTGAAATATAAGCGAGCGTTCTTTCTATTGGCAGCTGTTTAGAGAGCTTATTCTGCAGCTCCTGCTCGGTAATTTTTAGAGTATAGGGAAGAGCATTGGCAAATGAAGACAATGTTAATAGGCAGAGCAAAAATATTCTCTGGATCATCGTTTTTCCTTAGGGCGCGGTGAAAATAACTTTATAGCAGTTAATTGCGATTAAATAAATTTTATTTATTTAATCGCTTAAATATTTTTTAAACCCTTGGATTTTCCCCTGCGCAGTCACTGTCATCCCCTCTTTTTCTAATAACCTCTTTTGCTCTTTAAAAGCATCACCACTCAGCGAAATTTTACCCGCTGAATTAACTACTCTAAACCATGGCAACTTGGTGTTTTTGGGAAGGCGGGAAAGGATCCTTCCAACCTGCCGGGAATGGTTCGGGTAACCGGCAGATTTAGATAAGCGCCCATAGGTCGTAAGCTTGCCGGCGGGCAGATAAAACAGTGCGGTGAATATCTGCTGTTCAAATTCTTGCATTTTTCTCCAAAATAAAAACCTAATATTTATTACCATCAATGGATGGGATCATCACTTTTTGCTTTTGATTCAGGTATTCATTTTTATAACATATTTTGCCATTGAAAGTGATCAAATCGCCCGGCTTTCTCGTATTCGCTATCATATAAAGGAGAGTTCAATGAGATTAGCTTTATTCCCACTGTCTATTTTTTTACTACCGGAAGGTATAACAAGATTACGGATTTTTGAACCGCGCTATAAAAGGTTGGTAGCAGATGCCCTGTGCACGGGTCAAGGTTTTGGTTTATGCCTGCCGAAGGAGTCCCATAGTCTTTATGATATTGGCACGCGAGTTGAAATTTATAATTTTGATCAGGATGTAAATGGTTTTTTAACCATTGATATCAAAGGGATTGAAAGATTTACATTTAAAGATATAATCTCAGATGATGACGGTTTAATGCATGCCGATGTGACTGTGGTGAATGGATGGGAAACGATTCAAATGACGCCTCAATATGAGTTTATGCTGACCCCCTTAAAACTTGTATTAACTTCTATCCCTTTATATGTTGATCGGGTAAACCTGCAGGGTTTTGATAATTTGAGTTGGATTTGCCAGCGTTGGTTAGAGATATTACCCGTGCCTGCGGACAAAAAATACTGGCTTGCCGAGCAAAGCACTCTAGAGCCTACTATTGATTTTATCCGTGAAGTTATTACGTAGACGCTAATAAAAATTATTATTTAATGATCTTTGATGTACTTTCTATCGTATAAGAGGTTTAAGCTGATAAGTTGGTCCTATAATGTTGGGGTGATATAAAATATGATAGTTAGGATAGCTCATAACTCGACGGATATAGCATTGAATAATATAAAACTTAATTCGCTAGATAATCAGCAATTACAAATAAATTTGTGGTTAAAGCTGGTTGCAACAAAGCAGGATAAACAGGCATTTTCTGAGCTTTTCAAATGGTTTGCACCGAGAATTCGTGCGCATGGTCTGCAACGCTTTAAACAAGAAGCGCAGGCCATGGATTTGGTACAGGAGACGATGTTATTGGTATGGCGAAAAGCCGTTTTGTTTAATGTTGATAAAGGCAAAGCCAGCACCTGGATTTACACGCTAATGCGTAATCACTGTTTTGATATGCTGCGTAAAAAACAAACCCAGAAAGAAGATTCTATCAGTGATGATCTTTGGCCTATTGTTGATGATCAACCGTCTGACGATCAAGACGACCATTTACAGAAACGCCTATTATTAAGCCATCTTGGCAGTTTACCCTTACACCAAAAACAAGTGGTTGAAGCGATTTATTTACAGGAAATGACTCAGCAGGAATTAGCCACTCATCTTGATCTCCCCTTAGGAACGGTTAAATCCCGGCTTAGATTGGCGATATCAAAGTTAAAATCAAAATTGGAGGCAGATCTTGATTAAATATCATCCAACACGAGAATTATTAGTCGGCCATAGCGCAGCCAAACTCCCTCTGTCGTTATCAATTGCGGTGAGTGCGCACCTTGAAATGTGTTCTCAATGCGCCACAGTTACGCAACAAATTACCGCTCAGCAGTCCGTGCTTTTTGACGCTCAGGATGTCTCGAATGATATTGATTTTTCTAACATGCTAGAGAAAATTTTTGAGCATCAACCCGAGTTATCAGCGGCACCCAAAAGAGCCTCGATTAATAGCATTTCTGTTGCCGGGACTCAGTACCAGTTACCGCGGGCATTTACTCATTTTAAGGATCTTAAATGGTCTGCTTTTGGTGCGATAAGTCGTGCGCGTATTGTTAAGGATGCAGATAATGTTCGCGCCAGTTTGTTACACATTAGCAAAAATAGCGCCATTCCCAGCCACACCCATAAAGGTTATGAGCTTACACTGTTATTAGCCGGGACTTTTAGCGATGAAAATGGTGTTTATAACAAAGGCGATTTCATCTGGCTGGATAACAGCCTCGCGCATACGCCGTTTACCGAGGAGGGCTGTCTCTGTTACGCGGTTCAAGACGCGCCGCTGCATTTTGTTGCAGGCCTCAGCAAGGCACTTAATCCGCTTGGTCAATTAATTTATTAAAGATCAGCAGGCCCTATCAACCTGCATTTAAAATAAACAAGGTAAAAATATGTATCAGTTTTCAGATCAAAAAATTCAAGTTGGTATCAGCAGTTGCTTAATTGGTAATAAAGTTCGTTTTGACGGCGGGCATAAGCAGAGTTCATATTGCACTAAAGTCTTGGCCAGTTATTTTGAATTCCAGCCTATCTGCCCGGAAATGGCAATCGGGTTAGGGGCACCTAGAAGAGCGATTCGCTTGATTAAGGATGCCGATCTGATTCGTGTCATTGCCAGTGACGGCAGTTTTGAAGTCACTGAAAAATTAACTGAATTCGGCGAAAAAACCAGCCCTTTATTAACGCCAATGAGCGGTTATATTTTCTGCGCCAAATCACCTACTTGCGGTATGGAGCGGGTAACCCTTTATAAACAGGGAACCAATCAGGGCAATCGTGACGGAGTTGGCGTGTTTGCTGCAAAAGTGATGGCGGATCATCCTCTGCTGCCGGTAGAAGAAGACGGCCGTTTAAATGATCTGTTATTACGGGAAAATTTTATTACTCGCGTTTATGCTTATCATAAGTGGCAATCATTAGTTGCAGGTGGTTTAAGTATTAGCAAACTTATTCAGTTTCATGCCGAGCATAAATACTTATTAATGGCCCATAATGCCAAGCTTTATTATAAATTAGGCCCACTATTAGGCGGCAGCAAAGAAGCTATTGAGGTGATCGCCAAACAGTACATTGAAGGCTTTATGGCGACCCTTAAAACCTTACCTAATCGTAAAAGCCACACTAATACGCTCGCGCATTTGCAGGGCTATTTTAAGCGTTCACTTAGCAGTGTCGAGCGTGTGGATTTGGCAAATAATATTGATAAATATCGCAAAGGTTTGCTCCCGCTAATGGTTCCGATTACTTTGATTACTCATTATCTGACTTTATATCCGGATCCTTATCTAAAGCAGCAGGTCTACCTGCATCCTCATCCCGTTGAATTAAAGCTGCGCTATTCGCATTAACAAAATATTTTATTTTTATTGTAAAGGATGACAAGAATGCAATTGGTGTGGTTTCGTAACGATTTACGTACGTCCGATAATTCGGCTTTATATTATGCTTGTTTAAAAGGCCCGGTAACAGGCATTTATTTTGTTACTCCCGGGCAATGGAAAAGTCACAACTTAGCGCCTATTCAAGCTGATTTTATTGAGCAAAACTTACAAAGTCTGAGTATTGAATTGTGTGCATTAGGTATTCCCCTGTTAATCGAAGAGGTGACTGATTTTTCTCAGATTCCGGCACGACTTAAGCAGATTCAAAAAGTACATCATATCGAGGTTATTCATGCCAATGAAGAGCCCGAAATTAATGAAAAAAAGCGCGATCAAGCGGTTAAAGAAGCCGGCTTACCTTTAATACTCTATCAGTGTGATTGTATTTTAGAAGCGGGCAGCGTAGTCACCCTACAAGGTGATATGTATAAAGTATTCAGCGCATTTAGAAATGCCTGGATGAAAAAAATAAAACAGACAGATATCAGACCATTACCTAAACCCAGAGCTCAAGCATCGCCCTTAGATGCTAATCGGGCGCAAAATGTAAGCCTTAATTATGATAAAAAATCCAGCCAGGCATGGCCTGCCGGCGAGCGTGAAGCATTGCGCCGTTTACGGCATTTTTTATTACAGGACATAGAGGATTATCATCACAATAGAGATATTCCCTCTCTGGATGGTACATCCGGGTTATCCGCTTATTTAAGACTCGGGGTGATCAGTGCCAAGCGCTGTGTGAATGAGGTGCTGGCAGCTTTCCCCTATGCTTTAGATGCCCAGGACTCCGGCGTTTTCAGCTGGTTAAATGAAATTGTATGGCGAGAATTTTATCGCCATATTATGATCCTTAATCCGCAATTATGTAAAGGCAAAAATTTCAACAAACTGGCGGATAATATCATTTGGAATAATAACCGTGAGGACTTTAAAGCTTGGTGTGAAGGGCGTACGGGTTACGGACTGGTGGATGCTGCGATGCGTCAGTTAAATGAAACTGGCTGGATGCATAACCGCTTAAGAATGGTCACCGCCAGTTTTTTAACTAAGCATTTACTGATCGATTGGCGTTGGGGTGAGAATTATTTCATGGGTAAACTGATCGACGGTGATTTAGCGTCTAATAACGGTGGCTGGCAGTGGGCTGCGAGTACTGGTTGTGATGCACAACCCTATTTTAGAATTTTCAACCCTATTATACAGAGTCAAAAATTTGATCCAGAAGGGCTGTTCATCCGTAAGTATATAAAAGAACTAAATGAATTTGATAACAAAAAAATTCATTTTCCGGTAAACGCAATCGTTGAACACAAGCAGGCAAGATTAAATGCGTTGGACAGATATTCAGTATTAAAAAAGGGCTAATAATGACAACTGCAGTGGTTGATGATTTTTGTCGTATTTATCAAGGGTTAGATAAGAATAATCTAAGCCGGTTGGGGCTTGTTTACAGTGATGATATAAATTTCATTGATGCCTTGCACAACCTCAAAGGGTTAGAGCAATTAACTGCGTATTTCAGCCATCTTTACGAAAATGTTGTTTACTGCAATTTCCACATTGAAGAGGTGATTAAGGAGAAGGGCAAGGCTTCTATTATTTGGACCATGAAATATGCGCATCCAAAAATAAATAAAGGTGCTCCTATTTTGGTGAATGGATGTTCCCACCTCAAGTTTAATGACAAAATTTATTACCACCGGGATTTTCTTGATATGGGACAGATGTTGTATGAGCAACTCCCCTTGCTGGGTGGTGTTATTAGAGCGGTTAAAAAGCGGGTTGCATCATGAAACGTATTCTAATTACCGGCGCAACCTCAGGTATTGGCAAAGCCTTGTGTTTGCTTTATCAGAGACGCAATTATGACGTTATTGCCTGTGGCCGTAATCAGCAAGCATTGGCTGAAATAGGTGTTTTAAAAAATGTCTCAACATTAAATTTTGATCTCACCGATAGAGAACAAGTCATAGAGGCTCTGGCAACACTGCCTGAGTTGGATGTGGTTATTTTAAATGCGGGAAGCTGCGAATATATCAATGATGCTAAAAATTTTGACGGGGATCTGTTTGCTCGTGTTATTACCACCAATTTAATCGCTTTGGGCTATTGTTTACAAAGTGTCTTACCAAAAATAAAAAAAGGCGGGCAATTAGCTTTAATGGGCTCAAGCGCAAGTTATCTGCCTTTTTCCCGGGCCGAAGCCTATGGAGCCAGTAAAGCGGGGGTTGCTTATTTAGCTAAAACCTTAGCCATGGATCTTGTTAAGGATGAAATCCATGTTTGCCTGATTAATCCCGGCTTTGTGAAAACGCCCTTAACGGACAAAAATACTTTTTCCATGCCGATGCTGATATCTTCCGACAAGGCTGCTGATTATATTTTTAAGGGATTGCTTAAGGGTAAAAGAGAGATCCACTTTCCTGCTGTTTTTACTTTTACGCTTAAAATATTTGCCTGGTTACCGGACTTTGTTTGGTCTTTTATTTCCACAAGGATGATTAATAAATGAAAAAAATAGCCATTATAGGAAGTGGTATTTCAGGACTGACCTGCGCGCATCTGTTACATGATAAATATGATATCTGTGTTTTTGAAGCCGGTGATTATATCGGCGGACATACGGCAACAAAAGATATCCACTATCAGGGAAAAAAGTGGCGACTTGATACCGGTTTTATTGTTTTTAATGACAGAACTTATCCAAATTTCGAAAAATTGATGGCCAAGATTGGTATCGACAGAGTGGCTACTGAAATGAGTTTTAGTGTTAAAAATGAAGATACCGGGCTTGAATACAGCGGCAGTAGTTTAAATGCTTTATTCGCGCAACGTAGTAACGTGATTAATCTTAAATTTCTTAAACTGATTAAAGAGATCCTGCGTTTTAATCAATTATGTCAGTCAGCCTGGGAAAATAAAACTCTGGATGAGCAGCTCAGTTTAGGCGATTTTTTGGATAAACAAGGATTTAGTCAATATTTCCGGTCACATTATATATTACCCATGGGGGCCGCTATTTGGTCTGCAAGCCTGCAGGATATGGAAGCTTTCCCGGTGTATTTCTTTGTGCGGTTTTTCTACAACCACGGGTTATTAACGATTAATGACCGTCCGCAATGGTATGTGGTCCCTAATGGTTCTGATTCCTACATAAAACCACTGATTAAAGGTTTTGAAGCACAAATACAGCTTAATGCGCCAGTCTCTGAAATTGTCCGTGAGAAGGGCCATATTAAATTAAAAATAGCGCAGGGCGATTGGCAACGTTTCGACGAGGTGATTTTGGCATGTCACAGCGATCAAGCTATGTCCATCCTCAAAGACTTAAGTCCGGATGAACAGAATATCCTCGGCAAAATGGCTTACCAAAAAAATGAGGTGGTTTTACATACCGATATAAACATGCTGCCGAAAAAGAAACGGGCTTGGGCAGCATGGAATTATCACTTGAACAGTGATAACCAGCGGCCTGTTGCGGTGACTTATAATATGAATATATTGCAAAATTTGCCTGCTGATGCACCGACCTTTTGCATTACTCTAAATCAAACTGAGTCGATAGCGGCAGATAAAGTTTTGGGACGGTTTAACTATTCTCATCCGGTTTTCAACCGGGCTTCTATTGACGCGCAAAAAAACAGATTAACTATTTGCGGGCAAAATAATACCCATTTTGCCGGTGCATATTGGTATAACGGTTTTCACGAAGATGGTGTAAAGAGTGCGCTTGATGTGTGCCGTCGTTTTGGTGTTTCTCTTTGAGCTTGGTTAAAAGAGGATTATTTAATGGAAAAGCTTAACTCTTGTATTTATGTTGGTGAAGTCAGTCATAAACGCCTTACACCACGTGAGCATCATTTTTCCTACAAACTGTTTTTGTTGGCGATTGACCTTGATGAGATAGAAAAACTCAGTGAACTTGGCCGGTGGTTTAAGTGGGATAAATTTGCCCCTTTAAGTTTTCGATCGAGAGATTATTTAGAGCATAAAAAAACCATTAATAAACAACTTGTTTGGCAAAAGGTAGCGCAGTTAGGCGGAGAGAATTTAGCCGGACGGGTTATGTTTATTGGACAGATGCGCTGTTTTGGGCTGTATTTCAGTCCGATAAATTTATATTACTGCTATCGGGAAAATGACCAATTAAGTTACTTGTTAGCCGAAGTCAGTAATACACCTTGGAACGAACGACACTATTACCTCATTGATATAAATAGCGATTTAATCTGTGATAAAACATTTTCAGTGTCTCCCTTTATGGATCTGCAGATGCAGTACCATTGGCGTATTAAAAATCCGGCAGAACAGCTGAGTTTGCATATTGAGAACCACAGTAATAAAAAAATATTTAGCGCCAGCTTGAATATGAAAAGTATCGAATTTAGTAATAAAAATTTACGAAAATGTTTGTTTAATATCCCGGTGATGACCCTAAAAACCCTGGCGGGTATTTATTGGCAAGCTTTAAAACTGTTTATTAAAGGGGTGCCTTTTGTTGGTCACTCTGTAAAAAAAGGAAATTGATCATGCCCGTTAACACCACACAGCTAAGTACAAATACTAAAACAATGGCTTATATAGATCAGTTTGCTAAACGGATTTTGGTCTCGATATTAGGAAAAATGCAGCAGGCCTGTTTGATATTAGTTGATGAGCAACAGGAAATTACCTTAGGTGATCCCAAGGCAAACTTAAAAGGCAAAATTGTTATAAAAAACAGCAAAACCTATCGAAAAATATTGTTCGGTGGCAGTGTCGCGGCAGGTGAGTCTTATATTCAAGGCTGGTGGAGCAGTCCCGATTTAACTAAAGTTATTCAAGTGTTAGGCCGTGAGCAGGGGGTGCAGGACGAAATTGAAAAACGTGTGGCAAAAGTGATGGCAGTTCCCCGCTGGATTTATCATAAAGCGCGTAAAAATACCCGTAGCGGCTCAAAAAAGAATATTCTTGCACATTATGACATTGGCAATGATCTCTATCAGCAATTTTTAGACAAAGAGATGCTCTATTCAAGTGCAATTTATCCCCGCATAGATGCCAGTTTAGAGGAAGCCCAGCTGCATAAATTAAAAACCATTTGTGAAAGATTAGGGTTACAAAAAGGCGAAACATTGCTGGAGATAGGAACAGGCTGGGGTGCTCTGGCAATTTATGCTGCGCAGCATTATGGCGTACAAGTCACCACTACTACTATTTCTGAAGAGCAGTTTTTATACACCCAAGCACGTATCAAAAGCTTGGGGTTAGAAGGGCAGATTACATTATTAAAATCTGATTATCGGGATCTGAGTGGGCAATACGATAAGTTAGTGTCAATCGAAATGATTGAAGCCGTAGGCCATGAGTTTCTGGCAAGCTTTTTTGCAACCTGTAATAAACACCTCAAACCCCATGGGAAAATGTTGATTCAAGCGATTACCATTGCTGATCAACGCTATGACCAGTACCGCTCCAGCGTGGATTTTATTCAGCGTTATATTTTTCCCGGTGGTTGTTTGCCCTCGATCAGTGTGATGGCCAATAATATCAATCATAAAACCGATATGGTGATCACTTCATTGCATGATATGGGCATGGACTATGCTCAAACATTAAACCATTGGCGTGAGCAGTTTGAGTCCTCTCTGCAGGAGATAAAAAAATTGGGATATAATGATGATTTTATCCGTTTGTGGCGTTTTTATTTCTGTTATTGCGAAGGCGCTTTTTTAGAAAGAAATATCAGTGCGGTGCATCTGATTGCCGCTAAACCCGCTTTTAGAAGCTGATTTTTTAATATGCGCCGTTTTATTACCAACCACTTTTACTGGTTTAATTTGGTTTTCTTCCAATTAATGTGGTTTGTTGCTGTATTTTTTACCACCAGTGGGCAGCTGTTTTTAATATTTGCCTTACTGGTACATTTTTATTTTTCGCCTAATCGAAAATATGATTTAGCCAGTTTAATCACTATCACCTTAATAGGGGGATCCGTCGACCTGTTGATATCCTGGCTGGGCTTGATGGTCTTTCCGGATACGCTGCTTTTACCTTTCTGGTTGGTTTTATTATGGACTCACTTTGCAGTAGCACTGAACCATGGTATGTCCTGGTTGAATAAAATCCCTGTCTATTTGCAAGTTGTATTTGGTGGTTTATTTGGACCGCTCAGCTATTACGCAGGGTACAAATTCGGCGCGGTTGATTTTCCGCTCCCCCATTTACAGACATTATTTGTATTGATAGTGATCTGGTCAATACTGCTACCCGTATATCTATTTATAGTACGAATCTACGGTGATTATTATGACAACGTTGAACAAAAATCCAGCTAAAAAAATACCTCTATTATTAAGTTTTATTGCTGCTTTGTTGTTTTCTAACCTGGCGTATTCAAATCTGCCATATCCAAATCTTATGGCGCAACTTAAAACCGTTGGTAAAGGAGAGCTCTCCTGGTTATTTATGGATATTTATCAAGTTTCATTACATAGCGCCGACGGCCGTTATGTACACCAAAAATATCCGCAGGCATTAGAGATCCGCTACCAGCGCGCTTTTAAGAAAGAGTGGTTGATTAAATCCACCGGTGAAGAGTGGCAAAAAATGAATGTTGACAGTCAGTTATATAAACCCTGGTTAAGCGAATTTGTTTCCTTATGGCCAGATGTTAGCAGTGGCGATACAATCACTTTTTTAGTGGCAAAAAACGGGCAAGGGGCTTTTTATCATAATAATCGTTTATTAGGGAATATTAAAAACCCTGATTTAAGCAGCGCTTTTCTGGATATATGGTTATCAAAAAAAACCAGTGAGCCTGATTTGCGCAGACAATTAATAGGTGAAATAAAATGAAAATATTGCTTGGTTTAATGTTCAGCTTGATGATTTTTGGATGCAGTTCCCAAAGCCTGGATGATTATGCAAATAGTTCCCCGGCGTTTGATGTTGAAAGTTATTTTAAAGGGCCATTACAAGCGCAGGGTATTGTTATGGATCGCGGCGGAAAAGTAACACGACGCTTTACGGTAGAGATGCTCGGTACCTGGAAAGACGGACAGGGTAAATTAGAGGAATGGTTTATCTTTGATGACGGTGAGAAAACCACACGTACCTGGAAAATCACTAAATTAAGTAACGGGCACTATGCCGGCACTGCGGGAGATGTAGTTGGTAGCGCTGTTGGAGAAAGTAACGGTTTTGCACTGCATTGGGATTATCAATTAGATCTGCCCGTTGATGGTAAAGAGGTGCGGGTGACCTTTGATGATTGGTTATATCAGGTGGATAATAATGTGGTGATAAATCGCAGTTTTATCAGCAAATGGGGATTCAGGGTCGGCGAAGTGATTTTGGTTATCACTAAAAAATAGTGTTGCCTTTTGTCCATTTTATCTGCAGCCAACCGGAAAAATAGGAATAAAAGCCGGTGAAATAGCTTTTATTCCAAATTAACCCAATATCCACGGGGTAAAATAGACTTATAGGAAGACAACCTCAAACCAGCCTAACAAGCTTTTTAAAAAAATCCGCACAGCAAATATTCCCTATTCGACAAATTCAACGCGACAGATGATGATAAAATCCCTCCTAGATTTTTTATCACTAATGTGAAATTATGCTGGCTAATGAATTTTTAATCGTTTATTTTACATAACTACCGCTTTTTTTGCTGTTTTAAGCATTTTTCATCTTACTTTTTTCAAGCGTCACGTAAAAAGAGATGAATTAAACCGGTAATAAGGAAGGTTTTTTATGTTAAAACCTTATTTAACAAGCTGTTAACATAAAAAAAATTTCAGATTAACAAAATTGGATTTTATATTATTGAGGCGGTAGAATGAGGAACAGATTTTCCCTGTCATTAGATTGATTAAAGAGCAATGTTACATGGGCTTTGGCTTATGTAAGGACGCTATTAGCGTTATTTTTTGAATTAGGAAGTTTTTAAAAGTGCAATTTTGCCCCTACTAACAGTAGTTTCCTTTCTATAAAATAATATTGATTGCTTATTTTTGTGTTTACCTACAAATTAAGCCTTAACTAGCACTTTGAAAACAATAGAAGTAAAACAGTATAATTTTCATTACCGTTTTATCTTGAAGGACGTATTTATGACTAATAAAGAGCAAAACGCTCAAGGCCTTTATGTGCCAGAGATGGAACATGATGCCTGCGGTATCGGCTTTGTTGCACACTTGAAAAACAGCAAGTCACATGCCATTGTGACCCAAGCCTTAGACATGCTAGCACGTATGGAGCATCGGGGTGGTCAAGGCTGTGATCCGTGCAGTGGTGACGGTGCCGGTATTCTTTTACAAAAACCGCATGAGTTTTTAGTAACTGAAGCGTTAAAACTTGGTATTACTTTACCAAAATTCGACCAGTATGGCGTAGGTACCATCCTCTTTCCAAAAGATAATAATCAACGTAAAGAATGCCGTGAAATATTAGAACGAAATGTGCAACGTTTAGGTCTGGAGCTGATAGGCTACCGTGTTCTTCCTACTGATAATTCAATGATTGGTGAAGATCCTCTAAGCACTGAACCACAGTTCGAACATATGTTTGTAACCGGGGGGCCCGAGATGGAGCCCGCAGTCTTAGAGCGTAAATTATTTATTCTGCGTAATTATTCAACACGTATCTGTTTACAATCCGTTGATGACATCGAAGATAATTTTTACATCAATACATTTTCTTATAAAACGATCGTTTACAAAGGTCAGCTAACCACTGAACAGGTACCTCAGTACTTCCTTGATTTACAAAACCCAAGCATGGTGACCGCGCTTGCACTGGTACATTCGCGTTTCTCTACTAATACCTTCCCGCGCTGGCGTTTAGCGCAGCCTTTCCGTTATATCGCGCACAATGGTGAAATTAATACCGTACGCGGCAATATTAACTGGATGAAAGCACGTGAAGCTTTGCTGCAAGCTGAATTTTTTACCCGTTCAGAGCTTGATATGTTAATGCCAATCTGTACCGATGGTATGTCTGACTCCGCCAGTTTTGATATGGCCTTAGAGCTATTAGTGCTTTCCGGTCGCAGTCTGCCGCACGCATTAATGATGATGATCCCTGAAGCTTGGCAAGAAAACGAAGATATGGATCCTAAGCGCCGTGCATTCTACCAGTACCATGCAAACTTAATGGAACCTTGGGATGGCCCGGCTTCTGTTTGTTTCACCGATGGTGTGCAAGTGGGTGCTACGCTGGATCGGAATGGTCTGCGTCCTTCACGTTATTGTGTGACTAAAGATGATTTCTTAATCATGGCATCGGAAACGGGTGTGGTTGATATTGCCCCCGAAAATATTAAACTGCGTGGTCGTCTGCAACCTGGTCGTATTTTTGTAGCGGACCTTAAACAGGGCCGAATCATCTCCGATGATGAAATAAAAGGCAGTATTGCAGCAAGAAAACCCTATGAAATATGGTTAGCGGATAACCTGGTTAAGTTGGAAAACCAGCCTGCGGCACTGGAGCGTAATCTTCAGCCGAAAGATGGTCAGTTATTGCGCCGTTTACAAGGTTTTGGTGTAACTTCGGAAGAGGTTAATGATATTGTCTTGCCGATGCTTCGTGAAGGTAAAGAGCCTTTGGGCGCAATGGGTGTCGATTGGCCACTTGCTGTACTTTCTCATCAATCTCAGCATTTATCTCATTACTTCAAGCAGTTGTTCGCACAGGTAACTAACCCGCCAATCGATCCGATTCGTGAACGTATGGTTATGTCGCTGAAAACTTACTTGGGTAAAGATCAAAATCTGTTATCGGAAACACCCGAGCATTGTCATAAAGTCGAGCTTGAGTCTCCGGTATTAAGTAACGCCGAACTGCAAAAAATTAATGCCCTGGATGATAAAAACCTGCAGGCTAAAACATTAGATACTTTATTTTTAGCCACGGGTGAGCCGGGTAAATTAGCGCGAGCTTTAGATCGTATTTGTCGTTATGCGGAAGATGCGATTCATGACGGTTATTCGATTCTTATTCTTTCGGATCGCAGTGCGACCTCTGATCATGCTCCTATTCCTGCCATGTTAGTTACCGGTGCGGTGCATCACTACCTGATCAAACGCGGTTTGCGTGCACTTTGTGATATCGTCGTTGAAACTGGTGATGTTCGTGAAACACATCATTTTGCAACGGTCATCGGTTACGGTGCATCGGCGGTTAATGCTTACTTGATTGAAGAGATGATTATTGACCTGCAGACCAAAAAACGTCTACCTGCAGATAAAAAAGTCGCGGAACTTTTTGCATCGTACAAATCTGCGATCGACGGCGGTCTGCTGAAAATATTCTCTAAAATGGGTATTTCAACCATTCAGTCTTACCAGGGTGCGCAAATATTTGAAGCCTTAGGGGTCAGTAAATCAGTCGTTGACAGTTACTTCAAAGGCACAGTGACGCGTATTCAGGGTTTATCAATTGATGATATTGCCACTGAAATTCTAATCCGCCATCGTTTTGCTTATCCGCTCCGTGAAGTACCCGCCAGTCGTTTAGACGTGGGCGGTGTTTACCAATGGAAACAGCGTGGTGAAAAACATTTATTTAACCCGACTACCATCCCTTTATTACAAAATTCAACGCGTAATAAAAATTATGGACAGTTTAAAGAGTATTGTGCAGCCGTTGATTCGCAGGGCGATGATGCTGCGACACTGCGCAGTCAGTTTGAATTTGTACCTAATGCAACGGGACCAATATCGCTGGATGAGGTTGAATCATCTGACAATATTTTAAAACGTTTTGCTACCGGCGCGATGAGCTTTGGTTCTATTTCTCATGAAGCCCACTCAACCCTGGCGATTGCAATGAACCGTATTGGTGCAAAATCCAACTCCGGTGAAGGTGGTGAAGATCCAATGCGTTTCCTACCAAAAGAAAATGGTGATTGGGAACGTTCTGCGATTAAACAGGTAGCATCGGGTCGTTTTGGTGTGACTTCATACTACTTGACTAATGCTGCTGAAATTCAGATTAAAATGGCGCAGGGTGCTAAGCCGGGTGAAGGAGGTCAATTACCGGGCCATAAAGTGGATGACTGGATTGGGCGTACTCGTCACTCGACGCCGGGTGTTGGTTTGATTTCGCCACCGCCACATCATGATATCTATTCAATAGAAGATTTAGCACAGCTTATTTTCGATTTGAAAAATGCCAACCGTAAAGCGCGTGTGAATGTCAAACTGGTATCGGAAGCGGGTGTGGGAACAATTGCTTCGGGTGTTTGTAAAGCCAAAGCAGACGTTGTTCTAATCGCCGGTTTTGACGGTGGTACAGGTGCATCGCCGCTATCATCTATCCGTCACACGGGTTTACCATGGGAGCTTGGTGTGGCTGAAACGCACCAGACCCTGCTTAAAAATGGTTTGCGTAACCGTATTGTTGTGCAGGCCGATGGGCAGATGAAAACGCCGCGTGACCTGACGGTTGCTGCATTACTCGGTGCGGAAGAGTGGGGAGTTGCAACCGCTGCGCTGGTTGTTGAAGGTTGTATTATGATGCGCAAGTGTCATTTAAATACCTGTCCCGTGGGCATAGCTACTCAAAATAAAACCCTGCGTGAGCGTTTTGATGGTCGTGTTGATGATGTTGTGACTTTCTTCCAATATCTGGTAGAAGGAATGCGTGAAAATATGGCGATGCTTGGTTATGCAACTATCAATGAGATGGTTGGACAAACCCAAAACCTGAAAGTG
Organism: Psychromonas sp.; assembly: GCF_047632955.1. Classification (GTDB taxonomy): domain Bacteria; phylum Pseudomonadota; class Gammaproteobacteria; order Enterobacterales; family Psychromonadaceae; genus Psychromonas. Next base: position 84,630 of record NZ_JBLIED010000009.1, on the reverse strand, counting down.
CGTGACAATATTAAACATTGGAAATACAAGAACTTAGATTTAAGTACTATTTTATTCAAAGAACCTGCTCAAGCAGCAGATGGTTTGTTTAATCAAACCACTCAAAAGCATAATCTTGAAAACGTCTTAGATAGAGAGTTAATCAAGCTTGCTAAACCTGCGCTTGAAAAAGGTGAAGCGGTCAGCGCTGAGTTTGTTATCAAAAACACCGATCGCAGTTGCGGTACTATGCTTTCTAACGAAATCTCAAAAGTGTACTTTGATCAGGGTCTGCCAAAACCGATGCAGGTTAAATTCACCGGTTCTGCTGGACAATCTTTTGGCTGTTTCCTGGCTAAAGGTGTTGAATTTACCGTCGAGGGTGATGCCAACGATTACTGGGGTAAAGGTTTATCGGGTGGGCAAATTGTCATTTACCCATACCGCAACTCAACGGTTGTTGCTAAAGATAACATCATTATTGGTAATGTATGTTTCTACGGTGCTACTTCTGGCGAGTCATACATTAATGGTATGGCAGGTGAACGTTTCTGCGTGCGTAACTCCGGTGCCGAAGTGGTTGTTGAAGGTATTGGCGATCACGGCTGTGAATATATGACCGGCGGTATCGCTATCGTTCTGGGTGTAACCGGACGTAACTTCGCTGCGGGAATGAGTGGCGGTGTGGCATATGTTTGGGATCGGGAGCAGTGCTTTACCAGTAATTGTAATATGGAATTAGTGGATATTGATCCGCTCGAGGAAGAAGATAAGGCACTGCTACTTGCTAAAGTGACTAAACATTTCGAGTTAACTGAATCAAACGTTGCTCAGGAATTTTTAGCTGACCCCGAAGCAAGTCTTGCTCAAATCAGAAAAGTGATGCCGCGTGATTACAAAGCGGTTTTACTGGCGAAAAAAAATAAGGGCCTTCAGCTTGCAAAAAAGAGTATCTCGGATAGTGAGAAACAAGCGGCTAAAGAAACAACTCTTGATGCATCCAAGATAGGAGACGTGTAATGGGTAAGCCAACTGGATTTTTAGAATTAGGCCGTGAACTACCTGGTAAATTACCAGTAGAAGAGCGTCTCAAAAATAATAAAGAGTTTGTACAAGATGAGGAGTTTGGCAGCAAAATTAATGACCAGGCTTCGCGTTGTATGGATTGTGGTGTGCCTTTTTGTCATGACGGTTGTCCGATTGGGAACATTATTCCCGAGTTCAATGATGCGGTTTACCGTGAAAGTTGGTTAGAAGCTTGGGAAATCATGAGTTCAACAAATAACTTTCCGGAAGTCACCGGGCGCGTATGTCCTGCACCCTGTGAGACTTCATGTGTTCTTGGTATTAACCAGGATCCCGTGACGATTTGTAATATAGAAAAAACCATTGCCGAAAAAGCCTATGAAAATGGTTACGTTAAACCCAAAATTCCAACCGCACGCACGGGAAAAACCATTGCTATCGTTGGCAGCGGACCTGCGGGTTTATCTGCCGCTGAGCAGCTAAACGGTGCCGGTCATACGGTTACTGTTTATGAACGTGACGAGAAAGTCGGCGGTTTAATGCGCTTTGGTATTCCTGACTTTAAGCTTGGTATGGATGTCATAGATCGTAAAATCGAAGTTTTGGAAGCCGCTGGTATCAAAATGGTTGTGAATGCACACATCGGCGTTGATTTTGACGCTAAAGAGTTGCATAAGCAGTTTGACGTGGTGTTATTAACCGGTGGTTCAACGGTGCCCCGTGATTTACCTATTCCGGGCCGGGAACTTAAGGGTGTCCATTTCGCAATGGAATTCCTGGGTCAAAATAATCGCCGTGCTAACGGCATGGAGATTAAAGGAGACGATATCCACGCCAAAGACGATCATGTTGTTGTTATCGGTGGTGGTGATACCGGCTCTGACTGTGTTGGTACCTCTAATCGTCATAAGGCAGCAAGCGTTACGCAGGTAGAAATCATGCCTGTTCCGCCTGAAAAACGTACGGTTAATATGCCTTGGCCTTCTTACCCTATGATAATGAAAACCACCACTTCGCACGAAGAAGGTGCAGAGCGTCATTGGTCTATTCTTACCAAGAAATTTATTGGTGATGAAAACGGCAATGTCAAAGAGTTAGTGGTTGCTGATATTGAGTGGGAAAAATCGGAACCGGGTAAGCGTCCTAATTTCACCGAGATTGAAGGTACTGTCCGTTCCATTCCCTGTACTAAAGCCTTTTTAGCAATGGGTTTCTTACACCCGGAGCCGACGGGTATTTTAGCGCAGCTTAATATTGCATTGGATGAGCGTGGTAATGTGCAAACGTCTGATTTTGCAACTAGCCAAAAAGGTGTTTTTGCCGCTGGTGATATGCGTACCGGGCAATCATTAATCGTTCGTTGTATTAATGAAGGCCGTGAAGCATCCCGTGCGATTGATGCATACTTGATGGGCTCTTCTAACCTTGAAGCCATGGCTGGCTCCTTAATGTTATCTAATTAAGGTCACTTAAAAAATGACCGGTTGCTAACCGGTCTGTTAAAAAAGTAAGCCTCCTCTCTTTTTAAGAGTAGGAGGCTTTTCCGTTTCCAACTATAAATACAAATAAAAAGTAAAGGTAGAATTAATGATTTTAACCGATTTTGCAACCTCTCCACTGTCAGTTATGCCGGCAGTGGTCGCATTAGGTCTGGCAATTATTACCCGTCGTGTTTTGCTCTCTTTAGGATTAGGTATCGTTTTTGGTGCGTTATTATTGGTAGATTTTTCATTTTCAGAGGGTGCGGTTTATATTCTCAACACGGTTAAAAGTGTGTTGATGGAAGAGGGCGGAATCAATACCTGGAATATGAGTATCGTGGCATTCCTGCTGCTGCTGGGCATGATGACGGCAATCTTGACGCTTTCGGGTGGCACCCGTGCTTTTGCTTTATGGGCACTCGAGCATATTAAAGATAAACGCGGCGCATCCCTGTTAGCTGCATTTTTAGGCGTATTTATTTTTATAGATGATTACTTTAATAGTTTGGCTGTCGGTTCAATTGCCAGGCCGGTGACGGACAGGTTCCATGTGTCTCGTTCAAAACTGGCTTATATATTGGATTCGACCGCAGCTCCTATGTGCATATTAATGCCTCTTTCCAGCTGGGGTGCCTACATTATGACTATTATCGGTGGTATTTTATTAAGTCACGGTATTACTGAATACTCTGCGTTAGGCGCTTACGTTAGACTGATTCCGATGAATTTTTATGCCGTTTTTACCCTGTTAATGGTTTTTGCGGTTATTTGGTTCAAGCTCGATGTTGGTTTGATGAAAAGCCATGAAATTGAAGCAGAAAAAAATGGCGCGCTAACCAATGGCGATCAACAAGCTGTCGATCTGCATGATGAATTTGGCATTGACGAAAGTGAAAAAGGTAAAGTGTCAGATCTTGTTTTACCGATTTTGTCGCTGATTGCAGCAACCCTGTTCTTTATGCAATACACCGGGAACCTGGCATTGGCAGCCAATGGTCAAGCGTTTTCAGTACTGGGAGCATTTGAAAATACCGATGTTGGTATGTCACTTTGTTACGGTGGACTGGTTGGACTGATCTTTGCTCTATTCACTGTTTTCAAACAAAAAATAGCCTTAAAGTTTATTTTTAAAGCCTCTTGGATTGGCGCCAGATCGATGTTTGGTGCGATTGTCATTCTGTTTTTTGCCTGGGCAATCGGCACTGTAATAGGTGATATGCAAACCGGTGCTTATTTATCTTCATTAGTGCAGGGTAATATTGGCGTGCAGTGGTTGCCTGTCATTCTGTTTATTTTATCGGGGGCAATGGCCTTCTCTACCGGGACCTCCTGGGGTACCTTTGGCATTATGCTGCCGATTGCCGGTGATATGGCAGGGGCAACAGAAATAGGCTTAATGTTACCTATGTTAAGCGCGGTACTGGCAGGCTCGGTGTTTGGCGATCACTGTTCACCTATCTCGGATACCACTATTCTTTCTTCCACTGGCGCGCGCTGCAGGCATATCGATCATGTCTCCACCCAATTACCCTATGCACTGTCGGTGGCAGGTGTTTCTGCGGTGGGTTTTGTGGTGATAGGCTTTACCGATTCCCTAAGCCTCTCTCTGGTTGCCTCATTTATCGCTTTTAGCGCGCTTATTTTTATGCTGAAATTATTGTCTAAGCGCTAATTTTTTATAAAAAGTGCTTAACTTTTATGCAAAAAATTTAACGTCTTTTATTTAAGAGAATGTTAACCGCGAGATAAGTAATGCCAAACCACTTTAGCGGTGGTTTGGCTGCTGCAATATGCGACCTTTTTCTTAAAAGAAGAGCCTGCTATTAAGCCTGTATTCCAAGCGGTGTCATTTTCCTCAAAAACCAAGAAATTTATTATTAAGCACAGATAACTGTTAACATAAGCATCTGTTTACTCTTTTGTACTTTCCCGGAAAACTTTATGCCCCATTCTGCACTCAATTCTTTTGATGATTTTTACCAACTATTGGCCGAAAGCCTTGAAAATAACAGTTTTACAAAACTGTTATTAAGCAAATACCGAGGTCCTGATAAGAGCTTACAACGTATTACTATTCGCCCCGTAAGCTTACAAAACAAGCCTGTGCTGTCGTTTGTTTACCGTCATCAAACCAATGATATTACTAAAAATTATTCCTATCAAGAGGGAATAGCTGCCATTAAGTTGTTATTAAAAGATGATTTTAAAAGTGCCTACTTGTCTGCAGAAACCCTTGAAACGCAGTTGGAAATCAGTAAAAAAGGTAAAATCAAAATAACGATTCATAAAGTCAAAGAAGTTAGTCATAAAATGAAAGAAACGAATAGCTCTCCGTTACAGCATGACCGTGAAAAAAAACGTTTTGTGGATATTAACCGTCCATTTTTAGCCAGCCTCGGGGTAACAGACAAGCAGCATAATCTTATTCCTGCCATGTCGAAAAAATGGAAGCAGATCAATAAATTTATTGAGGTATTTAGCCAGGCTTTGAGCGTCTCACCGCAAGCGGGTGATCAGCCTATTAAGGTGGTTGATTTTGGTTCGGGTAAGGGATATTTAACCTTTGCCATTCATGACTATTTACGCCATAGCCTGAATAATAATGCTCAGGTAATAGGAGTTGAATTACGTCAGGGATTAGCCGATTTATGTAATGAAACGGCTGCCACACTGGATCACCAGGGATTATCATTTGTTTGCGGCGATGTCAAAACCCATGCGCCCAAACAAACAGATGTAATGATTGCACTGCATGCCTGTGATATTGCCACGGATTATGCGATTCATTATGGTATTCGTGCTAATGCCGGCATTATTATGTGCTCGCCATGCTGTCATAAACAGATCCGCCCGCAAATGCACAGCCCTGAATTATTCAAACCTATGCTGCAGTATGGTGTGCATATGGGACAACAGGCGGAAATGGTGACTGATTCGCTACGCGCACTATTTTTAGAAGCACACGGTTATACAACCAAAGTATTTGAATTTATTAGCCTCGAGCATACCAATAAAAATAAAATGATTTTAGCCGTTAAAAAAAGCCAGCACGGCGCCAAGAAAAATCCTGAAATACTCAAACAGATCGCGGACATTAAAGCATATTACGGTATTAAAGAGCATTGCCTTGAAACCTTGTTGGATGAAAGTAGCGCCAATTAATCATCGAGCTGATTTATTTTAGATAATTCCAAACAACCCCGGTTTTTATTAAAAACCGGGGTTGTTTGGACTTTTTCAGCGCTCAGAAAAACACCCCTTTATCCCGCTAACCAGGTTGTCAGCAATGACCAGGCAATTGAAAACATAATAACCGCGACAGTCATATCAATGGCCGCTTTGATATGGGGTTTACTGAGCTGTTTTGACAATTTAGCAGCCCCTATTGCTAAGGTGAAAAACCAAAAAACCGATGCCGACATAAGCCCAAGCATAAAGTATATTTTATTGCTGCCCTGATATTGCCCGCCAACACTGCCGATGATCATAAGCATATCAATGTACACATGGGGATTTAAAAAGGTCACTAAGAAGCTGCTGATTAAGACTATTTTTAAGGATTTTTTTGCTGACCTGTGAGCATTACCATCAACGGCTCCGCCGAAGGCTGATTTTACTGACATCACCGCGTAACTGCATAAAAAAATAATGCCTCCCCAAGTTAACAAATCAAAGATCATTTCATTACTGGCTAACAGAAAGCTCCCACCCATCACACCAAAGCTAATTAATAGAATGTCTGAAAGCGCAAAAAGTGATGCGGTAATCAAATGATGATTACGATTAATTCCCTGATTTAACATCATTGCATTTTGACTCCCGATGGGAAGGATCATGCTGATCCCAAGGGCAAATCCTTTTGCTAACAATAGTAAACTCATTTGATTTAAAACCTTTATTTTTAATAGAGGCAGGATTTTGCACGTTTTAATGATGGAAGTATAATTAAAAATGTTTGTCTGCATTAAATGCAGTTCTTGAGCTTGCAGCAAATACTTTACTGGCACAGTTGCTAAAGGCTTAAATAAACAAATTTATCAACAGATAGTGACCTACGGGCGGCAGATGTTACAAAACCAATAGAATGATTTTGAGGGGGATTTAAGTTACTGATTATTATGGAAAGGGGTTAAGCTGAAAGCACAGTCAGAAAATTAAGTGATTAATTAACTGACTGTTGATTATTTACATGGCGCTATTAAGCGAAGCGCTGATTAGCAAGGTACTCATTATAAGTACCCTGGAAGTTAACCAGCGTTTTATCTTTAATATCGATAATGCGCGTCGCTAATGATGACACAAATTTGCGGTCGTGACTGACAAAAATCAAGGTACCCTGATAAACTTTCAGCGCATCATTTAATGCGTCTATCGCTTCGATATCCATGTGGTTAGTAGGCTCATCCATGACTAATACGTTAATATCCTGCATCATTAACTTGCCAAACAGAAGACGGTTTTTTTCACCACCGGAGCAGTTTCTGGCTTTTTTATTAGCATCATCGGCGGTAAATAATAAACGCCCCAACATGCCCCGCACGATAAGGTCATCGTGTTTAATGGTGCGCCATTGTGAGATCCAATCAAACAGATTTAAGTCATTATCAAAGTCTGCTGTACTGTCCTGCGGGCAATAACCGACAGATGCATTTTCAGACCACTTAACCACACCTTCATTGTTTTGCAGTTCATTTACCAAGCAACGCAGCAAAGTGGATTTACCGACACCATTTTCACCGATAATGGCTAATTTTGCACCGGCTTCTAAAATCAGTTCACCACCCTGGAATAACATCTGATCATCAAAACCGTGGCCAATATCTTCCAGGATTAACGCCTGGCGGTGCATTTTTTTACCTTCTGGAAAACTTAATGAAGGCGACATACGACTTGATGGTTTGACTTCATCAAGTTTGATTTTATCCATTTTTTTAGCGCGTGAACTTGCCTGTTTGGCCTTCGATGCATTAGCTCCAAAGCGGTTGACAAAGTCCTGTAATTCGTTAATTTCAGCACTTTTCTTGGAATTTTCTGCCAATAATTGTTCACGAATCAAACCCGCTGCGGCCATGAAGTATTCGTAATTACCTGGGTAGATACGTAATTCACCGTAATCAATATCGGCCATATGCGTACATACTGAATTTAAAAAATGACGGTCATGAGAAATAATGATCATGGTACATTTACGTTGATTAAGCTCGCCCGATAACCAGTCAATAGTATTAATGTCGAGGTTGTTGGTAGGCTCATCAAGCAGCAAAAGATCGGGGTTAGCAAACAGAGCTTGTGCGAGCAATACGCGTAATTTCCAGCCCGGTGCAACTTGCTGCATCAAGCCAAAATGAAACTCTTCTTCAATACCCGCGGCTAACAAGATTTCACCGGCACGACTTTCTGCGGTGTAACCATCCATTTCAGCAAATTCACTTTCCAATTCGCCAACGGCCATGCCGTCAGCTTCGGTCATTTCAGCTTTCGCGTAGATACGATCACGTTCTTGTTTAACTTTCCATAATGCAATATCACCCATTATGACAACATCAATGACATTATATTGCTCAAACGCAAATTGATCCTGACTTAGAATTCCCACTTTAAGCCCGACTGATTGAGACACATTACCTGAGCTTGGTGCCTGCTCACCACTGAGGATTTTCATAAAAGTAGATTTGCCACAACCGTTGGCGCCAATTAGACCATAGCGGTTGCCCTTACTAAATTTAGCTGAAATGTTTTCAAACAAAGGCTCAGCGCCAAACTGCATGGTGATGTTAGCTGTACTAATGATAATTGTTCACTCCACGGTAAAATTCTTTAAATTTAAAAGTAACGTTATATAAAAACATTACCCTCTAATCTTCGGTCGCAGAGTATACCAGTGAAAAGTGTGAACCGCATTACACTTCGTCTTAAAAAACGAATAATAAATAAACAAATTAATAAAATCATTTAAATTTTAATGACTAAATTTACTCACCGAATAATGAGTCATCGCCATTTTTTGCTTTTATCGTCTGTGCAAAACAGTTATTTTGGAGTTTATTGTCATTGAGCTGCTATTGATTGCCGGTTCGTTCAGCTGATAAAAAGAATGTTTAAAGTTAAATAAGGTTATAAATGTTATTTACCTGAGATCCTTACGCAGTATCTTGCCGACATTACTTTTAGGCAGTTCTTCTCTTTGTTCAAATAAGCTCGGGATCTTATAACCGGTCAGATATTTTTTACAGTGAGATCGAATCTCCTTCGCGCTTAAAGGACTGCTGCTGACGTAGAATAATTTTATTTTTTCGCCGCTAACATCATCGGCAACGCCAATGGCGGCTGCTTCAATGATTTTTGGATGAAGCGCTGCTATCTCTTCAACTTCCGAGGGATAAACATTAAATCCGGAGACTAAAATCATATCTTTTTTGCGCTCCACAAGGGTGAAAATCCCGTGAGCATCCATTTGACCAATATCCCCGGTTTTAAAAAAACCATCTTGAGTAAAGGCATTGTCGGTTTCCTGTGGCTGTTGCCAGTAACCGGCCATCACCTGCGGGCCTTTAATCTGTATCTCACCCATTTCATCCGCGGCAAGCGGATTATTGTTTTGATCGGCAATACGTATGTCGGTACTCGGGAGCGGTACACCAATGTTCGCTTGAAAGGTTTGTTGGGTATGCATTCCGCCGGCGACAACGGGCGAACATTCGGTTAGTCCATAACCTTCAATAATGCTCATGCCGGTCAATGCCTCCCATTCGGTCGCTATATGTTTCTGGGTCGCCATACCACCGGCAATAACAATGCGTGCCTGGCTGAAATCGAGTTTTCTGAAAGCCGCATTTTTTAATAAACCGTTAAACAGGGTGTTGAGGCCGAATAACATAGTGAAGGGGTATTTTTGTAAGTCTTTTACGAAACTTTTGATCTCCCGTGGATTTGTTATCAACAGATTTTGTCCGCCCATAAACATCAGCATCATCATGCTGACGGTATTGGCGAAAATATGGTAAAGCGGTAAAGGTGTCACCGCTTTTTCTTTATCCAATAATGTTCTCGGGCCGAAATGAGCGAAAACCTGAAGCACATTGGCAGCGATATTCTGATGGGTTAATACTGCGCCCTTAGCAATACCCGTGGTTCCCCCTGTATATTGTAAAAATGCCATATCCGAAGATAAAACAGTCGGTCTGTCATAGTGCTGTAAAGCGCCCTGGGTCAGTACCCTGCGCATTGAAATAGCGGACGGCAGATAATACTTTGGCACCATTTTTTTTATGTATTTGACCACAAAATTAACTAAGCTGCGTTTGTAGGGGGCTAATTGGTCACCAATGCTGGTTAAAATAATATGTTTAATGTCGGTGTCGCCTAAAACCTGCTGCAGGCTGTTACCAAAATTGGTGACCGCGACAATGGCCGTCGCACCGGAATCTTTTAATTGCTGGCGCAGCTCTCTTGGGGTATAGAGCGGATTAACATTAACCACTACCAAGCCTGCCCGTAATGCACCAAATAATGCAATTGGATATTGCAGCAGATTAGGCATCATCAGTGCGACCCGCTCTCCCGGCTGCATTTTGAGTGTATTTTGACAATAAGCTGCAAATGCTTTACTTTTTAAATCTAACTGTTGATATGTGAGCGAATGGCCCATATTGATAAAGGCAATATTAGCAGAGTATTTTTCGCTGCAATGTTCAAACAAGGCTAATAAATTATCGAACTCAGTAACATTAATTTCGCGGGGAACATCACTGGGGTAGCTTTTATACCAAGCTTTATCAGTTAGTATCATAGGTTAGCCTTGGTCGAATAGTTGATTTTTTTATTGTTATTATTATAACTAACTGAAGATAAGATGCAGGTTTTAGGATCGAAAATAGCTAACCTGAGTCAGTTATAATAGTTGTTTTCCTCACAGCGACAATTATCTTTCATACTCGCGTTTTTTTTGCCAGTCTTCAAGTTCCACTAATACCAATAAAGCACCGTGTCCGCCAAACTCTAATGGTGCCTGATGGAAAGCTAAAATATCCGGATGTTGGGCTAACCATAGGGGCACCTTTTTTTTCAAAATATGTTTACCCACACCGTGCATCACACTGCAGCAATATAATCCCTCTTTTTTACAGCAGGTGATCAGTGCTCCCAATTCACGTTTAGCTTCTTCCTGAGTTAAACCGTGCAAATCTAAAATAATTTCAGGTGAAAAATCGCCGCGTCGTAACTGCTTAAGCAAATACTTGTCGGCATTTTGGCGTCTGTAACGCACCGGTCCCTCTTCGGCCAAGTGAGGTTCAAAACCATCGGAAAAATGGCTTGTTTCAAATGACTCTTCACGAATTTGTTTAAGAATCTGCCTCTTCTTGATATTTTTAGTCGGCAGTTTTATGGTATCCTGCCGTAATTTTTTTATACCTGAAAACTCTGCACTAAACAGTGAAAAATCATCATTTTTATTTTTATCGGTCATGGTCTTTCCTACACTGTTTTGTACGCCAAAAGAGTTTACCTTAATTGGAGAATAGATTGGATACGATTTTTAAAGAAGAAGCAATAAATGAACTGCTAACAGTCCAAGATCTGTTGCGTTGGGCGGCAACAGAATTTAATCGTGCAGAGCTTTTTTACGGTCATGGTACCGATAATGCGTGGGATGAAGCGATACAGCTTATTTTGCCTTCTCTGCATTTACCGTTAGACAGTAAACCTACGATTCTGGATGCACGTTTAACACGCCGCGAGCGTGAAATGCTGGTGGATAGAATTGTGGTGCGTATTGAAAAACGCATTCCGGTTGCATACTTAACTAATAAAGCTTGGTTTGCCGGCTTGGAGTTTTATGTTGATGAGCGTACTCTGGTTCCTCGGTCACCGATTGCTGAATTAATTGAAGCACATTTTGCACCTTGGGTATCCAATGCGCCTAAACGCATATTAGATTTGTGCACCGGCAGCGGTTGTATTGCGATTGCTTGTGCCTATGCATTTCCGGAAGCCGAAGTAGATGCCGTTGATATTTCTGAAGATGCATTGGACGTTGCTGAAATCAATATTCAGGGTCACGGCCTGGAACAACAGGTTTTTCCAATTCAATCGGATCTTTTTTCCGGTATTGAAAATGAAAAATATGATCTTATTGTGTCTAATCCTCCCTATGTTGATGCACAGGATATGGATAATTTACCCGGTGAATATAAGCACGAACCGGAATTAGGATTAGCTTGCGGCATTGATGGTTTAGATCTGGTTCGTAAAATGTTGTCTCAAGCCAGTTCAAAATTAAATGAAGATGGAGTACTATTTGTCGAAGTGGGTAATTCTCAAGTCCACCTTCAAGAAGCTTACCCTGAAATTCCATTTACATGGATTGAGTTTGAAGCGGGCGGTCATGGTGTATTTGTGTTAACCAAAGCACAACTTGATAAAATTAAAATTTAATTTTTTAAACAATATTGCAAAGTAACTGCGGCAAATTTTTATTATCTGCAGTTTTGTACAATTTAAGAACGGGAAATAATTATGGCGGGCAGCAGTATTGGTCAACTTTTTAAAGTAACCACCTTTGGCGAAAGTCACGGTGCCGCAATAGGCTGCATCGTGGATGGCATTCCACCAAATTTAGAAATCAGTGAAGCAGATCTGCAGCATGATTTAGACCGCCGTCGTCCGGGGCAGTCGCGCTATACAACGATGCGCCAGGAGAAGGATCAAGTTAAAATTCTTTCCGGTGTTTTTGAAGGTAAAACAACCGGCTGCAGTATCGGTTTAATGATTGAAAATACTGATCAACGCTCCAAGGATTATTCTGAAATTAAGGATCTGTTCCGTCCGGGTCATGCGGATTATACTTATCATCAAAAATTCGGACACCGGGATTACCGAGGGGGAGGTCGTTCTTCTGCGCGCGAAACTGCGATGCGTGTTGCCGCCGGCGCGATTGCAAAAAAATATTTAAATGAACAGTTTGGTATTGTCATTCGTGGTTATTTAAGTCAGTTAGGTGATATTAAACCTGATTCAATTGATTTGAATGAAGTTGAAAACAATCCTTTTTTCTTTCCGGATCTGTCCAAAATCAGCGAGCTTGAAGATTATATGAAAGCGCTGATTAAAGAGGGTAACTCCGTGGGGGCGAGAGTAACTGTGGTCGCATCGAGTGTACCCGTTGGCTTGGGCGAGCCGGTATTTGATCGTTTAGATGCAGAGCTCGCGCATTCATTAATGAGTATTAATGCGGTTAAAGGTGTTGAAATCGGTGACGGTTTTGCATCTGTTAGTCAAAAGGGGACTGAGCACCGTGATGAAATGACGCCGGAAGGGTTTTTATCAAACCATGCGGGCGGCATATTAGGCGGGATTTCAACAGGCCAGGATATTATCGCGCATATCGCTCTAAAACCGACATCAAGTTTAACTATCCCGGGTCGTACTATTACCAGCAATGGCGAAGCGACTTCGATGATAACCAAGGGGCGCCATGATCCCTGTGTTGGTATTCGTGCGGTGCCTATTGCAGAAGCACAAATGGCCATTACATTACTTGACCATCTATTGCGTCATCGAGCTCAGAACTTACATGTAACAACCAATACGCCCTTTATTAAATAAGGTAGCAGGGCTTGTACCAACTCCACTTATTGGATGATTTGGTATTCTATCCACAAATCACTTGAGTATGTATTTTCGAGTGATTTGTCCGTCAATTGATATTTACTCGGATGATCGAGTTTAGATTAGGAAATCATTTCACTGAACCGCTGCTTAAGCAGTGATAGTTGATAATTTTCAGTTAGTTGGGTGCTATTGCAAAAAGATAATGACACTCTTTAACCTTCAACTTTACATTGTTAGCAGGCCTGACAAAGATTATAAATAACAGAGAGTGTCGGTCGACGATCGGTGTTCATCTTATATTAAAATTTATAGACAAAGACAGGTTATCTTCTGTTGTGTTTGACTTTTACGGTATCAATAATATCTTTAATAGTGAGAAATGTTAGATTGGGGAGAAATTTTATGGTTAATAAAAGACCCGAAATAGAAGATAGTCGTAATTTTGTCCAGCGAATAGGGGGAATTTTATTTTTAGATCCATGTCCAGAATGTCATAAACATTCTTTTACTGCCGCAAGTTACGGAAATGAAGGTCATTGTTCTGCCTGCGGTCATACAACGCCTTTATTAATTCCGCAAGATGAGTAATAAAATTTCAGGAGGTTTTTCTTTCCTGAATTAAAAAAGAGTCGGCAAATATAACGACTCTTTTGTGATTCAGGACTCCGACAATTTTCATACCTTTTTATAAACCTTCTTATAAACAACCGCTTTCACATCTCCTCTTACTCAATTTATAAAAATAGTATTTCCATAAATTGATCATAAGACCCCTGCCGATTCCAGGATAAAGAGCATTGCCGCTTCTCAGACCGACTCATTTTTTTTAAAATCATCTATTGCTTTGTTTTTATCGTTACAGTTTTTTATCAATATAACTTTCTAGTGTATTAGCCGCATTCGTTGATCGTTTTTATTAAATTAATTAGCTTGGTTGAACATATACTGCGCATTATCTGTTGTTCCGCAAACGGCAGTGTTCTCAAATGTTGGTTCTCAAGTTTTGAGCTAATTAATCAAAATTTATATGCTTAAAGCAGATCTATAGAAATAAAAATACAATCAATAGAAGAATGAACGGGGATTTTTTATAGGGGACTTTTTATATCAAAGAGGGGGACCATTGCTAGATAACCACTAGAGGGCAATATGCCCTTTAGTGGTTATTAGTCTTGGTAAGTGAAGCTATAGTTTGAACGCAATGTTGCAAATGCACGATTTGTAATATTACGTACTTTGCTCTTTTTTTCTATTTGTAATAGAGCTTCTTTTATTTGTTTAACATTTTTCATGTTTTTTCCTTTTCTATTTTTCTTTGTATCTGCTGATTAAAGCAAATTTATTTTTCAATGTAATTTAATTACTAAATATGACTCTTTTACCTTAGGGTGGCTCTTCGAATCGAGGTCATAATACGATTTAATGAGACATTGATCAAGTTGTTTTGTAATTTAATTACAAAAATGTAAGGTTATTTTTGTTTTCAAAAGATTTTATTTATTTTTACGTAATTAAATTACACTTTTTTTTGGGGCTTTTTCCGTGACAAATATTATAGGGCAGGCTGATAAGAGAGGATTTTCGATTTATTGCTTACCTTATGATGTTAAGGCTCTAAGGCACTAAGTCTCTAAGGCACTAAGTCATTAAGGCTGCAGGAGGAATACTTTCATCGGACTGGTGGGTGGAAGTCGCTATTAAAAAGCCCTAAAATAATTTTAGGGCTTTTTTAATACTATTAACTTAATCTTTTGTTAACCAAACAATGTTAACCAAATAATGTTAATAAAATAAAGTTAACCAAACAGATTATTGAGTTTATCTTTTAATTTATCTTCTAACTTATTTTTTTGCTCTTCTATTTTTTGTTGAGACTCTTTTTTAAGTTTCTCTTTCAGGCGTTTTTTCTCTGCATTAAGACGTTCTTTTATAACGCCTTCTGTGTCCAATGTAAATTTAGGATCAGAAAAAGGCCCCTTAATAAGTAGCGGAATAGTTAAACCACTCAAATCGCCCTGTTCGATTTTTTCAGTGCTCTTTGACAGTGGAGTGACGCTTAAACGATAGTCCAATGTCTCTTTTAAAATATCAGCCAGACCATTGCCATCAAGACGCATAACAGGAGAGAGCATTAACAATTTTTGGTTATTGACAATGCCATTGCCGATAACGAAATTTCCGGTTAATGATGCAAAGTCAGTTTTTTTAATATTTTCTTCGGTGGGTTGCGGTGCAGCGGTCAGTTTCGCTTTTAGGATACGTACCTCCTGAGGAAGGTTAATACCGTATAACTCACCGTCTAATAATTTAAAATCACCCTTTCCCGTTAATCCTGTTTTTATTTTCGTGGTGGTTAAACCTTGCCCTTTACCGGCGAAGTTAAAGTCCGTTGTACCGCTAATAAAATCAATTTCAGCGGCATCAATCAGCATTGGACGTATTTGTACGTTATTTAGATTGCTTGAAATCTGGTAGCGATTTGATCCTTTACTCTCTTCAATGGATGCCTCTAAGGTTAACAACCCCTGGTAAAGCTCCGCCGTTAATGGCGTTAGCTGTGCTTTGCCCTTATTAACCAGTATTTTTGAATTAATTTTGCCAATAGTCAGACCGGATACTTTGACCCCCTCGATGGACAGTGTGCCGTTGACATCCAGGCTGTTTAATATGCTCAGATCCGGCTCTTTTTCGCTTGTATTAGCACTGCTCGCTGTGCCGGGAGTGGCTGTTGTTTGTTCTTCTGGGGCAGTTAAATAAGGTTCGAGATTCCATTGATTGCTCTTGAGCGAGAAACGCACTGTGGTTAACTTTTGGGTTTGTACCGAAAGTTCTCCAGCGAGTTGGATTTGATCAAGCTTAATGATCAAATCAGTGAGTTCTGCTTTGGCATTATTAAGATCATATTTGATATCGGTATTAATCGAACTATCTATTTTCCCATTGGGCAGCGCTTCTCCGGTTAATAGCGTGGTAAGAGAAAATTGCTTCAGTTCAAGCGTTGAAAAGTCGGAAGCTAGCAGAAGTTTTGAATGCAAATCTAATTTAGCCTGTAGGTTATCCAGAACCAGGTCGGTCTGCATCGATAAATCTGTTTCCTGTCCAGGTACAAATTTACCGAGTTGAATTTGTTTGATATTTGCTTTGTTGCTGGTACCGGCTTTAAGGTCCTGAATTTCTATTTGCGCATTATTAAGATTAATACCCGCTAACTGCAAATTTTCCAACGCAAAAAAATCACTTTTTTCGGACTCCGTATCGCCGCTTGTGTCCTTAACTGGGGTTGTTTCCTGCGCGCTGCCGGCCGCCTGCATATTATCCAGATTTGAGCTGCCGTCTTTATTGGTAATAAGGTTAACAACCAAACCATTAACGGTTAATTCACCAATCTGAATTTGACCTTTTAATAAGGGTAAAAGATCGATACCAAGGGCAGCCTGATCAATTTTCAGCAAATTCTCACGATTAAATCCGTCAGGGTTACGCAGTTCAATTTCGCCACTGCTAAAACCTAACTGTGGATAAAACGCCCAGCTAATATCACCATTAATAGCCACATCTCTGTTAATGGATTTTTTAACTTGAGTTTGAATTTGTTGTTTATAATCATTGGGATCAATGGTTGCCATTAGCAGCACAACGGCCGCCAGCAAGACAATCACCAAGCCCGCAAATAATTTAAAAAATAGTTTCATTGAATTTTCCTTATCGGTGTTATTTAAATTTCAACCCGTCATAACGATTTTATAAAAGGGTTAAATTATCAGATTCAGTTTTATAACATTTAATGATTATTGATGAGACTGGTTTTTCATCTATTTTTTCAGCACCTTCAAAAAAAAGCAATAAACCGCCTATTTATTGATTCTAATACTACTATAGGCAATGCTTTGACTATATAAGTGGACTGATTAAGTATATCTGACATTCCGCACTGCTTTTAAGAAAAAATTTGCTGATATTGTCTGCCCTTGAAGCACAAAAAGATGCAATATGCCTTCTTCATTGGCTTATTTCATCGCAGCAATGAACTCATTCGCGGTGAGCGAATCCCAAGCTGCCTTCGCCACGGTAAAACCTGTCTACTCCTAAAATAGAGTCTTCTGCGTTTACGGTAGGGCGATTTTTTTATTACTCTAGCGGGCGACCGGCACAGTGCAAAGTCAGACAAATAGTCATGGACAGAGGTAAAAGAATCAAGCTTCTCCACAAGCCGAGCCAATTTCCGTTATACTGGCGGTCTAAACACCACAGAGAAAATAATTTGTCATTTAATCATCCCCCTGAAATACAATCAGTCACTACCGCTGACGCTATCCCTGATTCCTTTATTAAGATCGCGACTTTTAACCTGTTTAATTATCTTGAGCCGCCTTTTGCCTATTACGATTTTGAACGGATTTACAGCGCCGAACAATGGGCCAAAAAACAAAAGTGGATAGCCGATTATGTTAATGAATTTCAACCCGATGTGATTGGATTTCAGGAGGTATTCAGCCCGCAAGCATTAGCTGACTTATTAGCCGAACAAGGTTATGAATTTTTTCAGATAGTGGATCAGGCGCAAGTGATTGATGACTTTATCTGTCGCAGCCCGGTGGTCGCTATTGCCTCAAAATATCCCATTGTCGATATTGAAGCGGTGCAGGCGGATAAAACCCTGGCTGTTGCAATGGGACTGCAAGAGGATTTTTCCTTCAGTAGGCAGGTCTTACGCGCAACCATTAATTTGCCGCATATTGGCGATTGTGACTGCTACGTGGTGCACTTTAAATCTAAACGTCCGATGCTTGAACACGATAACAGTAATGATTTTTCAACAGAAAAAAACATTATTGAAAAACTTAAGGCACAAGTCGCCGGCGGTTGGGGCTCCACTATTCAGCGCGGCAGCGAAGCCGCACTATTACTGGTTAATATGATAGCGCGCCGCGAAGAAAGCGGATTGCCGATGATTTTGATGGGCGATTTTAACAATATTCTGGAGGATGGCGTATTAAACCACCTGATAACGGATTCGCTGCGTTTTGTATCAAAATTTGACAGTGATGCTTATCTTGAAAAATACTGCTTAAAAGATTCATGGGATTTATTTCAGGGAACAGAAAATAATACTGAGCATATTTCGCGTAAACCAACACACTATTTTGGTGCTTCGAGTTCGGTCTTGGATTATATTTTATTATCCTGTGAATTTGATGCCAACTATCATTCCAGCTTATTTGAAGTCAGTGAATATAATACCTACGACAGGCATTTGATCAATCCCATTTTTGACCGTGACGGAGAAAGCACCGACCACGGTGTGGTCTTAGTGACCCTGCAGTTACGCTCTTAATTGTCTAAGTTTTAATCTCCCAGAAGCAAAGTTAATTCTATTAAGGCAACAAAAAATAGCAGGGTGCTTAAAATCTGCCAGAACTTAACCGGGTTGCGCTCTAATAATGGCGCACTCTCGCGGCTCCTGAGCATTTTTGTATTGGGCGTGTAGAGATCCTGGCTAAATTCACTCATGGCATTGTAACGCTGCGCCAAAACCGGGTGTGCGGCCTTTTGCAGGGCTAAATCAATCCAGTCGGGGATATCAGGCCTAAACTGTTTGATCGGGCGGTATTTCCATTGTGCATTTCTTGCGCGGCTTAAGGATTGAGAATTGAGTGATTTATAGGGTAAATGTCCCGCTAATAACTCATAGGCTATGACCGCAATAGAAAATAGATCCGATGCTGAACTGGCGTGTCCTTTAATCAAGTACTCGGGCGCAATATAATCGGTAGCGCCTAAAGGTTGCTCGCTTTCGAGGGCCACCGATATTTCATCCAAACTGTCTATTTGCACCGTGCCAAAATCGATAATGGTTATTTTATTATCTGCCGATATCATAATATTTTCCGGTTTTAAATCGCGATGCACCATACCGGAACGTTGTAATATCCTGACCGCGGCGACAATATTATGGATAATCTCTCTGCCCGTTTCTAAGGGGGGATGAGGATTATCATAGATCCACTGCCTGAGGGTAATACCTTTAATATATTCGCAGATATGGTATAAAAATGGCGATCCATCCACTTTCGGTAAAATCGACATAATGCTCGAATGAGATAATTTTCTGCCGACCCATTGCTCCTTTGAAAAACCATCGAGATAAACCAGATCGTCACTGAAATTTAATGACGGCATCTTTAAAATAAAAAAACCTTTAGACCATTTATCGATAGCCAGATAAACATGGCTGCGCGGGCCTTCATGAATCACTTTTTTTATTTGGAAATGATCAATTTCATTACCTTCATGCAGGGCCGGTGGAATAGTTAATTCGGTTAATCTTTTTTGCAGTTCGTCAACGGCGACGACCGGTAAGCTTTTAACCCTCAGCAGCAAACAGGTGAGGTTATCGGTACTGCCGTTATCCAGTGCATTTTGAGTTATTGCTTTGGCTAACACTTCAAAGGCCGCTGCACTTGATTCTTGAGGAGCTAATGTGGAAAGATGTTTTTTAAGTTCAGTTTTGCTCAGCCAGTCATGAATACCATCGGATGATAAAAAAAACAGATCATCCTGCTGCAGCTCGGTTGTTTGAAAGTCGACCTCTAAATGCGAGTCCATGCCAAGTGCGCGGGTTAAAACACTGTTTTTACCGTATTGAGCGCGGCTATGATCTTTACTGAGCTGTTTTAATTGTGAGTCGCGGTAGCGATATATTCGAGTATCCCCAACGTGAAAAAGGTAAGCGCTGGTGGATTTGAAAATAACCGAGCTGAAGGTGGTGATTAGCCCGTCGTGGCGGATCTGGTCATTATTGCCGTGTTGGTATAACCACGAATTAAGTGAGTTTAATACTTTGCCGGCGGATAATTTTGTCCCCCAATGTTCGGGCGTACAATAATAATCATTGATGAATTGGGTGACGCTGGTATGACTTGCCTGCTGACTCTTAGTGCTGCAGCTGACACCATCTGCGATGCTGGCGACAATGCCTTTGTGTTTTTTTTCTGTGTAGGAGGTCGGTATTTTGACCGCAAAAGCATCTTGATTGATTTCTCTTTTGCCGGTTTCGGAATATCCCCCGACAATCAGTTCAAGTGAGTTATCAGGTTGTTTAGCGGGGATATTCAAATTTATTCTTTCCTTAGGCTGGGTAGTGAAGGCGGGTGTTAATACAATTAACACCCGCCGTTTTCTTATACCAAAAGAATTAATGAAGTGATCAATGATTGCGAAGGAAAAATCAGCCCTAATAAGGCGTGAGTTGCAGGAGATAGTTATTCTCACTTCAAAACTCACAACGCAGTTAGGGATGGTTTTAACCAGCAAGGATGATCACCTTTTTAGTTCTTTTGGTATTAGTGACTAACATCAATCATAGTGACACTGCCATCGGGGTTGAGCTCGGCCATTTGTCCCTTGGGCTCGGTCATCAGCGTTAAAGTCACCAAACCACAAAATGCAGTCACGGCAATCACGTAGAAAAAAGTTTGGTAATCAACAAATGACAGTATGGTTAAGTAAACCACCGCACCAACGTTACCGTAAGCGCCGGTCATGCCGGCAATCTGTCCGGTCATTCTGCGTTTAATCAAGGGTACCGTGGCAAATACTGCACCTTCACCGGCCTGCACAAAGAAAGAACATAACATCGCTGCTGCAACCGCAATCCACAGTGTCCAGCCGCTGGTAATTTGCGCCATTAACAGATAACCCAAGGCAAGTCCTGCGGTAAGAATAACTAAGGTTATTTTACGCCCGCATTTATCAGAAATCCAACCACCACCGGGGCGTGAAACCAAGTTCATAAAGGCATAAGCCGATGCAACCATACCCGCCATGACAGGCGTCAATTCAAAGGTTTCCAAAAAGAATAAGGGTAACATTGAAATCACCGCCAGCTCAGAGCCAAAGGTTGCAAAATAAAGCACATTTAAAACAGCAACCTGTTTGAATTTATAGCGATGAATTTCAGCGACAGGGGTAGTGAAAATTGATTTATTGACCTTCCAAACCTGTGACCATTCGTAAATATACAGCGCAATCAATACGACATAAATAAGATAAGTGACTTCAGCGCTAATCATCGCAATATTGCTTGGAGAGACTTTCCATGCAAGCAACGCAAGGGCTGCATACATTGGGATTTTCATTATTAATAACAGGAAAAAGTCACCCTTGGAAGTTACTTCCATGGCGGTTAAATTGGCCGGTTTAAAATAAGTAGAGCCTTTTGGAGTATCGCTAACATTAGCATAAAACACAAAAGCA
The DNA here is from genome assembly GCF_047632955.1 of Psychromonas sp. Lineage (GTDB taxonomy): Bacteria > Pseudomonadota > Gammaproteobacteria > Enterobacterales > Psychromonadaceae > Psychromonas. Next base: position 63,277 of record NZ_JBLIED010000009.1, on the reverse strand, counting down.
AAAACTAAACTCATCAAACCTGTGATTGCTGTTGCATAGCGCCATCCGTCTTCACCGCCAAACAATAATGCAAGGGTTGGTAAGCTAAAAGCTGCAGCTGCACTACCGAAGTTACCCCAACCGCCGTAGATCCCCTCGGCGGTGCCGAGTTCGTTATGCGGAAACCATTCTGACACCAAGCGAATACCGATCACAAAACCTGCACCGATAAAACCGAGCAGAAAACGTGCGATAGCAGCTTCTAAAAATGTTTCTGAAAAAGCAAACATAAAACATGGAATAGAACAAATCGCCAGCAATGCCGAATAAACGACTCTTGGCCCGTATTTGTCGGTTAATGAACCGACAATAACCCGAGCAGGTATGGTCAGGGCGACGTTAAGAATTAATAGGGTTTTTATCTCTTCGGTGCTTAAACCCAGAGACTCCTTTACCGCAAGCAGCAGGGGAGCGAAGTTAAACCAGACCACAAATGTGATAAAAAAGGCCATCCAGCTTAAATGCAGGATTTTCATCTTCCCGGCAAAAGAGAATATATTAAATGAGGTTTTATCCATGATTCTTTCCTTTAAAAAAATTTTGTGCTCTATATGCTTGGCATATAGAGCACAATTAAGAGCTTCAAATTGACGATTAACGTGTTGCCTGCAGTTGCACCTGTTGGTCTTCAATACGCACTGCATAGGTTTGTAATACGTGCTCAGGTGAATCCAGGCAGACGCCGGTTTTTAAATTAAAGCGCTGTTTATACAAAGGCGATGCAACATAGGTTTGCCCCTCGGTTGAACCTATTATTCCGCGTGAAATGACATTCGCTTGTGCGAAGGGGTCAAAGTTGGAAACTGCATATAATTCCTGGTTACGTTGACAGAAAAAAATGGCAACTTGCTGATCTTCAAATTGGGCACAAACGCCGCTGTTAGGAGCAAGATCTTCATATTTACAAATGTTAAACCACTGACTCATGACCTTCCCCTTATTCCGTTAGTTCTACGACTTTGATTGTTTGTGGATTGCCTTTTGGGGCAGGTATACGCTGCTCGCGCTCCAGCTCAAATGCCAACTGATCATCGCTGTCATCACTGTTGATAAAATGTTTGAAACGTTTTAGTTTTGCCGGATTTTGCAGCGTGGTTTTCCATTCGCATTGATAGTTTTTAATGTTGTTTTCCATCTCCTGTTCAAGTTCAGCGGCGAGATTAAGCTTGTCTTCGATCACCACTTCTCTTAAATAATCTAATCCACCTTCGAGGTTTTCCAGCCAAACTGAAGTACGTTGCAGACGATCCGCGGTGCGGATATAGAACATTAACAAGCGATCTGTGTATTTTATAAGGGTTTCTGTATCCAGGCCCGTAGCAAATAAATCACCGTGACGGGGGCGCATGCCGCCATTACCACAGACATACATATTCCAGCCGTTTTCCGTGGCAATGATGCCAACGTCCTTAGTCTGGGCTTCGGCACATTCGCGGGTACAACCGGACACGCCAAATTTTATTTTATGCGGAGAACGCAGACCTTTATAACGATTTTCGACCTTGATGGCTAAGGCCATGCTGTCATCAACCCCAAAACGGCACCAGGTACTACCCACACAGGATTTAACCGTGCGTAAGGATTTTCCATAGGCGTGGCCTGTTTCAAAACCGGCATCGATTAATTGCTGCCAAATGATTGGTAATTCATGTAACTGCGCGCCAAACAGATCTATTCGCTGACCACCGGTGATCTTGGTATAAAGATCAAATTCCTTGGCGACTTGACCCAGTACAATCAGCTTGTCCGGCGTGATTTCACCCCCTGCTACGCGCGGCACAACCGAGTAGGTGCCGTCCTTTTGAATATTACCAAGGTAGAGATCGTTACTGTCCTGTAACTCAATATGGGTATCTTCCAACACATATTCATTCCAGTAAGAGGCTAAAATAGAACCCACCGTTGGTTTACAGATTTCACAGCCTAAACCGCTGCCGTGATTTTCCAGTAATTGCTCAAAAGTAGTGATTTTTTTAACTCGAATAATGTCCGTGAGCGCTTGTCTTGAATAGGCAAAGTGCTCACAAAGGTCGTTATTGACTTCAAAACCTAAGCTCGCTAGTTCACTGTCTAAAACTTGTTTGGTCAGTGCGCTACAACCACCACAGCCAGTTGATGCTTTAGTTTGTGTTTTGATATCTGCCATGGTGCAACAACCCGCTGCAACGGCACTTTTAATATCACCCTTAGTGACATCAAAACAGGAACAGATAGCGGCAGTGTCGGGCAGGGCTTCGATTCCTAATCCACTCGCTTGTTCATCACCGGTATTGGGTAGAATCAGCACCGCAGGATTTTCCGGCAGGGTCATATCATTGAGTAACAGTTGTAATAATGTGCCGTAAGCCTGTGCATCCCCGACTAACACCGCACCGACAATCTTTTTGCCGTCTTCCGAGACGATCAAACGTTTATAAACCTGTTCAATTTCATCGTGGTAGGTGTAAGACTGCGCGCCCGGTGTTTGACCGTGCACTTCACCAATGCTGGCCACATCAATGCCTAATAATTTTAGTTTGGTGCTCATATCAGCACCCGTAAAAGCAAGAGACTCGCCTTTGATATGGGCTGCAGCCACTTTTGCCATCTGGTAACCGGGCGCAACTAAACCAAAAATTTTGTTATCCCATAATGCACATTCACCAATTGCATAAACATTATCAACGTTCGTCTGGCACTGGTTATTGATAACAATACCGCCGCGCTCGCCAATTTTTAAATCAAACTGCCTGGCCAGTTCATCTTGAGGGCGAATACCCGCAGAGAAAACGATTGTATCTGTTTCTAGAAAACTGCCATCGGCAAAATTCATTCGGTAGCGGCAGTTATCACCGTCGATAATTTCCGTGGTCGCTTTTTCCGTATGGACCTGTACCCCTAATGCTTCAATTTTACGGCGCAGTAATTGACCACCGCCGTCATCTAACTGCACGGCCATTAAACGCGGAGCAAATTCCACCACGTGGGTTTCCAAACCGAGATTAACCAGTGCATTGGCAGCTTCCAGACCTAACAGACCGCCACCGACAACCACACCCACTTTACTGCTTTTTCCAGAGGTTGTTATGTCCTCTAAATCATCAATAGTACGGTACACATGGCAATGTTCTTTATCATTGCCCGCTATTGGAGGCACAAAAGGAAATGACCCCGTTGCCAGAACTAATTTATCGTAGGATTCAATACGACCGCTGTTGGTAACTACCTGATTATTGGCGGTATCAAGTTTGATAACCTTATCGTTGAGCACGAAGTTGATGCCGTTTTGTTGATAGTAAGTCGCATCGGTCAGGGCTAAATCATCGGCTGTTTTACCGGAGAAAAAACCGCTTAGTTGAACGCGATCATAGGCAAGGCGCGACTCTTCTGAAAAAGTAATGATCTCGTAGTCAACACTTTCATCTGCAATCAGGGTATCAATAAACTTGTGGCCGACCATGCCGTTACCGACCACCACAATGCGTTGTTTGTTCATAATGTTAAAATCCTTATAAATTTTTAAGCTGATAATTGGGTTAACTCATTAATCGCACTATCGATCGATGGTTTTTCGTTAAACCACTGCAGCTGCTCAGCGAGAGAGACAACCTTGCCAATCATGATCAGAGCGGGTGATTTTATTTGCTGTGTTTGTACTAATGAGGAAAGTTGATTGAGTTGACCGGTGTTCACTCTTTGCTGCGGACAGCAGCCGTTTTCAATTAAAGCCACCGGCGTGTTTTTATCTAAGCCTGCTTTTATGAGCTGCGTTTCAATTAATTCTGCTTTACTCAGGCCCATGTAAAAGACCAGAGTATGATCCAGTTTGGCAAGGGCTTGCCATTTTATATCCAGGGTTTTTTCTGCATGCGCGGTAACAAAAGTACAACCTTGAGAAAGGCCGCGGTGCGTAAGGGGAATGCCTGCGTAGCTGCCGCAACCTGCCGCAGCGGTAATGCCCGGCACGATTTCGGCTTTAATATTGTGTGCTTTCAGGGCCAGCATCTCTTCGCTGCCACGGCCAAAAACAAAAGCGTCACCGCCTTTTAAACGGCAAACGCTTAAACCTTGTTGGGCTTTATTGATTAACAGCTGATTGATGTCGGACTGGCTGATACTGTGATTATTTTTAGCTTTCCCAACATACAAGATTTCAGCCTGTGCAGGAAACAGCTGTCTGATTTGTTGACTTACCAGGTTATCAAAAATAATGACATCACATTTTTGGATCAGCCGAAGTGCTTTTACAGTAAGCAGATCCGGATCACCGGGGCCGGCACCTACTAAAAAAACCACTCCGGAAGTGGACGGTTTTTGGCTTTTTAGTAAAGCCCTGTTGGCCGTTTTTATCTCGTTTAAAACAAAAGTGGTAACCACATTGTTACTTTTTTGTATGTTCATATTGTTACCTGTTTGCATTTTTTATCGTCAAGCTGCTATCGGGTTTTGTTAATTTACTGTTGTGAGTTTGTTAATACTTATTTTGTTAAAGCAAATTCAGTGCCAATGTAAATAAAAACCCTTGAATTAAATATTTAAGGGTTTTTAAATCAGGTTGTTAGTGGTTATTTCCATTGTTGATGACAATGTACCGAGTGCACACCGAACAGCTTGTTAGGGTTAAAAATAGGTGCATTAATAGTGCAACTAGCACCACTATGATCCTTTTGTAAGCTTGCTCATCTTTTTTGGAGAGTGTCTTCTTAAGGACACTGGTGCTGATCTATTCGCTGTTTTTTGTTAACTGTTTGTTTGTGTAGTGTTAACTTTGCTCTTTACGGAAAAATCGGATTATGCACATTATTTGGCGCGTAAATTGCATGATCGGATAGATAAAATCGAATTAAGCATAAAACAGCTGATAAAGCTGAAATCAAGAGAGGTCACATGACAGCAGAAAAAAGCCTATGGACAAAAACCACCTGTGCATATTGTGGCGTTGGTTGTGGTGTGGAAGCAAAACCCAATAAACTCGGTTTATTGGATATTAGAGGTGATCAGGATCACCCCGCAAATTATGGCCGCTTGTGCTCTAAAGGTTTGGCGCTTGGTGAGACGGTTGTCCATGAAGGGCGATTATTAACCCCGGAAATCAACGGTACTGCGTCAAATTGGGATCAAGCTTTAACGCTGGTGGCCGATAAATTTTCCGACACCATAAAAAAATACGGGCCTGATTCCGTTGCCTTTTATGTTTCAGGGCAGTTACTGACCGAAGATTATTATATTGCTAACAAGCTTATGAAAGGCTTTATTGGCAGCGGCAATATTGATACCAACTCGCGTCTGTGCATGTCTTCATCGGTCGCTGGCCACAAACGTGCATTTGGCTCTGATACTGTTCCGGTTTGTTATGAGGACCTCGATAAAACTGACATGGTGGTCATTACCGGCTCCAATTTAGCCTGGTGTCATCCGGTTTTATATCAGCGCTTAAAAGCGGCGAAAGCTTTGCGTCCGGAACTTTTTATTGTGGTTATTGATCCGCGTAAAACCGCAACCTGTGAGATTGCAGATTGTCATTTGGCCATTCAGCCGGGCAGTGATGTTGCCCTTTTTAACGGTTTATTAGCTTATCTTGCTGAAAATAAAAGCATAGATCAGGATTATATCGACCAATATACGCAGGGTTTTGAAGCGAGTTTAGCCAATGCTGTAGATGAATGCCGGAATTGGGATGAATTTTTAAAACGTCTGGGTATTCAAGAAAGCCAACTGGAATTATTCTATAAACATTTTTCTCAAACCGAAAAAGTGATCACCATTTATTCTCAGGGGGTAAACCAATCATCGCAGGGATCGGACAAGGTAAACAGTATTTTGAACTGTTATCTGGCAACGGGGCGTATTGGCAAAGAAGGCATGGGACCCTTTTCGGTGACCGGTCAGCCCAATGCCATGGGCGGCAGAGAAGTTGGCGGTCTGGCGAATACGCTAGCTGCACATATGGAGTTTGGTAATAAACAGGATCATCAAAGCATCAGTGAATTTTGGCAGACCGAGCAGTTAGCTGCAAAACCCGGCTTAAAAGCCATTGAGCTTTTTGATGCTATTTATGACGGCACCATTAAAGCCGTTTGGATAATGGCCACCAACCCGGTGGTCAGCTTACCCGACAGCAGCAAAATTCAGGCAGCACTAAAAAAATGCCCGTTAGTAGTTGTTTCTGATTGCATTAAAGAGACGGCGACAACGGCTTTTGCCGATGTGTTATTACCGGCCCAGGGCTGGAGTGAAAAGTCCGGTACAGTGACTAACTCGGAGCGCCGAATTTCCCGTCAACGCAGAATTTTAGCAACTCCTGGTTTGGGCAAACCCGACTGGTGGATAATCAGTGAAGTGGCAAAAAAGATGGGCTTTGCAAAGGCCTTTGATTATGCCCATGAAGGGCAGGTTTTTGATGAGTATGTAAAAATGACCGCATTGGGCAACCGTGACGGCAAGTTACGTGCTCTAAATTTAATTGGTCTGGCGGATCTCAGTGCGGCTGCTTACAATCAGCTGACTCCGCAACAATGGCCGGTGCCTGAATACCAAAAAGAGGTGGTCCATCAGCGTATGTTTGCCGATAATCTGTTTTTTACGGCAAATAAAAAAGCACAATTGATCCCGGTGTTACACCATAAGCCTCTTAGCAGCTGCTGTGAAGATTACCCCTTCGCGCTTAACAGCGGCCGTATTCGCGATCAGTGGCATACCATGACCAGAACCGGGTTTTCCAGCCGCTTAAGCGCCCATCAGCCGGAACCCTTTGTGTTAATGAATCCTGCTGACGCAAAAGAACAGCGACTCGAGCACGGTCAGTTAGTGGATGTCAGCAGTGTCAGTGGTGCAGTATTAGTTCGCTTAGCGGTTTCAGCAGACATTGAACCAGGACAGTTGTTTATGCCGATACACTGGAATGCGACGACGGCCAGTAAGGCCAATGCCTGCTCCTTAATCAAAGCAAATTTGGATAGTAGTTCAGGGCAACCGGAATTTAAATTTACTCCGGTTAAGCTTGTCAAATGGGCATACAAAAGTGAAGCCTGGTTACTCAGCCGGACGCTTATTGATATGTCTGATTTTGATTATTGGGTAAAACAAAAGGTAGCCGCGGGTTATTTGTATCGCCTTGCTGCAAATATTAATCCGCTTTCGATGACCGTTAAACTGTCCAATTTAATACTCCAACATGGTGGCAAAACGCTGACTAATTCTCCCAGTACTAAAAGCTCCGATCCTATTTACCGTTACGCTAATGTTATTGATCAGAAAATGCAGCATGCTTATATTGTCGGGAAAAATCTGCAGGAGCAAGACTTAGACTGGTTACAAAACCTCCTTGAGGAAACGGTTGACGACAGTATTGAACGCACTATTATTTCCGGGCAGGTAGAGGGTAAACTGGCCTGCGGGAAACTGATTTGCGCCTGTAAACAAGTAGGTGAAAAAACCATTAAAAATGCCATAGTGGATCTGCAACTGGATAATCTGGAAGCTGTCAGTGAACACACCGGCGCCGGAACGGGATGCGGATCCTGTCTGGGGGAAGTGGAGGAAATTTTAATAGACTGCAAAACGCTTGCTTAAAGGTTTGCCCTTATCCGCAAAGAAAATCCGCAAAGAAAGGGCTGACATTGTCAGGGCGGTACGCAGCATCTGTGCTGGTTGACTCTTCTGGCTTATCATTAAGCCAAGCAGCCGCTTGCTTTTTGAAGCTGAATGAACAATTCTTATCAGACTGATTGCTATCACCTCGAAACGCAGTTTTGTTGATCAAGGAATAACCTTAATGAAATCTAGATTAATACTCTCACTTTTAAGCGCTTGTCTGTTGTACAGCGCAAACGTGCTGGCTGACAAAGCTATCTTGGCCGGCGGATGTTTTTGGTGCATGGAATCCGACTTTGAAAAACTTCAGGGAGTGACCGATGTGGTCTCGGGTTTTACCGGCGGGAAATTAGAAAACCCAACCTATAACGGTGATCACCAGGGGCACTATGAAGCCGTGGAAATCACCTATGATGCGGATAAAGTAAGTTACCAGGCACTGCTCGACTATTACTGGGTAAACATCGACCCCTTTGACGCGCGCGGGCAGTTTTGCGATAAAGGGCCAAGTTATCTCAGTGCTATTTTTGTCGCAGGTGAAGAAGAGAAAAAAATAGCCGAACAATCTAAAGCGGCAATAGCGGCGCAATTTGCCGATAAAACCGTCGTCACGCCCATTTTACCGGCAGCGGTTTTTTATCCCATTAAAGGTAACGAAAGTTATCATCAGGATTATGCCAAAAACAACCCGCTTCGTTATAAGGCTTATCGTTGGAACTGCGGGCGGGATAAACGTCTTACAGAGATTTGGGGTGATAAAGCGGCTCACTGATAATAATCTGATAATTAGCTACTTGGACAATATAAAAACGCTGATCATTCAGCGTTTTTTTATGCCCGTCATAGTTGCAAATTCAGCTGATATTTTTTTAAACTCGGTCTTGATCATAAAAATATTAAGCCAGAATAAGGCATGGCTGTTTCTGTCAGAAGCCGTGAGCCTTGACATTTTTGCTTGATGCCCATCGATACTGCTTTTCCTCAAACAGCTGAAAAAACCATTGACATTGTGAAGCTTACGGATAAGATATGCGCATATCCGTATATGGAAATGTCGTGGAGATATTATGTTACCCCATCAATTTTTTAAACTGCTTTCAGATGAAACCCGCGTGCGTTGCTTATTGCTGATCGCACGTGAGAATCAAGTGTGCGTAGCAGAACTTGTTGAGTCTCTGCAGGAGAGCCAACCTAAAATTTCGCGGCATTTAGCGATGTTACGCTCAATGGGTATCGTTATCGATACACGCCAAGGTCAGTGGGTATTTTACCGACTTGCTGAGAATTTACCCGGTTGGATGAGAAAGCAAATACAAGGCTTAGTCGATTCCAACTGTCTGAAAGAAGAATACCAACAAGATATTGAACGTCTGTGTGCGATGAAGTCGCGCCCCACCTGCTGTGTTTAAAGGAAAATAAAATGTCTATTAAAGTCGGAATTAATGGTTTTGGTCGTATTGGTCGTCTGGCGCTGCGTGCAGCTTTTGATTGGCCAGAATTAGAATTTGTACAGATTAACGATGTAGCAGGTGATGCGATCACCCTCGGGCATTTACTGGAGTTTGATTCGGTGCAGGGCCGTTGGCATCATCAGGTGGAAGCCACTGAAAAGCAGATTGTTATCGATGGAAAAGTGCTACGCACCACGCAAGAGAAAAGCATTGATGCCGTGGACTGGTCTGGTTGTGATGTGGTTATTGAAGCAACGGGCATTCATCGTAAAAGCGAGTTTTTAAACAAATATCTGGTGCAAGGTGTCAAGCGGGTGGTGGTTTCAGCTCCAGTGAAAGAAGAAGGCATCGCCAATATCGTAGTCGGCGTGAATGATCATATTTTTGATCCGGCAATTCATCGTATTGTCACGGCGGCTTCCTGCACCACCAACTGTATTGCGCCTGTACTAAAAGTCATCCATGAAAAACTGGGGATTGAGGAAGTTGCTTTTACCACTATCCATAATTTAACCAATACCCAAACCATTCTCGATGCGCCGCATAAAGATCTACGTCGCGCGCGAGCTTGTGGCATGAGTTTAATTCCAACAACAACGGGATCTGCAACCGCTATTGTTGAAATTTTTCCGGATTTAGCCGGTAAGATCAACGGCCATGCTGTTCGAGTGCCCTTAGCGAATGCTTCATTAACGGATATTATTTTCAACGTAACACGTGATACCAGCGTAGAAGAAGTGAACGCTTTGCTTAAAGAGGCATCTGAAAATGAGCTTAAAGGTATTCTCGGTTTTGAAACACGGCCACTGGTTTCGATTGATTATAAAGGCGATCAACGTTCGACTATTGTTGATGCGTTATCAACCATGCTGGTCGGTAAGCGCATGGTTAAAATTTATGCGTGGTACGACAATGAAATGGGTTATGCCACTCGTACCGCTGAGCTTGTTCGTAAAGTCGGTGCAGTTTAATGAAGAATACAATGACACATCCAACCTGGGAATTACCCCTTAAAGATAACGGTGCACTGATTCTGATGCCTTGTCCCGGTACTAAACAGGTAACGCTGCTGGACAGTCTGAAACAATTAAAATCTCAGGGCGTGACTGTTATTATAACTGCGATTAGTCAGGCAGAAATGCAGGCCAAAAATGTTGGCGACTTAGGCGATCTTGCCGCAACCCTTGGCATTCAGTGGCTTCATCTTCCAATCGAAGATGACTGTGTACCGGACCACACTTTTCAGCAAGACTGGCAGAAAAATAGTAAAGCGCTTCACGCAAGACTTGCACGCGGTGAGAAAATTGCAATGCACTGCATGGGAGGCTCCGGACGCACAGGTCTGCTGGCAGCACATTTGTTGTTAGAGCGAGACTGGGCATTGGATGAAATTATCGCCCGAGTGCAGGCATTGCGTCCCGGTGCTTTCAAAAAAGCAGATCAAATTGACTACGTTCGCCAATTAGCTGAAAAATAGTAATAAGCATAACAATAAACGAAGCCGCCTTTTAGCGGCTTCATTTTATAGAGAGTTTAATTTATGTTGTCACGCCTGGATCAAAATATTCGTCAATATATGTTAGTGACGTTTAATTATTGGAATTTTACCATTACCGATGGTGCACTGCGCATGTTGGTGGTGCTGTACTTTTATGATTTAGGTTACTCCACACTGTCCATTGCTTTTTTGTTTCTTTTTTACGAAATTTTTGGCGTAGTGACTAACCTCATTGGAGGGTGGTTGGGTGCACATTTAGGCCTTAATCGCACCATGAATATTGGTTTAGGCATGCAAATATTTGCTTTGCTGATGCTGGCGGTGCCCGCGGTGTGGTTGACTATCCCGTGGGTAATGGCCGCCCAGGCGTTATCCGGAATCGCCAAGGATCTTAACAAAATGAGCGCGAAAAGCTCAATAAAAACATTAGTACCGAGCAATGCTGAGGGCACGCTGTATAAGTGGATTGCGATACTGACCGGCTCTAAAAATGCGTTAAAAGGGGCGGGGTTTTTCTTAGGAGGGGTATTACTGACCACCATTGGATTTCAGTACGCCGTGTTGCTGATGGCAGTGCTGCTTAGTTTTGTCTTTATCAGCAGCCTGATTTTTCTTAAAGCTGATATCGGCAAAGCTAAAAACAAACCTAAGTTTTCACAGATATTTTCTAAATCACCGAGTATTAATATTCTGTCAGCTGCGCGCATGTTTTTGTTTGGTGCGCGTGATGTGTGGTTTGTGGTCGCGCTGCCTGTTTATCTGGGCAGCGTATTTGCCTGGCCGCATAGTTATGTTGGTGGTTTTCTTGCGCTATGGGTAATCGGTTATGGTGTAGTGCAGGGATTTGCACCACAGATTACCGGTAAAAACCCTGACGGAAAATCAGCGTTCTGGTGGTCATTGGCACTGCTTATGGTGACCGGCGCCATTGCCTATTCGGTGCAGATAGGCTGGCAGCCTGAAGTGGTTATTGTCGGTGGTTTGATGTTATTTGGCGGCGTATTCGCCATTAATTCATCACTGCATTCCTATTTAATCATCAGTTACGCGAGAGGGGACGGGGTATCTCTTGATGTTGGTTTTTACTATATGGCAAATGCTATGGGCAGGTTAATTGGCACGGTTTTATCCGGTTGGGTATTTCAGGTTGCCGGCCTTGCTGCCTGTATGTGGGTTTCATTTGCGTTTTTAGCACTGACAACCATCATTTCTTTATGGTTACCTAAGAAAATTGAAGCAAAATTGCCCGTTTAGCCCTTGAGTTGACTCTATCTGCCTAATCGAACCCCCCAGTTTGATGAGGTAGTGAATCGATGAGACGGTGAAAATGTATGCAATTTCTTTGTTTTAAGAAAGGCAGTGGTTAAATCAATTTGGCCACTGCCTTTTTGTTTATTATCAATTAAAACAGCCATGTTATCCTTTCCTTAAATCAGCCTAACTTTATCCGGACTGCTATTACGCAGATTGGCAGCATGCATCTGCATAGAGATAGCGTATAATCACGGTTTGAATTTTAATTCATTTATTCATCTATTTATTTAACTATTTATTTATCTATGGCTGTGTTCCCAAGCAGAGAAATAACCATTTCACCTTTTATCCCTAGGATACAATATGAAGCACTACAATAAACTTTCTGAGCATTATAAAAAAATTGCTAATTTTGATCACCTCGCTGCGGTTGCCGGTTGGGATCAGGCAGTGATGATGCCTGCGGGTGGTAATGAATCTCGCGCACAGGCAATGGCTGAACTGTCGGTACATATCCATCAGTTATCAACGTCTGAACATCTTGGCGAGTTATTTGCTGATGCAGAAGCTGAAAATCTCGGCGATATTGAGTCCGCAAGTTTGCGTGAAATGAAAGCCTCATGGCAAAAGGCGACGGTGCTACCGCAACGTTTGGTAGAGGCTAAATCATTAGCCGGTTCTAAATGCGAACACGCCTGGCGCACGCAACGCGGTGAAAATGACTGGCAGGGTTTTTCCAAAAACTTTGCCGAGGTTGTATTGTTATCTAAAGAAGAGGCTTCAATTCGAGCAGATGCTGCCAATATAAGCCCCTATGATGCGATGCTGGATCTTTATGAACCCGGTACTAGTTGTGAGCAGCTCGATGGTATTTTTGGAAATTTAAAAACCTGGTTACCTGATTTAACCGAGCAAATTCAGCAGCAGCAAAGCAATCAGGCGTTTATTCAGCCGTCAGAAATTTATAGCACCCAGCAGCAGAATGCGCTTGGTCTGGATATTATGAAACTGCTTGAATTTGATTTTAATCGCGGCCGATTAGATATCAGTTCGCACCCGTTTTGTGGTGGAACCAGCCAGGATGTCCGAATAACAACACGTTACGATGAAAGCGATTTTGTCCAATCTATGATGGGTATTGTCCATGAAACAGGGCATGCCCGTTACGAGCAGGGTTTACCTAAAGATCTTAAAGGGTTGCCGGTCGGTGAAGCACGTTCGATGGGGATCCATGAATCTCAAAGTTTATTTTTTGAAATGCAGCTCGGCCGCAGTAAGGAATTTATTGATCAACTGGTGCCCTTAACGTTGAAACATTTTCCGAATAATAATCCTGCCGTCTTTGAGGCCAGTAATCTGCAAAAAATATACACCCGTGTTAAGCCCGGATTAATTCGCGTGGACGCCGATGAGGTCACCTATCCTGCCCATGTTATTTTACGCTATGAAATAGAGCGTGATTTGATCAACGGCAAGATTAATTATACGGATATCCCTGAACTATGGGATCTTAAAATGCAGCAATATTTAGGTATTTCAACGGCGGGTGACTATAAAAATGGTTGTATGCAGGATATCCACTGGACCGATGGCGCTTTTGGATATTTCCCCAGTTATACTCTGGGTGCTATGTACGCAGCGCAGTTTATGGACGCGATGAAAAAACAGGTGGATGTTAATGCCTGTCTAAGAGAACAAAAACTAACGCCTATTTTCAATTGGTTAGATGAAAATATTTGGAGTAAAGCCAGTTCGTTAACAACCGATCAGTTAGTTAAGCAAGCAACAGGTGAAACCCTTAACCTTTCTATATATAAAAAGCATCTTGAGCAAAGATATTTAGGTTAAGATGTTTCTATGTATTTATCTATGCATTTTGTGCATAGATAATATGATTAAGTTTCATTTTTTTCATAAACTGTTTTGCCCTAAACTACCTTTATTTAAAGCATCCTTATTACCCACGGAGTATCTCTATGTTTAAAGCACTTATCCTCAATCAGCAAGACAAAAAAACCACTGCAGAAATTTGCCAAATTGATGAATCTCAGTTACCTGAAGGGGAGGTCTTAATTGATGTTGATTATTCATCATTAAACTATAAAGATGGTTTGGCGATCACCGGTAAAGGCCGAATCGTTCGTCAATTTCCGATGGTACCGGGTATCGATTTAGCCGGTCAGGTTATTGAATCTAAGGATGGGCGTTATCAGGCCGGTGATAATGTTGTCTTAACGGGTTGGGGCGTTGGTGAAGGTCACTGGGGCGGCATGGCAGAGAAAGCGAGTTTACAGGCTGATTGGTTAGTCCCTCTGCCGCAGGGAATGAGCAGCAAACAAGCGATGATGATAGGCACCGCCGGCTTAACCGGAATGTTATGTGTACAAGCCTTAGTTGATGCCGGCATTAAACCTGAAAGTGGTGAAATATTAGTGACCGGTGCAAGTGGCGGTGTTGGCTCGGTTGCGGTGACTTTATTAGCACAGCTCGGTTATCAGGTTGTTGCAGTGACCGGCAGAGTGGAAGAAAATGGCGAGCTATTAAAACAACTGGGTGCCAGCCGTGTTATCCCGCGTTCTGAACTTGAAGAGCCGATCCGTCCATTAGACAAACAGTTATGGGCAGGTGCCGTGGATACCGCGGGCAGTAAAATACTTGCTAAGGTTCTGTCGCAAATCAGTTATGACGGCGCGGTTGCCGCATGTGGTTTAGCTAACGGTTTTGATTTGCCCACCACGGTTATGCCTTTTATTTTGCGTGGAGTTAAATTATTAGGTGTTGATTCTGTTTCCTGCCCTTACCCACGACGCATGGCTGCATGGAAACGTATCGCTGAAATTTTACCGGCCAGTTATTACCAGCAAGCCTGTCGCGAGATCGAATTAGAACAAGCAGCAGAATATGCTGAAGCGATTATCAATGGACAAGTGACCGGACGCATCGTCATCAAACTGTAAAGACTATAGCTAATGTATTGCTTTATAATAAGTCTTTAAATTTGAGCCTGCTGTTGCAGGCTTTTTTTTAATCAATTTTTGACTAATCTAAATCTAAATCTAAACCTAACCCTCTCCCATCTCAACTATCCGCTGCTCAATTAATTGACTGCATTCCTCTTTTAATAAACGCCGCAGCCAAATTTGTGCCTGGGAATATTCATAACGGGGATGCCAGATAAGTGAATATTCAAAAGGTTTAAATTCAAAGGGCAGGGGTTTTACAATCAGGTCATACTTTTCTGCCACTAAATAGGCCAGATCGGCAGGGACGGTAATCAGCAGCGGCATTTTGTCCATAATAGCCAGGGCCGCTTCTAAATGAGATGCCCGCAAAATAGTATTTTGTTTTTGATGTCCACTCAGCGCAGTATCAAGCAGTGTTTTAACACCGTCGCTAATCGCAATCAAAGCATGCGGATAAGTAAGATAACTCTCCAAAGTCAGTGTTTTATCGGCCAGAGGATGAGACTTTGATAACATACAAAATACGCTGACCAGGCCAAATTTTTCCCGTTGTAACGGATCAATTGAATAAGCCGGACGGCAGATCGCCATATCCACCCCTTCACTGGTTAATTGATTGATCATCTGGTTATGTTTCAGTGGTAAAAACTCAAGGGATATATTTGGCGCTTCTTTGTAAATACGAGGTAGTGCATAGGGCATAATTGTTTGCATGGCATAATCGGTCGCGGCGATCCTAAAATGCTGCGTACAATCTATTGCTGCAAAATCACTGGGTGATAACAGGGCCCGTAATGATTGTAGGGGATCATTGAGCGCAAGGTTTAACTCGATAGCGCGTTGTGTTGGCTGCAGATGTTGGCCATCACGGATAAAAAGCGGATCGCCAAGCAGTATTCTTAATCTTCCTAATATGCGGCTCAATGCCGATTGACTCAAATTAAGCCTGACTGCGGCATTACTGACACTGCCTTCTTCGACTAATACCTTTAATGCAATTAATAGATTTAAATCTTTGCGGTAAACGTCCTGCAGTTCCATATCTTGATCCATGCTTTTAATAACAGTGGCTTATTATGGATAATATTAAACACAACCGCTATCCCTTTTAATTATTGTTGTTATTTTTGCATGCCGAGTGCTTCCCGTAGTGCATTTGGGATTTCTAATATCCAATTAAGCTCTATTTTGGCAACGGAAAGGGTTGTGTTGAGGTAATGAGCGTAACTGTGCTTAGATTCTTCTCCACACAGTTACACTCACAATTACACTACACAGTTACACCATGCATATCATTAATTAACGAATGGCGATAAATAAAGAGACACCACTGCGGTTAACCTGTAATAGGATGCTGCTCTTAGATACTGCCAGTGCTTTTTTGAAGGATGATAAATTATTAACGCTGCGTTTATTCGCGGCGATAATGACATCACCCGCCGCAAGTCCACCGTAGGCGGCCGGAGAGTTTTTTTGCACTTCGATGACTTTTACACCCTTGCCCTTATTATTGTTGGAAAATGAAGAGCCCGTAAGCAAAGAATGCAGTTC
This sequence comes from Psychromonas sp., assembly GCF_047632955.1. GTDB lineage: Bacteria > Pseudomonadota > Gammaproteobacteria > Enterobacterales > Psychromonadaceae > Psychromonas. The sequence continues at coordinate 46,949 of NZ_JBLIED010000009.1, read as the reverse complement.
TGCGGATGAATCTGCAGCACTCAAGGTTGGTGGTTTGCCAATTTTAACATCCACTGTTTTTTTAACAGCATCACGTAATAGGGTGATTTTGACCGTATCGCCGATACTTTTCAGGCCTATTTGGCTGCGCAGCTGTCCGCTAGACGTGGTGAGTTGATCATCAACACCGGTAATGAGATCACCGGCGATTAACCCTGCTTTTTCAGCGGGAGAGCCCTTGCTGACACCGGCAACCAGTACACCCAACTGACCATTTTTAAGCTCCAGTGCCTCCTTTAAATCACGGGTAATATCCTGAATAGCAACACCAATCTGACCGCGTCTAACCTCACCGTATTTTATGATTTGCTGCATGCTCGCTTTGGCCATATTGACTGGAATGGCAAATCCGATGCCTATATTGCCACCTGCCGGCGCAATAATAGCGGTATTGATACCAACCAGTTCACCATTCAAATTCACCAGTGCTCCGCCGGAATTACCGGGATTAATAGAAGCATCGGTTTGAATAAAGTTTTCATAACCTTCTATCCCTAAACCACTGCGTCCCAGCGCGCTGACAATACCCGTGGTCACTGTTTGGCCTAAACCAAAAGGGTTACCAATGGCAACCACAAAATCACCGACTTCTAAAAGAAGGGTCTCGGATATGGTTACCTGAGTAAGTTTGCTGGCTTTTATTGCCAGAATAGCAATATCCAATTCCGGATCTGAACCTATTATTTTAGCCTTATAACTGCGCCCGTCGATCAATGAAACCTGCACTTCGTCGGCGTCTTTTATGACATGGAAATTAGTCATAATGATGCCATCTTTGGCATTGATTATGACCCCGGAACCTGCACTTTGCTGGCGTTTTTGCGGGATTTTCTGCTGTAAATCATCGGGCTCAGGAGTATCAAAAAAGTGCTTGAAAAAAGGATCGTTTAATAAAGGATTGACCTGCGCCTGTTTGGTTGAATAGGTGGAGATATTAACCACTGCGGAATTCACTTTTTTCAACATAGGCGCAAGAGAGGGAAAAGGTTTTCCTTCGGCAGTTACATTAGGTATTGCTGCATTGACGCTGTAACTTAAACCCAGGCAAAGCATCATCACTAATAATAGAGGGGATTTGATCTTCATGTTCTTTCCTTAAGGCTAATCAAAATAATTTATGGTTAAGAAGGTGCTTTATATATTTTAGGAGCTTACAAAATAGCGTTTAGCAGGTCAAATTTATTGACCAACAATGGCACTTCTCAAAGGTAAAATATTTTAGTGCTCCAGCAATGCAATTTTATTTCTCAGCGTTTCAACCTCTTCCAGCAATTCTAAAGCGAGGGCTGCGCCGGCAAGATTAACCCCGAGATCAGATTCCAGTCGTTGCACAATACGCACGCGGCGCAGACAGTATCCGCGGAATTGCCAATGCTGTTGATCGTTTTTAAGCGGCTCAATGACACCTTCTTCGACCAGTGTTAAAATCCACTCGACGGGCTTGCCGCAGGCATGGCTAAGTTCCTCCAGAGTGAAAATGGTACCTTCTTCAACAATCAGCCCTGATAATACGGTTTGTTTGATCATGTCCTATACCCCCATTTTAGATCTTGGGTTAAATGCCATCGTCTTTGCCATTTCTTGATAAAGTTTCCTGGCCGCTTCAGTGCTTGCTGGTGGTGTGACGATACTGAGGGTGACATAGATATCCCCGGCTGAATTACCGGGAATGCCTCGGCCTTTTAAGCGCAGCTTGCTGCCACTGTTTGATCCCGGTGAAATTTTAAGATCCACCACACCACTGGGAGTTGGAAGCTTTACCGTTGCCCCCAAGGCAGCTTCCCAGGGCGCCACTGGCAGTTGCATATGCAGGTCTTGTTTCTCGGGTCGGTAAAGGGGGTGCGGGTTAAAATGAACCTCCAGATAGAGATCTCCCTTTGCCCCTTTTCCCATACCGGGAGATCCCTGTCCGGAAAGACGAATCTGCTGCCCGTCTTTGATTCCCTTGGGAATTTTAATATTAAGAGTGCGATGGATGGTTTGCACCGTATTATGGTTGTCTAGTTCCTGCGTTTGCAGGTTAATACTGCGCGTTGCACCGTTAAAGGCATCTTCTAAGTTTACCTGTACTTTGGCATGGTGATCCGGCCCACGAGCATTAAACTGTGCACTCTGATTAAAATCGGTTTGTTGATCTTTATGGCCAAAAAACGCGTCAAAAAAATCGCTAAAAGCACTGCCATGGAGATCGCTAAATTCCCCGCGGTTAAACTCAAAATCTGAATTTTTGTCTGCTTGCTGCCAGGATTTTAAATTGGGATCTAAATGGTCGTAGGTTGCGCGTTTGTTGGGATCCTTAAGCACTTCATAGGCCTCGGCCACTTCTTTAAAGTTTGCTTCAGCTTGAGGTTCTTTGCTAATGTCCGGATGATATTTTCGTGCTAATTTGCGGTATGCGCGTTTGATATCCTCCTTTGAAGCATCACGCTTCAAACCCATTATTTTGTAATAATCTTTATATTCCATGATAGCGCTGCCTTATTGAAATTTTATCGAAAATTATTAGAAAATGGCGTGCAAAACAGCCTCGCTGATAGACAAGCTTAGTTAAATATTAGTCTGCATAATCTTATAGTCCAATCCTTAGGGTGGTGATTTAAGGGAGGATGATTCAAGCGCTTTAAAAAATAATAGTGCAGGGCTAATTAAGGATACTAGAATTACAGGTAAGGTATTTTCGGCGGATAGCTTGATAGTAAAAGTTTATGAAATCATAACCTAAGGAATTTTATTATGCCTGATTGGAATAACCCGGCGGCAAAAGGAGCCATGTTACATAATTATGTGCAGAAGAGTACCCAAAAAGTGATTGCCTGTTTGGAAGTCGCTTTTGCCGAGTTAGGCAGCTTAAGGCTGAACATATTGACGGCCGATTTTTTGCTGGTGGCATTACTTTCCCAGCCGGACAGTGAAGCACTTAAGGTTTTGAAAGAGTTACTCGCCGATGAAGATGATCCCGCATTACGTATCATTGGCCAGATAAGGCAAAACTACCCGCCTGCAAGTAACGTACAGGTGAAGCAAATTTTAGCTTCTCAAGAGATAGTTGAAGTGTTCCGGATTGCCTATGACGAGGCAAAAAACTTTGGCGATGAGTATATTGGTACGGGCACTTTATTTGTTGCTCTTTTTGATAAGAATGCAGGACCTGTTGCCGATATTTTGAGCAAAGAAGATTTTAGTGTTGAGCAGGCACGTCAGGCTCTAAAGCATATTAGAAAAGGCCATCAGCTTAATAGTCAAGATGCAGAAGGAAAACCTGATGTACTGGATATCTATACAAAAGATCTCACCGAGATGGCACGTAGAGGGGAGTTAGATCCGGTTATCGGCAGAGAGGAGGAGATCGAGTTGATTATCCAAACCTTGTCTCGGCGTAAGAAAAACAACCCCGCCTTGATTGGTGAACCGGGGGTGGGTAAAACGGTCATCGTTGAAGGTTTGGCACAACGGATTGTGGCTGCAGATGTGCCCGATAACCAACTAAATAAGCGTTTGCTGGCGCTGGATATGGGAGAGCTGGTGGCCGGGGCTTCGATGCGTGGTGAATTTGAGGAACGCTTGAAATCTGTCCGTGATGCGGTTATTGCGGCGGGAGGTAAAGTTATCCTGTTTATTGATGAGTTACATACTGTGGTTGGCGCTAATGCCGGATCCGGTGGTATTGATGCGCCCAGTCTGCTGAAGACCGCGCTGGCTCAGGGAACCCTGCAGGTTATCGGTGCAGATACTCTGGATGAATATCAAAAATATATAGAAGCAGATAAAGCCCTGGAGCGGCGTTTCCATCCGATTTTAGTCCGGGAGCCGAGTGTTGAGGAAACGATTGCTATTTTGCAGGGCGCGGCTCCGCGTTATGAAAAGCATCATGATGTTCATTATGCATTATCTGCATTTGAAGCTGCAGCGCGACTCTCCGAACGTTATATTGCAGATCGTTGTTTACCCGACAAGGCGGTTGACCTGATCGATGAAGCAGGCGCGCGTAAACACCTTCGTCTTACTGCTATTCCGCACAATTTACGGGATCTTGAACGCCAGCATCAGGGTTTGTTACACGATAAAACCGGCGCTTTTAATGAGCAAAATTTTGAACAGGTTGCTGCAACGCAGATGGAAATTTTAAAGATCGACCAGAAGCTTAAAGATGCCCGCAGTGATTGGCAGCAGGGGCGGGCCAAGGAAGACGCGATGGTGACACAGAATGATATTGCCGAAGTGGTGGCACGCTGGACGGGGATCCCGGTCGCGAGAATGGTAGAATCAGAATCGGAAAAACTGGCCAAAATGGAAGAGAAACTGCATCGGCGGATCGTCGGTCAGGATGATGCCGTGCGCGCCGTCGCTGATGCCATTCGTCGAAACCGTGCCGGTATTACAAATAGTCGGCGTCCGATTGGCTCATTCCTGTTCCTTGGCCCTACCGGTGTCGGAAAAACTGAACTCGCGCGCGCTTTGGCGGCCTTTTTATTAGATGATGAAACAAGAATAATCCGTCTGGATATGTCCGAGTACATGGAAAGACACGAAGTCTCGAAAATGATTGGCGCACCGCCGGGGTACATTGGTTACGGGGAAGGGGGGCAATTAACCGAACGTGTACGCCATAACCCCTATACGGTAGTTTTGCTAGATGAGATGGAGAAGGCGCATCCCGATGTCTTTAATATGTTACTGCAAATTCTCGAAGACGGGCAACTGACCGATGCTAAAGGGCGTAAGGTGTCCTTTCGTAATACCGTTATCATTGGCACTTCTAATCTTGGCACAGGGTCTCTCTCTCCTGACAAACGGCCGATCGGATTTATTCATTCGGATTCGCTAAACTATAAGGAGACCCAAGATTTGGTGATGCACGAAGTTAAGAAGTTCTTCAAACCGGAGTTTCTTAACCGGCTTGATGACATCATCGTTTTTCATTATTTAGAAAAAGATCATGTCCGTCAGATAGCCGAGATGTTTGTCGCTGAACTAGTCAAACGGATGAAGCTCAGGGGAATTGTGCTCGAAGTCGATAATGCGGTGATTGATAAACTCTCAGCAGACGGTTTTGATCCTATCTATGGTGCGCGGCCCTTAAGGCGTGAAGTGGAACGCCAGATAGAAAATGTATTAGCGATGAAAATTGTGCAAAACGAATTCTCAGATAACTGCCGGGTTGAGGTTAAAATGGAGGACAAGAAGATAGTTTTTATTACAGAGCAGAAGTGATTGGAGATGGTAAAACAACTACAAAGATGAATAAATAAATGGCAAACCTTTGCGGGTTTACCATTTTTAAGTAAGCTTACTGACGCACGCCTTCAACGTTTAATTGCATGTCCACATAACTTGCAGGGCCCATTACCTGAATCCCAAAGTCGACAAGTTGTAAACGTGTAGTGCCTTGAAAACCTACGCGATATCCGCCCCAGGGATCTTCTCCTGCACCAATAAAGTTAGCATCAATAGTGACAGGTTTAGTGATTCCGTGCAGTGTTAAATTACCCTTAACAGCTAAACTGCCATCGGCATTTTTAGTGACTTTTTGGCTGACAAATTTTGCCTCGGAAAATTTTCCGGCATTAATAAAGTCGTCACTTTTAATATGCTTGTCACGCTCAGCATGGTTTGAATCGAGGCTGCTGGTATCGACGTTTACGGTTATTTCAGACGCTTCAACATTAGATTCGTCAAAACTAAATTGACCATCAAAATTGTTAAAACGACCCTGAATAAAGCTGTAACCTAAGTGGCTTACTTTAAAATTGATTGAAGCGTGTGCTGTATCAATTTTATAGTCAGCGGCGTTGGCGAAGGTTGGCATGAACAGCGCAGTGCTGAGTGCAGCTGCGATAAGTGATTTTTTCATTATGTCTTCCTATTCGAGTTTAAGTTAAAGCATTTTCTTGAGTGTATTGTCTTTGTTAATAAAGTGATGTTTTAGGGCCGCTAAGGCGTGCAAAGCGGCTAAGCCAATCAATGTAAATGCCAGATAGTAATGAACAATACCGGCAATATCTTCCTGGTTTTCAATAAATGAGCCGAAACCGGGTACGGAAAACCAATTAAATACGGCGATCGCACGACCATCAGCCGTTGAAATCAGGTAGCCCGCAATAAAAATAGTGAACAATAAAAGGTAAAGCGTGAAATGGGCTATTTTAGCTGCTTGTATTTCCCATTTTTCACCTTCAATTTTGGGATGGACGGTTAACAGTTTCCAGACAAGCCGCAGCAGGGTCAGGGCAAACAAACACAGGCCAACTGATTTATGTATGTAGGGAGCTGTATTATACCACTCACTGTAATAACCAAGATCAACCATCCACAAGCCTAAACTGAATAAACCAATAATCAGCAGGGCTGAAATCCAATGCAGGAGTCTAGCGATGCGATTATATTTTTTAATTGCTTGCGACATTTGCTGCCCTTTTAAACATGATGTTAACAAGGTGTTAATTAAGTGATTTAATTGTAGGTTATATCGCTAATAATAAAATAGATAGGAAAAACTGGTTTTTAAACTGATTTTTAAAATAGTGTTTTTGATAGTCTGCCACTTAAGCCTTTTTTTAAAAGGCTTAAGTATCAAAGTGATGAAAGAATAATTTTCGTTGTCAGAACCCGCCGATTGAGAATACTCAATCATCACTCTTCTGCCTGGTGTCTTATTCCTTATCGACTTGCTGAAACCTGTATATTGTGAATATAGACAGATCTCACAAAGTTTACGGAAAGCTAATTGGTTGCTCTGATTCAAGCCAGGTTGGGTATTTGTTCATCACCGATGTAAATAATTGAGAGTTGAGAAACTCAGCTAACCAGGCCTTTACAAGCGGATAGGGGCTTTGCTCAAACCACTCTTTATCAACGCCGGAAAATTGCCGTATAAAAGGTAAGATGGCCATATCGGCAAGGCTGATATGCTGGCCGAAAAGATAAGGATTGTTGCCAAGACGATTTTCTAACTGCATTAAAAAGTCTTCTGTCTGCTCGCGGTAATAAAGCGCTGAGTATTCGGGAAAACGGTCCGCATATTTGTACTTATCGAGCCACTCTTTAAATTCAAAATCATTTTCATCAATCAAATTTAACATCTCAATTAAATTGCCCTGTAACCAGCCCTTTGGATCGTGCTCTACCAGCGCCCAAACCATAATATCTAAACTTTCATCCAGGACAGTTCCATCGGACAGTTGCAAAACAGGAACCGTGCCTTTGCTTGACAGCGCCAGCATTTCTGGTGGTTTATTTTTAAGTATTATTTCACGTAAAAAAACAGACTGAGAACTGACAGCTAAAGCTAAACGGGCACGTATTGCGTAGGGACAGCGGCGAAATGAATATAACGTATTGGTCATATATACCTCGAGTATAAGAAAAGTGAATGGTGAATCTTTTATGATTAATTTTTTTCTAAAAAAGTTGCATAGCTTCACATAACAAAAGAACCAATAAACTGCTTGAATATTATTCGCGATAAATCAGCCGCTTCGGGAATTCAGCACAGAAACGGCCATGCTCAAATTAGATCCAGTATGACCGAGGCGAGCTGTTTTTACCCTTGCTCTAATAAACGACGCAGATCGATCAATGCCGCGTTGGCGCGCGATACATAATTTGCCATCACTAATGAATGGTTTGCTAATAGACCAAAGCCACTGCCATTTAAAATAACCGGACTCCAGACAACTTCCTGCGTTGATTCTAAGTCTCTAATGATCTGTTTTAAACTGACTTGTGCATTTTTCTTTTCCAAGACATCGGCAAAATCCACCTCGACGGCTTTCAAAAAATGCAAAATAGCCCAGGTTGCACCGCGACTCTCATAAAACACATCATCAATTTGAAACCAGGGCGTTTTTATTTGCGTCTGCTGTGCGGTTTCGGTGGATTGCTTGGCACTGGGATCTCCCGCTAAAGCGGTGTTATAACTGTCTTGCCCGACGCTTAAGCTTAAGCGTTGGGAAATAGATCCTAAACGTTTTTCCACCGCCCGTAACCAGGCATTTAAATTATCAGCTCGAGTATAAAATTGTGCGTCAGTTTGATCCTTTGCAACTAAACGTGCCCGATAATTCACCAGAGAGACGATGGCTTGACGGTACTCACTTTCCGCACTGGGTAGCGCCCAGTTTTTGTGCGAAATGTTGATTTTTTCCTGTGCACTTTCTAAATCTTTATCGCCAGTTGACTGGGACTGTGAGCGGCTAAAATCTAAACGCATGACTAATGCTAAATCTCTTACCTGCTCGAGAACACCGTATTCAAAAGCCGGCATATTATCCATGAATAATCCCGGTGGTGTGACATCATTTGAAAAAAAGCCACCCGGTTTGTCAATTAACCAGCTTGTGACATCGATTAAAGTGGTGGTGGTTGTATAACCAGGGACTATTTTCTGGTTATTTATTTTGGCTGTTGCGATCGCTTTATTTTTTACATCATAGGTGGCCGGGAGTAATCCCCACCAAATTGATACTAACCACAATATAAAAACGATGCTCGCCAGGCTGGTAAAAATTATTTTTTTTACTGAAATCGTCATATTAGTCCCTAATCTTGGTATCCGTAAAAATATTTTAAATGGTTAATCAAGCAATAACAAGAGCTTAAGATTTTAGTGTCGAGTTTATATAAAGATTAATAATATTAAATCCCTCATTAGATACACTACCTAGGCACGGGGTAAAGGCATTAAATAAGGCATTTATTGCTGTAGGTTGCTTTAATTATAGAAAATAGTAGCAGAGATATTGATGACAAAATTAACAACCTTAACAGAATAGCGCCACTAGAAAGATTAATTGTAGCGGTATTATATGGTAATCTTCCCGCAAAATAGTTGAACAGGGTGAGTTATGAAAATTTCAATGATTGTTGCGATGGCGGAAAACAGGGTAATTGGTTTGGATAATAAAATGCCATGGCATTTACCTGCTGATTTAATGTTTTTTAAACGTGTTACATTAGGTAAACCGATTATTATGGGGCGAAAAACCTTTCAGTCCATCGGGCGGCCGTTACCCGGCAGAAAAAACATAGTTTTAAGCCGTGATCAAAATCTTCGCATCGACGGGGTTTGCTGCGTGCAAACCGTTGAGCAGGCACTGGCACTTGTGCAGGATTGTGATGAAGTGATGGTGATCGGCGGGGCGACGATTTATGAGCGGTTTTTACCACAGGCTAGCCGTTTGTATATTACTTTTATTGATTTAAAAACAGCGGGGGACACGCACTTTCCCGATTATAAAATGATCGCTAACTGGCAAGAAATACAAAAAGAAGCGCACCAGAGCGATGCGCAAAACAGCTGTAATTATCAGTTTGTTACATTAGATCGAATAAACTGATTTATTTACCGTGGACTTCAGGATGTTGGCAAGCAACCGAAAATATTTTTTTATCTTGCCAACGTAACATACTCAGTTTATTTCCCCAGACACAGCCGGTATCTAAAGCATACAGCCCCTTTCTAATCTCTCTACCCGATAACGAGGCCCAATGACCAAAAACTATGCCACTGCTATGATCCAGAGTATTAATATCAAACCAGGGTTTAAGGACTGAGCTATCGGTTTGCTCCGGAGCCAGTTTGTTATAAAATTCCAATGATCCGTCTAACAGGCAATAACGCATTCTGGTCAATACGTTAATGATAAAACGTAAGCGCTCAACACCCTGTAAATTATCATTCCATGTGGCTGGGTGGTTGCCGTACATGTTTTTAAGCAGCGTTTTAAAGTCATTACTGTGTAAAATGCTTTGCACTTCTTGGGCATAACCTTGCGCTTGTGCAATAGTCCACTGGGGAGATATGCCCGCATGAACCATCACAAAGTTAAATTCAGGGTGACGCAGAAAAAGCGGCTGTAACCGCAGCCAGGTCAGTAACTCATCACAGTCTGGCGCGTTTAATAATGCACTTAATTTATTACTTTCCTTATCACTGTGAATGCCTTGATGGATGGCCAACAGGTGCAGATCGTGATTACCCAGTACCACCTTGGCACTGTCGCCTAAGCTTTTAATAAAACGTAATGTTTGCAGTGATTTTGGACCCCGTCCGACAAGATCCCCGGTCAGCCAAAGCTGATCTTTATTTTTTTCAAATTGCGCCACTTCAAGCAATGCTTGCAGTTCATCGAAGCAGCCGTGAACATCACCTACTATATAGGTGGCCATTTTTATTTATCTTCCTTTAAATCATATAGATAATTGGCAATATTAACGTATTCTTCAACGCTGATATTTTCTGCCCGTTTGGTTGTGTCAATACCAATCTCTTGTAACTGTTCAATACTTAACAAATCACGCAAACCATTACGAATGGTTTTACGACGTTGATTAAATGCCATTGAACAAACCTGGGTGAGATATTTTAAGTTTTTAGCTACAAAGGGAGGAGTATCATAGGGCTCTAAACGTACTACTGCTGAATCAACCTTAGGCGCTGGTATAAAAGCCGTCGGTGGCACTTCTAATACAGGAATAACCCGGCAATAATATTGCGCCATGACGGTTAAACGTCCGTAGGCTTTACAGTCAGGGCCTGCACAGAGACGATTAACCACTTCTTTTTGGAGCATAAAATGCATATCGGAAATTTTGTCTGCATATTCAAACAGATGAAACATCAGCGGCGTTGAGATGTTGTAAGGTAAGTTACCAAAAACGCGCAGTGGTTTTTCTGCAGTGGCTAATTGCCCAAAATCAAACTGCATCGCATCGGCCTGGGTGATGTTTAATTTATCGCCTAATACCGGGTGCTCTGCTAAACGAGCGGCCAAATCTCTATCGAGTTCTATCACATTTAAGCATTTTACTTTGCTTGCAACGGGCTCTGTTAGTGCGCCTAATCCCGGACCTATTTCAACGATATTGTCTTCCCATTGCGGTGCAATAGCCGCAACTATCGAGTCAATGATGTAATGATCGTGGAGAAAGTTTTGTCCAAAACGTTTACGCGCGGTATGACCTAAGTGTGTTTTATCATTCATGTGTTTTTTGCCTTGTTGCTTATACCAAAATATTAATTAATTGTTCTGCTCGAGGCTAGCGAGTAAAGTTAACCGGCAAAACAGAACGGATATTTAATGATCTTGGTTTATTATTTATTGGTACTCTGAATCATCGTAATGGCTTCATTGACTGCGCATAACAAGCTGTTTGGATCTGCTTTACCCGTGCCAGCTAAATCTAAGGCAGTACCGTGATCCACAGAGGTGCGGATAAAGGGCAGGCCTAAGGTGATATTGACTGATTTTCCAAATCCTTTATATTTTAAAACAGGTAAGCCTTGATCATGATACATGGCTAAAACCGCATCCGCATCTGCTAAATATTTTTCCTGAAACAGTGTGTCTGCCGGCAGGGGACCGATTAAGTTGATCCCTTCTGTCCGTAATTTCTCTAATGTTGGCTCTATGGTATCAAGCTCTTCTCGGCCCATATGACCACCTTCACCTGCGTGAGGGTTCAAACCACAGACATAAATACGGGGATGCTTGATGGCGTATTTTGTTTGTAATTCTTGATTTAGTATGTGAATTATTTTAGTTAAACGCGACTCGGTAATAGCGGCGGAAACATCCGCTAAAGGCAGATGCGTTGTCACTAATGCCACACGCAGGCCGGTTGTGGCTAACATCATGACCACCAGTTCGACACTTGCCTGTTCAGCAAAAAATTCAGTGTGACCACTGAAAGCAACGCCCGCATCATTAATAATCGCTTTATGCACAGGTGCTGTGACAACTGCCGCAAATTCTCCGGACAGGCAGCCGCGGCTTGCAAAGGCCAGGGTATTCAAAACAAATTGCGCATTTAGGGTGTTTAATTTTCCTGCTTCAACGGGCGCCTGGAGGTTAATATGCGCCACTTTTAAGGTGCCAATCTGATTAGCTTCGGCTGCTATCAACGGATCATAATCAAGCAATGTCACCTGTTCATTTAGCTGTGAAGCACGTTCAGCTAATAAGGTTTTGTCTGTACAAATAATTAATTCTACAGGCCAGGCCTGCTTAGCAAGTTGCAGAATTAAATCCGGACCAATACCGCCCGGTTCCCCGGCGGTGATAATTAAACGCTTTACCATTATTGTTTCTCAATAATATAATTTGGATTATTTATTTTAATATAAGCTTCTTGACGTATTTCATTCATCCAGGCATAAACTTCTGCGGGAAAGCGCTGCTGAAATAACAAGCTGTAAGCTTTCTGTTTGGTCGCCTGCTCGGTGGTATCTGATTTACGTTTACCCATTACTTCGAGAATGTGCCAACCATGCATAGTACGAAACGGCTGGCTGATTTCACCAACGGGCAAAGAGAGCGCTAATTGTTTAAACTCAGGAACATACATACTGGGATCTGCCCAGCCTAATTGACCCCCTTTAACGGCTGAACCGGGATCTTGAGAATACTCCCGCGCCAGTGCTGCAAAGGATTTTTTACCGCTAATAATATCCTGACGGTAACCCGCCAATAATTTTTGTGCTTTATCATCGCTGAGAATGATATTAGATTTAATCAAAATATGTCGTGCATTGACTTCAACGGTCATTACATTTTGGGCACCTTTTTTATCTATTATCTTAATAATATGAAGGCCAAGGTCGGATTTAAACGGACCTATTATATCCCCTTTATTAGTCTGCTGTTCATTAAATACGTCTGCAAATAAAGTGGGCATTTCATTGATCGTTCTCCATCCCCAGTTACCCCCTTCGGTGGCTTTTGGTCCTTGAGAGTTAAGCAGTGCTAACTGTGATGCATCGGCTCCCTGTTTGAGCTGTTTAAGCAGATCCTGTGCCTTTTTTTCAACCGCCTGTTGCTGGGCTGCGGAACTCTCTTTGTCTAATTTAAAAAGAATATGCACAAAATTAAATTGGGTATTTTTTTGTCCCTCGGCATTAAGGCGTTTTACCATTTGTTCAACTTCTTGATCAGAAATACTAATACGGCGGCGAACCTCAATTTGACGAACTTCATTAATGGTCAATTCATCACGGAGAGTTTCCACAAATGCCGCATAATTTTTGCCCTGTTTTTCCATTTTCGCCTGCAGCTGTTCGCTAGTCAGACCGTCTTTTTCAGCGGTTTGCTGTACCGTTTGTTGAACTTGCGCATCGTTTATGCGTAATCCGATACGCTCTGCAATTTGCAGCTGTAAACGGTCAGTGATTAACTTATCAAGGATCTGCTTGGTTAATTTATCGCCAGTGGGTAGCGTTTGATCGCTATTTTTATAACGCTCTTGAATTTCAAGTTGCGTGCGCTGTAAATCACTGCTTAAAATAACCTCTTGATTAACAACCGCTTCTATTTTGTCTAACGGTATTTTCTCGGCAAATACCTGTGTTGCGCTTAAAGACGCAAAAAGTAAAGGCAGGATAATATTCTTGATAACTTTCATTTTATTTCCATTATTGTAAGTAAAAAGGTCGACCGTAATCAAATAAACTTTCACTAGCAGAACTAACCCCAACACCACCTAAACCGGTTAATTCAAAATTTAGTGTCAGACTTTGTTCGCTTTCATAATCATCTTTTATTGAATCTTCATCACCATAATATGAGTCCATGTAGCGATCGTAGGATAAGCTGATTGCCCAACAGCATGATTGGTATTTTACACCAACCAGACTCTCGTAAGCGTGATTGTAATCTACATCATAATAGTAACTGGCATAAGAGGTCCATTGTGAATTGATTGACCAATTAACTTTAGTCCCCAACTGGTTAATTTTTATGTCCCAGTCATCATCTTCCTGATTTGCATAATAACGGTAGTTTAATTGTGCAAAGGTATTAGTACTCCAACGTTTCTCCAGCGTGAAATTGGAGCTGGTAAATTCACCCTGATCGGAATCAAATGCGAATCCAGTATGGAAAAAATAATCATTTTCAAAATTAATATCTAACTCTCCGATAAGCGAAGAGCGACTCGCGGTATTCTCATCGTTATCGTCATCGTCATCGTAATCTGGTACATAGGTTTGCGAAGGCGTAAAATAATAATTTTGACCCAGCGCGAAGCGTACTTTCTTTTTGCCCTGCGGGTTAATAAAACTACTGGAAACACCAAAGGTTATCTGATTCGCATCTGAAATCCGGTCATATCCCGAAAATCTATTGTCACGGAATAAACCGTAATAATCGACTTCCATCTCCGTACTGTCATAAATGCCGATGGCGGATTGATCCTGGTAGGGAACATATAAATACTGAATTTGCGGTACCAGTGTTTGTTTGTACTCTCCATCTCCCATTGAGAATGAACGTTCAAAATTTACCCCTGAATGAATTTTGAACGAAGGCAGATAACGGGTAGCCGTTTCGCTTAGATCATCGTATTTAGTGGCGTCGCTTATATCTTGCTGATAATAGCTCAGCATGTACTTAAGCTCAGTATTAACAAACAGCGAATTATAATATAAAGGCAGGGATAGTTTAGGCTCTAAATGGACACGGGTACCAGTGTAAACCGTTGAGTCACTGTGGGCGAATTTAGAAATTTCGGAGTACCAATCTAATTGTAAACCACGATAATTAAGGGGTTGATAAGCACTGAATGCAAGTTTAGGCAGCAGTTCGTGCGGTATGTTGTCATCATCTAATATTTGGAAGCTTCTGACCTCTAACTCACTGTTCCAGTTGTTTTCAACATATTTTAAATTAGCGGTCTGTAATAACTGGTTATCACTTCGAGTACCATAATCAGTAGAAATATCCGTAAAATAGTACTCATCGCTGACGCGATTATAATCTGCGTTAAATTGCCAGTTATTAGCAAAATTTACGTTATGGTCCCAATGGAATAGATAACGGTTTTCTTCACGAATTTTATCATCGCCTAAATATTCTGTTTGTATTGTACCGCTGCCGACATCAAACAGATAACGATATTGAGCCGCTAGTAATGTACCTCTATTTTGCATATAGGTTGGCGTAATAGTAGCGTCCATGTTTTCAGCAATATTAAGATACAAGGGTTGGTTGACCGTAAAACCGTTGGTGCTGGTGTATTCGAAACTTGGAAATAAAAGACCCGTTTTACGTTTATCCGAAATTGGGTAAGTAATATAAGGCAGGTAAAAAACCGGGACATTTTTTATTTTTAGTATCGCGTTATAAGCTGTGGCGGTGTCGGCTTTATTGTCGATATAAAGTGTTGTCGAATCAATGGACCAGGTATTATCTCCAGGCGGACAAGCGCTATAGGAAGAGTTATTCAGCTCATATAAACCTTCACCGTTATCATAAACTTTAACGGCATCGCCACGCCCTCCCCGACCGTGAAATTGATAATCAGTCTGGTACAAAGAGGTTTTATTGTCGGCGAGTTGTCTTTCGATTACGTCTGCTGACAAAGTAACTTGACCATTATTGAAATTTACGTTGCCTTCGGCAATGATCCTTTCCTGTTCAAGGTAATAAGTTAACTTATCTGCACTTAGATTTTTATCCCCCTGGGTGAGATTTACATCTTCTTCATAGACTAATCGACTCGGAACAGCATATAATTTCTGCGCATCAATATTAATAGGTTGTTGTTCAATCGGCAGCGGATTAGGATCCGCGATGATAGAGGGCACTTGAGCATAACACTGACGGAAAAAAAGTTCCGTCTCATTTTCTTGAACTGCAGGTGCTTGTTCTAAGGTTGACGTCTTATTTGTTACAGCATAGGGTTGTGCGCTTTCTTTTTCTGCCACGGATTCTTCTGCTGAATGTGCAAATAAAGGTAAGAAAAAGAGTAATGAGGGTAATATTTTTAACATGAATAGCTCACAAATATTGCTTAGAAATTAAAAACGCTAAGCTAAAATAAAATAAAGTAAAATAGATCTCGCCATAATAGAACAAACTTGTCCGAGCTCCAATCTTTGTTGCTTATAAATATGTTAAAGTTCTGTATTTCAGGTGGAAAATAGGCAAACTAAGCAATAGTTAAGCACAATAAACAAAATATTGATTCTTTCTCTTTCTAATAAACAAGGTATTGTAAGGTTATGCGCATTTGGGGAAAACTACTCGGCGGATTTTTCGGTTTTATGTTTGGTAATATTTTTGGCATGTTGCTGGGTATCTGGTTGGGACATCGTTTTGATCGTGCTATGACCACTAACTTCAGTGCTCAAAACAGTTTGTTTGGTAATGCCGCAAGCAGTCAGGAACGGCAAAAAATATTTTTTAATGCTACTTTTTCTGTGATGGGACACGTTGCCAAAGCAAAAGGACAGGTAACACAAACCGATATACAAATTGCTAACGCCTATATGGACCAAATGCGTCTGCAGGGGGCAGCCAGAGAGCGCGCCCAAGCTTCTTTTTCACAGGGCAAAGACGCGCAGTTTTCACTTCAAGAGACGCTTTCTGAGTTTACTCAGATGGTGCGCGGGGAACGCAACCTGCTGCAAATGTTTTTGGGTATTCAGGTGCAGGTTGCTTATTCTGACGGCATACTCGATGAGAATGAAAAAACTATCTTATATAATATTGCCCAGCAGTTAGGTTTTTCAAGGTTCGAGCTGGAACGTTTATTACAGATGATGGAAGGTCAGCAACATTTTCACCAAGGTCAGCAGCAACAAACCCAAAAGGCTAATGAAGGAGACTCTTATAAAGTACTGGGCGTTGAAAAAATTGCCACGGATAAAGAGATTAAGCGCGCCTATCGAAAACTGATGAGCCAGCATCATCCTGATAAGTTGGCATCTAAAGGGCTGCCAGAAGAGATGATGACTTTAGCCAAAGAAAAAGCACAGAATATCCAACGTGCCTATGAGACACTGCGCAGTTCACGGGGATTTAAGTAAGTGTTGATAGCGCTTTTACGGCGTTACTGTTTAAAGCTAGTCTTTGCATTGACGCTGTTATTGGGGCTGCAGATTCCCAATTTTTTGCAGCAGTATGAAATACGTTTAGATGGTCATTATATTGAAGCAAAAAATCATTTACTGGAGTATCAAAGGGTTGCCGATCGTCACTTCGCGGGTGATCTGCAAGCTCTGGTAACAAAACACCTCAACAGTGATGAAAAATTTGTCCAGGATGAAGCCTTTGTTATCAAAAATCTATTTAACCGTTTTAATGAGCTGCAGGCGCAAAAAGACCGCTTAAATGCACCGCTTTTAGAACGCCTGCTGTTTTTAGCCGGGCAGTTAAAGTCGCCCCTGTTCAGGGAAACGCAAAACAGCTATAACGCTGAAATAGTCCTCAATAAAAATGCGATCAGCGTGGGTTTGGTCTTTGCACTGATCTGTTCTCTATTATTAGAATTGCTGTTTTTTATCTCAGCTTTGCTGGCCAACAAAGTCTTCTTTTGCCGTTCGAAAATAACACCTCGCCAGTGAGCGGCTGACTGACCTTATTAATTTATTGTTATTTTCCCTCTATAGCCAAATCAGTTGCCGATGCGGATTGCTGCATCTTTAACTGATTTGGCTATAAATCTGTAATCCACATCTTGATTATGATTTAATAAAACACTATATTGATTTTTTAAAATGGAGTTATATTAATGTCGACTTTTGCACTTGCTTTTGGCACAGCCACAAAAAACCGCGATCAAAAAATTATTGAAGCTTTCTTTCCTAACCCAATCTTAAACCCAAGTGATGATCTGGTTTCTGTTATTGGTGCTATCACAGGTTATGAGCAGGGTAATGAAGTTATTGAAATAAAAGCTGAAATGTCTGAACATTTAGCTGCTGCTTTCAACGGTGCTAATGATAGCGCAAATGCCGATTTTGCAACTGCAGCGGCAAAATCAAGTCAACCTTTAGTCTTAGTTATTCTGGCAACCGATGATGCGCCAAAAAGTGTTGCCGAAGGTTACCTGAAGCTGCAGCTTATCTCGCATCGTTTAGTTAAACCTCACGGTTTAATTTTAGACGGGATTTTTGGTATCCTGCATAATATTGCCTGGACTAACCAAGGCGCCATCGATATCGCCGAATTAGCTGACCGCCAGATACAAGCGCGTTTGAACGGTGAAACACTCAGCGTTGATTGTGTTGATAAATTTCCTAAAATGGTCGATTACATTGTTCCAAGTGGTGTCCGTATTGCCGATACTTCTCGCGTACGTTTGGGCGCCCATGTTGGTCAAGGCACCACGGTAATGCATGAAGGCTTCATTAATTTTAATGCCGGTACAACGGGCGTGAGCATGGTTGAAGGCCGGATTTCTGCGGGTGTTATGGTTGGCGAAGGCAGCGATATCGGCGGCGGGGCATCTATTATGGGGACTCTAAGCGGTGGTGGTAAAATGATTATCTCGATCGGAGAAAACAGTTTATTAGGTGCTAATGCAGGTTTGGGGATTCCACTTGGAAATCGTTGTACTATTGAGTCCGGATTATACCTAACAGCAGGTTCAAAAATAAAACTGCTTGATAATAAAGGTAAAGAAGCGGGTTATGCCAAGGCACGTGAACTTGCCAATAAAGATGATTTACTTTTCCGCCGTAATTCAATGACCGGACAGATTGAATGTTTAGTGAATAAAAGTGCGGTTGAGTTGAACAGTATGCTGCATTCAAACTAATCTAAGATGATAAATATTTTCATGAGAAATTTTTTATAGAAAAACTTTTTATAGAAAAAAGAAAGGGACTCAATTGAGTCCCTTTTTTGTTAGGTTAATTACCTAAGGTAATACTTTTTTAAAGGGTTTGACGATAACCTTTTTATAGACTCCGGCGGCCACGTAAGGATCCGCATCTGCCCAGCTTTGTGCTGCTTCTAAATTATCAAACTCCGCAATAACAGTGGAACCGCTAAAACCTGCATCGGCAGGATCTTCGCTATCAATAGCGGGCATCGGACCTGCTACAAACAAACGGTCCTGTTCATTTAATTGTTGCAAGCGGGCAATATGTGCAGGGCGTGCCCGTTGGCGCATGGTTAAACTGTTTTCCACATCCAGTGAAAAAATAACATATAACATTTCTATTCCTCTGATTTTTTATCGGCAGATAACTTTTTTTCTGCCGTTGCAGGTAAGTATTTATAGATATAAATACCGCTTAAAAGCGTAAATGCCAGGGTAATTGCCAGTAAGCCAAAGACCTTGAAATTAACCCAAATCTCCTGTGATAAGCTAAATGCAACATACACATTGACAGCCGATAATACGGCAAAAAACACTGCCCAGGCGATATTAAGATTACTCCATATATTGGCAGGCAGGCTAATTTCTTTACCCAGCATCTGTTTGATAATCGGTTTTTTATAAACAAACTGGCTAACCAGTAACGCTCCACTAAATAATGCATATACTACAGTCACTTTCCATTTAATGAATGCATCATCGTGTAAAACCAGCGTTAAGGTGCCAAATACCAGCACCATGACGAAGGTAATTACATGCATTTTCTCAACTTTACCATTTTTGTAATAGTTAAAAGCGAGCATTAAGCCCATGGAGATCATTAATGATCCCGTTGCGATATAAATATCTGTCATCTTAAAGACCACAAAAAAGATAATCAGCGGAATAAATTCAAAAAATTGTTTCATGTGCTTTCCTATTATAAAAACTGCAAAGTCACTTTAAAGTAAGCGCTGCATTTTCACCAGTTTATTTTTTATCGGTGGCGGCTTTCATTTTGCTGATAAATTCAGCCATCTTAGAAAGCAGTTTATCAGGGTTATCTTGGTTTTTTTCGATTATTTTAACCACTGCTGAACCTGAAATTGCGCCGGCAGCGCCCAGTTTTATTGCTTCACCTACCTGCTCTGGTGTGGAAATCCCAAATCCCAGCAGTGACGGCGGCGCATTATATTTATTTAATGTCGCTAACATATGATCAACGGGCATGCCTGCCTTTGCATGTCCGCCGGTAACGCCGGCACGACTTAATAAATAAGTATAACCTTGTCCGTATTCAGCCACTTTTTGTAATGTTTCCTGATCGCCATTGGGTGGTGCAATAAATATCTGGTGAATGGCAAATTTTTCAGCAGCAGCGCGGTAAGGTGCACTTTCTTCCAGTGGCACATCAGCTATTAGTATAGAATCGACACCTGCTTTAGCACAACGTTCATAAAAATTTTCAATACCATTTCGATAAACAAGATTCACATACAATAATAGACCAATGGGAATGGTCGGATGCTTATGACGAATTTGTGCAATAATTTCCAGACAGCTATCCGGTGTCGCACCGGCATCTAACGCGCGAACAGAGGCATCCTGAATAACCACACCATCGGCGACAGGATCTGAAAAGGGGATCCCTAACTCCAAGGCGTCCGCGCCAGCGTTAACTAAAGTATCAATTATTTTCAGAGAGAGGGCGCGATTAGGATCACCAACAGTCACAAAAGGAACAAATGCGCCCTTATTTTCAGTTTTAAGGCGGGTAAATAAAGCCTGATAACGTTTGCTCATTAGAGAGTTCCTCTTTCTTCAAAAATTTTAGCAACGGTAAAGATATCTTTATCGCCACGCCCGGATAAATTAACAATAATAATTTGCTCCTTATCATGGTGTTTAATCAGTTTTAATGCGTGGGCTAATGCGTGAGCCGACTCAAGGGCGGGAATAATGCCTTCGTTTAAAGAAAGGGCCTGGAAAGCGTCCAGTGCTTCATCATCGGTTGCGTAAACATATTGCGCGCGTCCTGTTTCTGCAAGGTGCGCGTGTTGCGGGCCAACGGACGGAAAATCAAGTCCGGCAGAGAGTGAATAAGACTCTTTAACCTGGCCATGTTGGTCCTGCATCATTAAGGAATGCATGCCAAAGAAGATACCTTTTGAACCGTAGGAGATCGGGCAGCCATGCTCTCCGCTTTCAATACCGTGTCCACCCGGCTCAACCCCAATTAATTCAACCGTTGGATCGTCTATAAAATCATTGAAGATGCCGATGGCGTTAGAACCACCACCTACACAGGCGATTACTTTATCGGGTAATACACCCTCTTTTTTTAATACCTGCTGTTTGGCTTCTTCACCAATTATTTTCTGGAATTCGCGTACGATAGTTGGAAAAGGGTGCGGACCCGCCGCGGTGCCCAATAAATAATGCGCAGTATCATAACTGCCAGCCCAATCTCGCAATGCTTCATTACAGGCATCTTTTAGTGTTGATGAACCAGAATGAACCGGAATCACTTCCGCGCCCATTAAACGCATTCGAAATACATTGGGTTTTTGACGTTCACAATCCACCGCACCCATATACACGCGGCATTTCAGTCCGAGTAACGCACAAGCTAATGCCGTTGCTACACCGTGTTGTCCGGCACCCGTTTCTGCAATAATTTCTTTTTTGCCCATGCGTTTAGCAAGCAGTGCCTGCCCTAAAACCTGATTGGTTTTATGGGCGCCGCCGTGGAGCAAATCTTCACGTTTAAGGTAAAGTTTGGTTTTTTTACCTTTAGTCAGATTGCGGCATAATGTTAAGGGCGTCGGGCGACCGGCATATTCGGTTAGTAATTCAGACAACTCTGCTATAAATTCAGGATCTGTTTGCGCTTTTACAAATTCAGCTTCTAACTGCTTTAATGCCGGTACCAGAATTTGAGGGACAAACATGCCACCAAACTGTCCGAAATAAGGATTTAGTTTTTCCATTTTTATTAACCTTTTATTTTATATAAGGTGTTTCCACCTTAGAATAATTCTTAGCGTTGCAGATAATGCGCTATTGCCGTAAATGCGGCGTTTAATTTTTGCGGATCTTTTTTACCGGGTGCAGATTCTACGCCTGAATTGAAATCTAAGCCTGCGCAGCCTATTAAACAGGCTTGCTGAGCATTTTCAGGGGTTAAACCACCGGCCAGTATGATCTTGCTTTTAATCTCACTGCTTAGACCCGCCAGCAATGCCCAGTCAAAGGCGCGACCAGTGCCACCGGTTTGTTCACCAACACGGGTATCCAAAATGTGCTTTTGAACATTAAATTTTTCAAAATCAGGTAAATGATCGATCACGCCATGGGCTTTCCATATTTCGCATTTCTCCGGCAACAAAGCACGCAACGTTTTAATGTATTTGGGATTTTCATCACCGTGTAATTGTACTGCCGCTAATCCTAACTGCTTAACGGTATAGCAGATTAATTCCGGGTTTTCATTTTGAAAAACGCCCACGTATAATAGCGGTGCGCCGAGCATCACTAAACGCGCTTCCTCCATATCCACAAAACGCTTTGATTTTTCAACAAAGATTAAACCGCCATAAACTGCGCCCGCTTTATAAGCATCTGCAGCCGCTCTTGCATGGGTTAAACCGCAAACTTTGTTATTGCCTAAAATTAACTGTCTGCAGGCTCTGTCAATATTGGGTTGGCTCATAATTGAGCTGCCGACTAAAAAACCATTGGCATATTTACTCAGTTGTTTAACCTGGTTATGGTGATAAATACCCGATTCAGAAATGACAATGCGGTCTGCGGGGGTTTTAGCCGCAAGTTGCTTAGTACGATTTAAATCAATGCTTAGATCACGCAAGTTACGATTATTAATGCCAATTATTTTTGCATTTAGTGCAATGGCACGTATTAGCTCGCGCTCATTACTGACTTCCGTTAATACTCCCATATTAAGACTGTGCGCGGTATCGCGATAAGCCTGATAGGCATCATCATCTAAGACAGAAAGCATCAATAATATTGCATCAGCTTGATAATAGCGTGCCAGATAAATTTGGTAGGGATCAATAATAAAATCTTTACAGATCACCGGTTGAGAAACTTGCTCGCGGACTTTACTGATATATTCAAAGTCACCTTGAAAATATTTTTCATCGGTGAGCACCGAGATGGCGCTGGCATAATTTTTGTAGGTACCAGCAATCAGGTCCAAATCAAACTCTTTGCGGATTAATCCGTGTGATGGGGAGGCTTTTTTACACTCTAAAATGAAGACGGTTTCCGGTTTATCCAAGGCATCATAAAAATAGCGATCACTCTCAGTTATTTTATCTTTGAAGCTTATTAGAGGTTGTTTTTGCTGACGTGCTTTTACCCACTCTATCTTATCCGTGACAATTTTCCCAAGAATAGTATCCTCCAGGCTTTTATCATTTAACATTGGCTTCGCTCCGCAAGTTCTTTTAATAGTTGTAATGGTTTACCGGTTAACATCATTTCCAGCGCTTGTTTTGTGCCCTCTTTAAAGTTATCGGCTTTACCGTTTAATACCAGTAAAGCAGAAACATTAACAGCCACGGCCGACTGCTGGGCATCGCTGCCTTGACCTTGTAATATTTTTTCAATGATGCTTTTGTTTTCTACAGGATCGCCACCAATAATGGCTTCGACAGGATAACGTTGAACGCCAAAATCTTCCGGTGTTAAGCTATATTCTTTAATTTCGCCATTGATAAGCTCTGCTACTTGCGTTTCACCGTGTATTGCTATTTCATCCAGGCCGCTGCCATAAACCACCATAACGCGCTGCATTCCTAGTTGTTTATGCACTTCTGCAATAGGTTTTAGCAGTTCAGGCGCATACACTCCCATTAATTCAAATTGCGGGCGAGCAGGATTGATTAACGGGCCAAGCAGATTAAAAATAGAACGGGTTTTTAACGCCGCGCGTACCGGTGCTGCAAAACGCATTCCCGCATGATATTGCGGAGCAAATAAAAAGCAGATATTTAAATCATCTAAACACTGGCGCGCCCGTTGTGCACTCATATCTAAGTTAAGGCCAAAAGCTGCCAGTAAATCCGATGAGCCGGATTTACTGGAGACACTGCGGCTGCCATGTTTGCATACTTTTAGACCGCAGGCAGCAGCAACAAAGGCACTGGCGGTGGAAATATTGATTGTGCCTAAACCGTCCCCGCCGGTGCCGACGATATCGGTAAAGTCATAATCCGGACGCGGAAAAGGTTTTGCCTGTGCAAGCAGGGCATTTGCGGCACCGGTAATCTCCTGTGGTGTTTCACCCTTCATTTTTAAAGCCGTTATCAGCGAGGATAATATAATAGGATCAACTTCGCCTTGAACAACCAGCTCAAAGAATGCCTGGCTTTGTTCACTGCTCAGTGATTTAGCGGCGTATAACTGTTCTAAAATTTGCTGTATGTTGAAATCATTCATTTAACTCTTCCCCGTGACTAAATTTAAACTGCTCTCTAATAGTTTTGCACCTTCGCAGGTTAAAATAGATTCCGGATGAAATTGAAAACCTATTACTCGGTCTGCTTTATTATAAACGGCCATACACATGCCGTTAAAATGTGCCACGACCTCGAGTGATGGTGGTACAAAGGTGCCGATTAAGGAATGATAACGGGCAACGGAAAGCGGCTGGCTTAAACCGTTGAACATTCGGTCAGCACAATGCTCGATTAAGGATGACTTGCCGTGCATAATTTGATCTGCCTGGCCGACTGTGCCGCCGTACTGCTGAATAATTGCCTGATGGCCTAAGCACACGCCAATCATCGGAATTTGTCCTCTGCATAAAGCAATCAATTCAATCAGGCAACCTGCCGCACTCGGCGTGCCGGGGCCCGGTGAAAGAATTAAAACCGCGTCATTTTCACAAGCATCAATATGCGCCTTAATCTGCGCGGCGGGTATATTATTACGGTAAATTTTGACCGGATAACCCAATGCCTTAAATTGATCCACCAGGTTATAGGTAAAAGAGTCAAAATTATCCAGAAAAAACAGTGTTTGTTTTTGAGTGATCTGCATCTTGTTACTCTCCATTGTCTGTAGTTGAAGAAACCACTGTTAAGGGCGTTTCTGGTTCTGGTAAAGAGACGTCGGCAAGTGTTGTACCGTGCGCTAATGCAATAGCATTTAATACCGCAGCGGCTTTACTGCGCGTTTCATCGGCCTCTGCTTGCGGTATTGAATCAAAGACCACCCCGGCACCTGCCTGCGCTTGTGCGATACCCTCTTTGACAAATGCCGAACGAATAACAATACAGGTATCCATATCACCACTGCCGTTGATATAACCCACCGCACCGCCGTAACTGCCGCGGCGCTTTTGTTCTACCTGACGCACCAGATTCGAAGCACTTATTTTAGGTGCGCCTACTAAAGTGCCCATATTCATGCATGCCTGATAAGCGTGCAGTGCATCTAAATCGGTACGTAATTTTCCGATAACGCGAGAAACCAAGTGCATAACGTGGCTGTAGCGGTCTACTTTTAATAAATCCGCAACATGCCGCGTACCCGGTTCGCTGATCCGCGCGACGTCATTACGGGCTAAATCAACCAGCATTAAATGCTCGGATGTTTCTTTCTGATCTAAACGTAATTCTAATTCAAGGCGACTGTCTAAATCTTTATTGATGCTGCCGTCGGGATTAAATCCACGCCGTCTTGTCCCTGCAATGGGATAAATTTCCACATCATTGGATGCTTGAGTATATTTAATGGCACTTTCCGGTGATGCGCCAAACAGCGTAAAATTACTGTCTTTTAAATAAAACATGTAAGGGCTGGGATTGGTTTGTTTGAGTTTTGCGTAAGCGCCGATCGGATTAGGACAAGCCAGCGAAAAACTTCGAGAGGGTACTACCTGGAAAATATCCCCTTTTACTATGTACTCTTTAAGCTCTTCAACAATCGCGCAATAGGCTTGATCTGAGACATCCGCAGTGACTTTCCCGGTTAAGGGAATAACCGGATTGTCGGGTGTTTCAAAATCAAGACATTGTTGCTGTATTTCCGCTAAACGCCTATTCAGGCGCTGCTCGTTTTCATCGGAGTATAATCCGCCAAATACCGAAGCGATTAATTCCCCTTTCTGAGTTTGATGATTCTGAATCATTAATGTTTCAGCGACATAAAACATAAAATCTGGGCAAATATTATCACTCTCGGGCACGGCCATTAAATCTTCAAAGGTAGCGATAAAGTCATAGGCAAAGACACCGCCTAAAAATAAGGCCTGCTGATGAGAAGATTGGGTTTTAATACGCTTTACAATGAAGCGCAATGCATCCACTGGAGAAGATGATTTTAAACGTTGTTCTTCATCGCCGCTGTTATCTGATTTTGGGAAAATAAGCTGTAATTGCTTGGCGGAATGTTTTGTGATTATTTGTGTGGAAAATTGCGGTGTAATAAAAGTAAGCAGATCTTTACCGTTATCTGTTAATGCATCTAAGGTAACCGTGAGACCATTGCAGGTTATTTTCATGCAGGCATCAATCAGCATTAAGCTTTTTAAATGGTTTTTACTTTCAATCTCTGCGGAATCAAATAATAGATGATTATCGGTATTGGCACTGAACGTTTGAAATAAGCCGAGCGAGTCACTGATATATTCACAGTCTTCAGAAATGCTTTTTAATACGCCGATGGGATGATTAGTATTCATTTTTTATCCTTTAAAATTATCTTTGTTAACGGGGGCCGAATTATTTACATCTGCCATCGCCAAGACTGTTTAAGGATTTTATTGGTATTATTCATGTTTGTTCTCAAATTTTTTAAAAGCTAATACCCAAATACAAAAAAAGCCCGCATATTGCGAGCTTAAAATTTGGTTTTTTGGAAAAGATACAGATATAAAAAAACCTCATTGCCCGCTTAGGATAATGAGTGCCACCAAGAATCATTAAGAGAAATTTTTGTTAAAATCATATATCATGTCTTCCATAAAGTTATGACACCATTTTTTGCGATTATGCTTTTAATGTCAAGGTGATTCTTAGGATATTATCGTTATTTGGATTTGATTCACGTGCGAAGTTTTTGGAAATTGATATTAATGGCTGTTTATTCGCGTTAACTCCTTTGGAATATTCATGTTAATTGATCTTCACTCACATACCAAAGCTTCTGACGGGCAGTTAACACCGAAAGAATTGGTTATGCGGGCAGCAAATCGTCAGGTCAATATATTAGCTATTACAGATCACGATACGGTCGACGGGTTAGCTGAGGCGCAGCAAACGATTATTGACAATCAACTCAAACTCACCCTTATCAATGGTATTGAGATAACCACCAATTGGTTAAATCATGAGATCCATGTGGTCGGTGTTAATATTGATCCGCTGCATCCCGGCTTAAGCGAGCTTATCAAGCTGCAAAAAGAAAAACGTGAAACGCGGGCTATTGAGATGGGTTCACGCCTGGCCAAAGCGAAAATACCCGGCGTTTACGAAGGTGCAAAAACATTGGCGGGTGATGGTGCGATTACGCGAGCACATTTTGCGCGTTATTTAGTTGAAACCGGTGTTGCACCGACTTTTCAAAAGGTTTTTGATAAATATTTAAGCCGTGGAAATACCGGTTATGTACCGCATAATTGGGTAGATTTAGAGTGCGCCATAAAGGTTATCCATCAAGCCGGCGGGCAGGCCATTTTAGCGCATCCTAACCATTACGGCTTATCTAACAAATGGATGCGTCGTTTATTAACTGAATTTAAGCTGCTTAACGGCGATGCCATGGAAGTGGCAATGGGTCAACAATCACCGCAAATGCGTTTACAGCTTGCAATTTGGAGCAATGAGTATAACTTGCTCGCTTCACAGGGCAGTGATTTCCATTTTGTCGGCCGTTGGCGGGATCTCGGTAAAGCATTACATTTACCGGAGACAGCTCAACCTGTTTGGGCTGATTGGCCAAGTTATTTGTCAGCAACGTTAGTATAGAAAGAAGAAAAAATACAATGAGTCAATTTTTTTATGTACACCCTGAAAATCCCCAAGTTCGGTTAATTAAACAAGCGGTCGAGATATTGAAAAAGGGTGGAGTGATTATTTACCCAACGGATTCCGGTTATGCCTTGGGTTGCACCATGGACAATAAACACGGTTTGGAAAGAATCTGTCACATTCGGGATTTAAATAAAAAGCACAATTTCACCCTGGTATGCCGTGATCTCTCTGAAATAGCGACCTATGCACGTGTGGATAATCAGGCCTATCGTGCGCTTAAAAACAATACCCCGGGTGCCTATACCTTTATTTTCAAATCCACCAAAGACCTGCCTAAACGTTTAATGAATCCGACTAAACGCACTATCGGCATTCGTATTCCCGATAATGTGATTGCACTGGCATTATTAGAAGAGTTGGGTGAGCCTTTAATGACCACAAGTTTGATTCTGCCTGGCAATACCAGTACTGAATTTGATCCTGAAGATATGAAAGATACATTATCCCATCAAGTAGATTTGATTATGACCGGCGGGTATTTAGGCGAGGCGCCAACCACTGTTATTGATTTTTCCGATGATGATGTGGTTATCTCGCGGATTGGTGCCGGGGATATAACACCCTTTCAATAAATAATTTTCGTTGTTGCTCGATAATTATCGCGCAACAAGGTATTAAGAAGTAGAACAGTTTGCCAGCATCGGAAAATTTTATTTTGTATCGCATAAAACGGTGAAATAAAATAACCAGTAATGGTATTGGCATAATGAGAATTACCCAAGGAATATAAAATGAGTGAAAAGTTACAAAAAGTATTAGCACGAGCTGGTTTAGGATCGCGTCGTAAAATGGAGCTTGTTATCCAGGAAGGGCGTGTCAGCGTAGACGGCAAAGTAGTCGCGCTTGGTGATCGCGTTGAAGAAGAGCAGGTGATTCGTGTTGATGGGCATATCGTCAAAAATAGAACACCTGAAAATGCGATCTGCCGAATTCTTACCTATAACAAACCTGAAGGTGAAATTTGTACGCGCAGTGACGAAGAAGGCCGTACCACTGTATTTGAACGCTTACCGAGTTTGAAAGGTGCTCGTTGGATTTCTATCGGACGTTTAGATATCAATACTTCCGGTTTGCTGCTGTTCACTACCGATGGTGAATTTGCTAATAAAATGATGCATCCCAGCCAACAAATTGAACGTGAATATGCTGTTCGTGTATTTGGTGATGTGACCGATGCGATACTCAATCGTTTACGTATGGGCGTGCAGTTAGAAGACGGTGAAGCGAAATTCTTAGACATCAAAGAATCTGGCGGTGAAGGAATTAACCGTTGGTTCCACGTTGTTTTAACCGAAGGCCGAACACGTGAAGTGCGCCGTCTATGGGAAAGTCAGGGATTGCAGGTTAGCCGCTTAATGCGCGTGCGTTATGGTAATATCGCCTTAAATAATCAATTACCCCAAGGTGGTTGGAGTGAGCTTAATCTTAAGGAAGTCAACTATTTACGTAAATTAGTTGATATGCCTAAAGAGACTGAGTCCAAAGTTAAGGTCGATGTGGCTAAAGATTCTAAATTTACCAATCCGCAGGCGCGTATCCGTCGAGCGGTAAAAAAACATGCCCTACATCGTAAGGCCGGGGAACGCCGCCGTACTAAAACACGTACACGCAGTTAATTCAGCACTCAAATAAATTTTTAAAAAAGCATACTCCGGTATGCTTTTTTTTTAATAAATACTTTAAATTGCTAACTTAAGTTTTTATCTTCCAGTTTTAATGGTAAATTATTATTATTGACCATCAACTATATTAACTCACCGCATTAAATAGGAATCTCATGATTAAAAAATGTTTATTTCCCGCTGCAGGTTATGGCACCCGTTTTTTACCGGCAACCAAATCAATGCCGAAAGAAATGATGCCGATTGTTAACAAACCGCTTATTGAGTTTGGTGTTGATGAAGCTTTAGAAGCCGGCATGAATACCATGTGTATAGTCACTGGGCGTGGTAAACACTCCCTGATGGATCATTTTGATCTTAATTATGAATTAGAAAACGAGATCAGCGGTACTCCGAAAGAAGAAAAATTAAAAGATATTCGCTTAATAATGAACCGCGCAAATTTCACTTATATTCGCCAACGTGAAATGAAAGGCCTGGGTCATGCGATTTTAGTCGGTAAAGAGTTAATTGGAGATGAACCTTTTGCGGTGGTGCTTGCTGATGATTTGTGTATCAATCAAGACGATGGTGTCTTAAAGCAGATGGTTGATTTGTATAAACAATTCCGTTGCTCAATCGTTGCCGTTGAAGAGGTGCCTGAAGATCAAATACACAAATATGGCGTGATCAAAGGGGAAATGATTAAAGATAATATCTACCGTGTTGATGATATGGTTGAAAAGCCTGCACCCGGTACAGCACCGAGTAATTTAGCGATTATTGGCCGTTATATTTTAACGCCCGATATTTTTGATATTATTGAGGAAACAACTCCCGGCAAAGGTGGCGAAATACAAATTACCGATGCGCTGCTGACTCAGGCAAAAAGAGGATGTGTTCTGGCTTATAAATTTAAAGGTAAGCGTTTTGATTGCGGCAGTGTACCTGGATATATTGAAGCTACAAACTATGTCTATGATAATATTTACGAAGACAAATAACAGCAAAAATTAAAACCCGCAAAGGTGCCTGCTTCTTTGCGGTTCTTTAAAACTCTTATTTATTGATTGCCTGACGGATATAACCGTTATTTTCCGTTAATAATGCGCTGGCCTGATTAGCATCTGTATTGGTTAAAATCATCACAATGGCGGTTTTACAGTGTCCAGCGCATTGTAGTAAGGCCTTTTCGGCTTGCTCCCGCCGGCAATCGGTAGCTGCGACCACGATCTTTTTTTGTCGTTCGACAAGCTTGGCGTTTGTTGCCTGTACATCCACCATCAAATTACCAAAAACTTTGCCGGTACGGATCATCGCTCCCGTGCTGAGCATGTTTAAAATTAATTTTTGAGCTGTTCCGGCTTTTAAACGCGATGAACCGCTCAGTACCTCTGGGCCGACAACCACGCAGATATCAACATCACTGATTTTTGACATCATACTGCCGGGGTTACAGTTGAGACTTATTACCTGTGCACCGATCGATTTTGCGTAGTGCATCGCCCCGATAACATAGGGAGTAGATCCACTGGCTGCTATGCCTACCAGAATATCATTTTTAGTGAAGTTGATATTTTGTAAATCAAATTTACCCGCTTGAGGATTATCTTCTGCATTTTCTACGGCTTTTAAGATCGCCTCATGGCCACCTGCAATCAAAGCAGTTACCTGCTCAGCGGGTGTTCCAAAAGTTGGCGGGCATTCGCTAGAATCTAAAATTCCCAGACGGCCCGAGGTACCGGCACCACAATAAATAAGTCGGCCCTTTTGCTGAAAAGCAGCACTAATTAAATCAACCGCCTGGGTGATCGCCGGCAGAGTCAATTCCACCGCCAATGCGACTTTTTTGTCTTCTTCATTGATAACGGTAAGCATTTCAAGGGTTGATAGCGTATCAATGTTAGTGCTGGCAGCGTTGCGGCTCTCTGTCATCAAAATTGCGCAAGGTATTGACATTTTTATGCTCTTTAATTAATAAGTAGGAGTTTTTTTGTTCCAGTTAAACGAAGTTATTATCCTTAAATTCACTCTTTCGATATAATATACCAACCTTCTAAAATTAATAGGTTCAATATAACATGATGAACTTTAACACCCTCCTCGTACAATTAAAGAATTTTAAACTACTTGAAAAAATTATTGATTTTTCAAGAGGTTTTTTGATAATTTTATTATTTTTAAGTATTGGAAAGCTTATTAGCGGTTATCTTCCTTTTTCCTTTCCTGGCAGTATTATCGGCTTGATCTTACTTTTTGCTTCATTGAATTTGGGACTGGTCAAGGTTGAATGGATAATGTTGTCCGGATCCCTGCTGTTAAAATATATGGCGATCTTATTTATCCCTGTTGGTGTCGGGTTAATCAATCACTTGGACCTCATTTTTGATAATTTGTTGGTGATCACTTTTTCATTTATTTTTACAACCCTATTAATCCTTGTATCCGTGGGTCATTTGTACCAGTTTTTAAATAAAAAGGAGGAGCTTTAATATGCTTTTCTATCTGGCACTGCCCGGCACCTTATTAATATTTTTTGCAAGTAAAAGTTTATACGCAATTAAACCCTGGGCAATATTCCATCCGTTTTTATTATCCGTTTCAATATTGTTATTACTGCATTATTTTCTTAAATTAGATTATTTACAATATGAGCGGGGCACCTCTCTGCTGACCGCTTTATTAGAGCCTGCAGTGGTGATCCTCGCATTACCGCTTTATCTGCAGCTGCACCTTATTAAAGAAAAATTTAATGTTATTTTAAGCTCTTGTTTGTTAGCCGTTTTGATAGCTTTTAGTAGTGCGTTATTTATTATGCCGCTTTTAGGCGCTGATTTGGTTACTGCAGCTTCCTTGGCAGGACAACATGTTACTACGCCTATTGCCATGGAGATAAGTCGTAGTTTAAACGGGATTGTTTCATTAACGGCTGCGATGGTGGTCTGTGTTGGTATTCTAGGAGCAAGTGTGGGTGTGGCTTTTGTTAAATTATGCGGGGTGACGGATCAGCAGGCTCAGGGAGTGGCTATGGGTTGTGCCGCACACGCGCTTGGCACCGCCAAAATAATGGAAACAGATAAAGTGGCGGGCGCTTTCTCGTCTATTTCACTTATTATCTGCGCAATTTTATCCGCTATTTTGATGCCGCTGTTATACGCTTTACTTTTTTAACAAAAAAAACCGAAGCTTAACTTCGGTTTTTTGAACTTACATTGTCCCCAAATTACTTGAAGATACAAGCACCAGTATCTTCAAGTGGTTTAGAAATATATAACTAATCAGCAGCGTAACCATTAGCGGGCAGGATTAAATTATCCAAAAGTGCATGATTATTGACCATTTTTAAACGCCCGGATAAAAACCATTGTATGGCTAAAGGGTAGATTAAGTGTTCTTGAGTTAATACTCGCTCGCTCAGCTCGTTAGCGCTATCTTCACTGAAAATAGGCACTTTAGCCTGTAAAACTGTTGCCCCGGAATCTAATTCTTCCGTGACAAAATGAACACTTGCTCCATGCTCGGAGTCACCTGCATCGATAGCTCTTTGATGAGTATTTATTCCCTGATACTTAGGTAATAAAGACGGGTGGATATTGAGCATCCTGCCCGTATACTTATCAATAAATTGCGCGGTTAAGATGCGCATAAAACCCGCCATCACAATCAGGTCGGGTTGGTATTGATCAATTTCCCGGCTTAATAAAGCATCATACTGCTCGCGTGAACTAACCCCTTTGCTGATAATAGCCTGATGCTTAATGCCCGCATTCTGAGCGCGTTGTAAACCATAGGCATCGGCTTTATTGCTTAATACGGCAACAATTTCAATTTGTTGATTATTCAGCTCAGTATTATGCAGCTTATCAATGATATTTTGCAGATTACTGCCGTTACCGGAGAGCAAAACGACAATTTTTTTAGTTGCTAAAGTTGCCATAATTGCTTAGTTAATCTCTACTTGTGCTTCATCAGCTGCGGCATCTTCGATATGACCCAGTACCCAGGCATTTTCACCTTGAGCCGTCAGTATTTCTACTGCTCTGTCTTTTTCTGCGCTAGGAACAACAATCACTAGGCCAACACCGCAGTTAAATGTACGGTACATCTCTTCTGTTTTGACGTTACCATTTTCTTGTAACCAGTTGAAAATTGCAGGCCATTCCCAGCTTTTTCCGTCAACAACCGCTTTGCTTCCCTTTGGTAATGCACGCGGAATATTTTCCCAAAAACCACCGCCTGTAATATGAGAAATGGCATGCACAGGGCAGTTTTTGATTAATTCAAGCGTTGATTTTACGTAAATTTTAGTCGGTGTTAATAATGTATCACCTAATGTTGAGTCACCGAAGGGGGCACTGGTATCGGCTTTTGAGACTTCTAAAATTTTACGCACTAAAGAGTAACCGTTTGAATGCGGGCCACTTGAACCGACTGCTATCAGCGCATCGCCGGCGGCTACTTTTGTACCGTCAATAACATCCGCTTTTTCAACAACACCCACACAGAAACCGGCTATATCGTAATCATCACCTTCGTACATGCCAGGCATTTCAGCGGTTTCGCCACCGATTAATGAACAGTTCGATAATAAACAACCTTCACCAATACCGGTTACAACGGCTGCTGCAACATCAATATCCAGTTTTCCTGTTGCATAATAATCCAGGAAAAACAACGGTTCAGCACCTTGAACGATAAGGTCGTTGACACACATTGCAACCAAATCGATACCGACTGTATCATGCTTTTTGAGATCAATTGCCAGACGCAGTTTTGTACCAACACCGTCAGTACCTGCAACTAATAAAGGCTCTTTATAACCTGTCGGTAGTTGGCATAATGCACCAAAACCACCCAATCCACCCATTACTTCAGGGCGTTTAGTACGTTTTGCTACACTTTTAATACGTTCAACTAATGCTGTACCAGCATCAATATTTACACCAGCGTCTTTATAGCTTAAAGAGGTTTTTTCGTTGCTCACTTGCATTCCTCGCAGAATTAAATTTAAAAGCAATTTCGCTTTTATAGAATTTGATGGGTTAAAACAGCGTGCATTTTAGCATTTATATGAGCAGGATCTAATTATTTATGCATTGAATTGCTTGTTTAAGTAAATTTTCACGCATTTTTTCTAACATGTTCTCTTTATTGCGACATGCGATAGGATTTACTGACTATTTGGCTTAGCAGCGACTCTTATTTTCTTTGCTTAATGTTTTTAAGGTAAGTTCTCTTCGAACCGACCATTCTTAGCGTAATTACGATTAAATATGATTATCAACTTGCAATAGAATTTTATCTGCTTATGATCACTTTATTATTGTTTAAATGGTAGTTATATAAATGAAGCCAATGTTTGTAGTGCGTAATCTTTTTGTCTTATTTATTTCGTTCATCTCTTTCACGTCTTGTGTGTTAGCGGGACAGCTTGAAAACCTTTACCAAGGTAATATCATCGCCGAGAAACAGGGCGAACAGCAGTTAAAGGAGATGGCATTAGAGCAAGTGCTGATTAAAGTGTCGGGCAACCCAGAGATAAATACACTGGATGAAAGCCGGCAGTTATTGAAAAATACACAAAGTCTGTTAGCGCAATTTGGTTATCGTAATATTGAAGGTAAGCGCTACTTTATGGCGGTATTTGACCCCAGTAAAATAAACCAGGCATTAAAAGAGATGCAACAGCCTATTTGGGGCGAAACGCGACCTGAAACATTAGTTTGGTTAGTTGTTGATAGTGACGGTGAACGTAAACTTATTTCCGATACTATGATTAACGGTAATCAGGATGATGTGCTTTCTTCTGTCCTAAAAAGCACACTGCAGCAGCGTGGTATCAGCTTACGCTTTCCGTTGATGGATCTTGATGATAATTTGGCGGTTTCTCTCTCAGATGTTTCCGGTCGATTCTTTGATCAGATAGCCGAGGCTTCACAGCGTTATGATGCCAATCATTTTAACGTCGCTAATTTAAAACAGAAAGATCAACAAACATGGGAACTGCAGTGGGCGTTAGTGTATACCAACCCGCAATCAAAGAAAAATGAAGTGCTTGTATCTGATCTATTACGTGGCGATAAAGCCGTTATTTTAACCAAGATGACCGACCAGATTGCTAATTATTATGCTGACCAGTATGCAATATTGGCAATGGATACGGATAAATTTTCGCAAAGTATTTACATCAGCGGAATCAGTTCGTTGCCGCAATATGAAAAATTAAATCAAGTATTATCAGGGATCCTGGCAATTGCATCCTATGAAGTTGTGAGCGTTGACAACATGCAGGTAAAGGTAAATGTGAAGGTAAATGGAGGCATTAATAGTTTTAAAAATGCGCTTAATGTACAAACTAACTTACAATTAGATGCCTCTCAAAGTGAAGATTTTCACTTTAACTGGCGTTAATTAGGGAACTTCATGCCGCAGGATGAATTACGTTTTCAATATCCTTTACTCGCACTCAAATTTCCCGATGATGAAACCTTTGCAAGTTTTTATCCCGGTCAAAATTATAATGTATTAACACAATTAAAAAATAGTGTTGTGGGTTTGGGTGAGCCGGTTTTGTATATGTGGGGGGAGTCTGGCAGCGGTCGTTCTCATTTATTACATGCTCTGTGTTCAGAAGTTGATGACCGCGGCGAAAGTGTTGCCTATATTCCGCTGCAACACTATCAGGGCATGACCTTAGATATATTTGAAAATATGGAGCAGGTAACGCTTGTCTGTATCGATGATGTTGGCGCAATCGCGGGTAACGAACAATGGGAAAAAGCGCTTTTTGATTTTTATAACCGCTGGTCCGACAATAAAGAAAATCGCTCGTCCGGCGCCAGTTTGGTGCTTTGTGCCAACAATCTCCCTAAGCAACTTGGTATAAAACTCAATGATCTTGTTTCACGGCTTG
Source organism: Psychromonas sp. (assembly GCF_047632955.1). Classification (GTDB taxonomy): domain Bacteria; phylum Pseudomonadota; class Gammaproteobacteria; order Enterobacterales; family Psychromonadaceae; genus Psychromonas. The sequence continues at coordinate 10,749 of NZ_JBLIED010000009.1, read as the reverse complement.
AATGGGGAGCTTGTTACCATTTAAGCCCGCTTAATGAAGAAGACAAGCTCGGCGCTCTGCAATTACGCGCGCAATTAAAGGGTATGAAGTTGCCCGTGGATGTTGGGCGTTTTTTGTTAAATCGTCTGTCACGGGATATGAATACTTTATTGAATACGATTGATCAATTAGATAATGCGTCGTTAGAAGCTAAGCGTAAATTAACCATTCCCTTTGTCAAAGAGGTGCTGGTCCTATAATCACTTCAAGATGCTCTCTCTTGTCGTGATAGGAATGCTAGTGACTCTTTTTTTTACGGATGCTTAATCCCAATTCACGTCCTCGGTATTTCGCAAAATAAATATTTCCCGTTAAGAAAAAACAAGCCAGCAATAATTCCATACTCGCTAATATTAACTCACCCGGTTCATTAAATAATATAACAATGCTGTGCATTAAATAAAATAATGCCAGAAAACCAGACCATGCATAGGTATAAGGATTGCCCTGTAAAATACCTTTTAATGGAAATAACAGGGGAATAAACCAGATGCAGGTAACCAGCCAGGGATTGATATTTAATGAAGGCGGAGATAACCACAAATGCCAAACAGGAATAAGGAGCAGTAATCCAAAATATCCCGTTTTGGCCAATAATTGATAGTGTCGGGTTTGCATAAAATTCAACTTATTAAATAAAACCTGCAGTCAAAGCCGCTGTTAAAGGATGCTTAATACTGACTCGGGCGGGCGGCCTATAACCGCTTTCCCATTCGCTAATACAATTGGGCGTTCAATTAATTTAGGATTTTCCAGCATCGCTTCTAATAAAAGCTGTTCATCGTTTTGATCTTTAAGTTTTAATGTTTTATAAACGGCTTCATTGCTGCGCATCAGTTGACGGGCAGAGTCAAAACCTAATAGTTTAATAATGCTTTGCAGTTGTTCAAGCGTTGGCGGCGTTTCGAGATACTTTATTATCTTTATATTATCGCTATGGTTCTCGCTATGCTCTTGCAGTAACGCTAAGGTTGTGCGGCTTTTAGAACAACTTGGGTTGTGATAAATAATACTGTCGGTCATCTTTTTCCCTTACAAGTTAGATTGTTATGAATTTCACGAAAGACAATTATTGGGCGGGCCAAATAGCAATATAGTCTTCGAGCTTTTCAGGATCAATACTGCTTTCAGATATGATTTTCCCGCGCACTGAAAAGCCCCCTTTATGCATCGCTGATTTACTGCCTGTAATTAACGGGTGCCATTCCGGTATCGCCTTTCCTTCTGCTAAGCGCCGGTATGCGCAGCTTGCGGGTAACCAATGAAATTGCTGAATGTCATCCAGTGATACTTTTACACAATCGTTGACCAGTTTGAAGCGCTGGTCGTATTTGCGACATTGACATGATTTGGTATGCAACAGGTGGCAGGAAACATTAGTGAAATGCAGCTCCTCGGTTTCATCATCGATTAATTTATTTAAGCAACATTTACCGCAACCATCACAGAGAGACTCCCATTCTTGATCGGACATTTTAGACAGTGTTTTATATTCCCAGAATTTTTTCATATTTCTCTTATTTATTAAATTGGATCTGCAGTCTGTCAGCAGAAGTTATCACTTCTCTGTTGCATCTATGCTCGGTTGATTAATACGCTCTGACAAATAACTGACCGCCGTGGCAAAATAATATGAACGGTTCCAGTGCATTAAAACATGGTAGTTATTGTATGCGAGATAGATTCTTCCGTTTTTATCATCGGGAATAACAATAGTTGCATTAATATCAACCTTAGGTAGGGCATCTCCGTTATAACGGCGGACGCCTAAATCTTGCCATTCCTGAAGGGACTTTTGCACCTTACTCTCCGCTAATTGAAGATCAAAATCAGCGGGTAATAGGACTTGTCGTCCCCAAGTTTCATCGGCATGCCAACCTTCGGTCTTCAGGTAATTTGCCGCAGAGGCAAAGATATCGGCATAGGTATTCCAAATGTCTTTTTTACCATCACCGTCATAATCAACCGCATAGTTAAGATACGAAGTGGGCATAAACTGTACCTGCCCCATGGCGCCGGCCCATGAACCGATAAAATCTTTAGGCTGTACGTGTCCTTGCTGCAGAATAAGTAATGCTGCGAACAACTGTTTTTTAAATAATGCTTCGCGGCGGCCTTCATAGGCCATTGTTGTCAAAGAGGAAATAATATAATGATTGCCGGTAAAACGGCCGAAATTTGTTTCAATACCCCACAGGGCGACAATAAAGCGTGGCTGCACTCCGTATGCTTTGCCTATTTCATGAAGCAACTGGTAATGCTTTTTATAAGCTTCCCTTGCCTGTTCTATTTTCCAGTCGGGAACGGCTCTTGGTATATAAGTATCAAGGGTTAATTTAAATTCAGGTTGTTCTTTATCGGATTTAACACTGCGTTGTAAAAATTCTACATTAGCAAATGCCTTGTCGATAACCTCCGCACTAATGCCATTTTCTTTAGCTTCAATCTTGAGTTGTTTCACATACTCGGGAAAAGCTATTTTATCCTTGTTGGTGGTCTCTGCATTGACCAGCGGGCTAAATAATAAGCCGCTGAAAATAGTCAGAAAAAGCATTTTTATTGGCGACGAGAAAGTGAGTTTTTTATCAAATTTCATGTTTATTGGCCTGCTGTTTTTTTTTCCAGTTTTTATGTTCTTTGAGATGATCAACCGGAGGAGGAGGAAGTTGCAAATAATAACCATTATTTGCAATAGCAGAGAGTACTTTTTCAGCCTCTGCAAGCGCAAATTTTGTTTGTAAATTAATATTTAATATTGAGATCAACTGCGGCGGACCAAATTGTGCCAGCAATGGATCCGGGACTGGAGAGAAATCATCCCGTTTTGCAACAAACAGATAAGTCTGTGATTTGCGAATACTTTTATATACAGCACATAACATAATACTAATGTAGCCCTTGACTTGCCTATTTAGATGGCAAACTATAACATGCATCAGTACAGTTTTTTAAAAAATGTACTGTATTTTGAGTCAAATAATTATGATAATCATGGATAGGATGAGTATGACCTTAAAATCATCAAATTTTACTCTTCTGGTAGTGGATCTCGAGAGTGAAAGCCTGACTACTTTAGTGAAAGAGCTGCACAAAAAAAGTATTACGGCACCGGATTTTTTTCAAAATGCAGCTGTGGTAGTCAATATTGAGAATGCAGCACTTAAAATAGATTTTGCTGAGCTGAAACAGAGTCTCAATGAGCAGGGTTTTATTTTAGTCGGTATTTCAGGTGACTTATCTGAGCTGCAAAAAGAGCAGATAAGCGCACAGAATATCGCCATATTGAGACGTTCTAAGCGGCAATCGAACAAAATAGCAAGTACAGAAGCAGCCGTAGAGCCGAGTCAGTTAGCGGAGGTTCCCCGTCCGCCGAATGTACTTAAAACAAAAATTTATAGCGGACGAGTTCGCTCTGGGCAACAGATTTATGCCAAAGAAACCGACCTTGTGATCCACGGTGATGTTGGTGCCGGAGCTGAAGTTATCGCCGATGGTAATATTCATATTTATGGTAAATTAAGCGGTAAAGCACTGGCCGGGGCAAGAGGTGACAAAAGTGCCTGTATATTTTGCCAGGCACTAAAACCAGAATTGCTTTCGATCGCTGGAATTTATAAATTAAGTGATGATTTAGTGAATGATTATGTTGCTAAAAGTTGCATGGTATCATTACAAAATGAACACATAGTATTGGCCAAATTACATCTGGGATAAGGAATCTTAATAATGGCGAAAGTAATTGTCGTGACATCAGGTAAAGGTGGTGTCGGTAAAACAACAAGTAGTGCTGCAATTGGTAGTGGTCTTGCAATGACGGGCGCAAAAACCGTTATTATTGATTTCGATATTGGTTTACGTAACCTGGATTTGATTATGGGCTGCGAACGTCGAGTTGTTTACGATTTAATTAACGTGATAAATGGAGAAGCAAACCTACAGCAGGCGTTGGTTAAAGATAAACGTATTAATGATCTTTATATATTACCCGCTTCGCAAACCCGTAATAAAGATGCATTAACTAAAGAGGGAGTCGAGAAGGTCATCAATACCCTAAAAGCTGACGGATTTGAGTACATTATTTGTGATTCACCTGCGGGAATTGAGCAGGGAGCAATGATGGCACTTTATTTTGCAGATGAAGCTATTGTAACAACCAATCCTGAGGTTTCATCGGTGCGCGATTCAGATCGTATTACGGGTATGCTATCCAGTAAATCTTACCGTTCAGAACAGCAACTTGACCCTGTCAAAGTACACCTTTTGATTACCCGTTATTGCCCTGAACGTGTTGAACGGGAAGAGATGCTCAGCCTTGAAGATATTAATGATTTATTAGGCATTGAATTGCTGGGAGTGATTCCTGAATCCAAAGATGTGTTAAGCGCCTCAAATTTAGGGGAGCCTATTATTCTCAATCAAGATAGCGACGCGGGAAAAGCTTATCAAGATGCCGTGGACCGTTTGCAGGGTATTGAGCGTGAGTTGCGTTTTGTTACTTATCAGAAAAAAGGTTTCTTAAGCCGTATGTTTGGAGGTTAATGTGGGATTATTAGAATATTTCAGAAGGGATAAACCGAAAAAAAGCAGTGCGAGATCAGCGAAAGATCGTTTGCAGATTATTGTTGCACATGAGCATTCAAGTTCGGTAGCCCCGTCATATTTACCTGAAATGCAAAAAGAGATCGTTGAAGTCATTCGAAAATTTATGCATATATCAAATAACGATGTTAAATGTGAATTCTCAGATAATGCCGATGATGATATGTCTGTATTAGAAGTAAATATTACTTTACCTAAAAATAAATAGTTTTAATATCAAGGCGACTGCGAGTCAGCGTTAAGTTTCCTGTTGTTATTTGTAACTGTTTTTATTCAGCCGGGTGTTGGTTTTCTAACACCCGGCTGAATCATGTATAAAAACGGTGTTGATAAAAATGTTAATCAGTGTTCGAGTGCAGCTCCTTGGCTGCTGAGATGCTCTTAATAATAACAGTGTGAAGGGGTTTGTCACCGGCACCGGTCTTCAGTGATGCGATTTTATCCACAACCTCCATCCCATTAATCACCTTACCAAATACGCTGTAACCCCAGCGATCATCCTGCGCATTCAAAAAATCATTATCTTTGTGATTAATAAAAAATTGGCGAGTTGCAGAATCCGGATTGTTGGTTCTTGCCATGGCAATGGTACCGCGTTTATTGCTTAAACCGTTGCGCGATTCATTCTCTACTGCTGCAAAAGTGGCTGCTGCTTTTCCCGATACCTCAAATCCCCCGCCCTGGATCATAAAATGATTAATAACACGGTGAAAAGTCGTTTGCTTAAAACCATCTGTTTGCACATAGTGCAAAAAATTGGCAACTGTTTTTGGTGCGAGCGTTGGATATAATTCAATAATGACGGGACCTTCCGATGTTTCCATTAAAACAGTTGGGTTTTCATTCGAAAATACCGATGTGCTGATAAAAATCAGAACAATAGATAATAAATGTTTCATGGTGTTTCCTTGTATTGATATAAGTTAGAATTTTTCCAGCTTGCTCTTAAGTTCTGGATCTTTCACTATTTCAGTTAACAGTCGTGATAACTGCTTATTGAGCTGTGCACTGATTTTTACACCATTGGCATTAAAAGGCGCTTCTGAACCGGCGTGTGAATTAAATGTTTTACTAAATGTTTTGTTATTTGATTTGAGTTGGATTTTTATAACCACTTCAGAATCTATTTTATGCTTATAGGTGGACTGCTTGACTTTTGCGAGTAATTTAATGAGCTGAACATCTATTTTGTAATCACTGTCAGGGGTAAGGTTTAATCCCTGAGCGAACCACTGTTGATGTAAGGTTTGCTGAATAATCAGACGACTGCTGTTTGATTCATTGACCAGCGTTGCGACGCCGTCACCTGCGCTTATTTCAATTAAATAGTGCGCAATACGCCGGTCCTGACTGCTCAGTGACCAATTGATATCGCTATTAATCACGGAGATATTTTTCTCAGTGGAAATTTCAGGTTGAACTTGCATTGTAGTGAGTACATTGCTGCAAGAAAATAAAAACAAGGTAGCTGATACTAACGTCAAAAGACGGATTGTTTTAAACCATGCGTGAATCACAACGGATATCCTTATGCTGAAGAAAAGGAAAAGATGATAACAAATCAGTTTGATTTGTGCTGTTTTTAAATAAACAAAGGGACTGTTTTTTTAAATATTTTGTATCTTAATTGTTAACATAATGTGTTTAAAGTATTAATGAAGATCTATTTTATGTCATTAGGTGTAATTTATTAGTCTGCCTTATTATTATTGAACATTTTATGTTTTTTTTTAAATATCGAAAAATATTAAAAGATCGCTCACTTAAGATCTTTTTTTGTTCACGTGAATTAGTACTACAAGCCTTATGGTTTCTAGCTTTAGAATGGTTATCCACTTTTTCTGTGGATAACTCTGTGGGGAGATTTATAAAAGCAGCCTGTAGCCCTTATCATTACTTAGTTTTTATTACATTGCAGTAAAAACGAACAAAATAAATTATCCAATAAAAACAATGAGTTGAAAATGTCAAATGGGTTGTTGGCGGGGCGTTTCGTAATCCGTCAAGAAAAATTAAATTATTATAAAGTCAATATTTAAATGTGAATTATTCCTGTTTAAACATAAAAAAGTGTTTGACATGCACAGAAAATAATTGGTTTTTATTGTTGCTTATTTAAACGCAACATCTGTCCTGTTTATAGCAAAAGATCGCTAAGGTAATGCTTTTAGAGATTTGTTATCTCTTTTGTTGGAAAATTAAAAAGTGCTAAAACAGCCCCTCTGCCGGCTGGATAAGTAACTAAAAAGAAGGGTAGGCAATATTTTTTTGGCTAAAGTGTTATTTTAACTTATTTTAAAAAACAGTTTCCCGAAAACTTTTCTGTTATCAAGATCTTTACGGGTGATAAAGGGCTGCAATAAAAGATCCATGCACGATAAAATGCTTTCCCCTCGAGCGCATATTATAGATGCCCAATATGCCGACATCACCATAGTAGGCAGGCTTGAGTAGGGATAATAATTAACTATTTTTCTGTGACCTGTTATGGGGTAATATTGATCTATCTAGGTTATAAGAGGTTACACATGGATAAGCGCTTTCAACTTGTTTCTCAATTCTCTCCTGCCGGCGACCAACCTCAAGCAATTGATAAATTAATTGATGGTATTGAATCTGGTCTCGCTTTTCAGACACTGCTGGGGGTGACGGGATCGGGTAAAACATTTACCTTAGCCAATGCGATTGCAAAGCTTAACCGTCCGGCATTAATTCTTGCGCCCAATAAAACCCTCGCTGCACAGCTATACGGTGAAATGAAAGCATTTTTTCCAAATAACGCAGTTGAATATTTTGTGTCCTATTATGATTATTATCAGCCTGAAGCCTATGTGCCCAGCTCAGATTCTTTTATCGAAAAAGATGCCGCTATCAACGCGCATATCGAGCAGATGCGACTTTCAGCAACCAAGGCGTTATTGGAACGCAAAGATGTTGTCTTAGTGGCTTCGGTATCTGCCATATATGGTTTGGGTGATCCAACCGCTTATTTGAAAATGATGCTGCACCTTACGGTAGGCGAAATAATATCAAGCCGTGAAATACTGCAGCGTTTAGTCGATTTACAATATAACCGCAATGAAACTGAACTGAGTCGCGGTACCTTTCGAGTGCGTGGTGAAGTGATTGATATTTTTCCTGCTGATTCGGAAAAAGAAGCCTTAAGAATCGAATTATTTGATGATGAGGTCGAGCAAATTTCAGTGTTTGATCCGCTTACCGGTCAAGGCATAGATAAGCTGGCGCGTGTGACTGTTTACCCTAAGACGCACTATGTCACTCCGCGTGAACAAATCCTTAAAGCGGCTGATGCCATTAAAGTCGAGCTGAATGAGCGTAAAAAAGAGTTTCTTGAGCAGAATAAGCTGATTGAAGAGCAGCGCATCTCACAGCGTACTCTGTACGATATTGAGATGATGAATGAGCTTGGGTATTGCTCCGGTATTGAAAACTACTCACGTTATCTCTCCGGGCGTAACCAGGGAGAAGCACCGCCTACCTTGTTTGATTATCTGCCCAAGGATGCTTTATTGATTATTGATGAAAGCCATGTCACCGTGCCGCAAATTGGTGCCATGTACAAAGGCGACCGCTCACGTAAAGAAAATCTTGTGAATTACGGTTTCAGGTTACCTTCAGCCCTCGATAACCGGCCCTTAAAGTTTGCCGAATTTGAAAAAATAGCCCCGCAAACGATTTATGTTTCAGCAACCCCCAGTGATTATGAAATTAATAAATCTCAAGGTGAGATCATACGTCAGGTTATACGTCCTACGGGGTTACTGGATCCGGTCATAGAAGTTCGTCCGGTAGTCACTCAGGTTGATGATCTGCTTTCTGAGATTAATATACGTTTACCCTTAAAAGAGCGTGTCTTAGTAACGACGTTAACCAAACGTATGGCGGAAGACTTGACCGATTATTTGCATGAGCACGGCATTAAAGCACGCTATCTTCACTCCGATGTTGATACGGTTGAGCGTGTTGAGATCATTCGCGATTTACGCTTAGGGGTTTTCGACGTGTTAATCGGTATTAACTTGTTACGTGAAGGACTGGATATTCCAGAAGTGTCATTGGTTGCTATTCTGGATGCCGATAAAGAGGGCTTCCTGCGATCTGAGCGCTCACTCATTCAAACCATGGGGCGTGCCGCACGTCATTTAAACGGTAAAGCCATTTTATATGCCGCTCGTATTACCGGCTCCATGCAGAGGGCTATCAAAGTAACCGAAGACCGGCGCGAATTACAAAACCAATTTAATATTGAAAACGGCATTATTCCCCAGGGTTTGTCAAAACAAGTTAACGATATAATGCAGTTGGGACAAAGAAACCCTAAAAAAGGCAACTCAAAACAGAATAAGGTTGCTGAGTATAAAGCAAATTACGAGATACATAGCGAACAGGATATTCTCAAACAGATAGCATTATTAGAAAAACAGATGTTTGCTTTTGCAAAAAATCTTGAATTTGAAAAAGCCGCACAGCTCAGAGATGAAGTGACTAAGCTACACGAGCAATTAGTAAGCGTAGGGTAATACCATAAGCGTTTAACTATTCTTAATATTTATCAGCTTATGGAGAATAAATGGCTTAACCTAATACTGGGAAATTCTCTTTTTCCAACATTTTAATTAATGAAATGAGGGGTAATCCAATCAGGCTGTTGGGATCTTTTCCTTCTAAGGATTCAAACAGAGCAATGCCGTAACCTTCACTTTTAAAGCTGCCGGCACAATTGAAAGGTTGCTCTGTCTCTATATAACGGTTGATCATTTGTTCACTTAATTCTCGAAACTGAACGGTATAAGGCTCAACCAGTGATTGCACTGTAGCTGTCCGCGTATTAAGCAATGCAAGCCCAGTGTAAAAAGTAATACGCTGGCCACTGGCCGCTTTTAATTGCTCAAAGGCATTAGCGGCGTTACCGGGTTTACCCAGAATTTTTCCTTGATTGACACAGACTTGATCTGATCCAATGATCAATGCGTCAGCAAATTGAGGTGCGATAGCTTGTGCTTTTGCGATTGCTAAACGCTCCACCAGTTCAATGGCGGTCTCTTCCGGTAGCGCCGTTTCATCGACATCAGGTTTCGCAGTAGTAAAGACCAGATGGAGCTTTTCCAGTAATTGTTTTCGAAAAGGCGAGGTGGAAGCTAAGATCAGTTTTTGAGACATATAATGCTCTCTGTTAAAATTTAAGGTTAAGGCATTTTATGGTGAGACAAATAATAAAGCGATAATTAACTTTAAAAAACATATTTTTCACTGCCGGCCAGATGCCGGGATAGGTATTATTTAGGCGCGAGATATTTATGTAAAAAACGGGGAAGTTTTATCTGCTGCTAAGACTTTATAGAGCACAAATTTCTGTATTCTAAAGCTTTAAAAATTTTTAGGCTTTAGAATAGAGAAATTTAACAAAAAGCGCGCTTTTTCTTTGACTATCTTGACAGCAATCTATAGTATTCGCGGCCATGCAAAACGTTAAATTGCCGATTAAGGTTGATCCTGTTCGAGCTGCACAGAAACAGTTGGAGTTGGAAGCTACAATTCCAAAAGAAATTTTGAGTAGATTAGCAGAGTCAACAATCAGCATTCAGTCTGATATCAAGACTGCTTTTTCATTTGATATTGATAAGCAAAAGCTGAGAATATTTCATGGTCAAGCCAGTGTTGCAGTAGAGCTTATTTGTCAACGGTGCAATGAGCCTATGATTTATCAGTGTGAAGCTGAATTTACATACTGTCCTGTTCACAATCAAGAACAGGAAGATAATTTACCTGACGCCTATGAAGCCATTTATTATGATGAAAATGGAGAAGTGAATCTTCATCAAATTGTAGAAGATGAACTGATAGTGACTCTTCCGCAAATTGCAAAACATGCAATTGAAGAATGTCAGCAAAGTGAGTTTGAACTTACCTTTGGTGAAATTGATGAAGTGGAACAGCGTCCTAACCCATTTGATGCTCTAGCTCAATTAAAGCACAAATAACCAGTAGGAATTTTTAACATGGCTGTACAAAAAAGTCGTAAAACTCGTTCAAAACGCGGCATGCGTCGTTCACATGATGCATTAACTGCTCCAGCACAGCTTTCTGTTG
>NZ_JBLIED010000008.1:0-141629 GCF_047632955.1 Psychromonas sp. | reverse complement strand
GGAATATGTATTTCTCTTTTACACCCGAGCCAATTAAGTCTGGTTGGATCTTCTTAACAAACTCTTCAAATTCATAACCTGTTACATCGTCATAAATCAATGTTGCATCTTTTATATCTGGCTGTGTACGTTCATAATCATCGTTGTGACCAAATTCATAACCCGTACCGACAACCTCCATACCGAGATCTTCATAAGCGCCGATCACATGACGGGGACGCAGGCCACCTACATATAACATTACTTTTTTGCCTTCCAGGCGTGGTTTGTATTTAGCAACAACGGCTTGCCATTGCGCATCATATTTAGCTATCACTTGTTTGGCTTTCTCTTGGATAGTCTGATCAAATTTAGATGCAATTTCGGTCAGTGACTCTGCAATTTTAGTCGGACCAAAGAAGTTAAATTCAAGCCAGGGAATCTGATATTTTTCTTCCATATGACGGGCAATGTAGTTAACACTACGGTAACAATGCACGAGGTTAAGTTTGGCTTTACAGTTGAGCTCAATATCAGACACTGTGCCGTCACCTGACCACTGCGAGATAACACGCAAGCCAATTTCTTCAAGTAATAAACGTGTTGACCAGGCATCACCGCCGATATTGTAATCGCCGATTAAACCGACATCGTAAGGTGTACCGTCAAAGGTGTCATCGTGCTCACGGTTATCAATCATTTTGTCGCGCATTGCATCGTTCGCAATATGGTGCCCCAATGATTGGGACACGCCGCGGAAACCTTCACAGCGCACCGGTACAACAACCTTACCTGTTTTAGCCTGTGCTTCTTTAGCAACGGCTTCGATATCATCACCAATCAAACCAACCGGACATTCCGATTGAATTGAAACACCTTTGGACAGTGGGAACAGTATTTCCAGTTCATCCATGACGATAGCGAGTTTTTTATCGCCACCAAAAACGATATCTTTCTCCTGGAAATCTGACGTAAAGTTCATAGTTCCAAAGCTGTTTACACCTGTTTTTCCTGTGTAGTAATTACGGCGTCCAGCGCGAGAGTATTGACCACAGCCCACCGGGCCGTGGCTGACATGAATCATGTCTTTAATGGGGCCAAAGACAACCCCTTTAGAGCCGGCATAGGCACAACCACGAGCGGTCATGACGCCAGGTTGAGATTTACGGTTGGCTGTAACACAGCTACTACTGCAGCTACTATCATTAATGCCTAAGTGTTTTTCGCGATCTTTCTTGGCACTGTCAGGATATACCTCAAGTACCTCCTGGATCATTTTTTCATTTTGCTCTTTAATGCTAGTCATAAAAGCCCCCTTAGTCGTTATTAAGCTGCAGCAGCTGCTTCGTCAGCAAGTTCTTTTGCTGTCTTACCGATAACTGTTTCGTCTTCTTCATCCATCAGACCGAAATTCATTAGTAGTTCTTCCAGCTCATCCATAGTGATTGGCGTTGGAACAACAAACATTTTGTTATTGATGATTTTGTTAGCGAGCGTGCGGTATTGATCGGCTTGGGCACAAGTTGGATCATATTCGATCACTGTCATACGACGAATTTCAGCGCGTTGCACGATATTGTCACGCGGTACAAAATGGATCATTTGCGTACCCATTTGCGATGCGAGTTCCATAATTAGCTCATCTTCACGCGCTGTATTACGTGAGTTACAGATAAGACCCGCTAAACGTACGCTGCCTGTTTTGGCATATTTACAAATCCCTTTTGCGATATTGTTTGCCGCATACATTGCCATCATCTCACCAGAGCAAACAATGTAGATTTCCTGCGCTTTGTTTTCACGAATCGGCATCGCAAAACCACCACATACCACGTCTCCAAGTACGTCATAAAATACGAAGTCTAAATCTTCGGTATACGCACCTTCTTCTTCTAAAAAGTTAATCGCCGTGATAACACCACGACCAGCACAACCGACACCTGGCTCTGGGCCGCCTGATTCAACACATTTTACGTCGCCGTAACCTGTCAGTAATACATCTTCCAACTCTATATCTTCAACAGAGCCCGCTTCAGCGGCCATCTCCATAATAGTGTTTTGCATTTTAGAATGGAGGATAAGGCGAGTAGAATCGGCTTTAGGATCACAACCGATAATCATTACTTTTTGCTTTAATTCAGCTAATGCTGCTACAAGGTTTTGTGTTGTAGTAGATTTACCGATACCACCTTTTCCATAAATTGCACATTGACGAATAGCCATAATTACTTACTCCTGTTGTATAGATAAAATAATAAATTGTTGTTCCGAATATATAAATGCAGTAGTTGTACCAAAGTATAAATTTTTTTAAATTGTTGTATTTAAAGTGAATTTTATTTAGTGATAGAGATGTGAAGGGCGGTTGTGAGATATTGATCATACAAAAGAGAGGGCTTTTGTTGTAAGTCAGACAAAGCAATTTAAACCGTGTTGGCATAATGATGATCTTAAGGATGGAGAATTTCTCCAAAAATCATTTAACATTTTTCTATTTTTCATGTCAATGTGGTGTCATTGACCAGTATTTTAATTATGGGGAAAAGGAAAGCCAGCGTACTCAAGAGTAAAATAGGGATGATGCATTGCAGCGTTTAAAGAACCTCATTGTCTCGGCAGCCGTCGTCCAAAAAGTGCGTCGCGCGACTATTGCCACCAAAGGATCACAACGTAAACGTATGGATACTCCCACCCAAAGAGGGCGAGTTAAAAGTCTGCGCAGTAAAAATAATGATGATTAATAGCCTCTCTACATTCGAAGCGAAGCGGGATGTTATTGATGTTGTTAGGGCACTGAGAGTTAACCTGCAGGTAGGGAATTAACTAAGTAGTACAAAAATTATACTTTTTGATGATAATCAGCTGTCTGAGCGCTGATTACTGGTGTTTTTTCTATCGGCAATTTACACTACGCTCCAATTTTTCATTCTAATATTTTTAGCACTGCATGCATAATTTAAAAAAGACGCGTATACGCCATACTAAAGGTCCTTTTGCGATGACCGTAGTATACAGTTTCACTGGCGCAGCCATTTTAGCGTCGATAATATTTTCCCTATTGTTATTTCTTTCTATTGACGAAAACCCCTGGATGAAGGTGCTGTTCGGCGCATTAGCGGTAATTTTTGAATTGGGTAAATTTTTTGCGTGGTATGAATTTGGTGAACGTATCGCAAGGCGTCATTTGCTCGCGGCTTTTTCAGCCTTTTCTTTTTACAGCGTATTGGCGGCTATCTCAATTGGCGGCAGTATAGGCGGCATTAATAGTGCAACTAATACTGCGCAACGCTATGTTGATGTACAGCAAAATAAAGTGGCGGTTTTTAATCTGCAGATTGCGGCGCTGGAAAAGCAAATTGATTTAAACAATATTGCTGCCGAAAAATACATTGAACTTAACCGCATTGCAACGGGTGTGGCCAGGATTCAAAAAGAGAATGCCTTGCTGCGCCAAGATCAGGTTGAACTGGCAGTACAGCGAGACAATTTACCCGTTGCCAGTCAAGGCTCAGTATTTGGTCTGATTGGCAGTCTTGCCGACGGACTTAATATCAACGCCACGGATGCTCAGCTGGGACTGGTGGTATTTTTATCCGTATTATTGGATCTTTTTGCGGCATTTTTTGTCGGCTTAATCGGTGAAGAGCTGAGATTCAGACGTACTGTGGCTGGCAATCAACAAAAATGGCGGCAACAAAGTAGCCAACAACCCTCGAAAGTGGCCGAAAACAGTCCCGTTACAGATAATGATATGACTATTCCGCGCTCTGAAATATTATTTCAAAAAGCACTGGATGTGTTATTGAAAGGCGATGTGCGCTGCACTAAAAAAGCGATTGCCGATAAGCTTGCTATCAGCGCTGAAGAAGTTGATCTGATATTTTTTGGCTTACTAGAAAAAGGCCTGGTCACTCGAAAAGCCAATCATCATTTCAGTTGGCAGGGTGAAGCCGTTTAAAGACAAAGTGAACTTATTTGCACTCTTTTTAAGTTAACGATTGGATTTTTAATTCTTTTTCGAAAGCAATATTTTATCTCCTCTGCACAATCGAGGAGTTAAAATTAAGAATACTAAAGCACACTTTTCAAGCAGACAATAAGACAGTGCATGCCGTAGGCGGTTTTTTGATAACTGATTTAACGCAGAAATGCGCGGAAATAGCAGTATCGTATCGATTTGCTTCTCTCTAGCTGAGAGCGTTGGACGGAATCAACGATTTCGGACTGGCAGAATCCATCGTTTATGGAGGACCTCTTGTGCAGGGAGACGGTTTTGGCATAACAATAGTGATACGTTACCTACTTGAAACCTGCAGCACTGTTGAGGAAGCAATCCAGGTGTTTCAACGCATTCCCGTGCACCTTGACTGCTTAAGAGAAGCACGGGAGAGCATCAAAATGAGAATGCTCTCCGCTGTCCTCTCAAATATGCGCGTTCAGGTTAAACCTTAACGCACCATGTTTTCCGGTGCAAGTACATCATCAAGCTGCTCTTTGGAAAGTAACTGCTGTTCGAGAACCAGATCATAGACACTGCGGTCATGCGCAAGCGCCTCCTTGGCCAGGGCGGTACAGATTTCATAACCCAAGTGCGGATTGAGTGCGGTGACAATGCCGATGGAGTTTTTGACGTTCGCCGCGCAGACGGCCTCATTGGCAGTGATTCCGGAAATACACCGGTTACCAAGCGTATCCATTCCCCGTTTAAGTATTTCGATAGACTCAAACAAGCTCTCGACCATCACCGGCTCCATCACATTGAGCTCGAGTTGTCCTGCTTCAGCGGCCAGCGTAATGGTCAGATCATTGCCGATCACCTTGAAGGCTATCTGGTTGACTACCTCAGGGATAACCGGATTTACCTTGCCGGGCATGATTGAAGATCCCGGCTGCATTGCCGGTAAGTTGATCTCGTTGAACCCGGCTCGCGGTCCGGATGAGAGCAGGCGCAGATCATTACATATTTTGGAAAGTTTAACCGCCAGCTGCTTGAGGGCAGAGGAATACATTACCAGCGAGCCGGTATCATGGGTCGCTTCGATCAGGTCGTCAGCCAAGACGATATTTCGTCCGGTGACCCTGCTGAGGTGTTGAACAACCCGCTCGCGGTAGCGCGGCTCAGCATTCAGGCCGGTACCGATGGCTGTCCCGCCCATATTGACCGTAAGAAAAGGAATGGTGCAGGTCTTGAGACGCGCAACTTCGTTACGCAGGCTGGAGGCATAAGCGTTAAAGCTTTGTCCCAGGGTCATAGGCACCGCGTCCTGCAACTGGGTGCGGCCCATTTTCAGAATATCGGCAAACTCAAATGTTTTATCGTCGATCAGCGCGATCAATTTATTGACCTCCGCTAACAGCTTATCGTTGGCATCCATCAGGGCAATCTTGATGGCGGTGGGGTACGCATCGTTGGTTGATTGAGAGCGGTTAATATGATTATTCGGGTGGCAATATTGGTAGTCACCGCGTTTGTGTCCCAAAATTTCCAATGCTCGATTAGCAATCACTTCATTGGCATTCATATTAGTGGATGTACCTGCGCCCCCCTGCAGCATATCGACGATAAAGTGGTTATGTAACATGCCCATATCAATTTCGTCACAGGCCTGACAAATCGCAACAATAATATTATCCGGAATATGGCCCAAATCATGGTTGGCGAGGGCGGCCGCTTTTTTCACCTTGGCAAATCCGCGAATAAAGTCGGGATAGAAGTTCAGGGTAATGCCACTGATATTGAAATTTTCCAATGCGCGCAGGGTTTGAATACCGTAGTAGGCCGTCTCAGGTACCGCCTTTTCACCCAGTAGGTCGTGTTCTATGCGCTGCCCATCTGCCCGGTAAAGCGCCGCTATATTTTCATAACGGCTGTTGGAATGTTCCATACGGCGAATGATGATTTGTGAGATGGTCGCAGATATTTTCAGTGCCAAATCGCCGCGCTGACTGAGCAGGGAGCGTAAAACATCCCGTTCGAAGCGGAACAAGGTTACGTCGGTTAATAGACGGGCACAAAGGCCCTGCTGGTGCGCGGGCGCAATCAGTATATTCTCGCCGATAAACTCATTATTTGAAAAAACCGTCAGGCTTTGCTCGCTATCACCCTGATCATCATAGAGCTGGATACTGCCGGATATAATGACATAAAGTGCATCATTGAGATCCTGACTGCGAAAAAGAATATCTCCTGCCAAAAGCTGCTGATGCTTTGCATGCTCTGCAAAAAGTGCCAGATCCTGGCCGACAATACCGCGAAATAGCTCCACTTTAGTTAAGCATTCAGTAACGGATTTTAGATTCATTTTACAGATGTTCCTTTTAATAGATTAATTAGGTCAGATTTTTTTTGGGCGACTTGATATAACAGAGGATTAAGTGCTGTTTATCAAGCAAAATTGGGTTAGTTAATGGGGGTGCTGCAAGCCTGGTTTTAGTAAACATAAGCATAAGCAAACGGCATGCCGTAAATGAAAGTATAATAAATACATGTAGTTACATTTTACTGTTGATCTCGGTAAGTTTGATTTTGCACCAAAAGATTGCAGTTCTGATCTGATTAGGGCATTAAAATTAATAACCAACGAATAATGTCGTTAACTTTCAATTCTTCGATATTTAAATGGGTTATTTATTCAGTAAAACCTAAGCGCTGTTGCGCCATTGATTAATAGCGGTTTTTGACTACAGTTTTGTCATCACACTTTAGTCACAAAAGAGTCTTAGAATGTACGAATTACTGCCAGGTAAAACTCACCCGATCGGTGCGACGGTGGAAGATGAAGGGGTTAATTTTTGTCTTTATTGTGATGAACGTTCAACCTCAGTCGAATTGCTTCTGTTTGCACAGCATGATGCGCTTGAACCCTACGATATTATCCGATTCGATCCCCTGATTAATCGCAGTTTTTATTTTTGGCATGTTTTTGTAAAAGGTTTGCCGGAAAAAACACATTATGCTTATCGTGTTGATGGTCCTTTTCAACCTGAAGACGGGCTGATTTTTGATCCGCAAAAAGTATTAATCGATCCCTATTCAAAAGGCATTAACTGCAGTTTATGGCAGCGTAATGATGCCTGTAAAGCCGGTGATAATCTGCATACTTCGATGCGCAGTTGCGTACTCAAACTAACGGATTATGACTGGCAGGGTGATAGCCCCCCTAACCATTGTCTTAATGAGAGTATTATTTACGAGATGAATGTCGGCGGATTTACGAAATCACCTAGTTCCAAAGTCAAAAATCCGGGTACTTATGCGGGCATAATAGAAAAAATACCCTATTTAAAAGCATTAGGTATTACCGCGGTTGAATTGCTACCGGTCTTTGAATTTGAAGATTCTGAGGTGCGTTATTTTAATGGTAATAAATTAAAAAATTATTGGGGATACAGCACCATTAATTTTTTTGCACCTCATTCTGGATACTGCGTCAATCCACAGGAAGGTAACCACACCGATGAAGGTGACCAGCAGGGGCCGGTATACTCTTTTAAAGGTTTTGCCAATGACAGTTATTATTTTTTAATGGACAAACATAAAAATATTTACAGCAATTATTCCGGATGCGGTAATACCTTTAAATGCAACCATCCTATTAGTGAAAAATTTATTGTTGATTGTTTAGAATATTGGGTGCGCGATATGCACGTCGATGGTTTCCGTTTTGATGAGGGCACTATTTTAGCGCGTGGTGATGACGGTAATTTGATTGCCAATCCTCCTGTTGTTTGGGCTATCGAATTATCTGAACAGTTAGCAGAGGTTAAGGTGATTGCTGAGGCTTGGGATGCGCAGGGAGGGTATCTGGTTGGCTCTTTCCCCGGGCACCGTTGGGCGGAGTGGAACGGTTTATACCGTGATGATTTGCGTGATTTTATGCGCGGCAAAGCGGGCATGCTAGGAACCTTTGCCCTGCGTATTACCGGCAGTGCTGATCTCTATCAGCACCAACATGAGTTACCCAGTAATAGTATCAACTTTATGACTTCTCATGATGGTTTTACCCTTAATGATCTTGTTTCCTATAACCATAAACATAATCAGGCAAATGGAGAAAATAATCGTGATGGGGCTGATAATAACAGAAGTTGGAATTGTGGTGTTGAGGGCATTACTGATGACCCGCAAATCAATATGCTGCGTAAGCGACAAATCAAAAATTTTGCCGCTATTTTAATGTTATCTAAAGGTGTCCCTATGTTTGTTGCCGGCGATGAAATTTGCCGGACGCAGCAGGGTAACAATAATGCTTATTGTCAGGATAATGAACTATCCTGGTTCAATTGGCAGGATGTTCACAGTAACCGGTCGATGCTGCAGTTCTGGCAACGCCTGATCGCTTTTCGCAAATCTCACCCGCGTTTATTTGGTAATAAATATTATAACAGTGAAGTAAACCAGAGTGGCTTATCCGATATATTATGGCATGGCTGTGAACTGGGGAAACCAGGTTGGTATGACCCAAGCGGACTGGCATTAGCAATGACACTTGGCGAACGGGCAAACGGTGAAGATATACATATTATGTTTAATATGTACTGGCAGGCACTTGAATTTGCGTTGCCGAATATTGAAGGGGATAAATGGTACCGTGCCATTGATACATCCTTACCTTCTCCCTTTGATATCGCTAAAGCGGGGGACGAGACAGTACATCAGGGTTTCAGTTATAAAGTGAATGCCCGCAGTGTGGTTGTTTTGATTGCAAAAAAAAATCAGAGCTTGTAAACCCTGATATTTTTATTATGGCAGGCATTTTGATAGCCCACCATCATCTATTATAAAAGCCTTTTAATAAAGGTTAATCAATCGCTTTTAATGTTGCCACCAATAACTGCCAAAACTTATCAACACTGTCGATCAGCACTTTTTCATCGGGACTATGCGGGAATTTAATTGTCGGGCCAAATGAAATCATATCCCATTGAGGATATTGCGCACTGAACAAACCACATTCTAAGCCGGCATGAATGACCATCGGTTTGGGTTGTTTATCAAATAATTTAACGTATTGTTTTTCCATTGTTTTATAAATCGTTGAATCAGGGTTTGGTTTCCAGCCGGGATAGTTACCCGTCAACAATACTGTGCCATTCTGTTGTTGAAATTGATCTGCAATTTCTTGTGCTTTTGCTTGTTTTTCCTGCTCAACCTGTGAACGTACTAATACCTGAATATCAAAAACGCTACGGTTGTTTCTATTTTGTGAAACAACGCCCAAATTTGATGAGGTCTGTACAACATCGGAAAAATCATTGTCCATCGCGTATATACCATTATCACAATGGTTCAGGCTGGTTAATAAATTAGCCTGGCTGTTATGCGTTAAAATAAAAGTGGGCAGCTGACAGGATTTTACTGAAAGCTGTAAATTAGGCTCAGATTCTTTATATTGACTGCGCAGCTTTTGCTGCAGGGTATTGATGATAATTTCTATGCCATTTTGATACTGCGGATCACACACAATGACACAATCCGCTTCCCGTGGAATAGCATTACGCAAACTACCACCTTGAAAATAGGCTAGGTGAAATGGCACCCCCTCGAGGTTTTGCAACACAGATACCAGTGTTTTTATTGCATTTGCACGGCCTAAATTAATATCACAACCGGAATGACCGCCCTTGAGGCCGTCCAGCGTAATTTCAAAAGCACTGTCGGCCGGCTCACTTTCCATTATTTCATAGGGTATCGTCGCATTGACGTTAACGCCACCTGCACAACCCACAAAAAGTTCACCCTCTTGTTCCGAATCCGTATTCAGGAGGATTTTGCCCTGAAGGGTATCAGCTTTCAGGCCAAATGCGCCGGTCATGCCGGTTTCTTCGTCGCTAGTTAAAAGTACCTCAAGTGGGCCATGCTGCAGTGTGTTATCAGCCAATACCGCTAAACACGCCGCCATGCCGATGCCGTTATCTGCGCCCAATGTGGTGTTGTCGGCGCGTAACCATTGACCCTCGATGCTAGGCTTAATCGCATCGGTTAAGAAATCGTGCTCGATATTGTTGTTTTTTTGCGCCACCATATCAAGGTGCGCCTGAAGAATGACAGCGGTGTTATTTTCATACCCCTTACTTGCGGATTTTTTTAATATCAGATTACCAATCTTATCTTGTACACAGCTTATATTTTTTTCTTTTGCCCAATTCATTATCCAATCTGTCAGTTTTTGCTCGTGCTTAGAAGGGTGCGGGATAGAGCAAATAGTCGAGAAAAAAGACCAAACGGGAGAAGCTATTGTTGACTGTAAGGCTTGCATAAAAGATCCTGTTATGAAAAAGAATACGGAATGAGTTGATGCTAATCAACGACTTTTAAGGGTATACTTAAATTGATTTAGATCAGTGAGATTAACATATTTAACCCCAGAAGGAAGTGACAGTGTCAGAAGAAAATTTTAAAGACCCATATTCAATTCGTTATTTTTTAGGCTTTCTGGTGGTGATACTTATCCCAACTTTGCCTGCCACTTTGGCCTTGATTAAAGTATTAGGTTGATTTTATCCCTTCGGCTGGAAAGGTGAAAGCGCCTAAATAAGCACCTTAAGTGAATTTTCCTTTCTATCCCGGTTAAATGGCTATTGATGAGTTAGCCATTTATTATTATCCCACTGCCATTATTTATGGTTATTTTTTTCCGTGAAAACAAAATTTCATTGGTTAATTGCGCTTAAAATCTATAACATGTCGCCAATTTGCCAAAGTTTATGATTGCTTGGTGGAAAAAAACGCATTATTTTCCTCCAGCACTCAATAAATTTATTTTATTTCCCCACGGAGGTTATTTTGAGTCATTCTGCCATATTGGTATTGGAAGATGGAACTGTATTTGAAGGTATCTCAATCGGTGCTGATGGAAGTTCCATCGGTGAGGTTGTTTTCAACACGTCAATGACGGGTTACCAAGAAATTTTGACAGATCCATCCTACGCACGCCAAATTGTTACATTAACCTACCCTCATATCGGAAATACCGGAACAAATAACGAAGACGAAGAATCAGCGTCGATCCATGCCTGTGGTTTGGTTATTCGTGATTTACCACTGCTTGCAAGTAATTTCCGTAATCAAATGGGATTAAGTGATTATTTAAAAGCACATAATATTGTCGCTATTGCAGAAATTGATACCCGTAAATTAACACGTATTTTACGTGAAAAGGGTGCTCAAGCGGGTTGTATTATGGCCGGTGAAAACCTCGACCAAGCGCTTGCTTTATCTCAAGCTAAAAGCTTTCCCGGTCTTAAGGGAATGGATTTGGCTAAAGAGGTGAGTACTACTGAAGCCTATAATTGGGCACAGGGCAGCTGGACACTGACCGGCGGGTTACCTGCCGATGCGAGCGATTCAAAATATCATGTTGTCGCTTATGATTATGGCGTTAAACGTAATATTTTACGTATGTTAGTTGACCGGGGCTGCCGCGTCACGGTGGTACCGGCACAAACATCCGCGAGTGATGTCTTGGCAATGAACCCGGACGGCATCTTCCTGTCAAATGGCCCGGGCGATCCGGAGCCTTGTACCTATGCGATCACAGCCATTCAAGAAATCTTAACCACAGAGATTCCGGTCTTTGGTATCTGTCTCGGCCATCAGTTACTTGCCTTAGCAAGTGGCGCAACAACATCGAAAATGAAATTCGGTCATCATGGCGCCAACCATCCGGTAAAAGATCTAGATCGTAATGTGGTGATGATTACCAGCCAAAATCATGGTTTTGCCGCTGATCAAGCGTCATTACCGAATAACATGCGTGCCACCCATATTTCATTGTTTGACGGTTCACTGCAAGGTATGGCTCGCACCGATAAACCTGCATTTAGTTTTCAGGGCCATCCTGAAGCAAGTCCCGGCCCGCATGATGCAGCGCCATTATTTAATCACTTTATTGAATTGATTGAAGCGTACAAAAAAGCCTAGTTAATCAGATCACAGAACAGCGAATAGAAAGGTAAATTTCAGATGCCAAAACGTAATGACTTAAAAACTATCCTAATCATTGGTGCCGGACCGATTATTATAGGCCAAGCTTGTGAGTTTGATTACTCGGGCGCGCAAGCATGTAAAGCTTTAAAAGAAGAAGGCTACCGTGTGGTGTTGGTTAACTCTAACCCAGCAACGATAATGACCGACCCTGATATGGCCGATGCAACCTACATCGAACCCATTCACTGGCAGGTTGTTGAAAAAATCATCGCCAAAGAGCGTCCCTGTGCAGTGCTGCCGACAATGGGCGGGCAAACTGCATTAAACTGTGCGCTTGAGTTAGAAGCAAAAGGCATATTAGCTAAATATAATGTTGAAATGATTGGCGCAACGGCTGACGCTATTGATAAAGCGGAAGATCGTAGCCGCTTTGATACTGCCATGAAAAAAATCGGCCTTGAATGTCCGCGTGCCGGAATCGCCCATAATATGGATGAAGCTTACGCTGTTTTAGACATGGTTGGTTTCCCTTGTATTATTCGTCCTTCTTTTACTATGGGCGGAACAGGCGGCGGTATAGCTTACAATAAAGAAGAATTTGACGATATCTGTACCAACGGTCTGGATCTTTCACCTACCACCGAGCTATTAATCGATGAATCATTAATAGGTTGGAAAGAGTATGAGATGGAAGTGGTTCGTGACAAAAATGATAACTGTATTATCGTTTGTGCCATTGAAAACTTTGACCCCATGGGTATTCATACCGGGGATTCCATTACGGTTGCGCCTGCGCAGACATTAACCGATAAAGAATACCAGTTAATGCGTAATGCATCTTTGGCTGTACTGCGTGAAATTGGTGTTGAAACCGGTGGTTCAAACGTCCAGTTTGGTATTAACCCGGAAGACGGCCGTATGGTTCTTATCGAAATGAATCCACGCGTATCACGTTCATCTGCACTTGCATCAAAAGCGACCGGTTTCCCGATTGCGCGGATCGCGGCAAAACTGGCGATTGGTTACACTCTAGATGAGCTGCAGAATGATATTACCGGCGGTAAAACACCGGCATCCTTTGAGCCGACCATAGATTACGTTGTCACTAAGATCCCGCGTTTTAACTTTGAAAAATTTGCTAACTCCAATGATCGTCTCACTACGCAGATGAAATCTGTGGGTGAAGTAATGGCAATCGGCCGTAATCAACAGGAATCCTTACAAAAAGCACTTCGCGGTCTGGAAGTAGGCGCTGACGGTTTCAGCCCTATGGTTGATTTAAATGATCCCGGCGCCAAAGAAAAAGTATTATACGAACTGCGTGAAGCCGGTGCTGAGCGTATCTGGTATATCGGTGATGCATTCCGTTTAGGAATGAGCATAGATGAAATTTATGCCATTACTATGATTGATAAATGGTTCCTGGTACAGATTGAAGACTTGATTCTTGAAGAAGGTAAAATTTCTGAAGGCGGTTTACGCGGTTTAGATAAAGCGGTGCTTAAACGTCTCAAACGTAAAGGTTTTGCCGACAGCCGTATCGCAACTGTGGTGGGTGTTACTGAAACTGAAGTCCGTAAACTGCGTGAAAAATTTGATCTGCACCCGGTCTACAAACGGGTAGATACTTGTGCTGCTGAGTTTTCATCTGATACAGCTTACATGTATTCAACCTATGATGAAGAGTGTGAAGCTAACCCCACCGACAATGATAAAATCATGATCATCGGTGGTGGTCCTAACCGTATAGGTCAGGGTATCGAATTTGATTATTGTTGTGTACACGCTGCCATGGCAATGCGTGATGACGGTTATGAAACCATTATGGTGAACTGTAATCCTGAAACCGTATCTACTGATTTTGATACTTCGGATCGTTTGTATTTTGAACCCATTACATTGGAAGATGTACTGGAAATTGTGCGAGTTGAAAAACCTAAAGGTGTGATCGTACAGTACGGCGGCCAAACGCCGCTTAAACTTGCTCGTGCACTAGAAGCTGCAGGTGTACCTATTATCGGTACTTCACCGGAGGCGATTGACCGCGCCGAAGACCGTGAGCGTTTCCAACAGGTGGTTGAGCGTTTAGGACTTAAGCAGCCTGAAAATGATACTGTTACTACCCTTGAGCAAGCCGTTGAATCAGCGAAAGTGATAGGTTACCCGCTGGTGGTTCGTCCATCCTATGTATTAGGTGGCCGGGCGATGGAAATCGTTTATGACGAAGTTGATTTACGCCGTTACTTTAAAGATGCGGTCAGCGTTTCTAATGAATCACCGGTACTGCTGGATCGTTTCTTAGATGATGCAATCGAAGTGGATATCGATGCTATCTGTGACGGTACGGACGTGGTTATCGGCGCTATTATGGAACATATTGAACAAGCGGGCGTGCACTCCGGTGACTCGGCATGTTCATTACCGGCTTACACGTTAAGTGCGGAAATCCAGGATGAGATTCGAGGTTACATTCGCTCGTTAGCATTAGAACTGGGTGTTATCGGCCTGATGAATACCCAGCTTGCGGTAAAAGATAACGAAGTCTACATGATTGAGGTTAATCCGCGTGCTGCACGTACCGTGCCTTTTGTGTCAAAAGCGACCGGTGTGCCGATTGCTAAAATTGGCGCAAGCGTCATGGCCGGTAAAACCCTTAAAGAGCTCGGCGTAACTAAAGAAGTTATCCCGCCATACTATTCGGTAAAAGAAGTGGTCTTACCCTTTAATAAATTTCCCGGTTCAGATCCTATATTAGGCCCTGAAATGCGCAGTACCGGTGAAGTGATGGGTGCCGGTGATACCTTTGCCGAAGCTTATGCAAAGGCGGAACTTGGTTCGATTAAAGATGTGCCAATTATCGGTCGAGCATTACTTTCCGTGCGGAACAGCGATAAAAAACGCGTTGCAAAACTGGCTAAAAATTTAGTCGAGCTTGGCTATGAGATTGATGCAACACACGGCACTATGATTGTATTACAAGAAGCCGGTATTAACGCGCGACTGGTTAATAAGGTACATGAAGGCCGTCCGCATATTCTAGATCGCACTAAAAATGGCGAATATACCTACATGGTCAATACCACTGAAGGTCGTATTGCTATTGAAGATTCACGTCAGCTACGTCGTGCAGCGCTGCGTTATAAAGTAAATTACACAACGACCTTGAAAGGTGCATTTGCAACATGTCAGGCGCATCTTGCGGATCCGACCGCACCCGACGCGACAGTCAACTCGGTACAAGAGTTACACCTGCGTATACAAGGTTAACTTTAAAAAACCTCCCTTGTTATGCAGTTAATAAAAAGGGATGAATAAAAAAGGCTGAGCAATTAATTGCTCAGCCTTTTTTTTATTCAGCAAATTATCCGAACACCAAAATCGATTGAAGTTGTGAACTTGCATTATACCCATTCTACTAATTAGGTGATCTATTTAGGCGCCGTAAAAACCCATGAAAGCAAGGCATTGATTGCAGTAACTAGATGTTCTAATTATACCAAATCGTATGGACGGATTTTGAACAGCTTTAGCTGGCCGCGAAGTGGGGAATAACAGGATGTTATGAATCCAATTAATAACAAAGACTAAAACATAGTTTTATGTCTAGCTAGCATGTGTTTTAACCAGCATAAATGCGCAGAAAATTAATGGATTTGGTATTAGCTAAGAAAAATTAACACTCGCAAGGCTGAATACTTATTTGTATAAACCAAGTTAATCCTCAAGGACGCGCTTTTTAAAATACAGCGCCCTGAAACGACCCTGTTTAAAGGTTCGAGTGATTGTTGGTAGTTCTGATGCCGGCAGTTGCAGATTGCGCAGCAAAATTAAAATATCGGTCTGTTGCTGTTTATTTTTAATAAATTGCGCAAGGTTTTGCCGTTCAATGTACCGATCCGCAGCGTCGGGATAACTGAGTCCATATTTGACCTCTCCTTTGCCATCGAGCAAATAAACATCATTACGTTTTAAATACCAATTTAAGGCCGACATGGTTGCCGGGTGATCGGCCAGTAGAATAGTTTGTTCGCTGACCAAAGGTTTAAGTTCTTCAATAAAACCGGCGGGCATTTTTGAGTCGATACTCAGATTGGGAATCATTGCCCAAAAGAGTAAAAACAAGGCTGTCGGCATCATGGCATAAGCGCTTATTTTAGCTTCGAATGTGCTGGCGCGAATAGCTAAAATAGCACATAGGACCCAACAGGAAAGAGCCGTGAACGCCAGCCAGGGACGGTAATACTCGTGGCTTTCCAATGGTAAATATCCGGCATAATAGAAGACTAAAAATCCACCGGCGGCAACTGCCGTAATGATGAGGTTAACAACAGAGCCCCATTTTAATCCCTTGGCCCGTTTTTTATAGGCAGTGATTAATCCAACTGCCAGTAATATGGCGATTGGCGCCATAGAGGGCAGAATATAAGTGACAATTTTCCCCTGGGCGATTGAAAAAAATAGAATCGGCAGCATCGCCCAAAGCAGCAGATAGCGAATAAACGGCAAACGAAGATGGTCTCTCAAGTGCCTAATGGCGGTTGGTGCTAAAAATGTCCAGGGCAGCAGGGCTAAGGGTAAGTAGGCAAAGTAATACCAGAACGGGGCACTGTGCTGTGCATCTTTAGCGGCGAAGCGTTGAATATGCTCAACCCAAAAGAAATAATGCCAATAATCGGGCTCCGCGGCATGAATCGCCAGCGCCCAGGGCAGACAGATTAGCAGCGCAACCGTCACTACCCACCATCCCCAGCGTAAAATAGGTAAAAATTGTTTGTGCCAGAGCAGGTAAGGTAAAACCACAATAACCGGTAATAACAGTGCTAAAAAACCTTTGGTTAGAAAAGCCAAACCGCAAAATAAACCGGCTAAGCCGTAATCTCTACAGCGGGTGCTGCTGTTATTGGCTGAAACGGCAAAAAAGAAAGCGCTAAATGCGGCTGTCAAGCACAGAGAAAACAGGCTATCCAATACGTTATAACTGCCTACGCCGGCGACCATAAACAGACTGATAAAAATAGCGGCTGATATCCATGCAGTTTGGCGGTTTATAAAATGCGTTACTAATAACAGTAAGCAACCTGCAGATCCTGCGGTGCTGAATGCAGAGGCCGCTCTTGCCGAAAAATTGTTTTCCCCAAACAGCAGTTGAGCAATAGCGTTCATCCAATGACCCATTATTGGTTTTTCAAAATAACGCAGACCATTAAAAGTAGGTACTGTCCAATCTCCGCTGCTGAGCATTTCCCGAGCAATTTCCGCATAACGGATCTCATCGGGAGACCAAAGGTCACGTAAACCTAAAGGCACAATATAGATGCTTATAAAAATCAGCACAGTTAACAGGGGTAAGTTAATGGTTGATTTGTGCATGACGACTGTGGATTATCCTTTCATTGGTAAAGGGGAAGAATAAGCTGGCGCATTGATTTTTGCTGACTAATCCAGCCATCCCGTCCTGCCATTGGTAAATTGACTATCTCATCGATTGGCCATTGCCGATCATCAAGCAGTTCAATCAGAGGAACAAATTGAATGTTTTTTTGCCGGGCGGCAATAAGCAATTGTTCAAACATGGGCGCACAGCTAATGCCTTCCACTTCCGCGTGAATGGTGTAAACATTGAGTGCATCAGGGTGGATCTGCTTTAAAATAGCCGCATTATAATTTTGTTGATTGATACCCTGCCGGCCGATCAGTTCATCATAGGTAGGCAGAGTAACTGGGATTTGCGGGGTCATCCCAATACCGGGACGAAATATTTTATCACCACGACAATCACTATTATAACGAAAATAAAATAGCTCTTTAAGTGTCAGCACCTTCGGGGTGCAGCGCCAGCCGGCAACCGCACTGCAGGTGATATTCCGGCCTAATATTTTTTGCAGCATTTGATAACCTTTAGTTATTTCTGAATTCAGCTGCGCATGGCTCATGCTCTCTACTTTGCGTTGCCACCTATAATGATCCCAGGCGTGCAGGCCTATTTCATGCCCTGCAAAATTAGTTTGTTTAATGATCTTTGCTGATTTATGACCGATAATCGGGCCCGGCCAAAGCGTACCGCGCATCAGGATATCCCAGCCGTAGAGGCTTGCTGCTTTGGAACGGCACATTTTTTTAAAGAAGGCCGGGCGCAGTAAACGCCATAGATGACGGCCCATATTATCGGGGCCGACCGTGAAAAAAAATGAAGCGAGCACCTCGTACTTTGCCAGCAGCTGTAATAATGTTGGCACGCCCAGTTGTGTGCCGCGCAGGGTATCCACGTCAATTCTCAGGCCTACTTTAGCTATTTTCTCACTTTTCATTTTCTGTGATTTCCACCACTGCTGCTTTTAAAAAGAAATCTAATGTTTGTTCGATTGAATGCTCCAGCGATAATGAGGGTGCCCAATCTAAAAAACGTTTGGCATTCCTGATACTGGGACGCCTATGTTGTAAATCCTGATATCCATCTCCGTAAAATGCCAGACTTTCGACCAGCTGGTAACCTGCAAAGGGTGGAAAATAAGTGCGTAAAGGATGCTGCTCAAATTTCTCAACAAGCATTTCTGCCAGTACTTTGATGCTGGCTTCATTATCAGGTGCGCCAATGTTGATAATTTGACCGTCACATAAATTATCTTTGTTTTCTATGATTTTAAACAGAGCCTCAATGGCTTCTGAGATGTCCGTGAAGCAGCGTTTCTGCTCTCCACCGTCGATTAATTTGATGGCGGTGCCTTCCACCAGATTGAGAATCAATTGGGTAATTGCCCGGCTGGAGCCAATACGCGCGGAATCCAAACTATCTAAACGCGGGCCTATCCAGTTAAAGGGACGGAATAAGGTAAACTGCAAATTATCTTTTTTACCGTATGCCCAGATAATACGATCCAGTAACTGTTTCGAGGCAGAGTAGATCCAGCGCTGGCGGTTAATCGGTCCGGTAATGAGTACTGAATTATCTTCATCAAATTCGGGATCGGTGCACATGCCGTAAACTTCAGAAGTTGACGGGAAGATGATGCGACGTTTATATTTCACGCATTCCCGTACAATTTTCAGATTTTCTTCAAAATCCAGTTCAAAAACTCGCAGTGGGTGACGGGTATATTCGATAGGGGTAGCGATCGCCACCAGCGGTAATATGATGTCGCATTTTTTAATATGGTACTGGATCCACTCACTGTGAATGCTGATATCCCCTTCAACAAAATGGAAATCGGGATGATTAATGTATTGATCAATCTGATTGGATTCCATGTCCATGGCATAAATCTGGTATTTTCCGTCATCCAGCAAACGTTTAGTCAGGTGATTGCCAATAAAACCATTGGCGCCTAAAATTAATATTTTCTGGCGTTGTTTAGCTTTCAGTAAAGCACTTGCCCGCTGGCCAAAGTGCATCTTGGCCGATAGATGCAAGTCATCCGCTAATTGATTACCGCCAAGGTACAAGCCATTTTCAGTTTGTCCCGCATCGACAATTATTGCGCCCTGTGCGCAGGCAATAGTAAGAGGCCTGGTTGAAACAATAGTGCCGGGGGATACGTCGTAGGTTTGTTGATCTGCCCGCGCGGCCCATAAAATAACCTTGCGATCGCCTGAAAAGGAAAAAGCCCCGGGGAAGGGGGCAGTGACTGCTCTGATTAAATTATTAATGGTGAGTGCATCATTTGCCCATTTTATTTCACCATCGGCTGCTGTACGCCGCCTAAAATAGCTGGCTAAAGACGGATCCTGTTTTGCCAGAGTATACTTACCCACCAATATTGCGGGTAAGATTTTTTTCATCATTTCTGATGTCAGCTTGGTCATTTTATTATATAAACTTAAGGCATTATCGTTTGCTGAAATGGTGATTTTTTGTTGTGCCACAATATCACCGGCATCGGCTTTTTCAGTCATGCAGTGCAGTGTTAATCCGGTTTCTGTTTCACCATTTATTAATACCCAATTAATAGGTGCGCGGCCCCGGTATGCGGGTAATAATGAGCCATGTAAATTAAAAGCGCCCTGGGGAGGAATATTTATAATGTTGCGACTTAAGAGATGGCGGTAATAAAAACTAAAGAGTATTTCCGGCTGCAATTGACGAATTCGTTCGACCCATAAAGGATGATTGACGTCTTCTGGAGCATAAACCGTTATATTATTGTGCGCCGCTAATTTCGCCACGGATCCAAAAAAAATAGTTTCAGCACTATCATCAATATGGGTAAACAGGGCTAACACTTCAACCTCGGCATCCAGTAAGCTCTGCAGGGCGGCACAACCGATATTATGATAGGCAAATACAACCGCTTTCATTACATTGATTCCTTAACATAAAGGTAAAAAATTATTATAGTGTCGAGCGCATCTTTTTACGTGCCGCTTGAGAAGCTTCTCCGATCCTAATATCTTGTACGTAATAGCGTGGACGCGCCCGTACATCGGAATAAATGCGTCCTACGTACTCACCCAGTATCCCCAAGCCGATAAATTGTGCGCCTATAAAAATAAATAAAATCGAGAATAATAGCAACACAGTGTTATTTTCCCATTCTGTACCATAAAATAAGCTCATCATAAGCAATATCAGGCCAAAAAGAGCACCTAATAATAGGATAACGCCGCCGATAATACTCAATACTCTTAGTGGCGCCGTGGTCATACTGGTCAACAGATCAAACATTAGGTTGAGTAAATTGATGAAACTGTATTTAGATTTCCCCTCGGCTCTTTGGTTATGCTTTACGTTGATTTCAACAACGTGGCGAGAGAACCCATTGGCTAATATTGGAATAAAGGTACTGCGTTCATGGCAGGAAAGCATCGCTTGAACAACATGGCTTCGGTAAGCTCTTAACATACAACCATAGTCGTTCATTTGTACGCCCGTTGAGTAGGTGATTATTTTATTAATAATTTTTGAAGGATAACGCCTTAATATACTGTCCTGACGATCCGTTCTCACGGTCCCTACTGAGTCGTAACCCTCTGCCGCTTTTGCAACTAACCTTGGAATCTCCTCTGGAGGGTTCTGCAGATCTGCATCTAAGGTGACAATTAAATCCCCCTTTACATATTCAAATCCGGCCATGATGGCGTTGTGCTGTCCGTAATTACGGTTAAGAATAATGCCAACTACATGGCTTTCGGAAGCAGCGGCGGCCTGCTCAATCAGGTAGGCGCTGTTATCTCTGCTACCGTCGTCAATTAATATGATCTCATAATCCTTGCCCATGCTGCTGAGCGTCATTTCGGTACGTTCAAGCAGCTCAGGTAAGCTCGCCTCTTCGTTATAAACGGGAATGACGATAGAGACAAAATTAATTTCCTGTTGATGTTTCATTAATCGAGTCTCTCACTATTTTTGATAAGGCGTGGGTTACACGGAGCACGTCGTTTTCACTCATATCGGGGAATAAAGGTAAGGAGCAGATCTGTGCGTTATTGTATTCTGTATTTTTTAATGAGTATTGGCGAGTATGCTCGGGGAAATGATAATTTTCGCGATAGTATTTTTGCAGGTGGACAGCTTTAAAATGGATCCCCGCACCAATACCTTGATCTTTTAATGCATCGATTAACTGATCCCTGTCTATTCCTGATTTACTTGGGTCAACTCGAATAACCAATAGATGCCAGCAATGTTTATGTGCATAAGCGGGGATAGTGAGTGTTGTTATGCCCGGGATTTGCGCTAATAAAGTACGATATTTTAGTGCTAATTGTTGCCGTTTCCGAGTGATTTCATTTAAACGCTGCAGTTGCCCCAAGGCCAACACCGCACAGATATCCGGCAGATTATATTTATAGCCGGGCTCTATCACCTCTGCCTGAGCAATACGTCCGTGGGTTTTACGATCATAGGCATCAACACTTAAGCCGTGAAACTTCAAACGGCGAATATGATCGGCAAGCTCAATATCTTGAGTGGTGAATATTCCACCCTCGGCGGTGGTTACATTTTTACTTGCGTGCAGAGAAAAAAAACAGCTCCCCCTTTGGCCTATGTTACGCCCTTTATATTGACCACCAAGCGCATGGGCGGCATCTTCAAGGATGGGTATATTATGTGCTTTACCCAGAATATAAAGAGGGTCAAGGTCAAGCGGGGCTCCGGCAAAATGAACGGGGATAATCAGTTTTGTTCTGCGGGTTATTAACGGGGCAATTAAAGCGGCACTGGTCATTAATGTGTCGCCATCAACCTCAGCAAAAACCGGCGTCGCGCCCATTAATGTGATCATATTCACAGCCGATACCCAAGTTAATGATGGTGTTATTACTTCGTCACCCGGGCCGATACCCAGTGCCACTAAGGTTAAATGTATTGCCGCTGTCGCGTTGCTCAAGGCCACCGCATATTTTGCACCGGTTAACTGGCAAATCTTTTTTTCTAATTGGCCATTTTCAGGACCCGTCGTTATCCATCCGGATCGTAGAACCTCAACAACGGCGGCTATATCCTCTTCGTTGATGGCCGGTTTCGAGAGTGGTAAAAATTTTTTAGTCATAAATTATCCAAATGTCTATTGTGAGTCAGAGCAAGGACGTACTTATAAAACTATTTGAAATTTAAGCTGCAAAGCCAGGATAATTTTTATTTTAAATATTTCAGATAATTATAGACCCAAACTAGTTTAGCGATTTAAGTGATGTGAGCTGTTTAAAAGACAGCGCTTGTTGTCGTTGTTGAGTAAACAGCACGTTGCCTTAGTCAGGAAGCTTAATATCTGGATTGAATTCCAATTAAGTTAAATTAGGTTAAGTTGAGTCTGAACCTGTTATTTTATCCTGCTTTTATAAAAGAGCAGCATACTCGGTAATGGCAGGTTTACCACGCAAGCGCAGAAAATTCAAAAATTGCCTCGTGCTGTAGGTGATCACTTGCTCGCTGGGCATTTTTACTTTATCCAACAAATCACTGACTAACGCCAGCCTGCCTATCTGCTCACAAAAATGGGAATCTGTACCTGTTGTTATAAAAGCGCCGAGATCCCTTGCAACACAGGCAATTTCATAACAGCGATCAATACTGCCAACTCTACTGCCGCCTCGAAGGGAGGTATTATTAATTTCAATCGCCACATTGTGCTCTTTGGCGCATGCGATCACCGCGTGAAAATCAAAATCATAATTCGGATTACCTAAATGGCCGAGAGCATCTACACAGCCGCTTTTAATGGTATTTATCAATGCGGTGGTATGCTCTTTTTTATTCGCGGGTTTAAAAACAAATTCATGCAGACTGGCAATGACCCAATCCAAGCTTGCCTGTACATGCAGGGGAATATCAATTTCTCCCTGAACATTCATAATATTAGCTTCGACGCCGCGAATGACCGCAATACCGGAAATAAATCGGGGGAGTATTTTTTGATTAGCAAAAAACCAATGATGCGGAGCACCCGGCATGGATTCGGAATGGTCTGTAGTACAAAACATTTTTAGTCC
This sequence comes from Psychromonas sp., assembly GCF_047632955.1. Lineage (GTDB taxonomy): Bacteria > Pseudomonadota > Gammaproteobacteria > Enterobacterales > Psychromonadaceae > Psychromonas. The sequence continues at coordinate 118,294 of NZ_JBLIED010000008.1, read as the reverse complement.
GCTTTCTTTGGCTTGCTGAACATTTTCTAGCAAAGTACTGTAAGCATGACCACTCGCATAGGTATGGGTATGGGTATCAACTTCAAGCTTCATATAACCTCTTTTTTACATTAATTGTTGTTCGTTGAAAATAAATTCACCGCAATTTAGGTGTCTGTAGAATTTGCATTTTTGGCGTTTTAAGTCGGGATATAACATGTTACCAAAATAATGCTTGGCTTTTATCTGTTTGTTATCGGGCTCAGCTCAGCATCGGCAATAAACAGATTGTTGCGCTGTTATTGTAGGCAGCTCACTTAACTATTGGAAGGCATCCACCTGTCGGCGGCCTCATCTCCTGATATGGATGGAGCGGAAAATACGCAAGTTATCGCTTATAGAAAAAATATTTAATAGAGGAGGATAAATTACCGGATTTATTTTTTATTTCTGCGTTGCCATTTTTTAGTGACAGTAAAGCGCCAAAAAGCACGAAACAGGAAATATCCCAAAAATGCACTGATGCTGCCCAGAATCAGGGCACCTAAAAACAGTGGCGGGGCGATAGTTTCAAAAGTGTCGATCAACCAGCTATAAGATAATTCGAAGTGAAAATGCTGTACAGGCAGATGCATCATAAACGCACCTAAACGGTAAGCGCCGTAAAATAAAGGGCCCATGGTCAGCGGGTTGGAAATCCAAACTAAGGCAACGGACAAAGGCAGGTTAACCGTAAATATCATGGCAATAGCGGCGGCTAAAATCATCTGGAAAGGAATGGGCATCCAGGCACAAAACAGCCCAACAGCGACAGCGCCGGCTGCACTGCGGCGGTTTAAGTGCCATAGATTGGGATTCTGCAGTGTTTCGCCAAAATGCTTAAGGTGAGGATGTGCTTTTAACATCTCAGGTTTTGGAGTAAAGCGTTTAAGAAATTTTTTTGGCATATAATTAAGGTTTACTTAAATGGATTCGAATGACAATGCGTCTGTTAGTGTGGCTGTCAATTATTGTTTTTATATCGAGCCTGTTTTGGCCGCGATTATTAGACAATAACGAGATAATATTCTGTAGCGCCTTATTTATTGGTTTAATGTTGATTCCGCGCCTGCGTATTGTTGCGGTCGTCCCATTTATTGCTGTTTATTTTTCACTTTATACTTGTTTAGCATTAACAGGAAGTTTTTTTGCTTTTCAACCCGTTACTAATTTCCCCTTTGCAAATTCAGCCCCGCTGCAGGCTTTGGTAGATGGGCGAAACCATAGCATAGTTGTGCAAATTAAATCATTAATCAGTGATCAAAATAAAGGATATTTTCGTGCCAAGTTAGTTGAACTTGATGGGCATCACTTAAATTACGCGCCTTTATTGGAAATGCGCTGGTATGCTCCGACGCTGAAGGTACAGGAAAACGAAAAACATCTCTTTAAGGTGCGTTTTAAACCGGTTTATGGACGTGCCAATCCGGCAGGATTTGACCAGCAAAAATACAAGTACTCTGAGCATGTTGCCTACCAGGCGGTTATAAAGTCTCATATTAAGGATCAATCCTCAGCTTTTTCCTTAAGAGTTTATTTATATGAAAGAGTGTCAAATCTTAGCAACTCTTTAAATAATCAAGGCGCTATCCTGGCCTTATCTTTTGCTGATAAATCATTAATTACGGCAGCGCAGAAAGTCTTAATTCAGCAGTTGGGCATTTCCCACCTGTTTGCTATTTCAGGTTTACATATCAGCCTGCTTTTTTCCTGTGTTTATTTGTGCGTGGCTTATTTTACCGAACGTTTTTTTCCAAAGAAATACCTTGGCTGGTTTTCCTGGCGATTTGTCAGCTTAAGCGCATTACTGGGGGCATTTTTATATGCTTATTTAGCCGGTTTTTCCTTACCGACGCAGCGTGCATTTTTAATGTTGTTATTTTCGGTTGCTATTTTATCAATGAAACGCAAGTGCAGTTTGATTGATCTGTTAAGCCTGACACTTTTAGCTATCTTATTATGGGATCCTTTGTCGCTACTCAGTTTAAGTCTGTGGTTATCCTACATTGCAGTGTGTTTGATATTAATTGTTTTATGGCACTTTCCTCAATTTAACCACAGGGAAGCAAAAAATATAGAAATTCTGGGATTTACAAAAATAATACATTATTTTAAATTTTTAGTGCTTATTCAGTTCTCGCTGAGCCTGTTAATGTTACCCGTACAGCTGTTAAGTTTTTCCTCTTTTTCAATGCTGGCTCCTTTTATTAATCTCCTGGCAGTACCACTTTTTTCTCTGTTAATTATTCCTATCACTTTAACCGCGGTTGTTTTTTCAGTTGTTTATCAACCTATTGCGCTGCTGTTATTTACTATTGCGGATCGTTTAATCAGTTATTTTTTTAGTGCTTTTGAGCCGGCAACATTTGCCTATCTGACTTTTTCCTATGATCAGGGAAGTTTATTTATCTTTTTTGTCGGCTTAATTTTAGTGCTTTATGTTTTGTTTAAACTACAACATGTCAATGCGCGTCTCAGTTATTTTTTTACTTTTATACTGCTCACTTCACTTATTTTATTATTATGGACAGAAAAACAACATAAACCCCATCAGTGGCAGGTAGAAGTCATAGACATAGGTCAGGGGTTATCCATTTTAGTAACAAGCCAGGGACAAAGTCTGCTCTATGATACCGGTCCCCGCTATCCGTCAGGGTTTACCACGGCAGCCGTTGAGACTCTGCCCTATTTGCGCTCTATTGGTATTAACAGCTTAGATTATTTGCTGGTAAGCCACAGTGATATTGACCATGCGGGAGGCGTAGATGTTATTAACAACGCTTTTTTGCCTGAATATATACTGCTCGGCGAACCGTTGGCTCCTTCTGCACTAAAAAACAAAAAAACCTTATTGTGCCGTGCAGGAATGAAATGGTCATTAGGTGCGCTGTCGGTAAAAGTATTGTCACCCTTGACCGCGGGTACAAACAATAATAACAACTCTTGTGTTTTACGTATTGATGATGGTAATTATTCACTTTTGTTGACTGGAGATATTGAGAAAAAGCAAGAGCTTAAGTTAGTTGCAAAATATGGGCAAGCTTTGAAAAGCACACTTTTGCTGGCCCCTCATCATGGCAGCAAATACTCATCAAGCGAAACCTTTATCAAAACCGTGGCGCCGCAATGGGTGATTTTTAGTGCCGGATTTATGAATCAGTGGGGATTTCCGGCTACGCAGGTAAAGTTACGTTATCAAGATCAAAATGTTAGAATGGTAAACAGTGGTTTAAATGGATTTATTCGTTTTAAAATAACAACAGAAAACATTATCATGCAAACATATAGAGAAGATCTTGCCCCTTATTGGTATCATCACTCTTTTTCTCTCTAACAAAAGTACTTGGTGAATCATGGAAAATAAAGAAGTAAATAGCTGGCTGGTTTTTAGGCGTCTATTGGGATACGTTAAAGAGTTTAAATTAGGCTTAGCTGCTGCGATTATCGCTATGATTGGTTATGCCGCCATTGATACCGCTTTTATCTATTCAATTAAACCCCTGATGGATAAGGGGTTAACCGGGCAGAGTCCGGAAATTTTAACCTTTATGCCTATTTTTGTTATCTTAATTGTTGCAGCAAGGGGATTGGTTTCCTTTGTCAGTTCATACTGTATGTCCTGGGTCGGTACCCATGTGGTCATGAAATTACAACGGCAGTTATTCAGCCATTTAATTGCTTTACCTATTAGTTTTTTTGATAAAACTAACACCGGTGATTTGCTCTCTAAAATCACCTACGATGCAAACCAGGTCACCACCGCTTCAACCAAGGCCCTGATAAAAATATTCCGCGATGGTGCTACTATCATTGCTTTGGTCGGTCTGATGTTTGTCCAAAGTTGGCAGTTATCATTAGTTTTCTTTTTGATTGCACCTATCGTCGGTATCGCTATTCGCATTGTCAGCAAACGTTTTCGTAAAATCAGTAAAAAATTACAAGATGCAATGGGCTCAGTGACCACAGCGTCAGAGCAGATGTTAAAAGGACATAAAGAAGTTTTAATGTTTGGCGGCCAAAAACTTGAAAATAAAAAGTTTGATCAGGTCAGTAATTCGGTTCGTTCGCAAAATATGAAAATGGTCAGTGCGCAGGCGATCAGTACGCCAATAGTACAAAGCATTGCCTCTTTGGCTTTAGCTTTTATTTTATTTCTGGCAACCAAACCCTCAATTATTAACGACTTAACCTCGGGTACCTTTATTGTCATTATTTCTTCTATGATGGCTTTAATGAAACCGGTAAAAGTTATTACCGAGGTGGTTGGTGATATACAGCGTGGTATTTCTGCCAGTGTGAGTTTATTCAAGGTGCTAGATACAACGGCTGCGGTAGATTCCGGCACTAAAGTGATTAAACGTGCCAAGGGTAATATTGAACTGCAGAACATTGTGTTCACCTACCCAACCACTGAAAAACCGGCATTAAATAATGTGAGTTTTAAGATCAACGCGGGAGAAACCTTTGCCTTAGTTGGACGCTCGGGTAGTGGGAAATCAACCATTGCCAATTTATTAACCCGTTTTTACGATATTAATAGCGGGGCGATCAGCATAGATGGGGTCAATATTCAGGAATATACCCTTTCGTCGTTACGCGATCAAGTGGCGATAGTTTCACAAAGTGTACATCTGTTTAACGATACTATTGCCAATAATATCGCCTATGCAAGTGATGGTAAATTTACTCGGGAAGATATTATAAAAGCGGCTGATACAGCCAATGCGATGGAGTTTATCAAGCAGTTTCCAAACGGATTAGACACTATTATTGGTGAAAATGGGGCCCTGTTGTCGGGCGGACAACGTCAAAGATTGGCCATTGCACGTGCATTGTTACGTGATGCTCCTATTTTAATTCTTGATGAAGCGACCTCCGCGTTAGACTCTGAATCTGAACGTCATATCCAAACGGCACTTGATATATTACAAAAAAACAGAACCTCTATTGTTATTGCCCATCGTTTATCAACCATTGAACATGCCGATCAAATTTTAGTGATTGATGATGGTCGTGTGGTAGAGCGCGGCACGCATGCAGAGCTTATTGAGAAAAAAGCGATTTATCACAGCCTCAGTAAAATTCAAGCAGCTGGAGAGTTATAATGCCGTTTTGGTACCGCCCTGTTAGTTGGGCGTGGTTACTTTTGCCCCTTGCTTTGGTGTTTAAAATAATCAGCCTATGCCGCCGCTTGGCTTATCAAAAAGGTTTTTTAAAAAGCTATAAGAGTCAATTACCCGTTATTATCGTTGGTAATATTTCTGTTGGCGGCAACGGTAAAACACCTTTTGTTATCTGGTTATGCGAAGTGTTGATTTCTGCAGGTTACAAACCCGCGGTGATTAGCCGCGGTTATGGCGGGAAAAGCAACCATTATCCGTTGCTTGTTAGCGAGCATATCAAGGGTAGCGAGGCGGGCGATGAGCCGATATTAATTCATCAGCGCCTGGGGATTCCGGTGGTGGTTGACCCGATCCGTAAAAATGCAGTTAAATATATTGAGCAGCATTGTTTAGCTGATATCATTATCAGCGATGACGGATTGCAGCATTATGCATTACAACGGGATATTGAAATCGTTATTGTTGATGGCAAACGCCGTTTTGGTAACCAGCAGCTTATACCGATGGGTCCGTTGCGGGAAAATTTATCACGTTTAAGCAGTGTTGACTTTGTGATTAATAACGGTGAACAGCAGGTTAATGAAATGACCATGTTATTAAAAGCGCAAAGCTGTAAACGTGTAGATGGAAAAGCGGCACAACTTAGCAGCGGCCTTAAAGTCAATGCCTGTGCGGCGATTGGATATCCACAACGATTTTTTGAGACCCTTAACCAGCAGCAGTTTGAAATATTAAAAGCCGTTGGTTTTAATGACCATCATGCCTTTTCAAAAGATGACTTCAGTCAATTTGAAACCTCTGTTCCACTATTAATGACCGAAAAAGATGCGGTTAAATGCACTGATTTTGCGCAGCCAAACTGGTGGTATTTACCTGTTTCGGCGGAATTGCCGGCGCACTTTGAACAACAATTATTAAATAGGATTAAGGAAATAAAATGTTAGACATTAGGTTACTTGATATTATCGCCTGTCCATTATGCAAAGGTAAGTTAAGTTATAAAAAAAACACCAATGAACTTATTTGTAAATTTGATCATCTTGCTTACCCCGTTATTGACGGTATTCCCGCTCTGTTGAAAGTCAAAGCGCGGACCATTACGTCCGATGAGGAATAATTATGTCATTTATTGTGGTGATACCCTCTCGTTATCATTCAACTCGTTTACCGGCTAAACCTCTGCTTGATATTTTGGGGAAAACCATGATTGAGCGGGTCACCCAACAAGCTTTAAAAAGTGGTGCAAAACAAGTTATCGTGGCCACCGATGATCAACGCATTGTCGATGCTTTAAAGCATATTAAGAAGATAGATGTATGCATGACATCCAAGGAACATCAGTCCGGAACGGACCGTTTAGCCGAGGTTTGCCAGCAGTTTAACTTTGCCGATGATGAGATCATCGTTAATGTGCAGGGAGATGAGCCGTTAATTCCCCCGTCAGTCATTAAACAGGTTGCGAGCAATCTGCAACAAAACAGTCATGCCAGTGTCGCGACATTAAGTGCGCCGATTGATGAAGTTGACGATGTTTTTAATGTTAATGCAGTGAAAGTCGTTTGTGATAAAAACAACATGGCGTTGTATTTCAGTCGCGCCACCATTCCATGGGATCGTGACCATTTCAGTTTAGAAAATCAGACTGACAAATCGCTAAATTGTACTGCCCTACGACGTCATATTGGCATTTATGCCTACCGTGTTAGTTTTCTTCAAGAGTATGCGACATTATCTGTTTCACCGCTGGAGTTGATCGAGAAGCTTGAGCAGCTGCGCGTATTATGGCATGGCTTTAAAATTCACGTTGAGCAGGCAAAGGAAATTCCGCCACCTGGCATTGATACTCAGGATGATTTGCAGCGTGTTATTGATTTTTTGTCAAACTAGGGAAGCGCATGAAAACTAAAATGTTACTTATTTTGGGGCTGAGTTTTTTACTGCTTGCCTGTGGAGATGAGCGCCCCGAACAACTTCAGGCTAATATCAGAAGCACCGAATATTTAACAACTAACCTGGGTGAAAATCTTGATACAAAGGCATTACGTAATGCCACTATTTTACGCGAATATGCAAGACTGTTAGCTGAAGATAAGCCGCAGCTTGCGCCTTTATTAAAGGAATTAAGTCGTGATGCAACGCGTCAGGGACCTATCTATCAAGGTCTGCTGCAGCGCTTAAAAACACTTAAAGAACAGCCGCAGGTGCTCGGCGATATCGAAATTCAGCTGTTTGAAAGTGAAAATCTGATGGCGGCATCGGATCCGGCTTTATTTAATGATGCCTTGTCTGATCCGGTTAATGTTATTGCGGATCTGTCCGATGGCAAATTAGCACGCGTTAATGCCATCAGTAAGCAGCAGAGTCTGCAGGCAAATGCGGCGGCAGATAATGGTGCAGGCAGTCAGTTAATCGGTAATCCGGGCTACGGGCAATGGCAAACTAACAGTAGCGGTAGCTCATTTTGGCAGTGGTATGGCATGTATGCCATGTTTTCAGCTATCTCGCCGAACCGTACTCGCTTTGACAGCTGGTCATCCCGTCGGGATTACAGTTATTACAATGATGTCGGGCGTAACCGTTATACCTCACCACAGCAAGCAAAATCTCAGGATAATTTAGCCGCCAGAACCAAAAAACAATTTGCTAATAAGGGCGGCTTTCAAAGCCCCTACGCAAAATCTAAAACCGGATCAAGCCGTATGTCAACTGCCAGTCGGCAGGCGCAGCAAACAACCTCTTTTGCCGGAAAGTCTAATTACTCAAAAGCAAAATCATCGAGTAGTTTTAGAAATAGTAAAACAACGACCTCTCGCGGTATAAGTCGCGGAAAATAAGGCTAAAAAATATGAATGAATTGATGGCAACATTAGAGCAGAACGGCGGTTTGGTCATTTACTTATTAATTGATATGGCGGTTGCGATTATTTTATTAGGTGGAATGCGTTATAGCATGGGCATTACCGGTAATATTAACAGTAAAAATGAGCTGTCGGTAAATGATAACTTTGCCTACGGTATTAGCCTCGCGGGCAGTGTCGCAGCCATGGGTATCGCCTTAAGCGGTGCCATCACCGGCGCGCTAGCCGGGTCCTATTCAGCCGAGCTGATAGGAATGTTAACCTACGGATTGATTGGATTATTATTGATCAAAGCGGGACGTTACATTCACGATAAATTCGCTCTCCCGGATTTTGATAAACAGGATCAAATCCTGAAAAAAAATATTTCCGTGGGGGTGGTTGATGCCGCATCCGTTATTGCCACTGCGATTGTGGTCCGTGCCGCACTGCTCTGGGCAGAGGGGCTTGATATTAGAACCTTTGTAGCAATTTTCTGTGCGTGGATAATTTCACAAATTATGCTGGTGATGATCACGCGCATATTTGAATGGCGATTTTCTCAAAATAACGGTATTAGATTTCAGGCCACCTTAGAAAAAGGGCAGCTGGCTTTAGCTATTCGTTACTCCGGGTATTTGATTTCAACCGCTATGTCAGTGACAGCCGCAAGTTATTTTGTGGTCTACGACGCGCAATCTTTGTGGGTTGGAATAACACAATGGGTCATCATGAGTGTCATTTTGATGCTGGCATTAACATTATTAAACGCCATTGCTAAGTTTATCGTGCTTTGGGGAATAAACCGCCGCGAAGAAGTTGAAGATCAGAATAATATTGGTATTGCCACGGTCGAGCTGATGACCTCTTTTGCAATCGCATTGTTACTGATGGCATTAATGGCTTGAGCTACGATTTGCGATTTGCGATTTGCGATTTTCTAGTTGCTAGCTAATAACTAAGAACTAAGAACTAATAACTAAAAACCAAACGTTTATTTAATCGGTCATCTTTGATGACCTTTTTTTATCCCTGTTAGAGAAAAAAATGGTCCACTCAAAAAAATTAAGACTCCTGATCGATGACAGTCTGTTGATATTAATCATGGCGGTACTGGCCTGCTGCGGTCTGATTTATGAGTATCTGCTTTCTCATTATTCCGCGCGTATTCTCGGCAGTGTTGAAACCGTTATTTATGCGATTATTGGTATTATGATTGTATCAATGGGGCTGGGCGCCTTTGCCGCCAAAAAAATATCCAACGCCTTTCAGGGTTTTGTTATTTTAGAGTTAGCGGTTGCGTTGATTGGTTGTTGTGCGACCTTGTTTATCGCCTCTGTTATCGGCTTTGGGCAGACCTTACCGCATCTTCTGGCTGAAACCTATCAAATTCCCATGGACACAAGACCCGAGGGGGGAATCATTGCCCAACTAAACTGGTTGAGCATACAATTACCTTACTTTTTTGCCTTTCTGCTGGGTTTTTTGATCGGCATGGAGATCCCGCTTATTGCGCGCATTCGCGAAACCGTATACGGGCATCATTTAGCCCATAACGCCGGGACGATTTATGGGGCTGATTATATTGGAGCGGGTTTTGGTGCAGCGATTTGGGTGTTGTTTATGCTGCGCATTGAAATCAGCCAGGCTGCCGCGCTCACAGCTTCTCTGAATTTAGTGGCCGGGTTTGTTTTTCTGATCCGCTTTAAGCACTATTTAAGGCACATAAAAAAACTGTTGCTGGGACATGCACTGTTAACTATTTTAGTGTTGCTGGTGTTCCACTATGGTGGTCATTGGCAGCAACAAATGCAGAATCTTCTGTATCAAGATAAGGTCGTTTATCAAACCCAAACGCCTTATCAAAATTTGGTATTTACGCAGCGTAATTTAGGCGGCAATCTTGAGCCCATTTATAATTTTTATATTAACGGACGCTTACAATTTTCCAGTCTGGATGAAAAAATTTACCATGAGTTTTTAGTGCATCCCGTGATGCAGGCCGCAGCACATCACAATAAGATATTGATTATTGGCGGAGGTGACGGTTTGGCGGTGCGCGAGGTGTTAAAATGGCAGCCCGAGCAGGTCACATTAATTGATTTGGATGAAAAGTTAGTTGGATTATTTAAATCTCCCGAAGCTGAACTACCACCTTATTTAGCAAACAAAATTAGCGGGTTAACTGAAAACAGCTTTAATGATAAACGGGTCACCGTTATTAATGATGATGCATTTATAACCATTGATAAGTTATTACAGAATAAACGAATTTTTGATGTGATTATTATTGATCTGCCGGATCCCAGTCACCCGGATTTAAACAAGCTTTACAGCGTTAATTTTTATTACCGGCTTAACCATTTGCTAAATGGGGATGGCGCGATAGCAATCCAGTCCACATCGCCATTTCATGCTAAAAATGCTTTTATATCAATCGCTAAAACCCTAAAAGAAGCTAAATTTCCCTTTGTGGAGCAATACCATCAAAATGTACCTTCATTTGGTGAGTGGGGCTGGACCATTTCCACAAAATTAGGCGCTAGTGCCAGTACACGTTTACAAAAAACAACAGAACTTTCGGTACCAACAAGCTGGCTAACCTTGCCTTTGTTAAAAAGTGCTTTTGTTTTCAATAAAGGTTTTTATGATGATATCAATGCCGTTAAAGTAAACTATTTAGGATCAAATCAACTCTACCTATACCATCAGCGGGCATGGGAAAGAGAGACAGAGTTGCCGCCTGCAAATAGCGATTGACGGTTATATAACGCGGACAGTATCAATTCGCTATAGACTGAAAAATAAAATTAGGCAATAAATATCGAGGAAAAAATATGTTACAACAAGAAAGGCATGAGAAAATATTAGATTTGATCAGCCAGTTAGGCCGGGTTTATGCCGCCGGATTAAGTCAAACCCTGCAGGTCTCTGAAGATACAATCCGTCGTGATTTAAAACAATTAGATGAGCTTAAAAAGTTGCGCAGGGTGCATGGCGGGGCATTGCCGCTGCAGCAGGAATTTCAAGAGTATCGGGATCGCCAGGATGAAGTTGATCCTCTAAAAAAGCGTGTTGCATTGGCTGCCATTCCCTTTATTCAAGCTGAGCAAACGATTCTGATTGACTCGGGCACGACCTGTTTGCAGTTAGCCATGAATTTACCGACTCATTTTAATTTTACCGTGGTCACGCCAAGCCCTTTGGTTGCCACTAAATTAATGCATCATAATAATATCGAATTAATTTTATTAGGCGGTAAAGTATCTAAATCTGCGGTGATGGCGCTTGGCGCGACAACCAATGCGATGCTCAGGAAAATTCATTTTGATGTCTGTTTCTTAGGCGTTCACGCGTTACACCCAAGTCAAGGCTTGACCATTAATCGTTTAGACGAAGCTGAAACATTAGCCGCAATCATTGAACAATCTGAGTTGGTTATTAGTTTAGGATCCGCCTTTAAACTCGGGAAGGTGGCGACTTATAAAATTTGTGACAGTAACAAATTAGATGTGTTGGTGACTGATTCAGAATCGAATCCGAAGGAACTGAAGTTATTGCAGAATAAAGGTGTGAAAATAACTATTTGTAGTGATTAATTAAAAATAAAAGACCATTTAAAGTGCTATCAAAAAGGCAACCGAAGTTGCCTTTTAATGATAAGAAGTTGCCTTTTAATGATAAGAAGTTGCCTTTTAAAGATAAATTATAGCGTTAAACGTTAAAGCGGAAATGGATAACATCACCGTCTTTTGTCACGTAGTTTTTACCTTCCAAACGCCATTTACCCGCTTCTTTAGCACCGGCTTCGCCTTTGCATGCAATAAAGTCATCATAACTGATAATCTCTGCACGGATAAAACCACGCTCAAAATCAGTGTGGATAACACCCGCTGCCTGGGGTGCTGTTGCACCGACTTTAACCGTCCAGGCACGCACTTCTTTAACACCTGCGGTAAAGTAGGTTTGTAAATGCAATAATTGATAGCCGCTGTTGATCACACGGTTTAAGCCAGCTTCTTCCTGACCAATTCCCTCAAGGAATTCTTTTTTGTCTTCTTCATCAAGCTCGGCGATTTCAGATTCAATGGCAGCACAAACAGGCACCACTACTGAACCTTCTTTTTCGGCGATTTCACGGACAATATCTAAGTACGGGTTATTTTCAAAACCATCTTCACTGACATTGGCAATGTACATGGTCGGTTTACCGGTCAGAAAGTTAAGGTAGGCAACCGCGGCTTTTTCTTCTGTCGTTAATTCAAGCCCGCGCACTAAACCGTCGGCTTCAAGATGTGCTTTTATTTTTTCCAATACAGGCACTTCAAATTTGGCATCTTTGTCGCCACTTTTGGCTTTTTTGGTGAGACGTAAAAGAATGCGCTCACAACTTTCTAAGTCGGCCAATGCCAGCTCTGTATTGATAATATCAATATCGTCTTTAGGATCGATTTTACCGGAAACGTGAACAATGTTGTCATCTTGGAAGCAACGTACAACGTGGCCAATGGCATCTGTTTCACGAATATTTGCGAGAAATTTATTACCCAGCCCTTCACCTTTAGAAGCGCCTTCAACTAAACCTGCGATATCAACAAATTCCATTGTTGTTGGTAAAACGCGCTGCGGGTTAACAATTTTAGCTAATTCATCCAGGCGATGATCCGGTACCGGCACGATACCCGTATTAGGCTCAATCGTACAAAATGGAAAGTTAGCAGCTTCAATGCCCGCTTTTGTTAACGCGTTAAATAATGTTGATTTACCAACATTGGGTAAACCGACTATGCCACATTTGAAACCCATGATTTGTATCCTATTTTGTTAGTTATTTGTGTTGATTGCGGGGTGTTAAGCGGATTATTTTTCTGCTTTAAAACTGTGTAAGCGATTCATCGCTTTTGCGAGTCCGTCCAGCCCTAAAATTTGGGTGCAACGTGCTGCTTCATCAATACTTTGGTCAATTAAGTTTTGTTCGCTACTGGGCGCTTTGCCGAGCACATAACCACTGACTCTGTTTTTGTCACCCGGGTGACCGATGCCAATGCGCAGGCGATAGAAATTCTTATCATTCCCCAGTTTGGAGATAATATCTTTTAAACCGTTATGTCCACCATGACCGCCACCTAATTTAAACTTTGCTATACCGGGAAGCAGATCCAGCTCATCGTGTGCAATGAGGATCTCTTCAGGTTTAATGCGATAGAAATTCGCCATAGCAGCAACGGATTTTCCGCTGAGATTCATAAAGGTAGTTGGAACAAGAAGACGCAGGTCATTACCGGCAAACTGAATTCTGCCCGTTAGGCCGTAAAATTTAGCTTCGGCTTTAAGTTGAATGTTTTCTTGAGAGGCGAACCGTTCTACAACCCATTGTCCTGCATTGTGTCTGGTTTGTGCATATTCGGGGCCTGGATTAGCCAGGCCCACAAGCAATTTAATAGTAACTGACACTATTATTCTGCAGTTGGTGCTTCTGCTGCTGCTACTGCTGCTGCGGCTTCTGCTTCATCTTCTTCAGTCGGAGCTGTTTTAGAAACTGCAATTGAAACCATAGGAACGTTGTATTCTTCGCCTTTATTAAGTGCAACAGACTCAACGTTAGCAGGAAGTAGGATATCAGAAAGATGTAATGTATCACCAATTTCCATTTTAGAGATATCTACTTCAATGAATGAAGGTAGATCTGCAGGTAGACATAGAACTTCAATGTCGTTAATAGAGCGGTAAACTACGCCACCATTTTTAACAGCTTCTGTAATATCTTCGTTGATGAAGTGCAGAGGAACTGTTGTGTGAAGTTTATGTTTTGCATCAACACGCAGTAGATCTAAATGTTGAATGCGTTCTTTAAAAGCATGACGTTGTAAGTCTTTAAGCACTACTTGCTCAGAAACACCATCAATTTCCAGATTTAATATTGAAGAGTAGAACGATTCAATACCTTCTGCTTTGCTGATTTCTTTATGTGTAAAAGTAAGAGAAACTGCTTCTTTATTAGCTCCGTATACGATTGCTGGTACTAGATCCGCATGACGCAGGCGGCGGCTCGCACCTTTCCCTAGGTCTGTACGGGTTGTTGCTGTTAATTTAATAGACATGGTATAACTCCAATAGAGAGGATACTGTTATAAAGTTCCTCAAATTTAAAATAGGTTTCATCTTGCGACCAGATAAAACCACCTTATCGACAGTTTTAAACTGCGGATAAAAAAGGCGCGCCATAATAGCGTGCCCGAATGATTTTGTACAACATTAAAACTAATTTCGCGATCGAAAAAGACTTCATGGTAAGACCATGAAGTCTTTTTTATGCTGCAAGGCAATTAACAAAGGTTAAAAAGGCTAACTTAACAGTTGTTAATAGCGGAATATACAGAGATTAGTGGAACATTGCCGAAATTGATTCTTCGTTACTTACGCGACGAATTGCTTCAGCCAGCATACCACTTAAGGTTAACTGCTTAACTTTACCGGTTGCAATGATTTCTGCTGAAAGTGGAATTGAATCAGTAACAATAAATTCATCAATAACAGAGTTTTTGATATTTTCAGCGGCTTTTCCAGAGAACACCGGATGCGTAGCATAAGCGTAAACAGAGGTTGCACCACGTTCTTTAAGCGCTAAGGCTGCCTGGCACAATGTACCGCCGGTATCTATCATATCATCAACGATAATACAGTTACGTCCTTCAACATCACCGATTAGGTTCATTACTTGTGCAACGTTTGCTTTTGGACGACGTTTGTCGATGATTGCCAAATCGGCATCATCGAGTAATTTTGCATGTGCACGTGCACGCACAACACCACCGATATCAGGGGACACAATCATTGGATTATCCAGTTTCTTCTCTAACATATCTTCAAGAAGCACCGAGCTGCCAAATACATTATCCACAGGCACATCAAAAAACCCTTGAATTTGCTCTGCATGTAGATCTACAGTCAATACACGGTCTACACCGACATTGGACAAGAAATCTGCAACCACTTTTGCGGTGATCGGCACACGACTGGAGCGCACTCTGCGATCTTGGCGGGCATAACCAAAATAAGGAATAACAGCCGTAATACGTCCGGCTGATGCACGACGAAATGCGTCAATCATAACGATTAATTCCATTAAATTATCATTGGTTGGTGCACAGGTCGATTGTACGATAAAAATATCATCACCACGTACGTTTTCATTAATTTGCACGTGGATTTCGCCATCGCTAAAGCGCCCAACATCCGCATTTCCTAGTTTAATGAAAAGACGATCTGCAACTCTCTGGGCTAGATCGGGTGTCGCGTTACCTGAAAATAGTTTCATATTTGGCACTGTGAGGACCTCTGTAATCCTGATGGGTGTGTGTTAAAAAGCAATAATGCTAATTAACTTTTGTTATTAATTACTTTGACGCAATTAATAAATTTTATTTAAGTGTTGCTAATAATTCGTTTAATGGAGAATTATTCAATCCTTTTGCGGTAAATGCTGCTAACCAGTCAGGAGTGTTATTTAACACAATTTTAGCTTCATGAATACTGTTAAATGTGCTAAAAACACATGCACCAGTGCCAGTCAACTGAGTAGGTGCGTATTCTACCAACCACTGTATAACCTTGGCAACCTTAGGATATTTTTTTTTCACGTAGGGCTGGCAGTCGTTCAGCCAATTTTGATTTATTAACTGCAAATGTGTTCTTTTTTTTGTATTGCGAATCAGGTCACTTGCTCGAAAAACGGCAGCTGTTGAAATATGGCAATCAGGCACAGCAATCAGATAACTCTGCTCTGCGGGCGAAGCCGGACTTAATTTTTCACCTATGCCTTCTGCTATCGCAGCTTGGCCAAATATAAAAACAGGTATGTCAGCCCCCAATGAAACTCCAATTTCTGCCAGTTTGTTTTTTGTAAAATTGACATTCCAGTGATAATTTAATGCAGTCAGGGTTGTGGCGGCATCGGATGACCCTCCACCAAGTCCTCCGCCCATAGGTAAATTCTTTTCCAGATTAATGTGCGCCCCGTTGATCTCTGCCGTATGGGCTTTTAACCTCATGGCGGCTTTATAGATTAGATTATTTTCTAATGGTAAACCTTCGATGTCTGGGGAGAGGGTAATTTTTCCGGAGAGATTTGGCGTGACAGTTAAATAATCGCATCGGTCGATAAATTGGAATAGCGTTTGTAATTCATGATAACCGTCTTCTCGCCGACCGGTTATATATAAAAACAGGTTAAGTTTAGCGGGAGCAGGCCAACGAATAGTTTCAGTCTTTGTCATGCGTCATATCTCTGTCTGGCAATGATTATCGTTAAGGACGTTATTTTAAAGAGCAGATAGTAGCGATTTATGGCTTATAAATACAGCTCAGAACAGAATAAGTTTTAATTCTGTTTTCCCTGATCGCTTTAGCGCAGCTTAGATGAAAAGAATAAAGCTAACTCTTTAAAGGTCGACCTTGTTGGTCGAAGAGTTAGCTTGCAGATATTACAACTGTCTTCAGAAGATGCATTACTCATCGATTAAGTGATGATCGATTTCGCTCTGATGTTCCTGCACTTTAAATTGATTAAACCGCGGTAAGAACTTATCCCAGTCGATAACATGGCTGTTTATTTCCGGACCATCAATGCAGGCATGCTTACGGATCAGTTTGCCATCTTCCATGACCGGTACCATACACGCCCCGCACATTCCCGTTGCGTCGACCATGATCGAGTTAAGGCTGGCCATACAGGGCACATTATAATCTCGCGTTAAATCACTCACTGCGCGCATCATCATTGGCGGACCAATAGTAATGACTTGAGCAATGACAATAGGCTCTCCGATACCGTCCCTATGACTGATTAACATCTCTTCAAGGGGCATAGTGACAAAGCCTTTAATGCCAAATGAGCCATCGTTACTTGTATAAATGACTTCAAGCTGATCCGGGTATTGGCGGCGCAGGGTTTCAATACGGCCGTCTTTTTCTGTCCAAAAGCAAAAATCCAACCCTCTGAACCCTGCTATCAGGGTGACCTTGTTACCTGTTTCAAGATGCGCGCGCACAATCGGGTATACCGCAGGTAATCCGACCCCGCCGGCGGTGAAGATGATCCGTTGATTATCTGGATGTTTGAGCAGATGACTTGCCTGACCAAGCGGACCCGCAATAGCCGCAAAACAATCTCCGACTCGCATTTTGTTGATGATTTTTGAGCTGCTACCCAGACCTTGAATGACCAGCATAATAGTACCGTCACTTTCGTTCCAGTCAGCCAGAGTTAGAGGGATCAGTTCCCCCTTATCATCGGCTAACAGACGGACAAACTGACCGGCTTTGGCTGACTTTGCAATTAAGGGCGCTTTGATGGTGAATTCCACAACACCAGCGGTTAATTGAGTGCGTTTAACAATTTCAGCGCGGGTTTGCGCCAGGTCTGTATAGCGACTGGCTTGCGTCACAAGATTGAGCACTTCTTTCGGATTGAAATGTGCATCCTGCATAATTTCTTTGGCTGCAGCCTGGCCATCACCCGCGGCTTTAATCGCAGTCGACCCCCCGCGGGTTGCATCACCGCCACTGTAAATACCGCTTAAGGAGGTTTGTTGTGAGTCTTTATTAAGCAATACTGTGCCCCATTTAGATGTTTGTAAATCGGGCTCTGCATCTTTGACTATCGGATTGGAGCTATTACCGAGCGCCATGATTACTAAATCAACGGGCATCAGCTCAGTATCACCCGTGGCTTTCGGGCGACGACGACCCGATGCGTCGGGCTCACCCAGTGTCATTACCTCAAGTTTGCTACTGGCAACTGCGTGGTTTTGATCACCGATAAACTCACAGGGAGAACGCAGCTCTTTAAGCATGATCCCCTCTTCCTGTGCATGCTGCAGTTCTTCAACGCGGGCAGGCATTTCCTGCTGGGTACGGCGATAAACTATCGTTACATTAGCGCCCAAACGGCAAGCGGTACGGGCGGCATCCATGGCGGTATTGCCACCACCAAGCACCATCACCTGTTTACCTTTTACCTCAGGCAGGGGAGTTTCATACTCGGCTTCATTGGCATGCATCAGGTTGACCCGGGTTAAAAACTCATTAGCGGACATGATATTGAGCAGGTGTTCACCCGGTATATTCATAAAGCGGGGTAAACCCGCGCCGGTTCCCACAAATATTCGCGTAAAGCCTGCGCGTTTTAAGTCAGCAAGCGTAGCGGTTTTACCGACAATGTAGTTAGTCACAAAGCGGCCACCCAGCGCTTTGATTTTGGCAACCACATCATCGATTAATTGATTCGGTAAACGGAACTCGGGAATGCCGTAACGCAGTACACCACCGAGTGCGTGGAATGCTTCAAATACCGTAATAGGGTAACCCGCCTTGGCCAGCAGGTAAGCGTTAATCAACCCTGACGGGCCTGAGCCTACGATAGCCACCGGCGGTTTAGTTGCCACTGCCCAAGGGTTGCAGAGCAGTGCATCCGTTGCTGCACCGCCGTCCAACTGACGTTGTCGTTGTGGTAAGAACCATTCGAGCTGCCCGATCTCAATGGGGCGTTCTTTGAGAGTACAGGAACCCTGACATTGCACCTCTTGAGGACAAACTCGCCCCGTTACATTGGGCAGCGGGTTGGCATTGCGAATAAGTTCAAAGGCGTCTTTAAACTTGCCTTCTCCCATCAGATTCAATACTTGAGGGATATGAATTTTTACCGGACAACCGCCCTCATTATCGGAGGTTGTTTCTCCCTGCTGGTTATCGTGTGGGATCCCTATTTCACAGGGCCTGTCCTGGCACTGTTTGTCGCGCAATACTTCGAGCCATACAAACAGCTCAACTTCCCGTAAACTGTAACCCAGCCCCATGTAACCAAGATAACCCTGATTAACCAGATTAAAGTCTTTGCGCCGCTCAAGAGCCGGCCGAACATAAGGCGGAATATTGTTTTTACCCGGCCAGCCCTCGGACAAGCCTTTAAACATAGGATAACGCTTGCTTAGGTGCTCGTCTAACCCTTGGATAAAAGTGCGTTTTTGTTTAAGGGTAACGCGCCATAGATAGCGTTGTAAGGCGATGCTGAGGGCATTATTCACCACTAACAGCTCCCACAGTTTTTTGGTAAAGGCCGCGTTGAGTTTGCCCTGTTTGAGCATTTTTTGAATAGCCTTCTGACTATCGTCAATGATCATTCGCTGAAAGCGCTGCGGATCCTGTTCCATCCGCTGCATCAACAAGTCGCGTTGCGGCCCTGATAATGTGGCTGTCATAATGATACCTCCACCATTACTGGCGCATTGAAGTGGATAATTCCCGCATCACACTGATCGGCGATACGAGCTGCCCGGCTAACCAATTCATCGGTTATTACGATATTCTCCAGTGCGCCTGGAATAACCCGGCTGACGACCTTCGCGACACCGTTATCGACAATGGTGACCTTCTCAAATAATTCACTTAATTGCTGATAACATGTTTTGCAGTCAGTACATTCATGTTGATCTTCATCCAGAATGACGACTAAGGGTTTGGCTACTGGACTGCTTACTGATGGTGCTGCTTCTACCTCAGTAACCGGGATAGACTGCGAAGGTGCTAAAGCATCGGCTGTCATCGCCAGTTCCGCTAAGCCATTGGCGATGCTGTCGATTGCCTGCTCTTTGGATTCAACAGCTTGTTCATAACGTTGCTGCCATTGTTTGATCTGCAGTTGGTGATCCTGCTCAATTTTAACAAGGTGCTGACCGCTGATATATTGCAGCATTCGCCAATTGCGCAAACGTTCTTCCGTGAGGCGAATAATAGAATCAGTAACACTTAATTGGATAAGATGGCGCTGCTTATCCGTTGACCAGATAAAGGGCACTTTTCCGATCCGCTCGGATCTGCTCAGTACTATGTAATCTGCTACTTCTACGAGCGATGCATTACTTTCGAATAGTTTGCTGTCGATCACTTGGAAATGTTTTTTAAAGCGTCCTTCCTGCAGCGCAAAATCTGCCGGGGTAAATGGCAGCTGTTTTAATTGGGTCATGCCGTCGGGATCGTTATAAGTAATAGTTTGTATTGCCCAATCCTGCACAATTTCAGGATTTCCTTCTAATGAAAAGCGCTCTGCTAATGTTTCTCCCTTACGCGGATCATGAACAAAAACAGGGTTCATTCGACTTTCAACAGCCCATCTTGAATGGCGGGTACTGGCATCATCGGCAATACCGTGTTCACCCATGCAGGGTGTGTATACGTCAAGCAGAGCAGGGGCATCCTGATAGTTCAAGTAGTTCATCAAGTTTGACATAAAGTGACCCTGCAGCGCAGTTGAGGTTTGGACAACCAGCACTTTCGGGTGGAAGGTTGCAATAATGCCTAACTCTTTGCGCGCTTCCTCTTTACCGCTGTGCTCACGGCCAAAACGACTAAGATCCGAGTCTTGAGCCGTGAAGCTTGCGGTAGATGCTTGACCACCGGTGTTAGAGTAACTGCCGGTATTAAGCACCACGACTTTTATGGGCGTCGATGTGGTCAGCAAGCGCGACAGGGCACCGAAACCAATATCATAAGTTGCACCGTCACCTCCGATGCTGAAGACGGTTGGCAGTAACGCCAGTTCTTGTTCGGAAAGGTGGGTCCATTCAAGATAGCGTAGTTGATTGTCATGGATTTGCGGGTCATAAAGATCGCCAATATCCAATTTTGCACTGCGGATAGCTTTAATTTGCGCAAGCTGGTTGGCAACTTCTCCTTCAAATAAACCCTTAGCAAGCGCCGGGGTATCCTGGAATAAACTATTTACCCAGGGATCATGATAAGGATTCGACGGGAAGGTTGAGGCGTAAACACTGCTGCAGCCTGTGGCGTTGGCAATCAGGGCATCGGACGGCCCGTTGCCCGTTGGGCCATGTTCAAAGAGGAATAGACGTTTGTCTAATGTTTTGATGGTTTGTCTGATACGTGCAGATCTATTTGCATCTTTTGGATCAGTTGCCGTTGAGTTAAGTTTCACCTCTAACTGTTCGATCAGAGCTTCTAACTGATCGATATGCGTATTATAGCGTTGTTGTTGCAGCGCGCGGTTGATTGAGGTGACTAAACGCAGTGCAGTTACTTCACCACAACCTCGGCAAGCGCCATGACCGGAGCTCATTGCATAGTAATTATCGCGATCCAGCAATAATCGTTTCGCTTCTCCCCCGGGCTGGGTTGCCTGTTCGATAAAGCGGGACGGGGTGTTTGGCATTTCAGCGAAGGTATCAAAGCGTTGATGCATTCGAATGTTAAGTTCAGTGGTTTGGCGGGTCTTTTCAAGTGCTTTAGGGCCACAAACATCGACACATTCCATACAGCCGCTGCATTTGCTTGGGTCAATAGTGACGCTGAATAATCCACCGGATCCCGGCAGCGCATTTTCCATAACATCAAAAAAAGCTTTAGTGCGGCTCATCGGCATATTTTCAAGGATGATACAAACCGCCGCCAGATGCTGTTGCAGCGTGTGGTTGGTGAAAGTCATTTTATCAACAACGCTTGCCATTAGCTCATGTAAAGCGGGTGATTCGCCTTTAGTTGCACTGTGATATTGCTGACGAATACCATCACAAATAGGAGGAACCTGCGCCTTGAGAAGTTCAAGCTGTGCGGGTGGCAGAGTCAGCCTGCCGATGGCAAAATTTAAGATTTCGTGGAGTTCATGCACTGCATTAGGAATTGCCCCGTCCGGGCAGGCAATAGTACACTCCATGCAGCCAGTACAAATGTCTGGATTAAATTTTGGGACATATAAACGGAATAAGCCCTTGTCTTTTGTAACCGCACTCGCGGGCGGCAGAAACATACCAGAGCCGGGAATAACAGGCGCTTCGCTGATACTGCCGTCGGCGTAGTTTTTACCGGCAATATTATCAAAGTAAGCCTGGTCGAATAGACCACAGCTGGCGTTGCTGGATTTGTTGTGTTGTTGCTGCGTTGCAGCTGCTTCGATTGTCTTGTCATCGATGAAGTCGGCGTAACACACTTCTTGTGTTGCCTGTACGCCATCACGAATCACCGCCATATTACTGGCCACCACTTTTTCACCTTTGGCGCTAAATTTCTTATTAATTTGTCGTTCAATACGTTCAAGTATTTGCTCTGCATCGGTCCCCTCTATCACCTGCTTGGCATGGCCACACAAGGCACCAATAAAGGCAATACCCATCATTCTAATTTCTAAATCAGGTGTTGGCGCATGCTGACGGGCAACTTTAAAGGCATCGACGATATAAAAATTTATATTTTTATCGCGTATGTATTGACGGGCACTTTGTGGTAACTCTTGCCATACACGCTCCGGCGTATGGTAGGTTTGCAGAATAAAAGTGCCGTTTTTGGTCAGGCCTGCAAGCGGGTTGGTGTGCATAAAGACTTTGTGGTCTGGTGACAGGACCAGATCAACTTGCTGCAGCTCAGCGTTGGTTATTTTAATCGGTTCAGGTGACAACGTTATGAAAAAATTAGTCGGCGCGCCACTTTTTTCGCTGCCGTATTTAGGCATTGATTTGGAATGTAAACCGAGCGCACCAGAGAGGATATCGGTGAGCAGTTTACCCGTTGCAATGGTGCCGTAACCACCGACGGAATGGAAACGGATGCGCATCGCGCTGGTCGGCAGCAAGTTCGGATTTTCACCGGTTTCCAAGGCCATCAATTCAGTATCGGGATAGGCTTGACGGAGACGCTGCTGAGCATCGTTTAAGGCCTCCGATGCCTGATGCGCAAAGAACTGACTGCCTAAATAGAAGAAAGGTTTAGTATTTTGTGCAAACATATTTTCAAATGCGGCGATCAGATGACAAGGCTGTAAATCGTGACCACCGAGTCCAAAGATTCCAGTATTAACCTGCGGTGGATTGGTGAGCGGCATAATGCCTTTGTGACGCAGGGTGACAGTATTTTCAGTGGCTTTAAATAAAGCCCGCGAGACACGTTCAGTAAGGCGCGTTTCATCACAACGTTCAAGCACCGTAAGGGATTTTTTACCCGCCAGTTTTTCAATTAATTGTGCTTCAGGAAAGGGGTGGAGTTGTTTAATGGCAATCACTCCGACTTTATGGCCCTTGGTGCGCAGATAACTGGCAACTGCTTCGGCATCATCGGTAACAGAGCCTAAACCAAGCAGCAGGTACTCTGCATCAGCGCACATAAATTCCATCACCGGTTGATATTGACGGCCGGTTAATTGTGCATACTCAATCATCGCCTGTTCAATAAACTGCGGAACATCACTCATAAAATGGGTGCGATGGTCGACTATGCCAGCTTGATAATCGGGTTGATTCTGCACGCCGCCGGTCAGCCCGGGGTTGTGCGTGTCGACTAAAGCGGGTACCCGTTGACGACTGTCTTTTTGATAGGCGTTTAGCCATGTACGGCGCCATTTTTTGTGTAAATCGGCAGGCACAAATTCATTGGTTTCACTGAGGTGATCGCCATTAGCATCTTCTTCTAACTGCTCGGCATACTGCTCAAGATAGTCTTTTAAATTCTGGCACTTCTCCGGCCAAAACTGTTGCTGATATTTATCAATAAAACGGGTGAGTTGCCAAACTCGTCCTTTCGCGCCATAAAGCATGCGCTGCGCTTCTGTTGGCGCGGTAATGCGATCGCGCGGATCGCCTAAATACTGCTTTAGCATTTCAGGTTCAGGCAGCAGCACTTCACTTTGAATATGGCTGGTGGCAAAACCGTCCATGGTATTAGCGACCGGAATAAGAGAGAGGGCACTGATACGATAGGAAATGGCCGCTAAATCGGCGGCCTCTTGAGCGTTGCTGGCAAATAATATGGTGTAACCTGCAGAAAGTAGGGCGTAAACGTCATCATGGCCGGCCATTACATTGAGTGAATGGCGAGAGACAGAGCGCGCTGCGACATGCAGGACAAAACCTGCTGCCTTTTTGCCAACCGTCACATAATGAGATTCTAAGGCGTACAGGATACCCTGACTAGATGATGCATTGGATATATATTTTCCGCCGGTCAATGCGGCGCCTAATGCACCACTTTGTGCAGAGTGTTCACCTTCAGGTTCAAAGAAAAAGGGATGTTCACCCCAAACATTGCACCCGCCCTGTGCTCGGAATGCTTCATATAGTTCAGAAATTTCTGTCGAGGGGGTAATTGGATAACCAATCACTCCACCGCAGACATGATCCATAACATGTGCAACCGCGCCATTACCATGAATGACAGTCGCTAATCCGGGGTATTGCGGGAAATTTTGTGGCTGCTTATCAGATTTGGATAATAAGGACATGGGTTATTTCTCCTCGTATGTATTAGGCAAGCTAATGGATTGATGACTTTGACCAGCAACATACGAATCGCCATGAAATTCCGCAGGTTAGGAATTTTTAGCGTGTATCTCAGCTTTAAACCTTAAAACCATGACTGGTGAAAAACAAAATGAGTGTCATTGAAATACTAGACTAGTCACTGGCAGAAAATGCGCCATTCTTCACAAAAAACGACTTGAATTACTTTTATTACAGGGATCACTGAGGGGGACTTGGAAGAAATTAATTAATAGAAAAGAAGATTATTCTCTTGAGCCTTAGATTATGTAAATTTATGTAAGACACAACCGGGCGGCATTTAACCAAACCGCTAAATATTATGTTGATATCAGTAAATAAGTTGTGATTCTCTGAGACAGAATTTTGTTAATTATCTGTTTTAGCTGCAGTTCTTATTTAAAATATGGCGCTTTTCTCTAACAGCCATTTTCGGATTGCAAATTTTATCAGTAGATCCTGACGTTTGAGCTGCAGCTGGTGGGGCAAGCTTGTTTGCTGAACCGTTTTATAATTGTTGTAATCGATAGACCAGTTGTCATCTTGGTTATCTTGTCCGGTAAGACTGACTAACTGATTATTTTCATTAAGCTGATAAACAGCACCACTCGGATTGCCTTTAATCCATTGCTGTAAAACATCTACGGGTAACTCAATCCCTGACAGTTGAGTAATTAATGTCTGCGCATTTTTACCAAAATAAACTTTACCCTTATCGTCAATGATGCGTGTGCCAAGTGCTGTCTTATTTATATCTAAAATTGTCGATCCGAGAAAGCTGCTTAAAGTAATATGAAAATCATCTCCGCTTTGTTGCCAGTAAATATTTAGGCTATGACGTTCTTCTGGGGTGATAATGGCCACTTTCCCGCTGAGTGACCAGTCGGTCAATTCATCCAGCTGTTGTTGATGTGCCGACCAATCGGCAGTCTCGGTAGGGGGAGGTGTTGGTATTTGCGCACAACCAGCAAGCATTAAGATGAGAGATAAACAGGGCAGGAATGTTTTCATATTTGATAAAACCACTTAGATAAATGAATATACAAATAAATAATACTAAACAGTCATAAAAATAAAGACAGGTTTATTTTTATTTAAAAACAAAACGGCTACACATTTCTCCTTTTAAAAAGCACGAAAATTTATAATGATAATAGTTTTTTCAATGAATGCGGCTAAATACAAGTTTAAACAGCCATTATTCAACGGCTGCAGAAGCAAACAGTTAACATTCTGACGCACAAAGGTTAACTGTCTAATCTAATTCATCTAATTTATTTAATCATTTATTGGACTAATAATTCCTGTGCATTAGCTAAGGTGTGTTCAGTGATGCGGTCTCCGCCTAATAACCTTGCTAATTCACTTAAACGATCCTTTGGATTTAGTTTAAACATGGTGGTATTAGTGGTTTTACCATCACTTTTTTTATCCACAAACATCTGCTGATGGCCATTACCGGCTACTTGAGGTAAATGCGTGACACAGAGGATTTGCGTATTATCTCCCAGACTGCGTAATAATTTTCCAACAACGGCGGCGGTAGCGCCACTGATCCCGACATCAACTTCATCGAAAATCAGTGTTGGAGTAGAAACGCGTTGGCTAATAATCACTTGAATGGCCAAACCAATACGTGATAATTCACCACCGGAAGCCACTTTCCCTAAGTCCTGCAAGGGTTGCCCGGCGTTGGTTGCGACTTGAAATTCAATACTGTCTATCCCTAAGGGGCTCAAGGTAGTGCGACTTGATTGGGTTAAGGATACTTCGAATATGCCTTCTTCCATATTAAGTTGTTGAATACTTGCGGTGATCTTTTTACTTAATTTTTTACTGTAACGTAAGCGGCTTTGACTGAGTTTATTTGCCTGCTTGAAATAATTAAGCTCTGCTTGCTCTAAGTCGATCGTAAGTTGTTCTATTTGCGCATTAACATTAGTTAACGCCTGGTATTCTTTGTCTAATTTTTGATGATGTTCGAAAAGAAACTCAGGTTGAATTTGATGCTTACGCGCTAAAGATAATGCTTCACTCATGCGCGTTTCCAGTTGCTGAAAATGCTCCGGGTCAAGTTCTAAGTTTTCACTAAAATGACGTAATTCATAACAGGCATCTTCGATTGGAATAATAGCTTCTTGCAAGCTTGTAAGAATAGACCCCAGTGATGGATCATTATCTATCTGATGCTCCAGTGCGGCGACACTTTTACGCAATAAGCTCAATGCATCAAATTCTTCACCATCGCTTAATTGTGACAGGCTGATTTGGCAGGTTGTTAATAAAGCACCGCTATTGGCTAAACGTTTATGCTCCTGCTCTATCTCTTGAAACTCATTTTCGGCGAGTGCAAAGGCATCTAATTCTTCAATTTGGTATTCAAGCAACTGTTTTCGGGCTTGTTTTTCTTGCTGGTTAAGTTGTTGCTGCTTCAATTGTTTATTCAGAAAGTGCCAACCTTGATAGGTATCTTTTACTTTTTGTAAGCAAAGATGATGGCCTGCATATTCATCAATAATAGAAAGTTGAATATCATTTTTGAGAAGACTTTGGTGGGCATGCTGACCGTGAATATTAACCAGCAATTGTCCCAGACTTTTGAGCTGCGAGAGGGGCACGGGGGTGCCGTTAATGTAAGCACGGGAACGGCCTTCTTTAGTGATAACGCGGCGTAATAAACATTCTGCATTGTCACTTGGGGAATCTTCAAGGTCGTTATTGACTAACCAATTTTTTGCCTTAGGGGTATCGCTTAATGTAAAACGCGCATTAACTTCAGCCTGTTCAGTGCCCACCCTGACCATATTAGCGTCGGCGCGATCCCCCAGACATAACCCCAGAGCGTCAATGGCAATGGATTTACCCGCACCTGTTTCACCGGTAATAGTGGTCATACCTTGATGAAATTCTAATTCTAAAAATTGAACAATGGCAAAATGTTGAATAGTTAATTGGCTAAGCATAATTTTTACATCCCAAAGACCGAATATTAGTACTGTGTATTTGCACAGTCTAATACTGTTTATTTAAACAGTAAAGTGAGATGTGTTGAATTTTCTGCTAATTATTAATAAAGCTTATTACCCCAGCCTAATTTATTTTGTAACACATGGAAATAATTGTAGTTTTCAGGATGAACTAATTTTAATTGATCCTGGCTTTTTTTGATTATTACATCATCGCCAGGTAAAGCCGATAAATTTACATGGCTATCACAGCTGATTTGCATTTCGCTTTTATTAGATAGAGCGAGTTTTAGACGTACATGACTATTAGCGTCAATAACAATCGGGCGGCTGTTTAATGTATGAGGAAACATAGGCAATAGACTGATGGCATCTAAATTTGGCGTTAAAATGGGCCCTCCGCCCGATAGGGAGTAAGCGGTTGAACCTGTCGGTGTCGCAATAATCAGACCGTCAGCGCGTTGATTGAGCATGAAGTTATCGTTCACATAAACTTCAAATTCAAGCATATGCGCGATTTTATCCGGATGTAAAACCGCTTCATTAACCGCAGTGTTGGAACTTTTCATATCACCATGACGATGTACTTGCGCTTCTAATAAAAAACGTTTTTCAATTTGGTAATTACCCAACAAGACTTGCTCTAGGGGCTGTTCAAAATTCTCCGGATCAAGATCCGTTAAAAAGCCTAAATTACCCCGGTTTACACCAATAACAGCAATATCAAAACGTGCCAGAACACGCGCTGCGCCAAGCATGTAACCATCTCCGCCTACCACTATCGCTAAATCACAACTGATCCCGATACCGACTAGATCTGCGCGCTCGAATCCATTAATAGGAAGTTCATCGGCGATACGCTGATCGATCACCAGCTTGATGCCCTTAGCTTTTAAAAACCGATATAAAGCCAGCAGAGTTTGTTTGGCTTCGGGATGTTGGGTTTTAGCAATCAAACCGATTGTTTTAAACTCAATTAAATTGTCGCGCTGGGCAGCCATAAAGCTCCTTTATTAGTTAAACCTTAATATTATCGTTAAAGGATAACCTGATATTTTGTTTTAGTAATGATTGTTTTCTTTTATTTCAATTTGTTACTATTTATTCTTCGCGAAAGCGGAGGATAATTTATTCATATCCCCATAACAGGCTTGAAACTATAATTGTAATCCCCATAATAGAGTATATAAAAATTTAAATCTTTAATTGATTAGGATAGAGACATGACGGTAGAAAAAAGTATCACTCCAGAAGAACAAGTTGAAGCTGAGCAGGTTGAAGGCGAACTGCTCGATGCAGAGCAAGTTGAAAATGACGAATCTGCACAACCACAAGCTGAAGCCGCTAATGAAGAGTTAAACATGATAGAAGTAATGAAGAAAAAATTAGCGCTTGCCGAGCAACAGATTGTTGACCAGCAAGATGCGGTTGTTCGAGCACAAGCTGAAGTGGTAAATGCACGTCGTATTGCAGCACAAGATGTTCAAAAAGCGCATAAATTTGCGCTGGTTAAATTTGCAGACGGTTTATTACCTGTGATTGACAGTTTGGAAATGGCGCTAAGCCATGCTGATAAAGAAGATGAAACGCTTAAACCTATGATTGAAGGCGTTGAATTAACACTCAAATCTATGATTGATACCGTCGAAAAGTTTGGCTTAAAAGTGATTGATCCAATAGATCAACCTTTTGACCCTGAAAAACATCAAGCAATGAGCATGCGCCCAGTCCCGGGTGTTGCTGCCAATCAAGTTATCGCAGTGATGCAAAAAGGCTATGAATTAAATGGCCGTGTTATTCGTCCGGCAATGGTGATGGTCTCAAAGGTTGAGGAATAATCCTCCTTTTTAGGCAGTTAATTAAAGGTGCTATGCGTGCTTTTTATCGAGTGAACACAAAATAAGAAAAATACATTTTTTTTGATGTTAGCCCTTGAAAGTAAAAAATAGCACCTCATATATAAAATAATTGAAGCGACGCAGTAATTTACAATAAAATCACACGCTGGGTCTGCTTATTAAACAACACAAAACATACATAAGTTTGGAGAAGAGTAAAATGGGTAAAATAATCGGTATTGATTTAGGTACAACCAATTCATGTGTATCTGTACTTGTTGGTGGCGTAGCTAAAATCATCGAAAATGCAGAGGGTGAGCGCACCACACCTTCAATCATCGCTTACACTGATGGTGAAACCTTAGTTGGTCAACCTGCAAAACGTCAGTCGGTCACTAACCCTCAAAATACTCTTTTTGCGATTAAACGTTTAATCGGTCGTCGTTTTGAAGATGAAGAAGTACAACGTGATCTTAAAATCATGCCGTACAAAATTGTTAAAGCTGACAATGGTGATGCATGGGTAGAAGCGCACGGTGAGAAAATGGCACCTCCGCAAATATCTGCTGAAGTTTTGAAAAAAATGAAAAAGACCGCAGAAGACTATTTAGGCGAGAAAGTGACTGGCGCGGTAATTACTGTTCCTGCATATTTCAACGATGCTCAACGTCAAGCAACTAAAGATGCTGGTCGTATTGCCGGTCTTGAAGTTAAACGTATTATCAATGAGCCAACAGCTGCTGCATTTGCATACGGCGTCGACAGTACTAAAGGGGACAGTGTTATTGCTGTATACGACCTTGGTGGTGGTACTTTTGATATCTCAATCATTGAAATCGATGAAGTAGATGGCGAAAAAACCTTTGAAGTGTTATCAACAAATGGTGATACGCATTTAGGTGGTGAAGATTTTGATAACCGTTTAATCAACTTTTTAGTGGCTGAATTTAAAACCCAACAAGGTTTTGATTTGACTAATGATCCGCTGGCAATGCAGCGTGTTAAAGAAGCAGCTGAAAAAGCAAAAATCGAATTATCAAGTGCACAACAAACAGATATCAACCTGCCGTACATCACAGCCGATCAATCAGGTCCTAAACATTTAAATATCAAGATCACTCGTGCTAAATTAGAGTCGCTTGTTGAAGATATGGTTAAAGCAACGCTTGAGCCTTTACGTATCGCTTTAAAAGATGCGGATCTATCTGTTGCTGATATCGATGATGTTATTTTGGTTGGTGGTCAAACACGTATGCCACTTGTACAAAAAATGGTTACTGAGTTTTTTGGTAAAGAAGCACGTAAAGATGTTAACCCTGATGAAGCGGTAGCCATGGGCGCAGCGATTCAAGGTGCGGTACTTTCTGGTGATAAAACTGACGTATTATTATTAGACGTTACACCTTTATCATTAGGTAT
Source organism: Psychromonas sp. (assembly GCF_047632955.1). Lineage (GTDB taxonomy): Bacteria > Pseudomonadota > Gammaproteobacteria > Enterobacterales > Psychromonadaceae > Psychromonas. The sequence goes on along the minus strand of NZ_JBLIED010000008.1, from coordinate 87,777 downwards.
CGAGACAATGGGTGGTGTTTTAACTAAAGTTATTGATAAAAATACAACTATCCCAACTAAACAATCGCAAACATTCTCAACGGCTGAAGACAACCAAAGCGCAGTAACGATTCACATTTTACAAGGTGAGCGTAAACGTGCGAATGATAATAAATCCCTTGGTCAATTTAACCTTGAAGGTATTCGTCCTGCTGGTCGTGGTACACCGCAAATCGAAGTAACATTTGATATGGATGCCGATGGTATTTTACACGTATCTGCTCAAGATAAAGATACTAAGCAAGAGCAAAAAATAACCATTAAATCAAGTTCAGGTCTTTCTGAAGATGAGATTAAAAATATGGTTAATGATGCCGAAGCAAATGCTGAAGCAGATAAGAAATTTGAAGAGGTAGTTAAAGCACGTAACCAGGCTGATGCCATCGTTCACACAACCCGTAAGCAAATTGAAGAAGCTGGTGATGCGCTACCGGCCGATGAAAAAGAGAAAATCGAAGCTGCACTTAAAGAGCTTGAAGAAGCAAGTAAAGGCGAAGATAAAGATCTTATCGAAGCTAAAACAACAGCACTTGCTGAAGCTTCTGCAAAACTAATGGATATTGCACAACAAAAAGCACAGGCAGGAGAAGCTGGCGGCGAAGAAAAGCCTACAGAAGATGCCAAGAAAGATGATGATATTGTTGATGCCGAGTTTGAAGAAGTAAAAAAAGACGATAAAAAATAATTAGAAAAATTAATTAAGTTCTAATCGTTTTAATGACGCGCGGATTATGGATTTTTCTATAATCCGCGTGTTTGTTATATCCCTATAGCCAATTAATTTGGCTGTAAACTGCAATTTTGAGAAAAAATATGGCAAAACGTGATTGTTATGAAGTACTTGGCATAAGCCGTGATGCGACAGAAAAAGAAGTAAAAAAAGCCTATAAACGCCTGGCAATGAAATACCATCCAGATCGAACCAGTGGTAATGAAGAACTGGAAGTAAAATTCAAAGAAGTTAAAGAAGCATACGAAATTCTTAATAATGCACAAAAAAAAGCAGCCTATGATCAATACGGACATGATGGTGTAAACCAGCAGGGACGTGGCGGATTTGAAAATGCTGATTTTGGTGACCAGTTTGGTGATATTTTTGGTGATATTTTTGGTGGTGGTCGTCGCGGCGGCGCACAGCGTCCGCAGCAGGGGTCTGATCTTCGCTATAACATGGAATTAACGCTTGAAGAAGCGGTTAAAGGTATTTCCAAAGAGATTCAAATTCCTACCCAGGTTCATTGTGAGCAGTGTAATGGCAGCGGTGCTAAAAAAGGCACAGACGTAAAAACCTGTAGTACTTGTCACGGACAAGGGCAAGTGCAAATGCGTCAGGGCTTTTTTGCGGTCAATCAAACCTGTCCGACATGTCGTGGTCAGGGACAAATCATTAGCGACCCATGTCATAAATGTAACGGTCATGGCCGTTACGAACGCAGTAAAAGCATGTCAGTTAAAATCCCGGCCGGCGTTGATACCGGCGATCGCATCCGTTTAAGTGGTGAAGGAGAAGCGGGTGAACATGGCGCACCTGCAGGTGATTTATACGTACAAATGAATGTGCTTCCGCACCATGTGTTTGAACGTGATGGAAACAATCTCTATTGCGAAGTGCCGATTAGCTTTACCGAGGCTGCATTAGGGAGCGAAATTGAAGTACCGACACTTGATGGTCGCGTCAAGCTTAAGATTCCTGCAGAAACGCAAACAGGACGTATTTTTCGAATGCGTAACAAAGGTGTTAAATCAGTGCGCAGTCATGCCACCGGTGATTTGTTGTGCAAAGTAATGGTTGAAACACCGGTTAAATTATCGAGTAAACAGCGCGAATTATTAAAAGAATTTGAAGCTTTATGCTCATCAAGTTCAACCAAACACAAGCCAAAATCGGAAGGTTTTTTAGCCAGCATAAAAACCTTTTTTGATGATTTAAGCAGTTAATGTATAAAACTGTTAACGCTGATTATTAATGCCTCCTCATTGGAGGCATTTTTTTTGACCTCAATAGATTGCCTAATCAGTGATCTTGGTATCGAAAATTTAAAAAAAAATATTTTCCCCTTTAAAACTAAATTAAGTGCCCCATATATTTATTAGGTTGAGCTTTATTTGTTTATAGACAGTTTTATTATATCCGCCTGACAATTTGTAAATACTGCAATGGTAATAAATTACATTGTTTGATAACTGATTGTAATTTAAAAGGGTATAACCGAAGCTGCGGGCAAATGGAACAGAGCCGTTTATTAAGTCATCATCTATGATAGAATTAGGTAAATACATTCAATAAATTAAGAGAATAAATATGTCTGAATTACAGCTAAACACTCAAGAAAAACAAGCAAGTTACGGTATTGGTCTACAAATGGGCGAGCAACTTGCCGCTAATCCTTTTGATGGTTTAGAAATATCTGCTATTGCTGCTGGAATCAGCGATGCATTTGCAGGCGCAGAAAGCAAAGTATCTCGCGAAGATTTGCAAGCTGCTTTCGAAGTTATCTCTGGACGTATGCAAGCCGCTGCTGCTGAGCAAGCTGAAGTATTAGGTGCAGCTGGTGCAGCTTACCTTGCTGAAAATGCAGCTAAAGAAGGTGTTACTGTTACTGAATCCGGTCTTCATTATGAAGTGATCACCCTAGGTGAAGGCGAAACACCTACTGCTGAATCTACTGTAAGTGTTCATTACCACGGTACTTTGACTGACGGTACTGTATTTGACAGCTCTGTTGAACGTGGTGAACCGACTGAATTCCCTATTGGTGGTGTTATTGCTGGTTGGACTGAGGCATTACAACTTATGCCTGTTGGATCAAAATATAAATTAACTGTTCCTGCAGATCTTGCCTATGGCGAACGTGGTGCCGGTGCTGCAATCGGACCGCATGCTACATTAGTATTTGAAGTTGAATTATTAGCAATTAAATAATTTACTTGCCTGCTGTATAAGCAGGACATGAAAATATTAAGGCCCTTCTCTGGTAACAGATTAGGGCCTTTTTTTATATCATAAAAGGGGAGACACTAGGTTAAGTTATTGACCATTTGTTCAACCAGTATTGATGCGTTTTTAGCGGCAATCGGCAGATACTGCTCAAAGGATAATTCTGATTTTTTACCGGCAATATCCGAAAGTGAACGGATTACCACAAAGGGCACCTTAAACTGGTAACAAACCTGTGCAATGGCTGCCGCTTCCATTTCACATGCGGCCATAGTGGGAAAGTTATTACGTGCTATTTCAGCTTTTTCCGGATCTGCCATAAAAATATCGCCGGTACAAATTAATCCCTGAATGGTTTTTAAAGGTGCAATACTTTGTGCGGCCGTTTGTGCTGCAGCAATCAGGTTTTTATCTGCGGGAAAAGCTGCGGGCAATTGCGCCATTTGGCCAATTTCATAACCAAATGCGGTTAAATCGACATCATGAAAACGTACTTCTGTTGAAATTACAATATCGCCTACATTGAGGCTAGTATCATAACCGCCCGCAGAGCCCGTATTAATGATCCTGTCGGGATTAAACCTTTCGAGTAACAGGGTTGTTGCCATCGCAGCGGCAACTTTACCTATGCCTGATTTGGTTAAGATAACCTGCTTAGCATTTAATTCACCCTGGTAAAATTCACAGCCTGCAATGACCGTTGTTTTCATGTTAGTCAACTTCGCTTTTAGAATACTAACTTCTTCATCCATTGCGCCAATAATGCCTATTTTCATCTATTCTGCTCTTTGCCATTAAAAAATAAGGCTAATGCTAACATAAACTCGCTTATATCGGCACTCTATGGTTTTTTTGTGTCTCTTAAATGTGTAATATCTTGAGCAATAAAATATCGGATTCTTAATGATTAGGAAGTAAATGAATGAATGCTCTACTTGAAGATTTACAAGCGCGAGGCTTGGTCGCGCAAATGACTGCAGATGAAGAATTACATGAACATTTATCAAGTGGCTGTAAAACACTTTATTGTGGGTTTGATCCGACTGCAGACAGCTTGCATATTGGCAGTTTAGTGCCCTTAGTGACCTTAAAACGTTTCCAGGAAGCAGGTCATAAGCCGTTAGCTTTAGTTGGAGGCGCAACCGGATTGATTGGCGATCCGAGCTTTAAAGCGGTGGAGCGTAAATTAAATACCGATGATATTGTTGCAGATTGGGCGCAAAAAATAAAACAGCAAGTCAGTGGGTTTATTGACTTTAGTGACCAAGAAAATTCAGCAGAGGTGGTTAATAATCTCGATTGGATTGGCAAAATGGATACTATTTCCTTTTTGCGTGATGTTGGTAAGCATTTCAGTGTCAATGCTATGATTCAAAAAGAATCTGTTAAACAGCGTATTGACCGTGATGGTTCGGGCATGTCATTTACTGAATTTACCTATATGTTACTGCAATCTTATGATTTTGCAGCTTTGAATAAAGCCAATGGCTGTTCACTGCAGATTGGCGGATCGGATCAATGGGGAAACATCACCGGTGGTATTGATTTAACTCGGCGCATGAATCAGCAAAAAGTATTCGGTTTGACGCTGCCTTTAGTGACCAAATCCGACGGTACAAAATTTGGTAAGACAGAAGCGGGCACGATTTGGCTTGATCCCGCAAAAACATCGCCCTATGCTTTCTTCCAATTTTGGATAACAACCTTAGACGCGGATGTTTACAAATTTCTTCGTTACTTTACTTTCTTATCGGTTGAAGAGATTACAGCCATTGAAGAAAATGATAAAACTATTCAAGGCCGTCCTGAAGGTCAAAATATTTTGGCCGAGCAGGTCACCGCAATGGTGCACGGTGAGCAAGGTTTGACTTCAGCCAAACGTATTACCGAAGCCCTTTTTTCTGGCGATTTAAGTGCGTTGGATGAATCTGATCTGGCACAACTTGCTCAGGATGGTTTACCAACAACCTATGTTGAAGGTAGCGAAAAACCGTTAATTGAACTGTTGACCAGCTGTGAGCTTGCTAAATCCAATAAAATGGCGCGAGAATTCACTAAAAACGGCGCGGTCAGTATTAATGGTGAAAAACAAACTGACAGCGAAGTCATTTTACAAAAATCGAATGCGTTATTTGCTAAATACACTGTGATTAAACGTGGTAAACGTTTATTCAACTTATTTATATGGAGCTAAGGATATGAGCAAAATGATTAAAATAAAAAAAATAAAGCTGTTAAGCAGCGCCTTCTTTTGTGTTTTTACAGGTCAAACCATGGCCCAAGAGCCGACTCAAAATCAATATTCCGGCGTAGATTTTTCTGACCCTACTGCGGTTTACTCTCGAGCGGGAATTGGCGGCGGGACTGAGGGGGTTGATGTGTTTGGTTCATTTGCCGGTTATTTAGGCTGGCAACTGAAACACCAGCTAACCCTGGAAGCAAAACATGATTTAGATTATTACAACGTAAATTATATGGTCTTCAACAGTCGTAATAATAGCGGTTTTTTACTCGACAGTACTTGGAGTTACGATTATAAAGGAACATCAGTTGATAAGACTTCATTGGGTGTGGTTAAAAAAGTGCCATTAAATAATGACAAAATCGTTCTTTATCCTGCACTGAAGCTTGGCATGATGTGGGGTAATGATATTAATACTACCACTTATTTAGATGTTCAAGTGGCTGCACGTTATACCGTCACGGATAAGTTTTGGGTTGGCGCGACTCCCCGCTACCTTTATGCGCTAAAAGGTATCAACGTTAAGGAATTTAAAGGCACAGCCGATCTGGGTTATGAGCTTGCTAAAAATGTAGGCGTTGCGGCGCATTTGGATGAAGACGCTGAATTTTCGGCTGATTTTACCTTGGCTTTTTAACTTTTTCTGTTTTACTTATTTAGCCTCAAAATAGTTATCAAAAAGCCACTGTATAGTGGCTTTTTATATTCTAAGAATTAAGAATAAAATGCAATTAACCGAATATATCAACACCCTGGGTAAAGATTTAAAAAAACGTTATGGTGAAAGAGTGCATAAATTGACACTCAATGGGGATTTTACCTGCCCTAATCGCGATGGTGTGTTAGGCCGGGGAGGTTGTACCTTCTGCAATGTTTCAGCGTTTTCAGATGAGAGCCAGGCGCAACAGTCAATTGCAGTGCAATTAGCCTCGCGTGCGTCAGAAGTTTCCCATAAAGCAAACAAATACCTTGCTTATTTTCAAGCCTATACCAGTACCTATGCCGAAATAGAGCAGCTGGCTTCTCTTTATGAACAAGCCACCTTTAACCAAAATATTGTCGGCTTATGCGTGGGAACCCGGCCCGATTGTGTCTCCGATGACGTCTTAAACTTACTCAGCAGTTATTTATTTCGCGGCTACGAGGTCTGGTTAGAGTTAGGTTTGCAATCCGCCAATGACAAAACGTTGAAACGCATTAATCGGGGACATGGATTTGCTGAATACCAATCAACATGCCAAAAAGCACGTGCCCGTGGTATAAAAGTGTGCACCCATCTGATTTTAGGATTGCCGAAGGAAAGTGATACGGATTATCAACAAACGTTACGACAGGTTGTTGAGGTCGGTGTTGATGGACTCAAGCTTCATCCGCTGCATATTGTGCGTGGTGCTATTATGGAAAAATCCTGGCGGGCAGGGCGCTTAACAACGCTCTCTTTAGAGCAATACAGTCAGAGTGCGAGCAGTTTAATTCGCCATACACCGGCAGACGTTATATTTCATCGTATTTCAGCCACGGCCAAAATTGAGCAACTTGTATCACCCTTATGGTGTGAAAAAAGATGGCCTGTGCAGAACCGGATAGGGAAGTTGCTGCAAGAGCTTGGCGGTCAGGGAAGTGCATTATAATTTTTAGCGCAATCACAGACTTTGCAAATAGGGTCTTATAGGCTGAACGGATTATACAGTAAGCTTAAGGCCTTAGACTACAGAACATAGCAGTAGCATATTTTTTACTCAAAAGGGCAATTACAAAAGAATTGGTTAGTGTGGCTTAAGGGCATCTGCAGTTGAGGCGTGACAGTTAGAAAGTAGCGATACTGCAATTAGCGGGCCTGCAGTGTATTTCTTGCTGCAAAATTAATGGCTGAAATTGACGCTGGTTTTTATGATCAAAAATGCCAATTGTTAATTTTATATGGGAGTCTAAACTCCCATTTTAAAGGCACCCTCTGCGGCTTGTATGTTAAGCCGAGTAACCACCTTCAATACCTTTAGTTGTCATTGCTACGGCATCGTGAGCATGCAGGCTTTCATAATGGTTTACACGTAACCAAAAATCATCAAATTTAGTTTCCTGGTGGAGCGCGTATTGTAAGTATCTCGCTGCGTCTTCACAAAACATTAAATTCTGACCGTTTAAACGCGCAAATTCCTGCTCATCTTCTCTTTTTACGGCTGCTTGTACGGGCGTTTTTAGGGTCTTTTCAATTAAATCAATCAATTCAATAAGAGGGAAAGATTGGTTTAATGAACTTAGTTTAACTTTAACTTCAACGATACTGCGTTGGCTATGCGGAGTGGCAACAATACCTTGGGTGGAGCCCAACCAGGCAACTATCTCATCTTTGTTAATTTCAGTTTGCTGCTCATATTTTTCAGAAAAAGCGCGTTGGATAAGTTGTCTGGCTAATGCAGCAGAGCAGGGACAAGTAGATGAGTAAGGGACATTTACCTGTAGCTCAATTTCATAATTACCATCGATCAGATGACCAATAATAATCACAGGGTAAGCTTTCCAGCCGCGTTTTTCGCTAATTAATGACTTGCGACGGAGGTGATAGTCAAATGAAAATTTAACAAAAGCACTCTGACTTAATTCATGGTGACTGCTGATAAAACCCTGGAGTAAGGCAGTTAATGTGCTGATATTTAATTCAGACTCTGTAGAAAGCTCGTCAAGCTGGAGATATAAGCGAGACATATGAATGCCTTTTGCCTGTGGGTCGCCGAGATTAACAAATACTTCTGCATTTGCACTGACTTGTTGGGCAGGATAATCATCCGTTTGAACCATAATAGGTAACTCAATATTACTCATTCCAACCCGATCTAATTTACCTTCAGTTTGAGCTTGTGCACTATTTGCGATATCTGGCATTGCCATTAAGAAAAACTCCAATAAACATGCAGCAGCATGTATGAAAATATAGAAATTAAAAGCGAGCATTATAGACGTGTTACGCAGAATTAAAAACCATGAAATGAAAAGGTTTACTTTAATGACTCAAAACAAGGTATGTTTTTAAAAATTCTGACTGTTTTGATTTTGTGTGCGATCTGTTGTTTATGTTGTTCTTAATCTGCTGTAATAGTTATCTTGTGCTGCTATACAAAATTATATTGTGATCCGCTTTTAGCACACAAGGGAAGCCTTATTTGCACAGGAAGTCGCCAAGTTTATCCTGTTTTTCGATTTATTAATTTAGGCATCTGCAAGTGGTTGAGTATAGAATAGTGAATCAATGCATCTCTTTTGAAGCCGAACCTTTAGTCACTTTCTAATGTCCGCTTCCCGGGCTGGCATAAGAAAATATATATCTATTTAATTGGAGTCAATTTGAGCTTATTTAACCTTAAAACCTGGGTACACTATTATGTTGCACTACTAAAACGCTTAGGGGTTGTGCGTTTTAGTTTGATCCTCGCCGTTGCAATTATAAGTGCTGATTCCGCGTTACAGATATTAATCGGAATGTACTTTAATGAGCCGTTAAGCACCGCCGATGCCTTACGTTCAGTTTTAATCGGGCTTTTAATAACCCCCTGGGCAGTGTATTTTTTAACCGTGGTTGTCGGCGATCTGGAGGAAGCCCGAGCGCATTTAGATAATACCGTCGCGACCCTTAAGGATATGCGTCAAAAAGATCGAATCAAAACCCACGAATTAGAAAAAGAAATTATTGAGCGCAAAACCAGCCAGCAGAAATTGGTCGAATCCGCTATTTTATTAAAATCATTCCTCAATACCTCGCCTGATTTGGTCTTTCACCGAGATTTAAAGAGTCGCTTTATCATCTGTAATAAAGCGATGGAGACGCTCACCGGTAAAACAGAAAAACAACTGATTGGTTTAACCCCCTTTGATTTATTTCCTGAGGATTATGCGCAGCAGGTAGTCGCGCGGGATCAAACCGTGAAGAAGCACAAAAAAGAGCAAATTCATGAGTACTGGTTACATTTTCCGAACGGCCAAAAGGCTTATTTTGAAGTCAGAACCTTGCCACTTTTTAACAGTGAGTCGGTGTGTACGGGTATTATTGGTTTCGGTCGGGATATAACCGAGCGTAAAAAACATCAAGAATCTATCGACAAAAATATCCGTGATAAAACCGAGTTTATTTCTACTATTAGTCACGAGCTGCGTACCCCTTTAAACGGCATAGTGGGCTTAAGCCGAATGTTATTAGATGAGCAGCTGACCAGTGAACAGATGAAATATCTTAAAACTATTCATATCAGTGCCATTAGTTTGGGTAATATCTTCAATGATATAATCAACTTGGATAAATTAGATCGTAACCGTTTGAATTTGATTACTAATAAGATCAATATGTTAGATTTTATTGGTGACTTAAAAAGTTTGGCTTTTATTCAGACAGAGCAGAAAGGATTAACATTAAAGTTTGAGCAGCAAGAGCATTTTCCTGACACTGTTGAAGCAGATGATACCCGTTTAAGGCAGGTTTTATGGAACCTTATCAGCAATGCGGTGAAGTTCACTCAGACAGGCACGATAACAATGCGCTGTTCCTGCCGCCCGCTCAATCAAAATCAGGTTGAATTGTGTTTTGAGGTTGAGGATCAAGGTGTTGGTATTCCCAAGGATCAACTCGATAAAATTTTTGCAATGTATTATCAGGTTGAAGGTAATACATTTGCCAGCGGCACGGGAATCGGGCTTGCTGTTTCCTCTAAAATCACAAAGGCCATGGGCGGCGTAATAAGCGTAAAGAGCAAACTTGGCGAAGGCAGCACTTTTAAGCTGACCTTAGCAGTCAATTGCCCGGAAGAAGAGCATCAAGAACAACACCTTCAGAATAATCTGCCCAAACTTTCTATTTTACTTGTGGAAGATATCGAACTTAATATTCTGGTGACAACCTCGTTATTAGAAAAACTCGGTCATAAAATAGATAGTGCGGTCAACGGTGCGCAGGCACTGAATATGGTTGCACATCATAACTATCAATTAATCCTGATGGATATTCAGTTACCGGACATGGATGGCTATCAGATCACTCAAAAATTACGAGAAATACACGGGAATAAGCTGCCTCCTATTGTTGCCCTGACCGCTAACGTATTTGCCGACAGTAAGAATTTTATCGACCAGGGAATGGATGGTGCATTGGGCAAACCTCTTAGTGTTAACCCTTTTAATGCTATTATTCAAAAACTATTTGTTCCTTCGGATAAGCATCAGAAAACGGATTTTTTATTAAAAACGCCAATGGTCGAACAGACTAATAGTTTGTTTGATCAAGAAATGCTTTTAGAATTAATGGCGTTTTTGCCAACGTCGGTGATTTTAGAGAATGTCTCTTTATTTGAAAAGTTACTGCCGGAATACCTTGATATTTTGGATTCTAATATGGTTGCCAAGGATCAAAAAGGAATTGTAAATGAAGCGCATAAAATTAAGGGAGCTGCAGGCTCTGTCGGCTTAAAGCGAATACAGGGAATTGCCCAACAAATTCAATCGCCGGATCTTCCTGCCTGGTGGGATAATATAGATGATTGGGTGGCATTAATTAATTCTGAATTTCGCAGCGATATAACGGCATTGAAAAAATGGATTGTCGCTAACGGTAAATAAAACGCCTAGCATCTGTTTGTTTTTCGATCTGCTGGTTCTCGTGTGCAGTAATTTCACAGCAACTTTACAAACTGAGTATATAAAATGGAAAATAGAACAGCAGCTGAAGAGTACTGGGTAAAAGCGTTCATTAAGGAAAATTTCGCAGAGCAGAAAAAAACACGGCGCTGGGGAATTTTTTTCAAATTATTAACTTTTCTGTATCTGTTTGGTGCCGCTTTTTTGTTTTTTAATGCTCAAACAAATCTGCTCAGTGACCAGCAAAAAGCCCCACATACCGCCATGGTAAAAATAAATGGCGTTATTGCTGCAGATAAAGAGGCGAATGCGAATGTCATTGTCTCAGGTTTGCGTGCGGCATTTAAAAATGAGTTCAGTCAGGCTGTTATGTTAGTGATCAATAGCCCGGGCGGCAGTCCCGTGCAGGCTGGTTACGTCTTCGATGAAATACAACGTCTGCGTCTTTTATATCCGGACAAAAAATTGTATGCGGTCATTGCTGAATTAGGTGCCTCGGGTGGTTATTATATTGCAGCCGCGGCTGAGCAGATATACGCGGACAAAGCGAGTCTGGTGGGGTCGATTGGAGTGACTGCATCAAGTTTTGGTTTTGTTGATCTGATGAAGAAAGTGGGGGTTGAACGTCGCCACTATACCTCCGGTGAACATAAAGCTTTTTTAGATCCGTTTTCACCCAGTAAAGATGCTGAACGAGATTTTTGGCAGGAAGTGCTGGATGTAACTCATCGGCAGTTTATTAACGTCGTTAAAACCGGACGAGGTGATCGCCTTAACTTGGATAAAGCGGAGCTGTTTTCCGGTTTGATTTGGAATGGTGAACAAGCCTTATCGCTAGGTTTAATTGATGGTTTAGGCAGCCCGGGGTTTGTTGCCAGAGAGATTGTCAAAGCAGAAAATATTGTGGATTATTCCGTACAACCTTCTGCTATTGAAAAATTAACTAAACGTTTAGGTATATCAATAGGCAGTGGTTTTGCTGAGCAAGTGGTTAGTGGCAATAGTGGAATAAATTTAAGTCTCTAAAAAATAGAGCTTGCAGATGACTTACAGATACTGATTTTTGTACCTTCAAGTCACCTGCATAGCATTATTTTGTTAATGCCTTTAAACGTAAATCATCTTTTTGATAACCCTCCATGGTTGCCGCGTACCTTGCTTTATCTAACGGATTCTCCGTATAAATAAGCGCATTGCCGACTTCTTGTATTGCTTCCCTGAAACGTCCCTGTAATGCTAAATATTGCGCTTTACTGGCGTGTTCCTTGGCGCGATTATTTAACAGCCTGTAAAGATCAATGGCGATTATATGCGCCAAAATATAGCGAGGATGAGAGCGGATAAACAGTTCAAGAATCTTTTCAGCATCTGCATAGCGTTTATTCTCCTGCAGAGCAGCAACTAAGTTAATGGTATAAACGGGATTTTCCGGCAATTTTTTATATAACTGCTGCAGCCGTTCTATTATTTCATCTGCCTTATGTAAGGCGAGTGCCGTATCCGTTGCCAGGTCTATATAAAACGGTTCGTCGGGTTGTGTTTTTAATAATCCGTCAATAATATTTTGTGCTTGTAAAAAATTTTTATTTTCAAAATATGCCAAAGCAAGACCATATAAGGCTGCCTCTTTGATCTGATACTTTTTATTTTTGAGCTGACTTTCATATAAATTGATGGCTGAAGTAGGGTTGATATTACTATAGCGGACGGTAATACGTACTTTACTAAGTTGATAATCTAAACTGTTAGTATAATTTTTTGTTTTGTATTGACTGGCCCGTAAACGCGCTTCAGATAAACGCGCTTCAGGTAACGGATGAGTTGATAACATTTGCGGAGGCAGGCTGGCATACTTATATTTTTCAGCAAGTTTGCCAAAAAATTGTGCCATACCATTGGGATCATAACCGGCATCAACTAAAGTTTGAATACCAATTCTATCGGCTTCATATTCATTCATTCGCGTATAATTAATTTGTGACTGAATCGATACTGCCATGGTGGTAGTTAAAGCGGCCATCCCTGCGGCGGGAGAGACTAAGGTAAGTAAAATTGAGCCCGCCATTGCAGCAAGGGATGCAGGAGTACGGGTAGACTGTTGTTCTAACATGCGGGCAAGATGACGTTGAGTGATGTGTGCTATTTCATGGGCAATGACGCTCGCAAGTTCACTCTCATTAGTGGCATATAAAAACAATCCGGTATGAATTTTTATATTACCGCCTAAAAATGCAGCAGCATTAATCTCATTGTCTTCTATCAGAAAAAAATCAAAGGGCATTCTCACCGATTCTGCATGAGAAACTAAGCTTTGACCAAGTTCATTGATATACTGATTAAGAACCGGATCATGGATGATTGGCAGGCTTTGATTTGCCATTAGTCTAAATGCCCAACCAAATTCTTTTTCTTTTTCTATGGTTAATGTGGCAGCACCTACTGTTCCAATCTCTGGAAGCGAATTACTTGAATTTGCCATGCCGGGGAAAAAAGAAAGGAAAAAATAAAGTGCAAGAAGCAGAGATTTATTGAACACTATAGCTACTCAACATAAAAATATATTAAAAGCATAAACAATCACCACTTTATTGCAAGTGATGATTGTATGAGATGATGATTACTCTATTCAAGACGCCAATATTTAACAATTGATTATCTATGACAGGTTTTACTGTTAATAATCACCCTATGAATATAGTTATTGGCAGACTGTACTGGCTTTAATTTCAAATTGCAGGACAATTACTGGGTATGGAGATTTTAGATTTACAAAATATGCGTTGTCCAATGTCATTAGTCAAACTAAAACGTTATTTGTTAATGCATGATAGTCCTTCCAATAAACCACAGGATAGAAAACTTTGTCTGCTCTTTTCTCATCAGCAGGCAATGCAGGATATTATTTTATACCTGGATAAAAAAAGGTATGACTATTCAATCGTTATAACAGACAATCAGGCATCTCTGGTGATGCGTATCGGTACTAATACCAAAAGAACTAAAAAGGTGATCACCCTTGCTGGTCAAAATCATCCCTAACTGCGTTGTGAGTTTTGAAGTGAGAACAACTATCTCCTACAACTCACGCCTTATTAGTGCTGATTTTTCCTTCGCAATCATTGATCACTTAATTAATTCTTTTGGTATAACAACTAAAATCGTAAGTGGCCTTGGTCATTTTAATCAGTTTCAACAACCCAATTTAAAGGTGTAATAAATTTCATGTTAAAAAAGTTAAATGAGTGGTATCAACACCACTTTGCAGATCCCAATCTTAGTGTTCTTTTTTTACTGCTGCTCAGTGCTTTTGCCGTTTTTTACTTTTTCGGTGGGATTTTAACCCCTGTTTTTGTGGCATTAGTTTTGGCCTATTTACTTGATTGGCCGGTAAACTATTTAATGCGTTTTAAGTTAAATAGAACCCTGTCGACATTAATTGTAATGGCTATTTTTTTAGCCTTGGCATTTTTTGCCTTCTTAGGTATTTTACCAACCGTATTCAGGCAGGGGGTTGCTTTTGTTCGCGACCTGCCCGTGATGTTCAACCAAGTGCAGGAATACATTTTAACGCTGCCTGTGCTCTATCCCGAGCTTATCGACCCTGCTACTTTTACCCTGATTGTTGGAAATTTTCGTACTTATATTTTAGATACGGGGGGCTTTCTATTATCACATTCAGTGGCTTCATTATTAGATATCGCGGCATTGCTTGTTTACTGCATTTTGGTACCTTTGATGGTACTTTTTATGCTCAAAGACAAAAAACAGTTAATTACCAGTTTTGTTAAATTTTTACCTAACGATCGTAAGCTCGCCGATCAGGTTTGGGTTGAAATGAACGGTCAAATTATGAATTATATCCGCGGTAAGATCATTGAAATTCTGATTGTTGGTATTTCTACTTATTTTGCTTTCTTTTTAATGGAGTTACGTTATTCAGCACTGTTAGCTGTATTGGTGGGTTTATCCGTTTTAATACCCTATATAGGCGCGGCTATTGTCACTGTACCGATTGCCATTGTGGCATTTTTCCAATGGGGATCATCACCGGAGTTTTTCTATTTGATGATTACATACGCAATTATTCAGGCGCTTGATGGTAACGTTATTGTTCCGGTATTGTTCTCCGAGGCGGTTAATTTACATCCTGTGGTGATCATTGTTTCGGTATTAATATTTGGTGGGTTGTGGGGGTTTTGGGGGGTATTTTTTGCTATTCCTTTAGCAACGCTTGTTAAGGCTGTATTAAATGCCTGGCCGAGCACTCTGGTTCAAGGTGATGATCTGGAAGAGGATAACTTAAGTTAAACAAAAAAGGGCCAATGGCCCTTTTTTAAGTACTTTATTAATTTTTTAAATAGTCCAGAACTACCTGATGATGGTCAGTGGTTTTAAATTTATCAAATACATGCTCAACAAACCCTTTTTCATCTATCAGGAAGCTGATGCGGTGAATACCATCATAGATTTTACCCATGAATTTTTTCTCTCCCCAAACGCCAAATGCTTCTGCTAGCGCATGATCCTGATCTGATAAAAGAGGGAAGTTCAGCTCTTTTTTAGTGACAAAATTAGCTAAACTTTTCACCGGATCCGGACTGACACCAAAAACCAGCGTATTAACATTATCAAGTTCAGTTTTTACATCGCGCAAACCGCAGGCCTGGTTAATACAACCTGGTGTCATCGCTTTAGGGTAAAAATAAATTAAAACTTTTTTACCGATTAAATCCGCTAAAGCAACCATATTGCCTTGATCATCCTGCAAATTAAATAATGGAGCTTTATCTCCGGCCATTAATCGTTTCATAACTTTCCCTTTATAGTTTAATTGGACTGATAAAACCAGCTGGTTTTAAAGCGAGCAAATCACAGTTTAAATTATCTATAACCTGCTCTGCTGTGTGCCCTAATAATGTGGCACTTAAACCGGAGCGTCCGACAGTGCCTAAAATGACTAACTCGGCATCAATTTGTTCAGCTACTTCACTAATCACATCTTCAGGTAAACCTTGGGCAAGGTGGATCTGTTGTTCAGGCAGTTTTAATGTTTGCGCATATTCATTTAATGTTTTTTGGTGGAATTTTTTTAAACCATCTTCGTAATTTATCGGATCAAATTCCGGTAATTCGAGCATAATATTCATCGGCGGACTAGGGTATGCATTAACAATATGAATCTTTGCATTTATAATTTCAGCCATGGCCGCGGCTTCGTGTAAAATTTGTTGATTCAACAGATGATGTTCATCATCCTGAATACTTTTACAATCAATGGCACAGAGAATATTACCGTTTTCAGGCCATAACTGATTCTTCACTAATAGTACCGGGACTGGACATTTACGTAATAAATTCCAATCGGTAGGCGTGAATAAAATGGCACTGAGTTTGGAGTGTTGATGAGTGGCTTTAATAATAAGATCGTGTTTATTTTTTAACACTTCAAGAATAGCTGCCTGAAAGGGGCGATTATGCCAACGTACTTGGCAGTGGACATCTAAACCTTGCTCTACAACGGGTGCGGCAATAGATTTAAGCCACTCTTCGTTCTCTTTAATAACAAGGCGTTGCATTGTTTCTCGTTCTTCAGAAGAGCTCAGAGAGGTCATTTCAAAGGTCAAATCATAACAGCATAAGAACAGGGTTATTTTTGTACCCGGTTCTTTTGCTGCAATAGAGGCCGCTCTTTCCAGCGCCGGTTGAGATTCCTGGTCCACATCAATAAAAACTAAAATATTACGATATTTAAGCATAAGAAGATCCCCAAATAGAATTAAAGATATCTATAACTTAGATCAGATGAAGTAAAATTGTTAGCCTTTTGTAAATCAAAAGGCGATTTATTCAGGAGAGTTATAGAACTGTGCGTCAACCTAATCTTTTTTTAATGCGCCTGCGAGAATGGTCAGTTGCGCATCATCTAAGATACTGATGTATTTGCCTTTAACAGCAATCATATCCATTTTTTGGAAACGTCCCAAAAGACGGCTGATGGTTTCAACGGTGAGACCTAAATAATTACCAATATCTCCGCGGGTCATGGATAAACGAAACTCTTTCGGTGAAAATCCTCGCGCAGCAAAACGCTGTGACAAACCGTGAATAAAGGACGCAAGTCGTTCTTCAGCATTTTTCTTCGACAGTAATAAAATCATGTTTTGATCACCAACGATCTCAGTGCTCATTAAACGTAATATTTGCTGTCTAAGTTTTGGCATGCTGATAGATAGAGTATCCAGCGTGTCATAGGGAATTTCACAAATCATTGAGGTTTCAAGTGCCTGGGAAAAACTTGGATGAGTCCCCGAGCTAATACCATCAAAACCAACTAAATCACCCGCGAGGTGAAAAGCGGTAATTTGTTCATCACCTTGTTCTGTAATCGTATAGGACTTCAACGTACCTGAGCGAATGGCATAGAGGCATTTCATCTCCTGGCCCGCTTTAAATATTTCTTGTCCTTTTTGAATGGGTTTTTTCCGTTCGATAATATTATCTAAACGCTCTAATTCATCTTCATTAAGTGAATAAGGGATGCACAATGGGCTTATACTGCAGTCTTGGCAATGAATGGCAGAACCGCCACTTTGGATTCGATTGGTATTACTTTTTTCCATAGTAATTATTCTTCTCATAATTGATACACATCAATATTAGCATCTATTCAGCTGGCTTTGAATAGATGCTAATAATTAAATATCTAAAATGCTGAACCTATCAAATAAGTGTGCGCTAAGCGTGATAACTTATTCATGTCATTCGCTATTACCAATCAAATCAGCTTAACTGCAGGATTGCGATATACAGGGTATGGAACGCAAAAATGGCTAATAATGCGCCACTGCCGTAGCGAAACCAATGGTGGTTAAGTATCTTTTTCAAATGATGACTAAAGGCACCCACAGTGAGCATTGCCGGCATCGTCCCTAAGCCAAAACCTAACATAATAAACAAACCGTTAAGTGGATCACCGCTGCTTGCAGCCCAAGATAAGGTTGAATAAACCAAACCGCAGGGTAACCATCCCCATAAAAATCCCAGAGGAAATGCAAAAAGCGGGTGTTTTAACGGAATGAAGGTTTGTGCTAGCGGTTTAATAAATTTCCAGACAAACTGACCCGCTTGCTCTAATTTTAATAAACCATGCCATAACTTAGCCACGTATAAGGCTAGCATGAGCATTAAAATAGCGGCGAATATGCGTAAATAAATTAATGCTTCTTTACCACCAAACCAGATAATAAGCGTGCTGCTGCTCGCTGCAAATAAAAACCCTGCAAGTGAGTAACTGCTCACTCTCCCGAGGTTGTAAAGTAATAATGAAAACATTGAAGTTGATTTTTTTTGATCGGCTTTCATGGAGAAAGTGATTGCACTTGCGATACCCGAGCACATACCTAAACAATGTCCCGCGCCTAATAAGCCAATTAAAAGCGCGGCAATAAAATCATTTAATAACGTCGCTTCAATCATTTAAATCAACGGGTTGGGTTGTTTTTTGCGGATTGTTGGGGTCTTCTTGTATTGATGGCGCTTGCAAGTCTTCATCGAATAAAATATTGAGGCCTTCGCGGTCTAAATCCTCATATTGATTAGATTTTACAGCCCAAAAAAACACGATGACAGCGATCGTAACGAATACCATGGCGATCGGTATTAATATATAGATAATACTCATCTTAATAAACTCTTAGTACTCTTAATAAAAGATATAAATAGTACAATTAATGAATGAAAAAAATCATCGAAAACGGTCATTATTTTAATAATCGTAAAGAATTACTGACTACAATTAGCGAACTGCAGGACATCCCTATTACTGCGATGTAGGGCGGGACATATCCTGCCACCGCTAGAGGGACAATAATAATATTATAACCAAAGGCCCAAAGGAGATTTTCTTTAATTATTCGTGTCGTTCTGTTAGCCATTTTATGTAAAGCGGCTAATTTATTTAGGTCTTCGCCTAATAAAATAACATCGGCACTATTTTTAGCAAGATCAGTGCCGCTTGCTACGGCGACTGATACGTGTGCACCGGCCATCACCGGCGCATCATTGATACCATCCCCAACCATCATAACCTTATCTGTTTTTTGCAGTTGCTGTATATAGTGCAGTTTTTGTTGCGGAGTAACTCCTTTTTTTAACTGCTTAATATTAAGCAGCTTGCAAATCTCTTCACTTTTTAAGGAGATATCACCCGTCAACATAGTGCTGTTAATATGATGATGATGACAATAGCTAAGAATATGTTGTGCACTGGGGCGTAATTCATCACCTAATTCAAAGGTCGCAAGCAGTTGTTTATCCAGGGTGAGATAGATGACTAATTCTTTGCTGTTTATGTTTTTATCCACTTCACAAAAAATAGCATGACCCAATTTTAAGGTTTTATTTAAATAGCTGGCCTGCAACCCTTGTCCGGGTTTATTGACCACATCATTTAATACTACGCTATTTTTCTGCTGTTGTTTAAATGCAAGTGAAATAGGGTGCTCTGAATTTCTTTCCAGTTGCGCCGCTAAATCGATACATTGCTGTTTTGAATAAGGGTTATAACTGTGTGTATTTAGGAGCTTAAAGTTGCCCTTTGTTAAGGTGCCGGTTTTATCAAAAACAACATGATTAATTTTGTTCAATGTCTCTAACACATGGTGCTGCTTAATTAATATACCCTGTTTATTAAGTTGCGCCGTTGCACAGGTCAGGGCCGTAGGCGTGGCCAGAGAGAGCGCACAGGGGCAGGTTGCTACTAGGACTGAAAGAGTGATCCAAAAAGCTTGATCAGGTGCAATAAAACTCCAACCTATATAAGTCAGAGTGGCAATAATAAGCAGTGCACCGACAAAGTATCTTGCTGCGGTATCTGCCACAATTTCGATTTTTGGTTTATTAAGCTGGGCGTTATCCTGCAGGTGAATGATGTCTGCAATTAAAGTGTTATTACCCACTTTTTCAACCCGAATAATCAACTGGCTGGTTATATTAACACTGCCGGCAAAAACAGCCGCGTTGTTGGTTTTGCTAACGGGTAAATGCTCACCCGTCAGCATAGACTCTTCAATATTGCTGGCGCCCTTTAGTATAATGCCATCGACGGGAATAGTTTGTCCTGGCTTAACGACAATATATTGGCCGACTGTTAAGGTTTTTGCAGGGATAACAGATTGAATTTGCAGATCATCGGGATCCTCAATAAGGGTCGCCATCGAGGGTAATAAGCGCAATAAATTACTGCTGCTTTCAGAGGCTTTACGACGGGCGCGTAACTCCAATAAACGACCGAGCAATAATAAGAAAGTAAACATTGAAACAGATTCAAAGTAAACTTCTCCCCGGCCAACAATGGTCGCATAACCAGAAGCGCTGTATGCGCCTAATAAAGCGATGGATATGGGAATATCCATGCCTAAGGTTTGGTTGCGAATATTACGCCAGGCATTTAAATAAAAAGGTTGAGCGCTGTACAGCAGAACGGGTGTTGCTACGATAAAACTAACCCAACGAAAATAGTGTATAAATTGCTCTTCCATCCCTGAAAAAAAATCCGCATATAACGCGATTGCAAACATCATTACCTGCATGGTAGCAAGGCCTGCGAGACCTAAGCGTTGCAGGTAAGATTTTGTCAGTTGGGTATAAAAGGCTTCCTGTTTATTAACTTGAAAGGGGTAAGCTTTATAACCTATTTTTTGGATGGCAGTTAAAATTTGACTGAGTTTAAGTTGTTGTTGATTCCATTTTATAACCGCGCGGTTAAGTGTTGTATTAACATTAATAAAGATTAATCCGGGTAATGAGCGCAGCTGTTTTTCTATTAACCAAGCACAGGCCGGGCAGGTTATGCCTTCAATACTGAGGGTGGTGGTACTGAGGTTTTGATTGTTATCTGTAACATTATTGACAAAATCTTCCTGGATTTGTTCAATATCATAATCTTCAAGCTGCAATAATACATCAGGAATCAGCAGCAAACCTTTTTCGGCAGGTTCGCTGCGATGATCGTAATAGGAGGTTAAGCCACTATCAACGATTGTTTGGGCAACGGCTTGACAACCCGGGCAACACATTCTTTGTGAAATACCCTTTATTTGCACTTTAAAATCAGTGGATGGCGGATTTTCTTCGCCACAGTGGAAACAACTTTTTTGTAAGATCATTCTAATGTGAAATTTTCTGCTGGTAAGCTAACCCATTTTTGTAAGCGCCAACTTTTATCGAAAGGTTCGATACGTACCTGCCATTTACCCGTTATTGATTGCTCTGACTGGTAGCGGTAATTACCACTGCCATCGGCGGTTAATAATTGTGACAAATCTCGTTCAGCTTGGGTTGAATGATATAAAAATAACTGAATAGAGCTTTTCTCCTGCACCCCCTTTAAGCTGATGATGAGTTCATTACCTGTTTGTGTAATTGCGGCACTGATATTGTTAGCACGCGCATTTTTTATCAAGGTAAGATCATGATTAATTGCTTTACCTTTTTGATAATAATCATCAACGACCATATCCGGTTTATTATTTATTGCGATAAAAACCGTAGAAATCCCGCCAATAACTGCACAGAGAGGCAAAATGATTAAAAACCACGGCCAGAATTGTTTGAACCAGGCTTTATTAATATTGTTTTTCATGATTATCCCGTGAGGCGTTAAGCAGTTGCTCAATTTATCATTTGCACTAATTTTTAGCTATAAAAAAAGCCTCTGAGCGAGGCCTTTTTATAGCTAAATATGAGGCATTTATTTGACTTTATTGCTCGTTTGACTGAGAAAGTGAATACACATAGGCTGATATTAAATGGATTTTATCTTCGCCTAACACTTTATCCCAAGCTGGCATTACGCCATTACGACCGTTTCTAATGGTCGCTTCAACGGCATTACGTGAACCGCCATATAACCACACGGTGTCTGTCAGATTAGGAGCACCAAGCGCTTGCATACCCTTACCATCAGCGCCATGACATGCACTACAGACAACAAAACGTTTTTCTCCGGCGGCGGCTTCAATCAAATCAACACGGCGTCCACTTAATTGTAATGCGTAGCTAGCGACTTCTTTAATGCCTTGTTCGCCCAGAATTTCTGCCCAAGCCGGCATCGCTCCGCGACGACCATGCATAAGCGTTTGCTTAATAGTATCCGCCTCACCACCATATAACCAATCATTGTCGGTCAGGTTGGGGAATCCGGTACTACCACGTGCATCTGAACCATGGCATTGAGCACAATTCTGCAGAAATAAACGTTGCCCAACTTTTATTGCATCGGGATCTTTAGCGACTAAGGTCAGGTCCTTATAAACACCATTTTCATCATAAGTAAGTTGTTTAAAAACCGCGCCATATTTTTCCTCGGCAGCATCCATTTCACGTTGGTATTGAGAATGTGACGTTTGAGCTAATTCTTCCGATTCTTGCAGTGATGTTATACTTTGCTCTGAACTTGTCCAACCCAGCAGACCATTCCAGTTTGCAGTATAAGCCGGGAAAGCAACGCTATAAATCAATGCGATCACAATAGTAAACCAGAATAAACCCACCCACCATCTTGGTAGAGGGTTATTTAATTCTTGAATTCCATCGAAGGTATGCGGCATTGGTTGACCTTCCTCAACGCCGGTATTGTTTTTTGAGGTCGCTCTAAGGAGAACCGCACAACCAATAACAACAATCAGGGTGATCACCGTTATCCATAACGTCCAAAAAATGCTCATTATTTTTTATCCTCTGTATGTTGGCCTAAGCGGTCTTCATACTTTATTGTGTCTTGATCTTCGTCAAAAATAGAATTGGCGATATCATCAAAAGCCTTTTTTTGTTTTTTACTGTATGCCCATAAAATCAAGGCGACAAAAATAACGATTAGGAACAAGGTATAAAGTCCGTTAAAAGTTGCAAAATCCATAAAGCCTCCAATATTTGAAAGCAATGCCCGCTAAATGGGGCATTGCTATTATCTTAAAGCATGACCAAGTGATTGCAGGTAAGCAATTAACGCCTGCATCTCAGTTTTGCCTGCAACAGCTTCTTTTGCACCGGCTATATCTTCATCCGTATAAGGTACACCGAAGTTATTTTTAAATATGTCTAATTTACGGGCCGTATCTTCACCTGTTAAGTGGTTCTCTGCAAGCCATGGGAAGCCGGGCATATTTGATTGCGGCACCACATCGCGAGGATTAGTAAGGTGAACTTCATGCCAGGCATCGGAGTAACGTTGACCAACACGTGCCAAATCAGGACCGGTACGTTTTGAACCCCATAAAAAAGGATGTTCCCAAACACCTTCTCCGGCAACACTGTAGTGACCGTAGCGTTCTGTTTCTGCTCTAAAAGGGCGAATCATTTGGCTATGACAGACACTGCATCCTTCGCGGATATAAATATCACGACCTTCCATTTCTAATGCCGTGTAGGGGCGTAAACCGTCTACCGGGGTATTAGTTTCTTTCTGGAACAGTAATGGCGTAATTTGTGCCAGACCACCAAAACTGATTGCTATGATGATAAGGATAGCCAGTAAGCCAACATTTTTTTCAATAAATTCGTGTTTCATTATTTAACTCCCTGACTAACCAAGTTCTTGAGGCTGGATAGAGCCATCTTTTGCAGCAACTGTTTTGTATGTATTGTAAGCCATTACTAACATACCAGTTAAGAAGACTAAACCACCGACGAAACGGATAGTGTAGAACGGGTAGGATTTTTCCAATGATTCAACAAAAGTATATGTCAAAGTACCGTCATCGTTCACAGCTCTCCACATAAGACCCTGCATAACGCCTGAAATCCACATTGAGACGATGTATAAAACCGTGCCAATAGTTGCCAACCAGAAATGTAAGTTGATCATGGCGACACTGTACATGCTTTTTTGGTTAAACAATTTTGGTACCAAGTGATAAATCGAACCGATTGTCACCATCGCAACCCAACCTAATGCACCGGAATGCACATGGCCAATAGTCCAGTCAGTATAATGAGAAATGGCATTAACCGTTTTAATGGCCATCATCGGACCTTCAAAGGTAGACATACCGTAGAAAGACAGTGAAACCACTAAGAAACGCAGAATAGGATCGGTACGCAGTTTATGCCAAGCACCTGAAAGTGTCATGATACCATTGATCATGCCGCCCCAGGACGGAGCAAATAGGATTAACGACATCACCATGCCTAAGGATTGTGCCCAATCAGGCAGTGCAGTGTAATGCAGGTGGTGTGGTCCGGCCCAAATATAAACAGCGATTAAAGCCCAAAAATGGACAATCGATAAACGATATGAATATACCGGTCTGTTTGCTTGTTTAGGAACAAAATAGTACATCATGCCTAGGAAACCAGCAGTTAATAAGAAACCAACAGCATTATGTCCGTACCACCATTGCACCATCGCATCAACCGCACCAGAATAAACTGAATATGATTTCATGCTGCCCATTGAAACAGGGATGGCCATACTGTTTACTATATGCAATACAGCTACGGTTAAAATAAACGCACCAAAGAACCAATTTGCCACGTAAATATGTGATGTTTTACGTATTGCTAAGGTGCCAAAAAACACAATAGCGTAAACCACCCACACGGCGGTAATCAGCAGATCGATTGGCCATTCAAGTTCAGCGTATTCTTTTGACGTGGTGTAGCCTAAAGGAAGAGAAATAACGGCTGAAATAATAACCAGTTGCCATCCCCAAAAGACTACAGCTGCGAGGTGCCCGCCAAATAAACGAGTTTGACAGGTTCGTTGCACAACGTAGAAGGAGGTTGCCATTAATGCCGATGTACCAAATGCAAAAATAACCGCATTTGTATGTAACGGGCGTAATCGACTGTAGGTTAACCAGGGCGTATCAAAATTGAGTGCAGGCCAAATTAATTGAGCCGCAATGAGCACCCCAACGGACATGCCAATGATACCCCATAAAATGGTGGTAAGTGTGAACTGACGGACAACTTTATAGTTGTAATCAGGTTGAATCGTAGTTGCGCTTGTCATTAGTTTGATTCCATGCATTTATTTACAATTTACGTATTTTAAAACGCCATAATAAGTAATAATCATCCATAAATATCTATGTTTCAGATCACTGCATATAAACATAATTATTCGAGCGAAGTTTACTTGAACATTTTTCTAATTAACAGTTGTTGGTTGATTAATTGTTAATAAACTTGTTGTTTATGTTAATAAATGCGCGGTAACCATTATTTTTACAAGGATTTTAAATGTTAACAAAAAGTAGAATTGTACAATTGCTGGTTATGATGATTGTTTTAGTTGCGCTTTTTACGTGGCGCACGATGACCATTGAGACAAAACCACAGACTAATGTTGATTTAATCTCCGTTGAACCCTCAACCGGACTGCTTGAGTGTGATTATTTTGTTCCCTGTGAGGTGTTTGGCGAGCAGGGACGCTTCTGGTTAAGTGTCGATAACCCACCCATTAAAGCGGAACAATGGATTAATTTCAAGCTTAAGAGTAATGCACAAGAGTGGCGTGTGAATGATGCCAAAATAGTCGGAAAAGAGATGTTTATGGGGCGTATTCCGGTGACTTTTAGCAATACAGGCAAGGGTATTTTCTCTGCAAAAACCTTAGTCGGGGCTTGCACAACTCCGACTATGATCTGGCAATTGCAAATTAAGGTTGTAGTTAACAATATTGAAGAGCAGCTATTATTTGATTTTACGGTTAAAAAATAAAATTTCCTGCGCTGCAATATTCAAAAGAGGTAATTACGGATGGGATCTGTTTATCCTGCGGGAATTTACCACGAAAGATAAACAGCCTTTAATACTAACTATTATCGTGCAAAAAAATGTTTTTTTAATGGCTGATCAATCGAGATTAACCCCGCACCCCACACAACATTTATTAATATCATTAAGCCCCATAACTGGTGATCATAGAAACCTCCTTCCCACAGCACCGGGTATGACACCACCGCCATGATATTAAAAACAAATAAAACGGCAGCCATAGGGCGGGTTAATAAACCTAAAATCAGGAATACCGGCAGTATCAACTCAGCGGCTGTGCCTGCGTATGCGGCCAACTCCCAGGGGATAATAGGGACCTGATACTCCTCTTCAAACAGATATAAGGTACTATCCCAAGTGGTTATTTTTAAATAACCTGATTTTAAAAACACAGAGGCGACCCAAAGGCGGGTGAATAACAGTAAGATGGGGGTAAAATAACATTGCATTTTGTCCACGATCAGTTGATAAAAGTTGAGCATAGTGCCTCCTAGGCGTTTAATGTAAATCCACAAAGTAGATCTTTTTCCAATAACTGAGGCAGACCCTCAAGTAATGATTGCGGCGCAATTGTTCCCATTGTTTTATGCTGCATAATTTGCTGCAGCAGCAGGAATTCAGTTTCACTCAATAAAATAAGCTCGACGCTAAAATTTTCCTGCTTTTTAAGGACTAAATAGCATATTTGGTTTAAATCACTTTCCTGTATTTGTTTGCGGATTATCATGCTGTATAAATGCTCAATATTCTGCTTACTTGAAAACGTCGATACCTGGGTAGCAATTTGAAAAATAATGTTTTCTAATTGCTCTGCTGGTATCGATTTTAACTGTTCAATATCAAGTGAAACGGTTTGTAATTTTTTATTGCTTGTTTGTTCTAATAACCATTCAAAACGTGCCATTTCTGCTACATAAGGTAACTCTTTGAGTTGCTCAAGATGATCCAGATATTCACTAAAACCGTCACCGTAAGTCATCATGTTATTTTCTTTTGGAGGGTGTCTTAAAATAAACTGTCGCGCGACTGCATTAAAAAACGTTTCACCGACCAGCGATAAAGTATGCTGATAAGTCGCAGAGAGTGCTTCCGTTACGCCCATCACAAAATTATTCCGGTATATCTGTAATAAATCATCACTGGCGAACGCTTTTTTGGGTTTGATTTGATCCGCAATTTGATCGTTTTTATATAAAAGTGTATCGCTAAATTGTCGCTGAAGCTGCTTGATATTCATCGTTGAAACTCCATCCTGAGCGTATTACAAGCGCTTGAGCTTTTGCTCAAGGCCGCTAAGTGTAGAATGATCAGAAGCGCTAGTTGAAATGGATAGATGGTTAAAAAAACACTAAAGTAAAAACAGTGAGCGCATCTGTAAAATATTCCAAGGGATAAGTCACACAGAGAAAAATTCACTCGATTCCCCCTGCAAAATCCATCACGCAAACACTTCGGTAGGAAGGATGTTTAGCGCAGGAAACTCCTACTACCTGATAATCTTTTTGCAGTATATTGGTGCGATGACCGCGATTTTTTACTCCATCATCTATCAATAATTCAACCACAACTTCACGGCCAGAATGTGCACCGTAAATAATATTTTCACCTATTGTATGCTGCCATTTCCCGTAACGTTCAACTCTATTTTGCAGGGTAGAACCATTCTCACCAACATGTCCAACAGCGTCAGATTTAGACTGCTCCGTTGCGTGATCTTGAGCCGCCAAGGTTAATGTTTTATTTGCTTTTAATGGACCTATGGGCATTGTGTTGTTCATTATTTCTGCTGCTTCATAAACCGCACTCAGACCTTCTTGGGTCTGCAGTCCGATAAAATTTACCGGTCCGCCTGGCTCTAAGTACATTTTGTTATTATAAAAAGCGCTGCGCGGTGCGATAAATTCCTGGCTGTAGCGAGGCGGATCTGTTCTTGCCATATTCAGGTGTAAAATTATATTTTTCTCTAATACGCTTAAATAACTCAGATCCTTGGCTGGCGCTAATTTTTTTACAGGCCAGTCATCTGTCGGCCAGGCGAGAGCGGGCGTTGCATTAACGGTCATGCTTAAGCTGGCAGAAAGCCATAATGCTTTTTGCATTAAAGACATAAAATCCTTAAGTAAGTTAATTTTGTTCATGCCTATTTCCCGTAAATTTATGTCTTAGCTATTTTAAAAGCGGTTAAAAGTCTCTGTAATATCTTGTTAAATAATCTTTTTAAAATGAGTCTAATGGTTTTACATAGGCTGATATCAGCCCTTTAAAGTGATGCTTTGATATTAATGGCTTTATTGTGCTCTTCTATTAAGATATCAAGTTTGGGAATTTCCAGATCCCACTCGATCAGTGTCAGCGCATTTGTTTTTGTTGCTGATATATATGTTTGGTAAATATCCCAAACAGATTGGCTCACCAAAGTGCTGTGGGTATCAATCAGCAGGGTGCTATTGTTAATCTGTTTTTGAGTAAAACCGGCTAAATGAATTTCTTGCACGGTTTTATGGTCGATAATATCGAGATATTTTTCCACTGAAAATTGATGATTAGTGGCGCTAACATAAACGTTGTTAAGATCTAATAACAATCCACAGCCCGTTTGTTTGACAATTTCATTGATAAACTCCGGCTCGCTCATTTCACTGTCATTATATTCTAAATAGGAAGAGGGATTTTCTATCAGAATTTGCCTTTGCAGGTGCTCTTGAATCTGGTTGATATTATTTACAAAGCACAATAATGCTTCTTTAGTGTAAGGCACTGGTAATAAATCATTAAAAAAATTCCCTTGTAAGGAGCTCCAGCTGAGGTGATCTGAGACTAATGCGGGTTGAAAAATATCAATAATCTCTTTAAGGTTTTGCAAATGAGGTTTACTGATTGCATCGCTGCTGCCGATTGATAAACCAATACCATGGAAGCTGAGAGGGTAATGATTTGCTATCTTTTCAAGGTAGAAACGGTTTTGACTGTGCGGGTTAAAATAGTTTTCACTGTGCACCTCAAGAAATCCCAGTTTTGGCAATTCATCTAATAGAGTCTGATAATGGGGGCAACGAAGTCCTATCCCGACAGCGCCTGCCTGTATTTTTTCCAATGTTTTTAATCCTCAAGATTGACTATTCAAACCACTTATAAAGAAGTGGTTTGAATATGGATTAGCAGTTAAAAAATATCAACATCAAACAAAAATGTTATACTTTTTTGGACTCTAAAGAACCTCCTGCTAATTTAGCGCATAATCCTTCAGGTACTGCCAAGAATGCGTCGCCCTGGTTATCAACTTTAGAGGTCCCTGCACATGAGCTTGTTTTTGTCGCGCAGTCATTTTGACCCGCAGCCGCAACGCCATAACATTTTTCTTTACCGGCGGCCATTGCAGGTGTTGAAACAAGTGCACTACCAACAGCTATAAGTGTTGAAAAAGTAGCAGCCAAAGCAAGATTAGATTTTTTCATGGGAGATATCCTTTATAATAAAATTAAGCAAGTGCTGAAATAGCAATCATGCTTTATTGTGGGTTCAAGTATATAAACCGAGTAATCGGCAAAAAAATTTCACAATTAGTAATTATTTTTTAACTTCTCTTTAACTTTTAAAGATTAATCGTTTGTTTTCAGTCGGTTGTGGTAAGTTATCGTATAAGTGTTTTTTCTAAGAAGAGAAACAAATGAATTTATTTAATCGCAAACGAAATATAAGTGCAGAGTCCTTGGTCTTTAAGGATATGAATCAAAAACAGAAACGTTACGAAGCACTGGTCAATGTCTATAGCCCGGATCTATACCGATATGCCTATTGGATCTGTCGTGATCCTGATATTTCACAGGATTTAGTGCAGGAGACCTGTTTGCGCGCGTGGAAGAGTCTGGACAGTTTATTGGACGATAAAGCCGCTAAAGGTTGGTTGTTTACTATATTACGCCGTGAAAATGCACGTCGTTTTGAGCGCAAGCAGTTTTCTTTAGTTGATATCGCGGAGTATGAAGTGGCGGATGATCATGATTCATCACAAGAGATGGATAAAGAGTTATTACGTCGTAAAATATTACTTTTATCGGACGAATATAAAGAGCCGTTGTTATTGCAGCTTATCGCAGGTTTCAGCACAGAGGAAATTGCACAGCAGCTAAATTTAAATAAAAACACCGTATTAACGCGCCTGTTTAGGGCAAAGAATTTATTAAAATCATCATTATCAGCAACAACTAAAAGTAGTGGGGTAGCACATGGATGATATATTATTTCGTCATACTGCAATTGCGACGCCGAATGACAAAAGTGACGAATTTTTACGAAGGCAGTTTGATTCTGAGCAAGATAAAACCTTAGTGGATCAGGCAAAACAATTTGATTTAGAATTACAGTCTATATTAAAAGTTGATCAGCCCGATGACTTGGTCGATAAAATTCTGTTAGAGCAAAGTTTTGCTATCGAAAATAAAAAGAACTTAAATCAGCGCTGGCACTTAGCTATCGCAGCATCAGTTGCATTTATTATAGGAATAAGTTTACCGTTATTAAATAACCTGAATAATTTCACTGAAGATATAGGGTCAGTGGCCATGCAACACGTGCAGGATGAGTATTATTTTACTGAAAAAATAAATGAACAAGCCAACCTGTCTACTGTCAATGCCAAGCTTGCAACTTATGGCGGTCGAGCAAAAAATGATTTAGGCGAAGTACTTTATGTAAATTACTGTGGTTTTGAAGGGACATCCGCACTGCATATGATTATTCAGGGTGAACAAGGCCGTATTACTGTATTTGTTGTGCCGGAAGAGGCTGGGTTAAAAAATTCACCTGCTTTCCATAATCAACGTTTAAAAGGTTTAACTGAAAAATTAGGTAAAGTAAATCTGGTTATTGTTGGAGAAAAAGACGAACCACTTGAAAAAATAAAATTAAAACTAAAAGAAAATATTCAGTGGCAAATATAAAAACTGGATATTTTTCTCCATTATTTCATCTATAAGCGGTACTTTTGTGATTGGTTGCTTGAATTATCGGCAACCAATCTTTTTATACACCTTTTTTGTTGACAGTAAGTACCGCAAAAAATATACTGCGCCCGTCTTAAAGACTCCTGCATTTAATTGCATGTTGTTTTAAATAAAAAGAAAATTAAGTTATCTTGAAATTGTTTGATAAATAAAAGATAATTTAAAAGACAATTCCTCTTTGCTTAGTTGGTAGAGCAGTGAGGTACGTTAAGCCGGTTACACTGATTAACGTAATAAAAGACAATTCCTCTTTAGCTCAGTTGGTAGAGCAACGGACTGTTAATCCGTTTGTCGCTAGTTCAAGTCTAGCAAGGGGAGCCACATTTAGTTATTATTGCTAAGGTGATAATAACAAGTCGAAAGACTTAAAATGCTTACAACTTCTATTAGAGCAGTTGAGGCACGTTAATCGGGTTACACTGATTAATGTAAAAAGATAATTCCTCTTTAGCTCAGTTGGTAGAGCAGTTGAGGCACGTTAATCGGGTTACACTGATTAATGTAAAAAGATAATTCCTCTTTAGCTCAGTTGGTAGAGCAACGGACTGTTAATCGGGTTACACTGATTAATGTAAAAAGACAATTCCTCTTTAGCTCAGTTGGTAGAGCAATTGAGGCACGTTAATCGGGTTACACTGATTAATGTAAAAAGACAATTCCTCTTTAGCTCAGTTGGTAGAGCAACGGACTGTTAATCCGTTTGTCGCTAGTTCAAGTCTAGCAAGGGGAGCCACATTTAGTTATTATTGCTAATGCGATAATAACGAGTCGAAAGACTTAAAATGTACACTGCTCGTTTAATAGGGTGGTGTAAGTAAAAGACAATTCCTCTTTGTTTAGTTGATAGAGCAGTTGAGGCACGTTAATCGGGTTACACTTGATTGA
Source organism: Psychromonas sp. (assembly GCF_047632955.1). Taxonomy (GTDB): domain Bacteria; phylum Pseudomonadota; class Gammaproteobacteria; order Enterobacterales; family Psychromonadaceae; genus Psychromonas. The sequence continues at coordinate 56,270 of NZ_JBLIED010000008.1, read as the reverse complement.
CGTAATAAAAGACAATTCCTCTTTAGCTCTGTTGGTAGAGCAGTTGAGGCACGTTAATCGGGTTACACTTGATTGACGTAATAAAAGACAATTCCTCTTTAGCTCTGTTAGTAGAGCAGTTGAGGCACGTTAATCGGGTTACACTTGATTGATGTAATAAAAGACAATTCCTTTTTGCTCTGTTGGTAGAGCAGTTGATGCACGTTAATCGGGTTACACTTGATTGACGTAATAAAAGACAATTCCTCATTAGCTCTGTTGGTAGAGCAGTTGAGGCACGTTAATCGGGTTACACTTGATTGACGTAATAAAAGACAATTCCTCATTAGCTCTGTTGGTAGAGCAGTTGAGGCACGTTAATCAGGTTACACTTGATTGACGTAATAAAAGACAAAACCTCATTAGCTCTGTTGGTAGAGCAGTTGATGCACGTTAATCGGGTTACACTGAATTAACATTAAAAAGACAATTCCTCTTTAGCTCAGTTGGTAGAGCAACGGACTGTTAATCCGTTTGTCGCTAGTTCAAGTCTAGCAAGGGGAGCCACATTTAGTTATTATTGCTAAGGTGATAATAACAAGTAGAAAGACTTAAAATGCTTACAACTTCTATTAGAGCAGTTGAGGCATGTTAATTAGGTTACACTAAATTAACATTAAAAAGACAATTCCTCTTTAGCTCAGTTGGTAGAGCAACGGACTGTTAATCCGTTTGTCGCTAGTTCAAGTCTAGCAAGGGGAGCCACATTAAAAAAATCTAAGCTTAAATATAAGCTTAGGTTTTTTTTTGCCTAAAATATATAAAAAGAATTAATTGTACTAAAAGTAATAAATTTATGATCAGTTTCTTCAAAGGGAAAATTTACGATCACAAAGCCGCCGGAATGATTTTAAATAGTAAATTTGATCACTTTATTAATACATTTTGTCTGATGCTATCGGTAGGGTGCATTCTATGCACCGCAGGTAGCGGTAATCGGTGCATGGAATTCACCCTACGAGCTGAATAATACTCATAACATAGTTAGGGATGATTTTAACCAGTAAGGATAATCACCTTTTTAGTTTTTTTGGTGTTATTGCGTCGCTTTGATAATGGTAAACTGACCTCCCGCTCTGCCGAAGGTCAGTTGATTTATATGTTTTTGTAGAGAAGAAAAATATCAGCTGAATTTTGGCCATAAATCAAAAGGCTGTTTCTCAAAGATCATCTCACCTTTGTTATCTTTACTAATATTAATCCAAGCCTGCCAGTTTTTATAATCAATATCCGGATAATCCAGACGGTAGTGACTGCAGCGGCTTTCTGTGCGCATTAGTGAGGCTTTGAGCTTCATCTCAGCGGTAATGATCATGTTCTCTGTTTCATGGGCAAGTCGTAACGTATGTCGATCCTCAGCCATCAACATCGGAACGTGATGCTCTTTTAGCTCTTCAACATAAGCCAGGGCTCCTTGCATCATGCGCTCTTTTTTTATGTATAAGACAAAGTTGGGGATCATTATTCCCTGTAAAACCTGTGTAACCCATGCTGGGCTGTAACCGGTTTTGCGTTTCAGTGGTGCTAAAATCGCCGCCTCAACCTCAGCGAGTTTTGTATCTGATACGCTAAACGATTGAACGACTTTGCTTGCTTCAGCTGCCGCTTCTCCTGCAAAGGTTCCCTGCACCGCAGAGCCTGCTGCCGAGCCGCCAATCTGAGTGTAGATACCCCCAGACATATAAGAGCCAAGGGCATCGCCAGCTGCATAAAGGCCTGGGATGGTTGTTAATCCATTTTCATCAATGGGTACGAGCCCCTCTGATTTGTGAATCGCCATTCCAGCAGTGGAACCTCCTACTTGTTCTCCTCCCATTCCAGGAGGACCGGAATGACCTTTGCTGCTACTAAATATGGAGAAAAGCCCACCTTTTTGTTGTGGTGGTGCTGACATTCCTTGTCGTTGAAATGCAGGAGGCGTGTATGGACCGCCCACAATTTTCGTTATTTTTTGATCTGGATTGCCGGGACCCATTGTGACAGGAGCTCCCACTGTATAAGCTTGATAATTAGTTTCTATACCCAGATCGTGGTGAATCTCAGCGCTGGTTGTTGATGGTTTTTCTTCTATCTGACCATGCCAGTTATCGTAACAGGAGCCAGAGTTTTTTGCTGAAGCGGGGTGCCCGTCATTCCACTCTTTACCGGTTATTTTAGCGCCAATATTATAGGCCATAATAGTGCCATCGTGAGTCAGATCGCACATTGGGAAACCGTTAGGTTTAAAACCTCCAGAGCCGGTGCAAAGAACAACCGTTTTAGCTTTAAAATGGATTATTTTGTTTTCTTTTAGACTGAAACCGGAAGCGCCAACCACGCGGCCGTTCTCTTTTAACAAGTGGGTCATCATGACACGTTCGACAAGTGTAATATTGCGTTCTTGTACCGGTTTTATAAAGCTGGTGCGGCATAATGGTGAATCGAAAAATCCCCATGATTTGAGCTCTTGAACTCTATCATAGGAGTGCTCGGCCAGTTGACGGGTAAACACCGGATTATTAGTGCCAATTGCCGAATCTGATACCTTGGCAACAAACTCATCTATGCTCATTTTTGCTGTATTTTGATCATAGCTGAAAATACCTTTAGCAAAGGGTGTTAATCCAGATGTACCGAGTCCTCCTTTGGATACCATCATTACTTTGGCGCCAGCATCGTGTGCTTTAACTGCTGCAAAAAGACCAGCGAAGCCCGCACCAATAACGAGAACATCGGTTTCCTGCTGCTCTACTTTAAAATCTTTACTATTTATTTTAGTTTTATTTTGTGTTGGTGCTGCGCCTAATGGCATCGCCGCTGCGAGCGCAGAGGCACCGATAATACCGCCGGTAATTCCAATAAATTGGCGACGCGATAAATTCATCTTTTCGTTCATATTGGTTATCTCCATGAAACCATGACGGGGAGTGTCTTTTCCGGGGTGATGCTAATAGCGCCAACCGGACAATATAAACGACACAGGTGACAGATCTGACAATCTTCCGGATAGGTGATTACCGCTCTGCTGTTTTCTTCATCAAATTGAATGACATCCGTCGGACACGCTTCCACGCAGGCTCGACAACCGATACAACCGGAGATCTCATGAATAGGCATAATTATTTCCTCATAAATTGGTTTATTAAAACGATAGTCGCTCGTAATGAATATTAGAATTAGGGATGTGCAGCACTTTTAAACTGTGCTTAACAGCAACAATCATAGGTTTTGGTCCGCACAGATATACGGCCCATCGATCGGCTTGAGTGAGGTCAATATTGTTTTCGATACATTGTTTATCGACAACCCCTGCATATATTTTGTATTGCTCGCTTACCTTCTGACAAACTAGCTGCTGACAAACCAGCTGTAACTTAAAGTGAGGCATCTGTTGCGTTAACTTCTGGATTTCATCGAGCAAAACCATCTGTTCCAGACTGTTATTCCCATAGATAAGACGGACCGGACGAGTTTCTCGATTACTGACTAACCCGCGTAACAGACTCAGCATCGGGCCAATACCCACACCACCTGCAATCAGAGTGATCCCTTTTGCTTGCATGCTGTCATTGAGGCTCATGCTGCCATAGGGGCCGTCAATATAGACCTGCTGTCCGAGTGTTAACCTATCAAGGTTATTGGTGTAATCACCGAGTTCTCTAATAATAAAGGAGATTTTCGGCAGATCATTCTGGCAGGAGGCGATTGAGAAGGGGTGTTCGTTGACACCATGCACTGAGCTGCTGGTATTAAGCCAGACGAATTGACCGGCCTCAAAGTAAAAATCATCACCTTGTTGCTTTTCAACCGTTACCTGCCAATCACAACAACTGACCTTAGTAACTTCTTTTAGGGTAAAGGGCTGATGTTTGAGTCGTGTTGGTTTGAGCAGGTAGTTATAAGTCACCATCAGCAGAGAAAAACCACAAAGTCCCCACCAGACTAGATTGAACTGATCTTGGAACTGTCCATGACGCCCTACACTGGTGATATGCAAGGTAGCCAAAATAGTGATAGCCACAAAACCAAGCAGATGAGTCAGCCGCCAAGTTTCATAACGCATAGGAAGCTTGTCTTTGTAGATTGAAAGTAGCACCCAAAGGATCAGCAAAACCCAAGCAATAATGGCAGTCAGCATCTGTGGTGCAGTTAGCGTCTTGATCAAGCTAATAACACCATCATCAAAAGAGACAAAAAATCTCGGAGCAAGAATCAACATTGGATGGAGCAAAAAAATAATACCTAGCCATTTACCAATTTGTTTATGTTGGTTCATACTCCAATCAATATTGGCAAACAGGGGAAGTTGCTTAATGCGGCTGCTAAGTGGGAACTGAATAAAAAATGCCATCATAGCAAGTATATTAATTAAACTTAACAAGCTGACATACCAGCCTTTAAAATCCATATCCAGGATTTGAGCTGCGACAAACGGAAGCATTAATAACGTTACGTAGCCGATTAATAATTTATGGTTCTTTCCAAGACTAAAGCTGAATTTCGCTTTGGACTTAGTACTGATTTCTGCCTGAGTAGTCATATTTAACTCCAATGTGGTTGGCATAATAAGGTTTTCTATAACATTACTAAAAAGAGGGTTAAGAGGGGGTTAAGAAATAGTTTTTTGGTTTTAAGTTTATTGGCTATTTGCTCAAAGCAATATACTTTTTGAATCATTAAAACGACGGCTCAATGAAAGAACAGAAATGAGTATTTAATGTTAATAAAAATATTTTAAAATTGTGACTTAAAGTAAAGTTGATAAATTGTTACTGCGGGGAAAATAGTTTGTTTTTTATTTATAAATTAATCGCTTATCTCTTCATTAACTGTATCTGCAATAACAACAGGAAGGATTTATTTAAGATATAAGGCGTTATTTCGTTAATATTATTATTAATGATTATTATTTGAACAGTCAGTGTTTGTGTGTTAAATAGTACTTGCTATAATTATGTGATCTCTATATCATTTGCCGCTCTTAAACGAGTAAGCCTCATTGAACTGATGTTTGTTTACTGTTTAAGTGTTGTTAATTACGGACGCGAGATGGAGCAGTCTGGTAGCTCGTCGGGCTCATAACCCGAAGGTCGTAGGTTCAAATCCTGCTCTCGCAACCAATTTTAATATGTTTAAAAGAAAAGTTCATCGGGCTCAACTCTTTATAAACATTGGCGAAGGACATAGGTATAAATCCTGTTCCCGAAAGCAATTTAATATGTTTAAAAGAAAAAGCTCATCGGGCTCAACTCTTTATAAACATTGGCGAAGGACGTAGGTTTAAATCCTGCTTTTGAAACCAATTTTATATGTAAAGATTTAGAAAAAAGAAATATCAATATCGGACGCGAGATGGAGCAGTCTGGTAGCTCGTCGGGCTCATAACCCGAAGGTCGTAGGTTCAAATCCTGCTCTCGCAACCAATTTTGAAACGTTTAAAAGAAAAAGCTCATCGGGCTCTGCTCTTTATAAATACTGGCGAAGGACATAGGTGTAAATCCTGTTCTCGCAACCAATTTTGAACTGTTTAAAAGAAAAAGCTCATCGGGCTCAGCTCTTTATAAACACTGGCGAAGGACGTAGATTCATATCTACTCTAGAAACCAATTTTATATGTAAAGATTTAGAAAAAGAAACATCAATATCGGACGCGAGATGGAGCAGTCTGGTAGCTCGTCGGGCTCATAACCCGAAGGTCGTAGGTTCAAATCCTGCTCTCGCAACCAATTTTGAAGCGTTTAAAAGAAAAAGCCTATCGGGCTCAACTCTTTATAAAAACTGGCGAAGGACATAGGTACAAATCCTGTTCCCGTAACCAATTTTAAAATGTTTAAAAGAAAAAGCTCATGGAGCTCAGCTCTTTATAAACACAGGCGAAGGACATAGGTTTAAATCCTGTCTAGCAACCAATTTTTGAAATATTTAAAATAAAATAAATACTTTTCAAGTCATACCCCGATTAAAATCCCCCGAACAAATACCTATAAAAACATTTAACAAAGATCTTAACTGAGCTTTCATTATTTTTTATCAAAATATAACTGTCTTACTAAATAGACTACATAATCAGTGGAATTTATATAAGTATAAAAAGCTGAAATGCATTAAACGTCTTTAGATAAGCTCGGCAGCTGAGAAAACTCAATTAAGGTTGTGCGTTCAAATCTAAAGTAGCTAAAAATCATTCATATTTATGTATTTTTAAGATGCTTAAGATCTTGATAGGTGATGGAAGTTAACTCTGTATGTTTTCTTATAAAATCTTCTAATTTTATAAGTGAGCAGGGAGATAAACTTTTCGGATGTCCCATTACATTAAAAATACTATTTTTATCTGCTAATTTGAGATGCTCTTTAAAAGCTTTTTCAAGCTGTCCCGCTTTTGAACCATCGATCATAACTGGTCCATAGGTTGTTTTAGTTAATCGCTCAATATAATAGCTGCGATTGGCTATCATTGCTTGTCCATCACTAAAAGGAGTAAACAGATGACTGGAAAACTTTTTGCGCAATGCAAGCTTCCAAAAAAATAGCGGCGATGTTTTAATTGCGCTGATAGGAAGCTCCGTAAAATAGCCATCTTGGCGTTCCGTTAAAGGATCATTATCAAAGTGCCAATATGTTTTATCAGGTATTGTATCAAACTTAAACCAGCGTGTTGAATCATCAGAGTGTCCCTGCGAAAATACGGTACTGTCCAACCAGATACCATTATCTTGCAGTGCCTGTTTAATTTTATCAAAGGGCTGCAGACACCAGCCGCCAGCTCGAAAAGCGAATATAGGTTGCTCACTGCATGATTCTAGCTCTTGTTTATAACTTGCCACTATTTTATTAATGTCGTGCGGGCTAAAGTCATGCAGGCGGTAACGCTGGGTATTGATAACCCATGTATGGCCGTCATAGTAACTATCCTCCCAGTGCGGGTGAATATGCAGTTGTATATCATGCCCTTGTGATGAGAGTGTCTTTAGCTGCTTTTTAATCGCGGCGTATTGTGGCTGTAAAACGGGGAAATCAACGGCATACTCTTTTAGTTTTAGCAGAAATCCCGCATCAACAAATAAGCTGAGTTTATAGTTGTATTTATGCAGTAAAGTTAATAATTGTTGTGTCGGATGAATAATGCATTTTTCAACGCTACCACAATTCTTACCAAAAAAAATCTCGTAATCTAAGCTGAGTAACAACTGCACATGATTGTTTTCCATTATTCATTCCAATTGAAGTAAGTAGATGGATGATGATAACGCATTTAACAGGAGGGGATAAGTGTCTGTTAGTCTTTGCAGGGAAGTTTTTCAAGTCTATAAAAAAACCCAAGAGTATTATTACTCTTGGGTTTAAGGGGAATGCTATTTTTAAGTTTTATTATGCTTTTTTGTTACGACGCGCGAAACCAAAACCTAATAAACCTAAACCTAATAATGCTGCACCGGCTGGCGCAGGAACCGCTGTTGATGAGAAAGATACCTCACTGCTAGCACCATTTGAAGTGATTGCCCATTGACCTGCAGTTTCATCTAAAAGCGGGTTAGTACTAGTAATAGTACCTTCACCACCAAGAATCCCTACAGTTATTAATCCTGCATCTATAACTTCATTGTTAGTGAAACTTGTAATGTTAAAAGTGAATCCACCGACCGACCATAAAGTGAATGGTGTAGCACCAACAGTAAAGTCTGTAAATGGAGAGAATGAATTCTCTAACCCATCAAAATCACCTGTTACAAGAACGTCATCAGACTCAACTCTTGTTGTACCATTAAAATCTAATGCTGAGACTTCAGTTCCAGCACCGTTATAAGAGATGGTAGCGCCACCAGTGAAATTGATAACCCCCTCAATAAGCCTTGCAGAAGCAGTGCTGGTTGCCAGCATAAGTACCAGTGAAGTTGCTAATAATGAAATAATTTTTTTCATTTGTATTCTCCTTAGTATATGGATAATTCCATATGCTAGGTAATGCATTCAACGTGCCAATTTTAAAAAAGATACAAATATCAAGCTTTTATGCTTTTGTTGTCTTTTCAGGGTAGGGTAGGGAGATTCAATTTGTAAAATTATTCAACAGTGTCGTTTTATAAGTTTTGCACGAATCATGGTTTTTAACGGGGTTAGTTGATAGTGTTTTAGCAAACTATTCGGGTTGATATATTATAGGAAAAATTGTTGTTCTTGTGGTTAGTTGTAAGTTGCTGTTTAATTGATGTTTTTTGTTGGTTATTTTCCTGTGTCACTATTGTTTTATTGTTGCTTTGGTTAGACATAAACAATATATTGATTATTACTTAAAATATATTGTAAATTTTTCTGACATGCGATAACTAATGCTTTGAATTAATTAGTTAATAGAGCTCAAACTTAGGTATTAACCCTGTTTTTAGTCCCCAGTTAACAAAATTTGATGAGAATCGGGAGTGAGGAATTGTTATAAATAATATTTCTTTGTTGCTCTTTTGTGTACTCTCTATAATAGAGGATGAAAATACGGCAACTGACCTTAAAAGGCCAGTTGCAATAAACTGTCATTTATTTACTATTTATTTCCAGTAAGTGAGCTTTGATATCCGGGTCTTCCGGAGATAATAACACGGCTTTTTCAATTAATTGTTTGCCCTGTTGCAGTTGTCCACTCTTATATAAAATCCAGCCGTAAGTATCTATAACGGCAGCATTGTCGGGCATAATTTTATATGCTTTCTCAGCTAGGTCGACAGCAACAGGATTTCCTTGCTCAAAGTGTAACCAAGCTGCGTTATTTAAGCTGACAACGTCATTCGGCGTCCGTTTTAGTTGTGCTTCATAGATCTGTAGAGCTTGCTCTTTGTTGCCGTTATTTTGCAAAATAATTGCTTGATAGCGTATTGCTGTTAAGCTTTTAGGAAATGCTTGCTGCCATTCACCAAGAAAAGTTAATGCTTTTTCAGACTTATTATTTCCCAATAATTGGTACAGCTGTTCGGCAACCTGTTCATCTTTTGTTTTTTGCCAGTAATCCGTTAATAAATTGATTGCTTGTGGTTGTTTTTCTTGAGCGACGAATATTCCTGCATACAATCGTGTTGCTAAAGAGCTCTCTGGTAAGATTTTGGCAATTTTTTCTGCGGTTTTTCCTGCATCAATATATTGCTCTAAGCGGATATCTATATCAGTTAACAAACTTAACAGTGTAATATTTTCGGGTGCCTGTTCAAGTGCTGTGATCAGTATTTCTTTGGCTTTGGGATAATCATTTTCTGTGAAAGCTTTACGCGCTTTTAATAAATTAAGTTGTACTGTTAATTCATTAAGACTTGTTTGATATTTTTGTGGAAGTTCATTTTTAGCTTCTTTTACATAACTTGTTGCCAAGTCAAGCTTATTCTGCTGTAGGGTTAAAGTTGCCAGAGTCAATGCTAACAGGCTAGCTTCATAATTTTTGGGCAGGTAGTCGGCTGCCTTCAGCGGATCTTTTTGCTGTTCTATTAAGCTTCGAACAATACCGTTATAAGGCGTAATTTCCGTCGGATAATAGTTTATGATTTGTTTGTAATTATCTAATGTTGCCAGCCAATTTTTTTCGATTTGGTTGATTTTGACTAGGCTGTAAAGTGCTTGAAGATTGTTATTTTCCAAAGCCAGAATTTTTTCTATTATTTTTCTGGCTTCTACTGATTTTTTTTGATGAATATAGTAGTTTGCTACAATTAATTGGGTATCGGTATTTCCGCTATACATGCTTTTTAAATTATCAACATACTGATCCGCTTCGGTGAATCTTTTATAAGTAAGCAGTTGACGAATATATAACATTTGCAGTTTATTATTTTCGGGATGAGAAAATAAAGCTGCATAAATTGAGGCTAATGCTTTTTCTGCTTGCGGTTCAGGTAAACTGTTGTAATAAAAACTTTCTGTTAATGCGACTTGAATTGATTGCGGTGCTAATGATTTTGCTTTATCAAGCGCCATTTTTGCTTTTGTAAATTCCTTCTGCTGTATTGCTGCATTTGAATAAAGTACCCAGGTATCAACATTTCTGCTTTTTTCTGGTATATATTCAAGTAAGTTTAAGACTTCTTCTGATTTGTTTTGCTGTAATTGGGTTGCTATATATAACTCAGTGAGTTTGATAGGAGATATTTCCGGATCGATGAAACCTTCTAAGTATTTTCCTGCACTTTCAGGATTCCCTTCATTGTAGAAAATTAAAGCTAATAAAGTGGCTGATTTTTTGTGCCCGGGACTGTTATCTAATATTTCTAACAACATCTCTTTCGCTGTAGAAAACTGTTGATTTTCAAATAGTTCAAGTGCACGTGTATATTGTATTGAAACCGACTCCGCTCCGGGAAACTCTTCGGATAGAATACGTGTATATATCAGAGCTTCTGAGCCACGCCCTTGTTGTGTCAGTACATTGGCCAAATTTTGAATAATCTGGACACGTTGGGAAGTGAAAACGTCGCTGCTTGGAATGACGGCTAGCGCTTCCGATAGTGATTTCTCTGCATTAGCAAGATCCCCTTTTTTAATGTAAATCATACTTTTCAGGAATATAGCATCGGTGTTCCTTGGCTCTAATTTAATGATTTCATCAATCCCGTTGAGAGCTGCTGTATAATTGTCTGAGACCGCTTCTATTTTTGCTAGTGCAAGCATACTCTCAATTTTATAATCTGGATTTTGTAATGATGCTGTAAAGGCTATCTTTGCCTGTTGCAAATTATTACTGTAAAGCAACTGTTGCGCTTTTACGAACTGCAAACGTTGAGGTTGAGTTTGTAAAATTTCTTCTTGTTGCTCTATTAGGCTTTGAGCCGAGATTACTTTTCCAGATTCAAGATAAGCATCCAGTAGTGCAAAATAATATTCAGCATCTTTTATACCTGTAAAAGATTCAAGCAGTTTAACGCTTTCTAATGGTTGTCCCGATTCTTTGTTAATTTTTGCCAGAATCAAATAACCATCAATACTTGTTGGATCTATTTTTATTGCATCATTGGCCGCGTTAAATGCAGCTTTAAATTGGTGAGCGTCCAGATATGATTGTCCCTGCGCAAGGTAGGCACTGTTGTTGGTGCTTTTCTGTGCCTCTTTTGAATCTCCGCAAGCAGAGAGCAAGATAGTTGCAGCAAGCATTGATATCGTTAATGTTTTTTCTATTTTAAGATTAAACCCATTTAATTTCATATTTATCTTACCTATTTAAATTTTCTTAATATGCAGCCTGTATTACAGGGGGATTTTAATTTGTATTTAAATTATGCTTTTTCATCAAGTCATACAATGTCGGTCTGGTTATGCCAAGTAATTTTGCGGCAGCAGAAATATTATTATCCGTTGCATTGAGTGTCGTTTTTAGAGCATTTACTTCGGCACTTTCTCTAACAACTTTTAAGTTAAGTGGGCTGCTTTCAGATACTTTTAATCCGATATCTTCTGCTGTTATATATTTTTGTTCACACATAATTGCAGCACGTGTTATTTTATTGCTGAGTTCTCGAATATTACCGGGCCACGAATAATCTTCTATTGCATTAATTGCATCTTCAGTAAAGCCTGCTACTTTTAAGTTTTCTTTTTGGGTGTATTTTTTAAGCAGATATCGTGCTAAGAGGACTTTATCTGAGCCGCGCTCTCTTAACGGAGGGATATCTATTTGTATCTCTGCGATTCTGTAATAGAGATCTTCGCGGAATTCACCGCTAGCCATCATTTCTTCTAAATTCCTGTTAGTGGCGCAAACAATCCGAGTGTCCAGGTGGATTAATTTTCGACCGCCAATACGTTCAATTACCTTTTCTTGCAGGAAGCGTAGTAGCTTTGCCTGCAATAATAGTGGCATTTCACCTATTTCATCGAGAAAAACTGTTCCATTATTTGCCAGCTCTAATTTACCCAGTGTACTTTTTATCGCCCCGGTATAGGCACCTTTTTCATAGCCGAACAGTTCACTTTCAAATAAATTTTCAGGAAGAGCCGCGCAGTTAATGGCAACAAAGGGATGTTCACTGCGAGTACTTAATGCATGCAGTGATTTTGCTAATACCTCTTTACCGGTACCGCTTTCACCCAGTAGTAAACAAGCTGCACTGGTGGGGGCAACTTTTTCGATTAGTTTACAAACCTTTAACATGCGTTCATCTGCAGTTATTAACCCTTCAAGATGACTGCTTTTAGATAAATTAAAGATTCTATTTTTGGTCTCAAGTTGATGCATATGAAATGCGCGTTGTACGATAAGCGCCAAGGTATCAGGATTTACCGGTTTACTGTAAAAATCATATGCGCCAAGGCTGACTGCTTTTAGAGCATGTTCATTACAATCATTACCGGTCATCACAATTAATTTCATGTGCGGATTCATAGAGAGAGCTTGTTGTACTAAAGAAAAACCTTGTGTTACACCGTCGGGATCAGGGGGTAGACCGAGATCTTGAACCATTACTTGCGGTTCATGTAAACGAATTGCAGCAATTGCATTCTCTAAGTTCGCAGCAACAACAACATTGTAATCCGAAAAATGCCATTTCAGTTGTGTTTGCAGGCCTATATCATCTTCAACAATTAATAATGTTTTGTTCTCATTTTTTGACAAAATAGTTCCTTAAAAGTTTCATTCGTTATACCAAAGGAATTAATGAAGTGCTCAAGTATTGCGAAGGAAAAATTAACACTAACAGAGCGAGAGTTGCATTCGATCCTTATTTTTACTTCACAAAATCGTATGGAACGATTTTGAACAGCTTTAGCTGACCACATAGTGGTGAACAACAGGATGTTCTGAATAAAACTCACAACGCGATTATGGGTAATTTTAACCAGCAAGGGTGATCACCTTTTTAGTTCTTTTGGTATTAGTATCTATAAGCAATTCTGCTGGTGTAATATTGCTCTTCATAACCGGAGGAACTTTGCGTATAGTCTAGTTTTTTAAAAGCAGCGCTAAGCTGGATATACAGTGATTTAGTTAAATAATATTTAGCAGAAACTTCCGTTTCAGTAAACTTATTTATTTCGTTGGTTGACAGGTCTGATTTGTAATAATCAACCGATAGACTGGAGCTTAAACTTTCTGTTAATGACCAGGTTAGTTCCCCGAATGCACCATATTTATCTTTAATGTAAGTATCAATATCAGTACCATCTAAAGTAGCTACTTGATCGTTATTATTATAATAAAAGCGCAGGTTAGTGATTAATTTATCATCCAGCATTATATACCGATGTTCTAATGATAAAGTAGTATACCAAAACAATTGATTTTCATTAGAGCTTGTCGAATCATCTGTACCAACCTCTGTCGATGAATTGGTTAGTGTTCTTGATGCGTTGAAGGTAAATAAATGTCTGCGAATTTCAGCGTTAGCAGTTAACCCATAATATTCCCCATCATACGTATTCGTTAGGCCATTGACCCATGTTTTGCCTAGATTCACGGAATAGGTTCCCAAACGATAACTCTGGGTTAATCTTGTGCCAAGGTTATGTTCTGTGTATGTATCATCATAATTGTCAAACATTTTTTTGCTACCAGAATATTCTATCTCAACCTGAATCTTCTCTGTAAGTGCATATTGCCAACTAAACTGCCCTTCATTAGTATTATAATCACTGGTACTAGTATCTCCTGCATACCAGGTTTCAGTGTGATTTACACCAGCAACAAACGAGGTTCGAGGCGAATAAGGAATAAACCATTTTAAACCAGCATCAAGTAAATCTTTTTCATTCTGGTTATCCTCATTGTCAGCTTGGCTTAGATCGATAAGATAACGCTGGCGTGTATGGGCAAGATTAAAGAGCAGGTTTTTACTAAAAACTTGCTGCGAAATTAATGCATTACCTGTCCAATAATTATTGTCTTCTAATTCGGCTGCATTTTCCTTGGTATATTCAGTGTAATAATTAAGTGTAATATCTGTACTTGCCAATTTATTTTTGTAGCCCAGTTCCATATCTGCGGTTGCTGAGCTGCCTGTTTTTTCGTTATCCGCTGATTTATAAATATTGTCACTCACTGTATAGCCGGCACCCAGTTCAATAAATGAGCTTTTATTATCAGTTGTTGCCGCTGCAGCATGAGCTTGAAATGACAGAGCAAAAAGGAAAATACTTGAACATATTTGAGTTGATATTCTATTAATATTCATAAGTATCTCATTTATTGTTAAGAATGATGCCTGCAAGCTTATCGTTACTGATGAGCTCAATGCCTGTCTTTATTTGTGATTCAGTGGTCTGTCCATAGCGCACGACTAAAATAGCCATATCGCAAATGGATGCTAAAATTTGGCTTTCAGCATAATATCCAATAGGAGGAGTATCAAGAATAATGAAACGATCCGGATAGCGTTTTTTGGCCATCTCTATGAATTTTTCCATTTTCCCCGATGAAAAGTTTTCCGCTGCGTGCTCAGTTTTAGATCCGGCGGGAATAATTCTTATTCGACGGATGCCTGATGGATAAATAATATCCTCAATTTCTTGGGTGTCTTCCTCAAGAAAATTTGACAAACCAAATGTTGGCTTTTCTTTAAGGTAGTTATCCAAACTTGGTGTGTAGCTATTACAATCAACAATTAATGCCGTTTTTGTATGATCCAAGGCAATACTAGCGGCTAAATTAACCGCAACATGCGTTGTTCCTGAGCCTTGGTTGGTACTTGAAACCATGCAAACAAAATTTTTGTTGTTCGCCTTTTTTAATAACTTAGTGCGTAATTCGCGATAATCATTGAGTGATTTTTCATCCCGGCAACCAGGATAAATTATTTTTAATGCATCAACTTCATTCGATGTTAATAACCAATCATCACTCATTTCACGAATCTGTTTTCGGCTATCATTTGCGATGTTCATTGGTTTATTAGTTCTCTCTGTGACCTGTTTTTCTAAAGGTGTTACTGTCATCTTATGCGCTCCATTAATAGAGAATACAGTGGCGTAAACAGCTCTGATATTGGGTAGTCATAACGATGACTAATGGCAATGCCGACATAAACAATCGCAACAAACAGAAAACCAACAAAAAGGGTGATATTTTCTAACCTTTTTTTGTTTTTTTCAGCGCTATTAAGCTTATGATCAATACTGACAAGAAGTGGCGCGTTCGTAAATTGTGCAAGTTGAGATGCAAAACGGATTTTATTATCTAGCAGTATTTTAACGATAAACAGCGAGACCAGTAGCAACAAACCGAGAATAGGGCCGGCAATAAAAAAATGCAGAAAGCGCGGACCCGACGGTAGTGTTGGATAACTTGCTGGTTCCTGAATTTTGTAATTAACCCCTTGACCCTCGATATCAAGTACCATTGATAATCGCGCTTTCTCTTTATTGGCAAGCATGTCTTCATATAGTCCTTTGATGACACTGTAATCTCTGTTTAATTCAGAGAGCTCCGCCTGGTTATTGGCGATACGTTTACGTCGCTCATAGGCCTCTTCAAGCAGCGATTTAAAAGCATTAAGTCTATTTCCTATGGTATTGTGTGAAACTTGTGCCGTTGATAACTTACTACTTATTTCCTGGTACAAAGGGTTAAATTCAGATCCTATTAGAGAATTATCTTTTTCTTTAGAGGATAAATTCATGATGTTGTTTTTCATATCACTAATCTGATATCTGACTTCAACTACTTCAGGGTAGTCGTCTTTGTAACTAAGTAACAGGTTATCAAGATATTGTTGTAACTCTTTAAGCCGGCTGTGATAAATAGCTGCCTCATAATCATTAGATGAAAACTTATCTTGTGATCTCAGCTGTTTTTTGAGTGATGAAATTCGAGTTAAACTCTCCATTTGTTGAATCTTCATATCTTCAATTTCATTACGTAATTGTGATATTCGAGACTCAACTTCTAATTCTGTTCCATCTAAATGGCTGGATTTAAATATTTTCAATTTCTTTTCAGCTAACAATAACTGGTCTTTATAACTTTCAACTTGTTGTTCGATGAATTTATATGCGCTACGACTCTCATCCTGTTTGGTATTTGCACTGTCTTCCACAAATAACGATACAATTTCATTAAGCAGGCGAAATGTCATGTCGGCGGTATCATCCTGATAAGAGATCTTTAGATAGTTGCCTGACATGCCCTCAACGTCGATACGTTGTCGTAAAGAGGCTAACTTGTCTGCTCGAAGCTGCGGTGTTGGAAAGGCATTTTTTCCATACACAGCATCAATCACTTTATTTAATTGCCGAGGAGAGAAAATGACATCACGAACTTGTTCTGTTTTGCTTTGTTTTACGTTAGTGATTGATGTTTGCTGACTTAGCAGTGGTTTGATTACATTTTGAGTATCAGCAAAAATAGTTGTCTCACTATAAAATATTGATGGCTTATATATTCCTATTGCTAAAATAGAAAAACTAATCACGGTAACAAGTAACGCTGCCTTGAATTTTCTCAAGCATATTTCTTGCCATACTGCTGCTACGTATTTAAATAGTTCATTAATTTCCATGTTTAAAATATACTCTCTGGGACAATTAGGATATCTGACGGGCTTAATTCGTAATTAGTCGCTATATCACCTTGTTTTATGATGCGGTCAAGTTTTATAGAATAACGTTTAATACCACTGTCTGTTTTTCGGTACAAAATCGCATTATCACCGTTAGCAAAGGGGGTTAAACTACCCGCCTGCAGAAGTAAATCGAGTACTGTCATTCCTTGTCTATAGGGAACAGACAGCGGAGTTTGCACTGCGCCAGTAATACGTACTCGAGAGAGAAACTCGGAACTTATAGCTGAGGTTACAATAACGGTGACTTCCGGACTGCGAATAAACTTTTTGAGGTCTTGGCTAAGCTCTGCCGCTAGCGCCTCTGCAGAAAGACCGACCGCTTGGGCATCACCGACCAGTGGAACTGATATTTTTCCATCGGGGCGAACGGAGACGCTTAATGATAAGTCCGGATTTTTCCAAACATTGATAGACAACTGGTCACCTGCCCCTATTTTGTATTCAGAGGTTGTTATAATCTCTTGAGAATCCATCTTTTGAAGAGGTTCTGTCGTAGAGCAGCCTGCCAGCATGTAAATTGCCAAAGTCAGTAGTAATGTTTTAATCATTTTATCCTCTAAAATTAATTTTCGAACTTTTATATCTAAGTTAATGATTTTAAGCGTAGTTCATTTCTTTTTTAGTGCCATTTAAAGGTAAATAAATTGAAAATTTAGTGCCTTTTTTAACTGTACTTTCAATAAATATCTCTCCTTGTAGAGAATGAATGAGCTCTCTTATTTGATATGCGCCGATTCCCATTCCCTGATCTTGTTTGGTGCTGGAAAAAGGTTTAAATAATTGTTCCTTAATAAAAGACTCATCCATACCACATCCTGTGTCTTTTACTTCTAACCATAAATCATTATTTTCGGTGATTAATTTTACTGTGATTATTCCACTGTCATCCGTTGCATCCTGTGCATTTTTAATTAAATGGTACAGTGCCATTTGCAATTTATCTTTGTCGGCCATCACAAATGCATTGTCTCCTTTTACGACGGACAATATTGGCGTTGGAAGGCTGGATGAATTCATTTCTATCGCATTTTCAAGCAGTAAGTTTACATTGATAGATTCAAGTTTACCGTGTGGATCTCCCTGCAATTTGACTAATAATTGATTCATTTTGTCAACTGAATTATTGATAGTTAGTATTACATCATCAACAAATTCAGGGCGATGCTTGAATTTTTCTGCATTATTGACCATTAAACTTTGTTGCGCTATAAGATTTTTTATATCGTGGATTGCAAAAGCTGTAATTTTATTAAACAGGTCGAACTGTTGATTTTGAATTAATTTTTCTGATGCCTGATAGTTACTGATATAACTGCCTATTTGACGACCTGTTAGTTTTAATATGTCCAAGTCCTCCCAAGTTAAGGAGGTATTAGCTGATTTTTTACAAAGCACCGCAAAACCAATCAAGCCTTGATGCGCATTAAGTGGAACAATTGTCCATGCGTTATTCATATTTATGAACCATTTAGGCAAGTATTTATTATTTTTTTTATCATGAATACCGGTGTTTTTGGGGGCTTGAAAGACCCATTCATTTTCACTCATCAGTTCTATAAAATGGCTGTTATTTGCTTCGATTGCCCGTGATGATGGCAGCTCGATATTTTTTAATACCACTGGGGAATAAAACTGTTGCCCTTTAAGCCAAATTCCACCACTACTACAGCTAAACAGCGAAGTCATCGTTGATAGTGCAATTTCATAACCATTGTTATCTTCTCGTTTCTGTGCAAGTTGGGAATCTAACTCGATCCATTGTTTTTGATAATCATATTTATTGCTAAAGAAATTCTTACTAATCCAAACGGTCACGTGTGAACGGAATTTTTCATGACATGACAGTACTGCAATCGAAAATATTGACATAACATACAACAGTATTTTTGAAACCTCCGCCCATTCAACATTAAAAATATTAACAACCAAGCCTAATAGTGCCATACAGAGCAGAAATATCCCTGCTAATATAAAGCTTGTATTGAATATGATAATTGTTCGGGATAATTGAAACTTACTGTCTTGTTGTTGTTGGAAAGGATATATAACAATTGCAAGCGCTAATATTAATGACGTTGATGTACTAATAACGCCTCTTGTATACCACAAAATATGATTTCCGCTGGTAAACAGCAATAAATTTGAAAAAACCAGCATGTCATAGGAAAGTTGAGTAATAGCAATCAGTGCAACTAACTTGCTCACTCGACTCGATTGGTCATGCCTCAACAGTTGTTCGGCAATGACTATGCCAGTTAAACAAAACACTATTTTTATATAGAGCCATAAGGTTATAGGTAAAAAAGGTGTTAATGGGCTGCTTAAATTTAGTATAAATAAAGCGATAATTGCAGCAATGGAAATGCAAATTAAAGCGCTCCAATGTGTCGGGAGTCTGGTTTTTTGTGAGTACAATAATAAATACATTAAGACAATAAACCAGCCTATATAACGCAATATTTCAACAAGTTGAAATTGATAACTTGACGATAAATTGTGAAAGGGTTCATTACCCAAGCTGGTATGCCAGATCGCAGCGGAAAGAGATAAAATGCAAAAACTAAGCTTTATTTTTAAATTTTTTATTTTAACCAGCGCTGTAAGCGCTAATGCTATTTCAACACAAGCAATTAAATAATCAAACATTGTTAGTTTTGAGTAATAATCCATCATAAGCGCTTTGCTTCCGTTGTGTTGGTATTGTACATAAATGAATACCAGTAGCTTCGTTGTTTAAGTTATTGCCAATAGACTGAAACTGCTGATTTCTGGTAGTTCAATAAAATGGCATTTAGGCTAGAGTATTCCGCGTGTATCAATGACAACTTTCTTAGCAAATTGTGTTTTATCTGTTCTTTTAAATTCCTGATGATCGACTAATATGACGATGATATTGGCCAGCTCCAAGGCGTGCTCTAAGCTTGTTAATGTTACATTATCTTTCACTAAATGCGCCGGCAATGATTTAATATTGGGCTCTACTGCAATTATTTGTCCGACCTTTTTATCGGCTAGTTGCTCAACTATCTGCAATGCTGGACTTTCTCGCAGATCGTCAATGTCAGCTTTAAAAGCCAGTCCTAAGCATGCAATAACAGGTCGCTTAAACTCGTCAGCGGCATTTGTTATTTGTTCGATGACATAATGAGGTTTGTGATCATTGGTTAAGCGTGCTTGTTTAATAAGATTTGCTTCTTCGGGGCAACTGTCGACGATAAACCAAGGATCAACGGCAATACAATGACCACCGACACCAGGCCCCGGGCTTAAAATGTTAACGCGCGGGTGGCGATTGGCCAGTTTGATTAATTCCCACACATTTATTTTTAATTTATCACAAATAATGGACAGTTCATTTGCAAATGCAATATTAACATCGCGAAACGAGTTTTCAGTTAATTTTGCCATTTCAGCGGTGCGAGCATTGGTGATGATACATTCACCGCGCACAAATGTGCGGTAAAGTGCAACTGCTTTCTCGCTACAGGTTTTACTCATGCCACCGATAACGCGATCATTAGACACTAATTCTTGTAGAACATAACCTGGCAGAACACGTTCAGGACAATGTGCTACGTTGATATCTGCCAGATCGCCGACATCTTGTGGAAAGGATAAATCAGGTCGAGCTTCAGCTAGCCAATAAGCCAGTTTTTCAGTCGTTCCTACCGGAGAGGTTGATTCAAGAATAACCAAATTACCTTTTTCAAGTACAGGCGCTATCGTATTAGCAGCAGATTCAATATAACTGAGATCGGGTTGATGGCTATCATCAGCACTATGAATAAAGGGGGTTGGGACGGCAATCATAAATACATCAGCAGGTTCAGCTATCGTTACCGCTCGTAAATTACCGGTTGAAACAACACTGCGCACGACAATGTCAAGATCTGGCTCGACAATGTGAATTTTCCCGGCATTAATAGTGTCTACGGCATTTTGGTTAACTTCTACCCCAACTACGCTCATGCCACGAGAGGCTATAATTGCAGCGGTAGGCAAACCAATATATCCGAGCCCAATGACGGAAACCTTTTCAAACATCATATTAATTCCTTTTAATTTTTGTTTATCAATTACGCAATCAAATAATAACGGGTTCTGAAGTTACTATCATTTCTTCGGGTGCTGGCGTACCTAAAGAATTCATTATTTTATTGATTATTTTCTCGCAAGCCTGGCCGTCACCGTAGGGGTTATGCGCCCGGCTCATTCGGTTATAGGTAATTTCATTTTGTAGTAATTTTTCAATGGCACTGACAATCTTGTTTTTGTCAGTACCAACAAGCTGAACCGTTCCTGCGGAGAGCGCTTCGGGGCGTTCAGTGACGTCGCGCATGACTAATACCGGCTTGCCCAAACTTGGTGCTTCTTCCTGAATGCCTCCTGAATCTGTTAAAATAATGTGTGCTTTATCCATCAAATAGACAAAAGGAAGGTAATCCTGCGGCTTTATCAAATGGACATTTTTGACATTGCCTAAAATTCTATTCACAGGTTCGATAACATGTGGATTTAGATGTACCGGATAAATTATTTGTACATCATTATTTCTACTGGCAACTTCTGTAAGCGCCTCACAAATTCGCTCAAATCCGCCACCAAAACTTTCTCTTCGATGCCCCGTGACTAAAATTAACTTTTTGTTGGCGTCCAATAGGGAGAAATGAGCTGCTAATTTATCTGATAACTGTGTATTGTTTTTTAATTTATTGATCACCTGCATCAGGGCATCAATAACAGTGTTGCCGGTAACTTCAATTTTATCAGCGGAGATCCCCTCGCGTATTAAATTCGCTTTGGATCTTTCAGTTGGCGCAAAATGAAGTGAAGTAATAGCGCTGGTAAGCCTACGGTTTCCTTCTTCAGGCCATGGAGAATATAGATCGCCAGTCCGTAAGCCGGCTTCGACATGGCCGATAGGAATCTGTTGATAAAAGGCGGCTAAGCTGCTTGATAATGTTGTAGATGTATCTCCGTGGACCAATACAAGTTGGGGCTTGAAGTTTTTTAAAATTGGTTCAAGCCCTAATAAAATATTGGTAGTTACATCGGATAAAGATTGCCCGGGTTTCATTATATTAAGATCATAATCAGGTGTAATTGAAAATAATTCAAGTACCTGATCAAGCATCTCTCTATGTTGTGCTGTAACGCAAACTTTAGCGTCAATACCCGGCTGTTTTTTTAGCGCATCTACAAGTGGAGCCATTTTGATTGCTTCTGGTCGAGTACCAAAGACAATTAATATTTTCATAAGCATAATAATATTTCCGTATGAGCTGTAAATATAATGATGGAGACAAAATAATATTAAAGTTGAAAAAAATCACTTAACTTGTAATAACCTGAATTATGATACTTAGAAAAAAAATTTTAATACTTTAATTCTATATTATCAATAAAAAAATCACGACATGTGAGCGGGCCATCAGGTTTGGGTTATGATGATTTTTTTATATTATTTTATTCTACAATTAAAATTAAATTATCATATGGTTATGGTATTGACAATGGCAGATTGTTTGGTTTCTTCAATATTGGTATCGAAGATTAGTTGAACGGAAATAGTAATATTTACTTTATTTGCAACCGATAAAAAGGGTCAATTAATTGCCTAAGATAATAAGGTTTATTATTATCTTAGAATATATTCAACAAGGTTTGGTGATGAAGTTGTGGATTTAAATGTACAGCTTGATTATGCTCAATTACTTAGTTAATTTGCTACTTGATAAATTGATTTTAGAGAGTCTTTAAGCCACAAAAAAGTATTTTGTTGATACCGTTAGAGTGGCTGCTGAAATGGTATTGATTTTTTAACTGCTATTTTTATTATTAGGGTGGCTACAGAATATATTCTACCATCTCGCTTTTTTGACTTTCATATCCTGCGCTGTTAATGGCTGTTACGCAGAAAAAATAGTTAATGCCAGAGGGTAGATCATCAATAGTGTATGAGGTTAACCCAACATCGCTAACCAGTATGGTTTTATCGAGTTGTGCTTGATCTTGCCCATAATAAATTTTATAGCCTACTAAATTGGATAATTCTGAACCATCAGTATTTAGAATAGGAGCATTCCAGCTTATTAAAATACTATTTAATATTTCATCCGCTGGTAATACCGTTATATTTATTGTGTCTGTGTATTGAATGCCATCACTATCGGTAGCGACAACTTCAAATGTTAAATTATCGTTTACGGGGGCCGTAAATTCTAAATACAGTCGATCATTTGTTGTCAGCGTTACCGCCGAGCCGGATGTTTGTTTCCATTGATAAGTAACTATAGTGGTACTTTCCCCATTAATTTCAGGGGTTAATTCAACGATGTCACCAGCCTTTACTGTTATACCTGCAGGTAAATTAATAGTAAATTCAGCACTTTCAGCACTTTCAGCACTGTTTGGTGCTAATGTTAACGTGTCAGATGAAGAGCCACTATTACATGAAGTTAAAAATGATAAACAAAATAAACACGATAATAATAGATGAAAAGAGTTAATTGTAATGGATAAGTTTTTTAAATAGTTCATTGGATCCCGGTTCGTAATTTTAGCGATTGGGGACTCTAGCTTATAATCATAAAATGTATAATTTTTCAGACATGTTTAGGTGATTCTTAATGTAAATTTGTTATTTCATTGGTGTTTTTTATCCTGACTTTTTGCTCTTGTAATTTTGTTTTTAGAGTGATTTTTTATTGCATTGATTTTAAAGGTATTTAAATTTTTAAATGTTCAATCTAAATGTTCAATCTAAATGTTCAACTTATAAAAGGGTTAATATGTTAGTAAGCAATATAGAATCATTTGTATTCAGAGTGATTAAAGACTGGAATGATTTTGCAACGTTAAAAGAAGATTGGCAAAAATTACTTGTGCAATCGGATGCCGATAATCTATTTTTGACTTGGGAGTGGATCAACTGCTGGCGAATAACACAAGGAAAGTTGATAAAGCCGCTTATTATCGTCATTCAGGACAGTCAGGGTATTTTCGCTATTGCCCCTTTTTATATACAAGAATACCGTCTGGCTAACTTACTGACGTACCAGGCCTTACGATTTGTGGGCGATAAAGGCTCTGGCTCGGAATACTCCAACTTCATTGTTAAAAAAGAAAACAGTATCGCCCTTAAAAGCAGGCTCTGGGAATATCTGCTTAGCCCAGAGGTTAAACCGTGTTGGGATTTTATTTGGTTCACCAATGTAAAGGCTTGGGCTGAGGGCGGTCAAACGCTGCTGCAATCATTAGCTAGTGTTAAGGGACTTAACTGCAACCATCGTAACGTCGAATTTGCTCCGACTCCTTTAAATGATTTTTCTACTGATTTCTTACCTAAGCTATCTAAGAGTTTGCGCACTAACATTCGTCAAACCACTCGCCGTCTGGATAAGCTTGGTTCATGGGAAATGCTAACTTGCAAAGATGATGATGAGATTAGTGAACTTCTTGAGCAACTATTCAGCTTACATAATAAACATTGGTTACATTCTGGATTGGGTACCTTTGAACGACGTCCTGAATTAGCTGATTTTTACCGACTTTTTGTACCTTTAGCTTTAAAAAAAGGCTGGTTGAGGTTGCTTAGGCTTGAAAGTCACGGTGAAATTCAAGCGATGCAGCTTGGTTATGTATATAACAACGAATTCTTAGCCATTCAAGAAGGGTTTAATCCTGAGTTCATTCCTGGCATTGGGCAGGTGTTACGTTATTATTCATTCACTCATTGTCAGAAAGAAGGGCTAAGCTGTTATGATTTTTTGGGTGTTTATACGGATCATAAAAGGCGCTGGCTTGCCGAAAAAAAAATCGGTGCCAATCTTTTTATCTGGCAGACAAAAATAAAAAACATCCCTTTTACGGTTAAAAAAATCTGGCCTACGGGACGCTATCTCACAGCACTTTAATCTTTTATCAAAACCAACGAATAGATGTTATAAATTGTTGGCTAGCAGCTGTCTTTCCTGTGGCGATTAAAGTAGTAATTGGCGTTCTTTGGTGATAACCGCGGCTTACCCAGCCTAGTGATGTATGATCAGGATCTTTGTGCCACGCTCCCCGTACGGCTTCTAAGGTTAAGTTATCGGGTAAGGTTATCATCACTTTAGAAGTGCCTAAGATGAGACTGCAAACTTGACCATCAACTTTTATATCACAGCAATATTCTGACAAATGGAAATAGAGCGCAATATCATGATTGCCTTGTGATTGTATTTGATCTGTTATTTGTAACTCTTTTTGCTGTGCATCTAAATTTAAACTACGTTGATGGGTGACGGGGGAGACTAGTCGTAAATAACCATTATGCAGTCCAGTGACGATTCCTCCTCTAGGATTTGGCTGCCAAAGGGTACATTGTGCTTGTGCATGCTTTTCCCACATAAACGGACCACTCATAAGCGATTGATCTAAGGCATCGACCTCTATTGTATTGTGAGCTTGTGTTTTTCTGAGTTGATCACGCCAGTTCGGAAAACTGTAATAATCATAGGTGCCGCTATCGACTAACAGATCTTTACCATTGATTCGCATAACGAGACTTAATGCATCTGCATGTCCATGAGCCGCAATGGAAGTATAGCCAAGTTCAGCACAATCAAATAAAACACTGACCTGATCATTGTTGTTCAGGCTACCGGATTGTAGTAAATAATAGCCAGATTCAAAAAATCGATGCGATGTTAAAGGCGCTGATTGTAATGGAGGCGCAATATTTTTAGCTTTGCCCCGCTGATTAAATAACCAAAATGCAGCTTCGCTTGCTTCCTGGTAGTTGATGCGAAATATTTCATTATCATAAAGATGAGAAGCTAAATCGCAAAGAGCATTGATATCATGCACATGATTACCAAGATCCAATACATAACCATCATCTTGATCACCGAGCATAGGGTAGTCTTCTCCCCCTTGTGCAATGATGGCGATAAATTCGGCTAGTTTGTTTAAGGTATGTCGGTATTCCGAAGAAAAATCATCATTTTGCCAGTGCGCAATTTGTAATGAAAAAAGATAAAACTGGAAAACAAAAAATTGATAGCTAAAACCGTGCTCTTTGGAGCCGCCATCTGCAAAAGTTTGTGCTTGTATTTGGTTTTCTAAAACGGCTTTACTTTTTTGCCGCCATGTTGTCGCATCTTTTAGCATTGAAAAATAGCTGGCAGCAATATAAACCCCCGCGGCTTCACCAACTAAATGATTATTCGCCGATGAACCTTGCGAGAATTTACCACTCACATCTCGACAATGTAGATAGACGCTAGCTAACAAGCGCGTTTTAAATTCACCGGTAAATAATCCCGAATCGAGAATCAAGTCAATTGCCCATACCCAATTAATGATTCTTATTCCCAGTTCAAGCGGGTTTTTCCAGTTCATGCCATAACCGTAAGGGTTGGCATCCAACCAACTGGTTATCTGAGTGATGACACCTTGCGCATATTTTAACTCACCAGTAACCTGATAAGCGCGCGCTAATACAACAAACTGATGATGGCGGTTAGGCTCCCAAACCAACTTGCAGTCACCATTTTTTTTAATATCTCGATAATTGACCGACATGATAGCAGCGCGGCTGGTTTGTTGTCCTGTCGCATGATCTTTATGCCAGTTAATCGGTGTTTCTAAATCCACATCATGCAAATCAAAATAGCTAAGCTTGTGCTGTAAAATTTTATCTGCTTTAGCTACCAATGCCGGGCGCCATTGGGAATTAAACTGTTTAATATCTCCAACAAAAACTCGAAATGGTGGAGAAAAGGGCGCTTGTTGTTGATAGCCTGCTTGAAATGCAGGCGCGGCAACCATGTTCATCTTTACACGGAGATCTTCAAACAGTGCGGCAGATAAAGATGTAACACGCCAACTAATTTCTTGTATTGACATGGTTTTAATACGTTTTATATACCAAGACAGAGATTGCATAGGATCTTCTTATATCGATTTTTTAATATTAATAGGTTGTGCGCTAAATGCTGTTGCAAAGTCAGTCATTGTTTTTAAGGCCTGCTCCTTATCCTCATTATTATAATTAAATTCGATGGCGATCAGCGTAGCACCGGGCCGGCCTTTCAGTGCCGCTTGTACTTCATACCATTTAGCCATTTTTTTATCGGCGATATAATGCCCATCTACTAAATACCAATATGCGATTAAGCGCGAACGGTGACTATTTCGGTGCAGGGTTAACAAATTTATCTGCTTTAGAGGAAAAGAGGCTAATTCAATTGTCTGTTGTTGATCTTTAAACCAGCGGTCTTGATCAAATAGACTATTTTCAATAAAAATCATTTCAGCGCCTTGATATTGCCTGACGTAATTCGCTAAATAAACTTGGATTAAGTCTTTCTCCTGTAAAAAATGGCTATATTCTTCGCTTGTTACGCCTTTTGAGACGACTTTCCAATTATAACTGCTAGTTTGGCTCTCTCCTACTTTGGTATAATTGGGAATGCTTGGTAATATAAATTTATATTGAGGGTCATAGCGGGAAGAAATAATGGATGTGCCCACAGAAAAACAGATCACAATTGTAAATATTGAAAATAGATAGGTGATATTTAAACGTTGCTCTTTCTTTGGTGCGTTTTTATCATTGCTTTTAGCGGCTACCCGCTCTCCAAAATAGATATTACCGATAATTATAAGAGGAATAAAGCAGGCCGCAAAAACCAGCCAACCAAAGGTTAAATGATCTTGTACGATAAAGTGTTGCATTGCAGTTTGGCTGCCGACAATAACTATCACGGTGATACGAATCCAATTGGCGATGATAGCAACAAGCACCGCTAAAACGAAAAATAAGACCGCTGATTTACGCGAAAGATGATTAATTTGTGCAACAAAAACAGCGTATAAGGCCGAAGCCAGAAAAAAACCCAGTCCAGAACAGGCCTCTTCAACTACAAAAACACCACCCGGAGTCAGTAGATGATATCCATCTCTAATTATTTCAAAACCAAGTAAGTCTACGCTGTTGAAACTTACCCAAGTTGAGATCTCCCGCAAGGGTATTTGTAATACATTCCAGACAGGCAGGAGCAAAAAAATCATCAATAAAGGAAGAAATAAAGTGTTAATGATTTTAATACCGTAAAGAGAAAGTAATAAAGCCACGATAACAAGAAACAGACCGAGCATCTGTAACTGACCAATGCTAGCAAGATTTGCTACCAGCAGTAACAGGCTAGCCGCGCATAAGGGCAGAAGATTCACAAAACTGCTGCGGGGGGATGAAAACGCCTCTTTTTTTATCCAAAAAACATATAAAGCAAGCCCTAAACCTAATAAGCCATGATTATAAGGACCGGCACTCAACCATTCATCAAGAAGATCAAAAATAACCGATGAATTAGCCGCTACAATAATGGAGAAATTAAAAAGAAAAAATAGCGTTAAGTTTCTTCTATTTTGTACCCGCATGTCATTATCCCTAAAATAGTTTATGGTTCCGTTCAAGCGGACACCCGAGGTTGTAAATTATCATAATTAACCGATGTTAAATCACCGAGTTTGCTAATGGTTGTGATAACAAACTATCTTTCGATTTCTATCTTCATTGCTTCAGTTGTTAAGTGAATAATATTTAATCACCATTCATTCTTTTATGCATTCAATAATTCAAAAAAATCATATGAAGAACATATTTTTTAAGAAATCTTAAAGACACAATGGGAGATTAAAATGCATGAACTTGATTAATCTTTTAAATATATAACGTAAATAACTTTGAATATCAAAAAGCGACATTTTTTTGATTTATTGTTTGTTTGAGCACTTGGCAAGTATAACCACTGCTATTTTTATGGCAACCATTTGATTAATAATGTGAGAGAGAGTGGTTATAAGTGATAAAGATGAATAGAATAAATTACAATTTGCTATATTCTAATTATCTTCTTATATTGTGTGGTTTGTTATTTAATTACATTTTCAATCATGTGGAGTAGTTTATGTCAGTTTTACAAAATGTTGAAGATGACTCCCCTCTTTTTGCATTTGAAGTGACGCAAAGGGATGTCTGTTTATTCGGTATCAAGGTTCATGCGTTAGCTGTATCGCAAGCCTTAGATAATATTGATAGTGCAATAAAAAATAAACAATCCTTACATATCGGCATGTTAAATGCCGCCAAGATTGTCAACATGAAGCGTAATCCTGCTCTGGGTGATGATGTCCGTAGTTCAAATATGATCCTTGCCGATGGCAGTGCCGTTGTTATGGCGAGTAAAATTTTAAGAAAAACTTTACCTGAACGTGTTGCCGGGATTGATTTAATGCATGGCATCTTGAGCCGCGGCAATAAAGAAGGCTACCGTGTATTTTGTCTTGGTGCGACACCTGAAATATCGGCCAAAACAGAATCTGAAATTCGCAAACAATATCCTGGTGTTGTTATTGCAGGCACTCAACACGGTTATTTTAATGACAGTGAAGAAGCTGCGGTAGCACAACAAATTGCCGATTCTAATGCCGATGTTTTATTTGTAGCCATCACTTCCCCCAAAAAGGAGCAATTTATGGCGCGTTGGAATAAAACCATGCGTATACCGGTTGTGCATGGGGTTGGCGGTTCGTTTGATGTATTAGCGGGGAAAGTACAGCGTGCACCACTAATTTGGCAAAAATATGGGATGGAATGGCTGTATCGCGTGGTACAAGAGCCGGGGCGTTTATGGAAACGCTATCTGGTCACCAACACTTTGTTCTTAGGCATGTTAGTCAAAGAACTGTTTCTGCCGAGCAAACCTTTCTAGCCAATAAAATTAAGATGTTAAATTATGAGCAGTAAAAAACAACAATTAATTTATTTAGCCGCAGCCAGTCATTCTGGTTCAACCATGACCGCTATGCTGCTTGGGGCGCACCCTGATTTATGCAGTGTCGGAGAATTGAAAGCGGTTAATTTAGGTGCTAAAGAGAGTTATTTATGTTCATGTAAAACGTTAGTCAGTGAATGTGCTTTCTGGCAGGGTGTTAGTGACAAAATGGCACAAAGGGGCCAGGATTTTTCAATCTCGGCAGCAGGGATGGATATTCGCAGTGGTGCAACACCTTATATATTAAAACTGCTTAAACCGTTAGTGCGCGCGCCATCTGTGGAATTGATTCGAGATTTTTTATTGTCGCTTTCACCAACATGGCGCAAGCAATTGCCGATATTACAAAAACGTAATGCAGATTACGTTAGCGCAATTGCAGAGCAAGCAGCCGTTGAGGGCGTTGTTGACTCCTCAAAAATAGGTATTCGTCTTAAATATTTACTAAAAAATAAAGCTCTCGACATTAAAGTGATCTGGATAGTGAGAGATGGTCGTGGTGTATCGCTTGCCTATAAAAACCCCTCCGAATATGCAGATGCCAAAGATCCGACGCTGCGCGGTGGCGGTGCGGGTAAAACCCAAGAGCAAGGACGTGGCATTGAAGTAGGCGCTTATGAATGGATACGCTGCAATCAGGAGACGGAAGCGGTATTAGCAACCATGGACAAAGAAAAGTGGATGCAGGTTCACTATGAAGATATTTGTAACAATACAGAGCAAACATTAGATCGTATTTTTGAATTTATTGGCGTTGACCCAACAAAAAAACGCTTGGATTTTAAAACGGTAGAACATCATGTAGTCGGTAACGGTATGCGCTTGGATGATTCTGAAGTGATTAAGCTTGATGATCGTTGGAAAGAACAATTGAATGAAGCAGACCTTAAATATTTTTATGGTGTAGCGGGTGAGTACCATCGAACACTTGGCTACACTGAAGAAGAAAAATAATAATGACAGATTCGCAGAACAACAAAAAAGAAGATTTAAGTGGGCAGGATCGCTTTGCATGGAATTTAATGGTGAGTTGGGTTAGTCAGCTTGTTCTTATCATTTCTGGCTTTGTTATGCCGCGCTTAGTGGATGAAAAGGTCGGTCAAGTTGCACTGGGTATCTGGGACTTTGGTTGGTCTTTTGTTAGCTATTTAGCTTTACTTGGATTTGGAATGGGGGCTTGTTTTAATCGTTATATTTCAAAGCATCGTTCTGCAGGGGAGTTCGATAGGTTGAATGAAGTAGCAAATTCAGCTGTATTTGTGCAATTAGTAGTGGGCTCTGCCGTTATGCTTTGTACTATTTTATTTTATTTTTTACTGCCCAGTTTTTTTAGCGAATCATTAAAAGAAAATACAGCAATGGCGCAATGGGTGGTACTTTTTTTAGGTTTTAGTTTGTCAGTGGGAATGATTGCCGGATCTGCAAAGGGGTTATTAACCGGTTACCATCGTTGGGATATTCATAATGCATTGCATGCAGGCGATAGCATTTTTTCATTAACATTGATGGTTGCAATGCTTTATTTAACAGATTTTGGCGTTGCCGGAATGGCGTTAGGTTATTTATGTTCAACGATTGTTTTTGAAACCATTCGCTTTGTTTTTGCTAGCCGGATTTGTAAAGAGTTTCATTTTAATTTACGCCTGGCTAATTTAGTAACTTGCAAAGAGATGTTGATTTTTAGCATAAAAAGTATGCTGTCTAATCTTCCTCCAATTATTTTACTGCAGACAATTAATATCATATTAGTTAGTTCAATTGGCCCTGCTGCACTGGCTATTTTTGCAAGGCCTATGGCGTTAACTAGGCAAATAAAAACTTTTATAACTAAATTTACCTTAATGTTAACACCAACAACCGGCTCGATGCAGGGAGCCGGCGATATTAAAGGTATTCAGTCACTTTTTGTCAATACGACCGCTATTAGTTTTGCGCTTACTTTACCTGGTTTAGGTTTTTTATTTATTTACGGTGATGTGGTTTTACAATATTGGATGGGCAGTGATTACGCTCTATGGGGATTAATGATGGTTCTTGCATTAGGGCAATTATTACCAATGGGGCAAGATACCTCGATTCGAATATTGATGGGGATGAATCAGCACGGAAGGATATCCATTTGGGCCTTTATTTTAACATTTGTTATTTTTGCTATTGGGCTTCTTTTTTCTGGATTTAAAGACTGGGAGCTAACAACTGCTGCACTATTATTTGTTATACCAATGAATATTGTTTACGGTTTTATTGTGCCAATTTACACCTGCCGCGAATTGAAATTATCGTGGTTTAGTTATGTACGGAGTAGTTTTATCAGGCCGGTAATATATATTATTCCTTTTTTGGGATTGCTTTTTTGGTCTCGGCAAGCTTTTGATGCAAATGATAATGTCACCGCATTGACTACTTTTATCTGTTCTGGAGTCGTTACTATCATTATCTATTTTATATATCTAGTCCCTACTGGGATGAAACACAAGATCTTATGCCGTTGTAAGTTGCAGTCGTAACATATGTTGGCGTTTTAGTTTGTTAAGGTTTCCTCATTATGAACGTTAGTTTACGAAAGTACCCTTACCCTTATAGCGCAATGCTGGCTATTTGCAGTGATTTAGATGAAACGCCAAATAAAGAGATTTACTTTGAAACAGCGCGTTATTTAAATACCACGGAAGAGACCTTGTTAGGGAAAGGGGTGGGTTTAGAAGTCGGTAATACGATCTATTTTGATATGCCTGCTCATAATTTTTCTTATACGAATACCGATGATGATGGGCGAAGGAAGATCCAAAAGCTTATTCAATCCGGGCATATTGATTGTCTGCATTCTTTCGGTGATTTTGTCGCAAACCGAGATAGACTTGAAGAATGCTGGTTAGCTGTACGCCAAGGCGCAAGAAAAATAGAGGTATGGATAGATCACGCTCAAGCACCCACAAATTTAGATAATGACATCATGAAAGGCCAAGGTGCCGAGATGGGCAAGCCTGCTTATCATACTGATTTAACGGTGCAATCAGGCGCTTTACCTTTTATTTGGAAGGGCCGAGTGACCAGTTGTGTAGCGCAAAATAGCAAACGTAGTTACGCTAGTATATTTAACCTAAAACAGATTAAAGCCTCGAGCAAAACCATTTTATTGGAATTTATTAAAGGTTGGTTTGCGCGTTTGGGCAATAAAAAATATGCCATGCACAAAGCCAATAAAGTATTAAGAAAAACAACATTAATAGATGGCACGCCTGTTTTAGAATTTATGCGTTGCAATCCTTCTTGGGGAGGGGTGTCAATGTTTGATACTGCCCGAGGTATACATAATGTATTAACTACCTCAGTATTAAATGCATTAGTGAAGAGGCAAGGTTGTAGCATTTTTTATAGCCATTTGGGTAAGGTTTTTAGTAAAGAGGAGCCGTTTCAAGATAAAACTCGTCAGACTTTTGAGTTGTTGGCCAGTTATCAAAACAGAGGGGATATTTTAACTGCGACGACTCGGCGGTTGTTAGGGTATTTAAGAAGCATAGAAGAGTTAAGCTTTTCAGCGGAAGAAATTAATAATCAAGTGCATATACATGTAACTACTATGGCAAGTGCAAATGATTTACAAGGGTTAACTTGGTATGTACCAGCGAATAAAGAATCTGTTCTATGGATTAATAATAAAAAATATATGGATTTAATAACACACGGCCCTGATGAATGCGGAATACATAGTGTTTCAATTCCATGGCTCGAATTACAATTCCCAAGTTTTAACTAAGAATGGGCTCAGTATGAAGAAAGCATTTTCAAAGAAAAACCTATGGGAAGCAATGCCTTCCGTTTTAAAAAAAATTGCTGGCCTTTCGCTCTCATTTATACCTTTAGAGTATTTAATTGGTCGGAAATTTAGAGATACAACAAAAATTATTATATCTGCCGATAAGTGGACAAAAGCTGAGGTCGATGCCTATCATTTCGAGCAATTAAAGGAGCAAGTGAATAATGCTTATAATAAATGCCCTGCATATAAAAAATTATATGACACAGCTGATCTAGATATTTCAGTTTTTAATGAGTTAAGTGATTTTAAAAAGTTCCCATTAATAGATAAGGCTTTTATTAATGATAATATTGATGACTTGCTTTTAGTCGATAAAAATAACTCGGATGTCGATTATGTTACGACAGGTGGGACTAGCGGTGTTCCTTTGAGCTTTTATATTAATGCTGGTCGTTCACAAATAGAATATGCCTATTTAGTGGATGGTTGGCGTAAAGCTGGTTTTAAACTAGGAAATGTTAAAGCGGTATTACGGGGCCGTGTAACAGAGACTAGGGGCACGGTGCACCAAAGTTATGATCCGATATTTAATGAATATTATTATAGTAACTTCCATATGAGCAATGTTGATATGAAAAATTATATCAGCCATATAAAAACGTTAAAAAATTGTTTTTTACATGTTTACCCTTCTTCAATATATCAGTTGGCACGTTTTGCTAAAAAAGAAAATATAAGTTTTGATAATATTCAAGCAATTCTCGCCGAATCGGAAAATGTCTACCCCGAACAACGTACATTTGTCGAGTCTGTATTCAATTGTCGCTATTTTTCATCGTATGGACATAGCGAAAAGCTAATTGCAGCGGGGGAATGTGAGTATAGTAGCGATTACCATGTATGGCCGACTTATGGTTATTTAGAATTGCTAGATACAGATGGGTGCGTAATTACAAAAAAAGGACAAGTGGGAGAGATTGTCGGAACAGGTTTTATAAATACGGTAATGCCATTTATTCGTTATAGAACGGGGGATTTTGCTGAGTATGTAGGCCATTACTGTGATAAATGCAAAAGAAACCATTTAATTATTAAAGATATCAGAGGGCATAATATTCAGGAGCATTTAGTTGCTATTGATAACAGCTTGATTCCATGGTCAGCAATTAATATGCATGATGATACCTTTGATGACGTATTGCAGTATCAATTCTATCAAGAAACTCCCGGGGTTGCAGTGATAAAAATAAAAACGGGAGAAAGTTTTACAGACGAAAATAAACAGCGAATTATCAGCAATATTAGTCGTAAATTACAACATCGTGTAGAAATATCTGTAGCACAAGTGGATGACATCCCATTAACTGTACGTGGTAAATCTGTTTTTGTTGATCAGCGCATTAATATTTCAAATGAATCGATTATATTATGATTCGTATAACGCTTCTTACTCTGTTAATTGCGTATTTAAGTGTGTATGCCTGGAAAGATTGGTTTAGAGCCGCTTGCTGGTTGGTATTACTAATGGCTGTTTTTCAACACCCAGATATGCCTAAATCCATTGCAGGCGTACCGGGTTTAAACCATTGGAATTTTTTATTTATAAATACCGTTTTTTCTTGGCTCTCCAATCGGAAAAAAGAAAAGCTTTCTTGGGACATGCCTAAAAATATCAAAATATTACTATATTTATACACTTTATTCATATTTATTGGTGTGATCCGTTATTTTAATGACCATAGTGGTGTAATTGAATTATTTGAATCCATGGGGGTAAACCCACCAGGGGGAATAAATAGACTCAATGAATATCTGTTCAACTGTTTTAAGTGGGTGCTGCCGGGAATGATTATTTTTGATGGTTGCCGTAGTCGCAAGCAGTATAACTTTGCCATTGGCACTCTAACTTTAATGTTTATATTATTGGCACTGCAAGTCATAAAAGCGATGAAACTGGGATCGCTTACATTGGGAGGAGATGCCTTGCAGCATAAGGCGCTTAAAATCATATCAGATAGTGTCGGGTTTCATCGAGTAAACATATCAATGATGATGAGCGGCGCTTTTTGGGCTATTTTTTGTTTAAAAGAGTTAGTTAGTACAAAACATTACTGGCTATTGATTTTACCCAGTTGCTTAGCTATTTTTACTGCTATGGCAATGACGGGAGGGAGAACAGGTTATGGTACTTGGGCCGTTCTAGGTGTTTTTTATTGCTTGTTTAAATGGCGCAAATATTTGTTATTAGCACCGTTAATGCTCTTAGCTATAACAATGTTTGCTCCTTCTGCGATTGATCGTCTTAGCTTCGGTTTTTCAACTGATGATTCGTCTGAAATGCAATCACTTAATGAAACAAACAATGTGGAATTTGATGGAGCCGAAGTGGATCTTTATGAAGTTAGTTCAGGTCGAGTCTTTGTGTGGCCACTTGTTTGGCAGTCAATTAAAGAAGCCCCATTCTTTGGTTATGGGCGAGAGGCTATGCAAAATTTAGGGATTACTTTGAAAATTAAGCAAGATTATGGGAAGGGTGAAAACTTTCCGCACCCTCATAACGCTTATTTACAATGGATTCAAGATAATGGCTTTGTAGGTGCTTTCCCAGTATTTTTATTATATCTTCTGTTATTAAAGTATTCTTGGAGCCTCTTTCGTGATAACTCTGAAAAAATATATGTAGTCACGGGGGGCTTTTCATTAGCCCTACTGTTGGCCTTTTTGATAGCCTCGACAGGAAGCCAAACCTTTTACCCTAGAGAAGGGGCTGTCGGGATGTGGGTTGCAATAGGTTTGCTATTAAGAGTGTATGTTGAACGAAATAAAATAAATAATGAGGGTATAAGTCGTTTATTAGATAAATAGATTTATTTGTACTATTGTATTTAGGGTGCTCTGTTCTAGAATAATGTTGTCAGCATTTTATCTATATCTAACTCTTTGTAAATGTTGGAATTACAGTTATTTAGAAGTTTTTATAACATCTTGTGATTTATAGGATTACAAGATTGACAACAGTAAAATGAAACAGAACTAATTAGGTGGAATCTTATAGAAAGGGATGCTTGTGGAGAAATATGAATATACGGTTCAAAAATCACGTTTAATTGACTCTCAGAAAAACACATTGTTCAAACAACTATTATCAAGATTCGTTGTTTATCAAATAATAACGATTTCAAATTTAATTACCACTCTGTTCTCAAATAAATACAAAAACAAAAACAAAAACAAAAACAAGTTTGTATTTATGGGCCGCTTTGAGTCTGATAATTGGATTGCCGCTCATATTAAACCGTTAGCGGAATCTAATGTTTGTGCGCATATTTGGATTGTTGCAGATAAAAAAATGTTAGAAATAGACAATGTAACCTATGTTACTCCTTCTCTTTTTGTTCAAAAAATATTTGGTAGTGTTTTTGCACGAACTTATACTGCTTATAAAGTTACAAAAAACAACGATGTTGATTATGTTGGTGGTTTTCATTTATTGTTAAACGGAATCTTTGCGCATGTTGTTGCTAGAATGAACGGTGTTAAATCTATCTATTTTTGTGTTGGAGGATGGTCTGAAATCATAGGGGGCGGAGTGTATAGCGGAACCCCCATTTTTAAAAACACTGGTAAGCATGATTGTATTTTAGAGGGATGGTTAATTAATTATATAAAAAAAATTGATCATGTCGTAACAATGGGGACTAAAGCTAAATTATACCTAGAAAATAAAGGTGTTGAAAATGTAGTTGTAAACCCTGGAGGAATAGATAAAACAGTTTTTGAAAACTTGTTAGACGATAAAAACAAAAAGGTTGATTTGATTCTTGTCGCTAGATTAGATCCTGTTAAAAGGATTGATCGGTTTTTAAAGGTAGTAGAACAATTAAAACTAAAGTTGCCTAATATTTCAGCGTTAATTATAGGCGGTGGTAATCGACTTCAAGAATACAAAATTTTATCAGAGCAATTGGGACTTAATGAAAATGTTAAATTTATAGGAGCAACAGGCGATGTTTCTTCATATCTATCATGTGCGCGAATTTTTGTGCTCACATCTGATTCTGAGGGCCTTCCCTTGTCATGTATGGAGGCCGCAATACACGGATTACCAATCGTAGCATCTGATATAGGAGATTTATCAGATCTTATTGAATCAGGAAAAACAGGCTATTTGATTAATAAAGATAACATTATAGGTTTTGTTGATAGCCTGCAATCATTACTGATTAATAAAGATTTAGCAGAATCGGTTTCACTAGCAGCTTTACATAAATCAGAGACATTTACCCTTCATGCAGCCTCAAATATTTGGGATAAAACTCTAGGACAATCAGGTTCAAGTAAATAATGGACATTTTAAATCGAAGTTGGACAGTAAAATTAGAAGAATATACCTTAGAAATACCCAGATCTAATATGCTGTTCTTAGGGGACATAGCATTGGCTCGGGGAGTTGCTAGAACAATTGAGCGATATGGGAACGACTATAGTTTTGCGCATATTAGAGAGGTGTTTCTAGATAAATCTGCAATAATTTTTAATTTAGAATGTTGCTTAACAGATAGGGGGCAGGCTTGGGAGCCAAAACCCGTTTTAATGAATGGTAAAGCGCAGTATTTAGATATTTTTCCTCAAGGGGCTAATTATGTGGCAAATGTGGCAAATAATCATTTTTTAGACCTAGGTGTCCTTGGGGCTCAAGATACTATTGATGCGGTATATAAAAAAGGAATGGGTTGCTTTGGGGCGATTGATGATAATTTCAAAAACTTTGAACATACAATTAACTTACCAAGTTCAAAAATTTCGTTAATTGCTTACTCACCTGCTGCGCATCCTTTTACTGATAGCGCTGAGGTAAACGTTTCCTACAAATCAGTAAATAATATGATAAAAGATGTCGAAAAATTAAAAATAGCAGCAGATTTATTGATTGTATCTTTGCATCAAGGTGTTGAATTTTGTCGTTATACCGATAGAGTTTCAAGAAAAAGAGCATATGCATTAATAGATGCAGGCGCAGATTGTATTATTTGTCACCATACTCATGTCATACAGGGAATTGAAATATATAAAGGGAAGGCAATATTCTATGGAATAGGTAACTTTTTGATTGATATTGATACTAAAGCAATGCCCAATACTAAATACAGCCTAGGACTTGAATTTAGTACGCAAGGTGAAAAAATAAAGGAAATAAAAGTTGTACCATTTTTTATCAATGATGAATTGCAAGTGGAGTATTTAGAGGGAGAAAATAAGAATAAGCTACGACTTGAAATTAACTGGTTGTCATCTTTTTTCAATAATTCCTCTTTTAGTTGGATTAATTATGCGTTAGCGCGTTATATGTGGCTAAAATTACACTTAAACTCAGTAGCCAGTATGTACAAAAGAGCTGGGCTGGTGGCTGTTGTACGCTATTATTTATCACGCACTATTGCTAAAACACTTAATCGATGAGATATGCAGGTGTAATATTAATGAAGCATTTACTTCTACTGGCTCTGATTTCTCACCTCGTATTTTTTATCTCACTGATGATTAAAAACACTCGATAATACTATGCTATCGGATATCTCGAATTTTAAACCACCGACATTAGTCGGTGGTTTTTAACCTCATTATTGAGTATCAATAATGAGGTTACTTGGGCTCATAGGAACACTATCTTCTTCTGTTCCACCTGTTACTTGTTTAACAGACGAGCTTTCAAACGGGCCAATATCGATGCCAGAACCTTGAATACGATTCATTCCGAACATATCACTATCTACACTAGATAGCATAGGGAAAGCGGCAGTAAACGCCGTTGTTAAAATTTCATCAACGTTAGCGCCTGCATCTGTGAGTAAAGAATAATCTAAGCTAGTAATGCTTGTCCCTGCAATAAGAGCGTCAATATTAGCAAGTGTTATAAAA
This sequence comes from Psychromonas sp., assembly GCF_047632955.1. Taxonomy (GTDB): domain Bacteria; phylum Pseudomonadota; class Gammaproteobacteria; order Enterobacterales; family Psychromonadaceae; genus Psychromonas. Next base: position 17,226 of record NZ_JBLIED010000008.1, on the reverse strand, counting down.
TCATCACCCGCAACATTTCCGCTTGCTCCAGGGAGTGCATTCAATGCGGCGGGTGTTGTGTATATAGTAGAATTACCATCTCTGACCCTCATACCAGAACCAAAGTAATTGTTTTCAACCCAATAATTAGTGTTAAGCAAAGCCTCTAATGCCCATATATGATAACCACTACCTGCTTCATTGAAGCCTGGTGTGACATCTAATATAATATTGTTTTTCATATGTACAGGAATCCAACCAATTTTACTTATACCGTTGAAAGCATCAAATATTAAGTTGTTATATATCCAAATTTGGTCTGATCCATAAGAATTTATCCCCGCAGATTGATACGCATTAGTTGCCCCGTATGGCTGTACTGGCCTAATGTCATATATAACATTACCTATAATGTACTGGTTGCGATAATACTCATAGGCTGTGTTTGAACTCTGTGTTGATGGAAGCCTGATACCATACTCCATTCCGTGGATGTGATTATTAATAAACCACACGCCAACGGGTACAGCTTGTGCCGCTATACCTTTTGAGACAGACCATGAAGTTGATATTATATCGTGAACATGGTTAGTGGATATTACTGTATTAGTCGCCCACTTCACGCCAATGCCACTTTGTCTTACACCGTAAATATGATTAAGCCCTATATAGGTATTATGGGTCTGTATTTCTTTCCCAGTTGGGCCTACTTGGACACCTGCACCAGAACAGGCAGTAATATCATTGGATAATATCCAAGTATTAGAAATAGACTCTTTTAAATCTATACCTGTTGCGTCAGAGTCACCTGTACTCGCCATCGGGCCGTAATTACTAATAGTATTGTTGTATATAATAGTATTTGTGGTTGGTATAGTTTCTGTTCCCATTGCAATAATACCCGAATGGACAACATCACCTGTGCCAACCAAGCTATTATTTCTAGCTACAATATTATTATTACCAGTTCCCGTTGTATAAGACCCTATATGTAGACTGCCACCATCTCTAAATGAAAGTCCATCTAAGAATACATTAGTCCCAATTAATACTGTTAGAGCTTTGAATGTTCCATCCGAGACTTCGGTTGTTGTAACCCATACAGGGCCAGTAACTCCGGCCTCCCATGTATCTTCCGTTCCCTGACCATTTATAAAAAATGCTGCTGTGTTTGAAGGATAAGTTCCGGATATTTCCACATATGAACCGGCGGGGATTGGGCTAGGTATAGATGCTCTGGGAGCTGTTGGCGTACCATATACATTGGAATTTGACCCCGTTGATGCGTTTATATAATAGTAACCAGCGATAGTCCTACTCCAATCACTTGGCCTAACAGGTGCATCTTGTGTAAAATCAATATCTGTATCCGGTATCCCTGTGGGCATAGTATATGCGGATACATAGTTAAACACTGAAAGTAGTAATATTATTAATAAATAATTAATATTTTTTATTAATTTGTTCATTGTTAGCTCCATGTTAAAATATACGAGGTATCTCCAAGTATAGGTTGGTTTTACTTGCATGCTATTTACAATTGGCGTTCCTTAGGGAATGAAATAAAGTGTAGTTATTAAAAATAATTGCAATAAAAAATGTTTAACTACTTATTTACTGACGTTACGCACTACATTATTATAAATCAATAAGTTACTGTTTTTAGACCTTGCTGTAAGCCCTATTCTATCAGGGGACTGTGTAACATCTGTTATTTATAATCTAACTATTTGGAAAGATAAGTATTTATGGATTAGAAACAGAAAATGAGCTTAATTTAAGCTCATTTTGAATGAAAATTAAAAAATCACTAACTCCAGTTAATTCTAGCTAAACTTATGTCAGTCTGTTTTCACTAAATGACGTTGAATAAATTATAAGTAGATCAACTATAAATAGGTATAAAAGTCGCTCCTTTTTCCTTAATCATTTCTTGATATTAGCAGGAATTTGTCAGTTTTTAAAAAGTGTCAAAATGCCATTAATATATTAAAAAGTCACTTGGAAGTCGTTTACCTAAAGTTTCTTCTCCTAAGCTTGATAAGTGATCACCATCATCCCACAATATTTTTTCACAACTCATAAAATCCTCTGGAAATTTATAGTCTAAAATTTCGTTTTGAGATAAAAATTTAATATTATTGATCTGGGTTATATTACTTTCAATTTTTTTATCAAGCATTCTAAACGCAGCTAACTGATTCTTTCTTAGCTCAAATTTAAAGTTGCAACCTCTATTTAATACCTGCCTATTGGTAAATTGAGGTTCAACCCTACTACTAAACCACGTAACTGGTGCAAAGTTACTGATTTTTTTAAGGTAATCAGTAACTCGAGATATATGCACAGTATCAAGACTAACCCCCTCTACTTTTTCAAATAAACCTAATTTACGAAGCATATCCCTTGATCCTTTATTTCCTTTTTTATCTAGTAATAAATACAGCCCACCTTGCTCATAAATAATATGCTTGAATATATTTGCGTTCGTAGATAAAAATTTTCTTACTTTTTCATATTGACAAAATTTCTTGTGTGTGTGGGGGCGGCATCCTTCTGAATTTGTAATACCAACGATAAAAGGATCATTAAATCTAGAAGACACCATGCCAAATAAATCTTTTGCGTGACTGTCACCCAGTATCATTATGCCAGCACCATAACTTGACTCACACTTTTTTAACCTTAGTTCAATTGTGCTTGTTAAGTTTTTAACATTAAATCGGCAATCGGAGTAGTCTTGTTTCCCATTTAAATTAGTTCCCCAATTACCGGCTTGCGGAGACATTTCTGCCAAAATACTATATGTTTGCTTTGTTAATAAATCTTGCTTGACTATCCATCCATTTTTCCCGTTGATAGACGAAATATAAAGCGAAAGCAACACAATAAATGAAAGCATATATATAGGTTTGCATTTTAAATGCTCAAGTACCCCCCTGAAATCGTTTCTAAACTTGATTTTTTCAATATAAGTATAACTCATTCCTCCTAAAAAAATTGATAAAAGAATCCCTAGATAAATTTCATCTAATGAAAAATAATAAAAAGCAGCAACGATAGGCCAGTGCCATAGATAAATAGAGTAAGACCAAGAGCCTAATTTCTGAAAAATAACGTTGCCTGTAATAAAACTATCACCACATTGTGATTGAATAACTAAAAAAGAACCTAAGACCGGAAATATAGCTAAATAGCCAGGCCAAGGGGTATCTTTAGACATGAATAAATAAGATCCCATTATTAAGGTTAAACCACACCATTCTAATATTTTGTTTTTTTTGTGTTGTCCTGAGAATGGATAAAGATAAGCAACTCCACCGGCCATCATTTCCCAAAACCTAGTCGGTAAAAGGTAATATGCAGGGGTAGGCCATTTATAGGTTGCAATTGTGCAAAAAATGAAACCTAAAATGGTTCCAAATAAAATGGTAGTTTTCATTGCTTTAAAAGATATACATTTCCTTAGAGCAACAAGCAGTAAGGGATAAATTATGTAAAATTGCCATTCAGTAGACAATGACCAAGTGTGTAATAACCATTTCTCATGTGAAGCAGCGTCAAAATAACCGGATTCCTTCCAAAACATAATGTTAGATAAAAAAGTAATGCTACCACTGGCATGCTTGCTCAGAGCTTTATAATCAATAGGAGTAAGGTAAAACCACCCCAAAATGAGTAAAAAGAAGCAGAGTACTGCTAATGCAGGAATAATCCTATTTACTCTAGCAATATAAAAGTTCAAAATAGAAAAATTATTTTGTTCTATCCCTCGAAAAATTATCCCTGTCATTAAAAAACCTGAAATGACAAAAAAAACATCTACCCCTGCAAATCCTCCTGGCATCCAAGATTCATTAAAATGAAATAGTACAACAGCAATGACTGCAATTGCTCTTAAGCCGTTAAGATCTTTTCTAAATGTCAAAATATAATACCAACTATGAATTAAAGTAAATTAAATACAAAAATATATATCTTAAATGTAAATAAGTCATAACTATAAGACAAACTGTTATTATATCTAGGTTGTTATCTTATAAATGCAATTGTTCGTATCGGTGATTTAATATTTGCCAAGACTAAACGGTATTTTTACCAATTTTTATGTAACTTTGAAAGAGCAATGTCGTCCTTTTATGATCAGTGACAGTAACTGATGGAGGCCCTAAAAGCGTCACTAAGGAGCAGCTCATCAAGGTTAATACAATGATTGGTAACGCAAGGAACTCATTTACAAGTACTTACCATTCAACTAATACTAGGCATTTACCGAGATACTCAGCAGAATATTGATCAAGATTCAATCGTCGTTTCAATCTTGAGAATAGGTTCCTCGCTTTATGCGTACAGCGCTGCGAATACCACCTATACCACAAAAGTTGTTAGTATGACTGAACTTCATGGGTAACCAGGTAAATTTTTATGATATTCAAAAGGAACAACTAAATTTCAGTATTTCAGCTATAGTTAGTTAAATTACAAAAACTTAGACAATATCAAATAAAAAAATACAGACGAAGGCAAGGGGCGGTGTAAAATATCAAATAAATAACATAACTTTTCGCATTGAATTTATAAGCATGGGTTCGATTTAATGGGTAACATTAGTTACTTTTTTTCATTTTGCTAGCATTCACTGGGAAGGAAGATTTTATTTATAAAGTCATTTTTTAACAAAAAAGTAATGGTTAGGTTTTTCATAAAAGCTTATTTTTAATCTATTTTAAGTTAGGCTGCTATCATTGATAAATCTAGCTTTCAATATGAAATTCAAGGTGGTTACAGTTGGGAAAGGAAATAAATATTGTTCATTACTGGGGAGGGTTCCCAATTGTTGCGACGTCGAAATGGCTTCGTTCGGTAAAGTTGGTTAATAAATGTGCAGAACATGGATGGAAGAATTGGTTAGTTTTATCAAAGAAACCAGATGATCCCGCATTAATTGAACCCTTTATAGAAGCTGGTTGTGAAATCATTTATCAATCGAGATCTAAAGGCAATTTTGATCTGGCGAGTGTTTTTCGTAATTTTAAGCTCCTTCGAAAAGTAAAGTGTGATGTATTTCATTGCTATAACGATCATACTAGCCCAATCATAGGAGCTATGTTTGCAAGAGTTCCTGTTAGAGTGTGGTCTAAATTAGCTATGTCTTCTTATTATGAGCAGGGTATCCCTCCTAAAGGCTTGAAAAAATTAATGCTAAGCACCAGAATTACTTGCTTATTTTCGAATCGAATATTGGCAATAAGTGATGCTGCGGGAAAAGAGATATGCGAGCAAGTTGGGTTTCAAAAAAAAATAACCACAGTGCGTGCTCCCGTACCACTCGAGAGATTTTTTGCCGCAACGGGTGCGGGCATAAGAGATGAATTTAATCTAGAACAGTCAGATGTTGTTATAACTGCAGTTGGTCATTTTGTTGAAGTCAAAGGGTGGGATATCGCAATAAAGGCCTTTGCAAAGGTATATAAAAAAATTCCCAATACAAAATTGTTATTGGTCGGGAAAAAAACATCTGAAGCATATTATCAAAAAATATGCTCACTAATCAATCAATATGATTTAGTAGAGGGTGTGCTTTTTGCCGGAAATCGTAGTGATATTCCTGAGATTCTTAAAGCAAGTGATCTTTTTATTTTTCCTTCCCGCTCAGAAGGTGCAGGTGCGGCACTTATTGAGGCAATGGCTACAGGTTTACCCTGTATTGGTACTGACACGGGAGGGATTCCTGAGGTGTTAGAAAATGGTAAAAATGGTTTTCTTTTTCAAAGAGAAAATTCAGATGAGCTAGCTGAAAAAATTATAAAAGTTATATCCGATTCTGAACTGCAAACTCGGTTGAGCAAAACTGCACAACAAAACTTACAGAAGTTCAGTATTGAAATTTATGTAGAAAGTTTGTTTTCTCATTATCAAGGCTTGCTTAAAAGTGATAGAAGGTAATGTTGATTTTTTTCGCATATTATCTATTAATGTATTTGTACTTAAAATTACCAATATCCGCACACTACTTAAGCGCAATAAATAGAACGTATTCTACAAAGAAAATAAATAATACACCGTGGATTATCACTAACCTTAAAACTAATATGTCAAAAAGGATTTCATAGATGTTTGATATCTCAAATACGAAAATAACAATTATTGGTCTCGGCTATGTAGGTTTACCTCTGGCTGTAGAGTTTGGTAAAAAGTGCCCCACAGTTGGTTTTGACATAGATAAAACTCGAATTTCGGAACTGTGTAAAGGGGTAGATTCAACGCTAGAGTGTTCTTCAGAAGAGCTGAAAGAGGCTGAAATGTTAAGTTACAGTTACTCTAGCGATGATTTAAAACAATCTAATGTTTATATCGTTACAGTACCGACACCTATTAATGAACATAAACAACCGGATTTTTCACCACTTATTAAAGCCTGTGAAATGCTCGGTAAAATCATCAGTAATGGTGATGTTATTATATATGAATCAACGGTTTACCCTGGAGCTACGGAAGAAGTTTGTATTCCTATTGTTGAGCAGGTGTCGGGGCTTGTTTTTAATAAAGATTTTTTTGCGGGTTACAGTCCAGAACGTATAAATCCTGGAGATAAAGAGCATCGTGTAACAAACATATTAAAAGTTACTTCGGGCTCCACTCCTGAAGTCGCAGAGAAAGTTGATCAGATCTACAAATCAATTATTACTGCGGGAACACATAAAGCAAGCTCTATAAAAGTAGCTGAAGCAGCTAAAGTTATTGAAAATACACAGCGTGATGTAAATATTGCATTAATTAATGAACTTTCTATTATTTTTAATAAGCTTGGTATTGATACATTGGAAGTGTTAGAAGCAGCAGGGACAAAATGGAATTTTTTACCATTTCGTCCAGGGTTAGTTGGAGGTCACTGTATCGGTGTTGATCCTTATTATTTAACGCATAAAGCGGCTGCTGTCGGTTATCACCCAGAGATGATTTTGGCGGGACGTCGTTTAAATGATGGAATGGGAGAATATGTCGTTTCACAACTCGTTAAGCAAATGCTTAAAAAATGCATTCATGTGGGAGGAGCTAAGGTTTTAGTGATGGGGTTAACTTTTAAAGAGAACTGTACTGATTTACGAAATACTAAAGTTGTTGATATTGTTAAAGAGTTAAAAGAATACAATATCATCCCTGATATTTTAGATCCTTGGTGCTCAAATGAAAAAGCAGAGAGTGAGTACGGTTTGTCTTTAATCAGAACAGCAGAAAAAGGAACGTATGATGCGATTATTTTAGCTGTTGCACATAATCAATTCAAAGTGATGGGAGCGGATAAAATACATGATCTAGGGAAAAATAACCATATACTCTATGATTTAAAATACGTGTTGCCAAAAGATGAGGTAGATATTCGTTTGTAAACTGATATTCGTTATTTGCATTGTAATAAAGAAAATATTATTTATGATAATCGTTAAATCAAGATGTTATTTAGAAAAATGATATTTGTAACTCTTTTAGCGTGTTGATGATGAAGTGTTCTTGTAAGTTTATTGAGTTCGCTCTTTGAACTAACTTAGTGACATATTAGTGTTGCCGTAGTTCGGCAACACTAAGCTGGTTAATAAACATAAATATGACACACGTTATTAATTAATGAGGGTTGATGTATTTATGAAAAGCAAGATTTTTTTAAAAAAATCAATATTAAACTGTTTATCTAAATTAGGTTTTTTAGATTTTGTACACTACAAAAATCGTCATAAAATCTGCATCTTAATGTTGCACGGTGTTATGACTCAGCATGAAAAAACAAGCTGGAATCCGCTAAGGCCTCAGCTCTCCCCGGGTGAATTGCAACGTGTGCTTGGCCTTTTATCTCATTATTATCAATTCATTAATATTGATCAATGCATCGCTATGTTAGAGGGGAAAATACCATTAATTAATAATGCGCTACTCATTACCTTCGACGATGGGTATCGTAATAATATTGACTATGCACTGCCTATTTGTGAGCTGTTTGGCATCAAGCCCGTCTTATTTGTTGTGACGGGGCATATCGATTCCGGTCTGCCATTTTGGTTTGATCGCCTAGATTATGCGCTGCAACAGAATATGGGGGAATTAATTTCGTTTGAGTACCAAGGTACGGCATATAAATTTAATGCAACTTCTCGACAAGCCTTAAAAGCGAGTTATCAAAAATTCAGAGATGACTGCAAGAATATATTTACTGACGAGATTGAAATGAACCAGCTATTTAATGCATTATCTGAGATGCTTGAACAACGTTCAGGGATGGCTCTTAGAGATATCTGCGCAGATGATGATTGGTCTGCGATAGTTTCTTGGTCACAATTACGAAATGCTGTTGAGCAAGATCGATTAGATATAGGAAGTCATACTGTTGATCATTGGCGAGTAGATAACTTATCTAAAGAACAAATGTTATCACAATTACAGCAATCAAAATCACGAATAGAAAAAAAATTGCCAATAAAATGTCATTGTTTTTGTTATCCTAACGGCAATTATAATGATTTGGCTATCAGCTTGCTGAAAAAAACTGGATATAGTGCTGCTTTTTCGACGGATGTTGGATTGTGTGAAGTAAATGATAGTTTAATGACTTTAAAACGTTTTAATTTCCCTGCAAATAAAACAAAATATGAGATTCTTTATCAGCTCAATAATTAAGCTTTTTCTGCATATGAAAAATTTTATAATTTAAATATAATTCATTGAGTAATTTACCTGAGCGAAATTTTGGTTGTTTGTAAATATATTAATTAATGCTTACTTAAATTCAAGGTTAAAATAATATGGTAAATATTTGTCTTGTTGCACATTTTGCATATGGTGCAGTTACGGGAGGAAGTCAGGGGGCAATTGGTGGTGTAGAAAGGCAGACTAGTCTGATGGCTAAATGGTTGCAGGCAAAAGGTCATAAAGTATCGTTGCTAACTTGGACCGAAGGTAATGAGCATGATGAAATGATTGATGGTGTGCATGTCATTAAAATTTGTCGCCAAGACTCCGGGTTACCTGGAGTTCGTTTTTTTTATCCTCGTTGGACGGGATTAATAAGTGCCATGAAACGTGCAAATGCTGATGTCTATTATCAAAACTGCGGTGAGTATATTACCGGGCAGGTCGCTTTATGGTGTAAAGCAAATAACAAAAAATTTGTTTATTCGTTAGCCAATGATGCCGATGCAGATCCTAGTTTTCCAATTATGCATACACTAAGAGAGCGTTGGTTATATAAATATGGTTTGTTAAATGCGGATCAAGTCATCGCACAAACTACAATACAAAAGAACTCCTTAAAAAAAGGTTTTAATATTGATTCTTCAATTATGCCTATGCCATGCCCTGGGCCCGATCAAAATCAATACCAGCCATTAGAATGGTACACAGATAAACCTACCATATTATGGGCAGCTCGTATTCATGAAAGTAAGCGCTTAGAGCTTTTTTTACAAGTGGCCTCTGAATTGCCTGAATATAATTTTATTGTCGGAGGAAGCCCAAGTAAAGAAGATGCTTATTCACTAGGATTAACGGATAAGATGAGACAATTAGAGAATGTAACTTACCTTGGTATGGTCGCACGTGCTGATATGCCAGCACTCTATCGCTCTAGTATTTTGTTTTGCTGTTCGTCAGAATATGAAGGTTTCCCTAATACATTTTTGGAGGCATGGAGCCAAGGTTTACCTATTGTTTCGACTTTCGATCCAGATCATTTGATACAGGAAAGAAAACTGGGGATCCGCGCAACTAATAAAGATGAATTAGTCTCGGGAATAAGTGAACTTTGTACTAATCGTGAATTATGGCAATTACATTCCTCCAATGCGCGTCGTTATTATCAGGATAATCATTCCGTTGATCATGTTATGGAGCGTTTTGAAACAATCTTCATTAATATTGCGACTCAAATTTAAAAGGTTTTGTCATGAAATTAATAAGACTCGCTTTTGTCACACAGTTTCCCATTGATATAAATCGACCCCTTGGTGGAGTTGAAGCGGTTAGTGTTAACTTGGTCCACTCTTTATCGGCTTATGTCGAACTTGATATTCAGGTTGTTACTCTATGCCCTAATATCACACAAGTAACGCAAGAAAGCTGGGGGAGGGTTACAATCCATCGTTTACCCAAGCCGCGTGGTAGTGAACTAATCAATGCGGTCACTAAAAGTAAAAAACTGGTTGAGGATTATGTGCGGAAGTTACAGCCAGATTTAATTCATGCTCATGATACTTATGGAATTATGGTTAACGACTTAACTATTCCTAAAGTGTTTACCGTTCATGGTTTTATTTACGGAGATACGTTACTTGCGAATGGTCGATTTAAGTGGCTAAGATCAAAGTTATGGGAATATATTGAAAAGAGAAGTTGGGCTAAACAACTAAATATAATTTCAATCAGTCCTTATGTTAGAGAGAACCTATCGTCAGTTACGTCTGCCATTATTTTTGATATTGATAATCCTATTTCTGATAAGTTCTTTACATTAGAGCGCAGCGAAAAAGTAGGTACTATTTTTACATCGGCCGTAATCTGCCCACGTAAAAATTCATTGAAATTGGTCAAAGCGGTTGGTCTGTTGGTGGCTGCCGGGTATAACGTTCAGCTTAGAATAGCAGGAAGTGTAGGGGATGAAGTGTACGCACAGGAGCAGGAACAGTGGATATTAGAAAATAACCTTGAAAAACATGTGCATTTATTAGGTAGGATATCGACTCAAGATGTCATGAAAGAGTTAAGTTCCGCATCTATTTATGCATTAACGTCTTTAGAGGAAAACTCCCCGATGGGTATTGAAGAGGCGATGGCAGTTGGTGTGCCCGTTGTTACCTCAAATAGATGCGGTATGCCTTATATGGTAAAACATGGTGAAACAGGTTATTTAATTAATCCATTTGACGAGGTAAATATTGCTGATAAATGTAAACAAATATTAGATAATAACCAATTAAAACTGGCAATGGAAAAGAAATCAAAAGTGCTAGCACGCGATTTATACCACTCTGATAATGTGGCTCGACGAACTTATGCGGTATATCGAGAATTGCAAAGCAATCCTAATCCATAATTCAGGGTACAAGGGCGCACAAGCTAAGCAGCTGGTTTTAATGTCTCTATTTGATGGCTAGATAGATATCTGCTTTTGTTACACCTTCCTACATTTAGCCTTTAAAGGTAACAATTGATTGTGATTTTAAAAAAAATATTCGCCTCACTTATTACTTTCATATTGATCATTTTGTTCTTTTCTCGAGTACCCGTGGTCATTTCTGAAAGATTGGTAGAGGCGTTATGGCCAATCGGGCATATTGTCAGTTTTGCTTTTTGGGCTTGGTTGCTACTCTCATTTAATGCGTATATAAAAAGCCGTGGTAGTAAGCAACAACTGTTTTTGTTATTACTACTCACTCTTATTATCGGTGGTGGAATAGAACTTCTGCAGCCGTTCTTCTCTCGCAGTGCCCAGCTTGGCGATCTCTATTCTGACTTGTTTGGTGCATTTTTTGCCTACTTGTTTTTTGGAAATTTTAACAAAAACAACAATAATTTTTTAATTGCTTCTCGTTTTCTCTATATTATTTTACTTTTATACCTCATGTTTCCAGCTATGCAAACGGTTAAAGATGAATTTGAAACACGTATTGATTTTCCCATTATTGCCAAATTTGATAGTTCATCTGAATTAACACGTTGGAAAGCAGATCTGCCTTTATCGATAGTCAACTCGAGTGAATTGCCAGTAACAAGGAAGTCGGATACAAATTTAATGAAAATAACCTTTGCCGCAGAAAAGGATAGTCGTGCGGTATTGCGTTTTTTTGCTGGGAATTGGCAAGGGTATAAGCAGATTAAATTTTCATTTTTTAATCCGAACCAAGAATTATTAAAGGTTAGGCTTATTATCACAGACCAAAATTATGATAAGTCAACATCTGAGAATCATACATCTAACCAGAATGATAGATTTGGAAAATGGTTATTGATCGATCCCGGGTGGAATGAATATTTTGTGGATTTAACCGATATAGAAAATGCACCTACAGAAAGGGATATGGATCTAAGCAACATAGCAGGTGTTGATTTTTATATGTACAAACTAAAAGAGCCAATTATTCTGTATGTTGATAACATAGAGCTTATATCTCCTTTAGATTAATAACTCATTGATAAACTGCCAGTTTATTCGAGGGTTATTTATAGGTTTTACCGTGGCAACGATAAGCGCCATATTTGCTTGACCAAAAATGATAATTGACTTCAAATACGATCAACCAAATTAAGGTTATGTTGGGAATATTATCTATATTTGGACGGGTGAAGGCTGGTTATACCTTGCTCAATACTTTTATTCGGCCATTTTCTTTTTAAATATTGGCTATCACTTTTTTCTATTTTCTTTAATAAGGTCGGTATCATTTATGGCTACTATGCTGGATGTGTCGCGCAAAGCAGGCGTTGCGGTATCTACTGTTTCTCGAGTATTAAACGGCACGGCAAAAATTTCCCAGGCAACCTGTGAAGCAGTTTTTAAGGCGGTTGATGAACTTAATTACCGACCTAATGTATTAGCACAATCGCTTTCTAAAAAGCAAACCAATACCATTGGTTTAGTGATCCCGAGGGGCGCGAGTATCTCCAGTTACCTTTCGCAACTAATTGAAAAATTTCAAAAAATGGCCGATGAAAGTGATAAGTTTTTACTTATTGCGCAGGCCAATGATGAGCCGGATGGCGGGATGAAATCAATTCGCGCTTTAGTGGATCGTCGCTGTGATGCCGTTTTGTACTACCATAGTTCCTTTTTTAATAACTCTATGAATGAAAAAACCTTAAGTGAATTGATAGAGGAATTTGAGGTGCCATTAATAGTAATGAACTGCGAATTGCCTAAGCACCCGGACCATTGTGTCTGGCTGGACAACATCAAAAGTGCGTTTTTACCCGTTGAGTATTTATTACAACATGGACATAAGCGTATTGCTTATATTTCAGGGCCGTTAAATCAAAAAAGCTCGAAAGCACGTTTGAGCGGTTACCAGCAAGCCCTGAATAAATATGGGGCGGAATTAGATCCTTTATTATTAGCAGAAGGCGAGCGTACTTATCAGGGGGGGTATTTAGCCTGTCAAAATTTACTGCTGCGAGATTGTGATTTTACAGCGCTTTGCTGCTTTAATGACGGCATGGCGATTGGTGCGATGAAGGCGATACACGAAGCGGGTTTATCTATCCCTGAAGATATTTCCCTGTTTGGCTTAGATAATATTGAAATCTTAGATTTTTTAGAGCCAACCATTAGCTCTGTTTCTCAACCTATGAATGAATTTGTAACCCATTCAGCTAACTTATTGTTTTCTCATCTAAATAATTCTGAATTACCCGATAGTATACAAAACGTGTTTTCAGGTGAATTAGTGATACGGGAATCAGTGCGCAGTCTAAATACAGCGATAAGTTAGATTCAGTGTGTTCTTCTGCTTAAAGTGATTTTTATAATAGCGACAATGAGTGTGCTGTTTATTGCCCTGTGAGCTAAAAAGGTGAGTAATTATTCTCAATTGAGCGCTTGAAGTGAGCTTTATTAATTTTTTAGAGATGCTTTGATCGTGGACAGCTAAACTTACCTGCTGATGCTGATTTATAAGCGGCCATGCCAAAACCCCGATTAATTATACTGTCCTGATTGGGGAACACACTGGTGACTTATTTGGCTGCGAGTTAGGTTAGCTTGTAAGCCAGTTTATATTAGCATTAAGCGGGATAATTGAATCTCTTTGGATCAGTGTTCCTTTGTATTGAGATATGAGCGGGCAGGTTTTTTCTTCCGCCAGTTTGAGTGCTATTTTGATCGCCTGTTTCATCATTTCCTGAATGGGTAAATCGACTGTACTGATGGCTGGTTGAGAAAAACGAGTCATAGGGTTGTTGTCTATTCCGGCAATAGAAACTTGCTTCGGGACGCTGATCCCAGCCTCTGTTAATGCTTTTAGTGCACCCAGCGCCATATCATCATTAAAGGCCAGTAAAGCGGTAAAAGGCAGCTGACTGCTAATCAGCTCCTGGCAAGCCTCATAACCATCCTGAAGGCCATAGTTGGCCTTTTTTGCAAGGTTTGGATTAAATGGAATGGCATATTGTTTAAGGATATCTTGATAAGCTGCAAATCGAATTTGATCGTTGGCGCTATTTAAGGGGCCGCTAATACAAGCTATTTTTTTATGTCCATAGCTTATTAAATGATTCATTATCATGCTCACAGCCCCCCCCTGATCTAAGCTTAGCGTATGAAAAACAGGCTCTGTGAGTTCACTATTGAGCAGTACTAATGGGATAGTTAACTGTTGTTTGAGTTTTTGTAACTGCGCCATCGACATTTTACGACTATATAATACGATGGCATCACAGCGGCGATCCGCCAGTCGCAGAACAGCCTCATACTCTCGTTTACAATCGTTATGTCCATCGGTGATGAACAGCTCTTTATGTGCCAGCTCGGCACTGATGGAAGCTTGGTTGAGTAAGGTTTTCCAGTAGGCGCCTTGGAAGTCTGAGATAACCAGCCCAAGACTGTTAGTTTGGTTACGAGCTAGGGCTTGAGCCAAACTGTTAGGGCGGAATCCCAGTTGCTCCATGGCACTCTGAACGGCTTTTTGAGTTGATTTTTTAACTTGACCGGTGCCGTTTATTACCCGTGAGACGGTGGTTTTTGATACTCCAGCTAAGTTGCAGACATCGATAATTGTACTCATTTATCACCTTTTTTGGAGCTGTTAATAAGGCTCGGAATACATATATATTCGAGTGGGTTAATAATCAAACTTACTTTTTATTATTAAGAAAAGGACTCAAGTTACATATACAAAAGTCCTTTTTCTTCAGGGGTTTTAGACTAGCTTTGACTGTAAGCTGCTGTTATAAAACCTCACCATTACTTTCAATCACTTGTTGATACCAGTTGAAACTTTTTTTGCGGCTGCGCTCCATCGTACCTGTGCCGTCGTCATGACGGTCTACATAGATAAAACCGTAACGTTTACGATACTCTCCCGTACCGTAAGAAACACAGTCAATACAACCCCAAGGCGTGTAACCCATCAGATCAACACCATCGTGTATCACTGCTTTTTTCATCTCTTCGATGTGCGCTTTTAGATAATCGATACGGTAGTCATCGTTTATCTCACCGTTTTCTTCAACAACATCTAACGCGCCAAAACCATTTTCTACCATAAACAGTGGTTTGTTGTAGCGTTCATAAAGTTCACATAATGAGTAGCGAATGCCAACGGGATCAATTTGCCATCCCCAGTCAGATGCTTTGACATAGGGGTTTTTAACACTACCGGTAAATCCGCTCATTGAACCTTGATCGTCGTCTTTAGCATCCGCTTTAACGGCAACCGACATGTAGTAGCTGAGGCCAATGTAGTCACATACGCCTTCTTTCAAAATTTCAAGATCGCCAGGCTCCATTTTGATGTTATAACCTTTGCGTTGCCAATCTTTTAATGTATACGCAGGGTATTCACCGCGCATATGAACATCACTAAAGAAGTAGCGGTTGCGCATCGCTTCTTGCGCAAGCATCACGTCATCGGGATCACATGAGTAAGGATAAATTGGCACCCAGGCGACCATACAGCCGATTTGGAAATCCGGATTGATTTGATGACCGAGTTTAACCACTTTTGCACTGGCAACGAACTCATTGTGCACCACTTGATACATGCACTCTTCGGGGTTTTCTTCGACAGTGTAATCAACGCCGGAGTTAGAATAGCCCCACAATGGTAGATGTAGATCACGCTGGTTGTTGATCTCGTTAAAGGGCATCCAATATTTAACTTTGTCTTTGTAGCGAATCATTACCGTTTCTGCGTAACGTACAAAGAAATCCACTAAACGACGATCTTTAAACCCACCGTACTCTTTTGCCAGATGCAGTGGCATTTCGAAGTGAGACAAGGTGATAACAGGCTCAATACCGTACTTTAGCAGCTCATCAAATAGATCATCATAGTATTGCAGACCGGCTTCGTTTGGCTCTAATTCGTCACCCTGGGGGAAAATACGCGGCCAGTAAATAGAAGTGCGGAAACATTTAAAGCCCATTTCGGCCAAAAGTGCTACGTCGCCTTTGAAATGGTGATAGAAGTCCGTCGCTTGGTGATTTGGATAGTGGTATCCATCAAGTACTCCCTCTGTAATTTGACGATGAGTATTAACATCACCACCTGACAGCACGTCCATAATACTTGGGCCTTTACCGTCTTGATCCCAGGCACCTTCTACCTGGTGAGCAGCGACTGCGCCCCCCCACAAGAAATCTTTTGGTAATTGATTAGTCATAATTTTCATTTCCCCTTTAGTCTTTTGCTTGTAGTTTGCGATGTACTTCGATCAGCTCCTCGATTAGCTCCCGTGCCAGCATAGAGGTCATAATATGATCCTGAGCATGTACCATGATTAAATTAACCGGTACTTTTCCCGTCCCTTCATCCGCGCCAATTAACTGTGTTTGTACTACATGAGCACGTTTGGCTGCTGCTGTTGACTCTGCTAATAATCCATCAACTTCATCCCATTTACCGGCTTTTGCGGCATAGAGTGCCTGCATCGCGCAGCTGCGCGATTCACCGGCGTTGATAATTAGCTCCATCACGGTTTCTTCTAAATCTTCAAGGGGGGATTCCACTGCTATTGCATTTGCTTGGATTGTCATAATCTTGTTCTCCAGTCATTGTTGAATCGACTATTTATTTGAGTAAGCAGGACTCGACTTTTGTCGAGTCCTCTTATTTTATGATGGTGTTATAATGATTTAAGGCGGCTTTGTCAGACAGTTTCGGGTTGTAAATCACCGTCTTTTTTATTAGCTTCAGCTCCGCCATTGGCTTCGGCAAAATCCGCTTCTTCTTGTTTCATTAATTCTTTTTCATAGACCTTAAAGAACGGGTAGTAGAGAACCAAATCAAGTGCGATTAAGCCAAGCACCAGTAAGCCATTACTCATCTGCCAACCGGCACTCCAAGCTGCGCCGATAGGGGCGGGTGCAGTCCAGGGAACTAATGAGATGATTTTACCAATCATCTCTGTTTTGACCGCGACAAAGGCGATGGTGGCATTGATCATCGGAATTCCGACAAAGGGGAAAAACAAGATAGGGTTCATTACGATTGGGCTACCGAAAATAACCGGTTCATTGATATTAAAGATTGAAGGTATAACACATAA
>NZ_JBLIED010000007.1:0-146645 GCF_047632955.1 Psychromonas sp. | reverse complement strand
TCCTTTTTTGTTTAGGAAATGTAATGACAGGTATCATCTTTATTTTTTTCGCGTGCCTACTTTGGGCCGCAGATACATTAATCCGCTACCCCTTACTTTTTGGCGGCTCCAGTGCACAACAAATAGTGTTATTTGAACACTTAATATTAGTTGCTGTAGTCATTGGTATTTTTGTATTTAAGCGTCGTAAACCTAACTTTTTAAGTCGTCAGACGTTGTTGCCATTTATTGTTATTGGCATCTTTGGCTCTGCGCTTGGAACACTTGCCTTTACCGAAGCTTTCTATCTTGCTAATCCAACCGTTGTTATTTTATTGCAAAAGCTGCAACCTATAGTCGCAGTGACTTTAGCTTGTGTCCTATTAAAAGAACAAATAAATCCACGCTTCTTTCTCTGGCTAGGGCTTGCATTGTTAGGTAGCCTGCTACTTATCTGGCCAGACTTACAAAGTCTCTCCTCGAGCTTTCAAGAGGGCAGTATTGAGCATAACAATAATGCATTACTGGGTTATGGGCTTGCTTTATTTGCAGTGGTTAGTTGGGGATGTGCAACAGTATTTGGTAAAAAGCTCAGCACTAAAGGTTTAGACAGTGTGGATTTAATGGCTGGTCGCTTTAGTTTTGGTTTGTTAGGTATGCTGCCTTTTGCCTTTATGACGCCAACCTTAATAACCACTATAGAGATAAGTATTTTACAAAAAATAGCAATACTCGCTTTGCTCTTCGGAGTAATAGGTATGTATTTTACTACCAGGGTTTAAAGCGGATTCCTGCACATTGGGCGACATTAGCTGAAATGTTTTTTCCTGTTGCTGCTATTTTTATTAATTGGTTATATTTAAGTGTCGCCATGACCGAGGTGCAATTAATCGGCGCTGCGACTTTGGAGATCGCAAGTACTATGGTGCAACATAAACCTAAAAACGCCATAGTCAAAGCTGCTTAGTCTGTTTAAAGGTTAGTTATAACCTTTAAACTTGCACTTTCCGGGGTTGATTTTAGCCGGAGAGTGCACTTTAACTGTTGATAATATCATCAGGATCAGGTCTTTCGTGTTTAGGTAAAAGATTAGAATAATGGCGCTATCAACCAACAAGTGTCGGTATTCTTAACGCTTAATTAAATGCCTTTAAAACCTTAAGTTATTGATTAATAATGATTTAATAATATGTGGGCTGTCGGAATATTTTACGTTCAATTTAAAAGAACAAACACAAAAAATCATAAGTAATTGAATTTAAACAATTAAGTGTAGTTGGCATGGATAATGCTTTAAGTGTTCTATATTAAACATGGATATAAAAATTTAAGGGAATAAAAATGAATAAACTCACTTCTTTACTGGCAGCTGTATTGCTGTTACCTGCTTCTGTAATGGCCAATAGCATCACTGATTCGCAAACTATTACGAATGGTGGTTTTGGCTCAGTTGGTTACACCTATTTTTCACAAGATGCGACGGGTACAACATCTCTTGAAACCTTCACCGGTACTTTTGATTCTGAGTTATTCCTTTTTAAGGATGACGGCGCATTAAGTCTTGGTGACTTAATTACTCATAATGATGATGGCGGTACATTTAATGGCTTTAGCTGGTACAACTCACTTATTTCTTTGACTCTCGATGCTGGCAACTACATCGCAGCGGTAGGTGCTTTTAACCTAAACACTAGAGAAGCTGTCTCTGGCGTCAATAATGGTAGTCGGGGTTTCGGTGATTATGATCTAGTCATCACCTCAACTGCAAACGTTTCAGTTCCAGCGCCGGCCAGCATCGCGCTATTGGGGCTTGGTTTACTCTGCATGGGTGCAACCCGTCGTCGCGGTAGCAAATAATATGCGCTAAATAGCTCTAAAAGCTATATTGATAAAAGACGTTTTAAATAAGCGATCTGAATCTTAAATTGTAAAAAAACACTCAAACCTTTTAACAAAAATCTAATGTTAAAATTAAAAGATAAGGTCATTAATCTTGACCTTATCTTTTTTATCTTTTTTATCTTTTTTATCTTTTCTGCGATATTCTTTTTCTTAATACCTAATAAATTTCTGATCCCATCTTTCATCCCACCATCTAATCATATAGATATAGCTTAATGCAGAGCCATTAAGACACCGCAGCCTTTTTTAACTATAGAGTGTGTCTACTAATCGTGGGTAACACTGAATGCTAACGCTTTGCTTACTGGCGAATAAGTTGGTGCTGTTTTTGCCGGCTTTTCTTTTAGCAAAACGGCGACAACTGTATCGAGTCCGCGTGTTGCAACTTCTAGAATTTTATTTACGCTACACCAATTAACATTACACCAAGACCTGCTAATTGAATAAAAAATGGTTTTTTCGCAACGCCCCAAAGCATGATTGTAAGTTGATATTTTATGTTGGGGAAATGACGTGTTGGCATTTGTAAAAATCTCTATAAATGCAACATATAAAAACTTAACTGTTTATTTTCAATTGGTTAATGATTTTATAAGGCTAAAATTGTGTAGGAAGTGTTCATATAATGTGCAATAAAAGTGGGAAAACTATTCATGTGAATTATATCTGCATATAAAAATAGCTGCCTATAAAGAGATGGGGAATTATGAAAGAGAAGGTTTCTTAAATTATTTATCGGTCAATAAGCAAGTAAGTTCAAGTACCTGAGACTTATTGTCATTCAAACTCAAACTGATTAAGCTTCGGCAGCTCAGCTTGTGGTATGCGGACTTTATCTTTAGGCGCTTTCTGAGTCTTTTGGATTTTTCGACTTTTCCGATAAGGTCAATTCAAGCCTTGAATCTCTGGCATTGACTCAGATATTAGGAGCAAAAAAAAGGCGAACCATTTTGGTTCGCCTTTTAAATTGATTAAAATAACGGTCTTTGTTAAATCCTAAATTATTCTAATCAGTTGCTATTATTCTTCCATATAATTTTCAATGCTCGGACATGAGCAGATCAGATTACGGTCTCCAAATACATTATCAACACGGTTTACTGTCGGCCAGTATTTGGTCTCTTTAGTATGGGCAGACGGGAAACAGGCAAGCTCGCGGCTATATTCGTGAGTCCAATTTGCTTCTATCAAGTCAACCTGAGTATGCGGTGCATTGACCAGTGGGTTGTCCGTGGCACTCCATTCTCCGTCTTCTACTTGAGTGATTTCGTGACGGATAGCGATCATCGCATCACAAAATCGCTGCAGTTCAGTGAGATCTTCCGATTCAGTCGGTTCAATCATGAAGGTGCCTGCGACAGGAAAGGACATGGTGGGGGAGTGGAAGCCGTAATCCATCAGCCGTTTAGCGATGTCTTCATTGGAAATACCCGATGCAGCTTCAAGCGGGCGAATGTCAATAATACATTCGTGCGCCACGCGACCTTCTTTACCGCGGAATAAAACCGGGTAGTGCGGGCGTAGGCGTTCCATTACATAGTTTGCATTTAAGATAGCCAGCTGTGTCGCTGCGGTTAATCCCGGTTCGCCCATCATTGCAATGTAAGCATAGGAAATAGGCAGAATAGAAGCTGAGCCTAACTCGGCAGCAGAAACCGCATAATGTTTGTTATCCGCGGACTCGGTGACTTCGATATGTCCGGGCAGGAAAGGGATAAGGTGTTTTTTAACGCCAATGGGGCCCATACCCGGACCGCCGCCGCCGTGCGGAATACAGAAGGTTTTATGCAAGTTAAGGTGTGATACATCGGAGCCGATAAACCCCGGACTGGTAATACCTATCTGAGCATTCATGTTTGCGCCATCAAGGTAGACTTGACCACCGGCGTCGTGCACCCATGCACAGACTTCCTGGATCCCTTCTTCATAAACACCGTGTGTAGAGGGGTAGGTGACCATGATGCAGGAGAGGTTCTCGCGGTGTTTTTCAATCTTAGCTTTTAAGTCTGCGTGGTCAATATTACCGAGATTATCACAGCCGACGACCACCACCTGCATTGCGGCCATTGCCGCGGAAGCCGGATTAGTACCGTGAGCGGAGCTGGGTATCAAACAAACGTTACGCTGATTATCACCGTTACTCTGGTGGTATCGTTGAATCGCGATAAGACCTGCGTATTCACCCTGCGCACCGGAATTAGGCTGCAGTGAGAAACCATCGTAACCGGTCACTTCACAAAGCATGGTGGATAATTTCTCTGCCAGTTCCTGATATCCGAAACTTTGCTCGGTTGGTGCGAAAGGATGCATTTGAGCAAATTCAGGCCAGGTGACGGGCAGCATTTCCGCTACCGCATTGAGTTTCATGGTGCAGCTTCCAAGCGGGATCATGCCGTGGGTCAGCGAGTAATCTTTATTCTCTAATTTTTTCATGTAACGCATCATTTGCGTTTCACTGTGGTGCTTATTGAATACCGGATGGGTTAAGTATTGACTGCTGCGACGACATGCGGCCGGAATGCCGGCAAACTCATCGTCTGCTATCTGCGCGCTAAAACTACTCGCCAAAAGTGCATTACCGGTGATCACCAGCAGTAAATCTTCAACGTCTTTTATCGTGGTTGTTTCATCAAGGCTGATACCAAGTTGCACCGGCATATTATCGGGTGTTGGGAATTTACGTAAATTCATACCGTTAGCCAGAGCTCTTTGATAAATCGCTTTACTGTTCTCGTTGCTGTTTAAGGTAATAGTATCGAAGTAAGAGCGGTTTGCTAATTCAATCCCTTCACTGTCTAAACCCGCCACTAGAATAGCCGTTAAATGGTGGACACGACGGCCTATTTTGCGCAGACCTTCAGGGCCGTGATAAAGCGCATAAAAAGCGGACATATTAGCCAGTAGGGCCTGAGCGGTGCAGATATTTGAGGTCGCTTTTTCGCGACGAATATGTTGCTCACGGGTTTGCATTGCCATTCGTAATGCGGGTTTGCCTTTGCTGTCTTTTGAGACACCGATAATTCGGCCGGGCATAGTACGTTTGAATTTGTCTCTCGTTGCCATAAAGGCAGCGTGCGGCCCGCCAAATCCCATGGGTACGCCAAAACGTTGGGCACTGCCGATAACAATGTCTGCGCCCATTTCGCCGGGTGCTTTAAGCAGGGTTAAGGCTAATAAGTCGGAAGCGACTGAAACCAGGGTCTTTTTGGCATGGGCTTTATCAATGATGTCGGTGAGATCCTGAACATTACCCGTGGTACTTGGATATTGCAGTAGTGCGCCAAACACATCATGGTTTTCAAGCTCTTCAATTGCAGCGCAGATAATCTCATAACCAAAGTATTTAGCACGGGTGCGCACCACGTCTATGGTTTGCGGATGAATTTCATTGGACACGAAGAAAGCTAAACTTTTGCTTTTACCGGCACGCTTGCACAGGGTCATTGATTCCGCGGCAGCCGTGGCCTCATCCAGCAACGAAGCATTGGCTATTTCCATGGCGGTTAAATCCATCACCATCTGCTGATAGTTTAATAAAGATTCTAAACGGCCCTGGGAAATTTCCGGTTGATAGGGGGTGTAGGCTGTGTACCAGCCGGGGTTTTCCAGAACATTACGCAAGATAACGTTAGGTACTAAGGTGTTGTAATAACCCTGACCGATAAAGCTACGGTTAATGATGTTTTTTTCGGCGATAGCTTTAAGCGAAGCGAGCATCTTTGATTCACTTTGCGGCTCAGCTAACTTCATGGTCTCGGGCAGGCGAATCGCGGCGGGTACGGTTTGATCAATTAGCTGCTCAATGCTGTGCACACCGATGGTCTCGAGCATCATTTTTTGTTGTGCTGCATCCGGTCCGTTGTGACGGGTCGCAAACTCTTTATCGTCACTTAATAAATCAAGAAGCGTTATATCTGTCATAGGGGATTCCTGAATGATTTCTGCCTGTCCTGATTTATTCTGATCAAGCAGGGTGGTAGAAATAAAAGCAAGGCAGCTTCATTCGAAGCTGCCTAATTTAATAGAATGGATAGAATGGATAGAATTATTCTTGGTTCTTGGCGTGATAATCTTCACTGGACATAAGATCATCAAGCTCAGCGGGATCAGCAAATTTAATTTTGGCAATCCAACCCGCAGAATAGGGAGATTCATTAATTAATTCGGGGCTATCTTCAAGCTCTTCGTTAATCTCAATAATTTCACCCGTTACCGGAGCGTAGAGATCCGAAGCGGCTTTGACTGATTCGACTAAAGAGAACGTTTCTCCCGCTTCAGTGCTGCCGCCAACCTCCGGCAAGTCTACGAAAACAACATCTCCTAAAAGTAGTTGAGCCTGGTTTGAAATACCGACAGTGACGGTACCATCACCGTTATCGAGTACCCACTCATGTGTCTCAGTAAACATCAATGCGCTTTCCATGTTAAATCCTTTATTAAATTAGGGTGAAAAAATAATGCCCATTGCTCATATTGAGATAATGACAATAGTTGAATTTTCTGTTTATTAAAATCAAAGTGCTTGCACTGTAGATCGAGCACTAAGAATAAGTTTCCAATAATGGAAATTGTCCTGAAAGGCCGCTTGAAATCAAGTACTGTGCCTGTTTTATTAGTGTCTGACTAAAGGCAAATAATCGCTAAGCTTTGCTCTTTATGGGTAAAAAAGATGATCTAACTGGTGGTCAGATCAAACTTTTAAGCTATTATATGTAGATTATTCTATTCTGCTTGATCAAAAGTTTCCAAAAGGAAACTTTTTCTCTTTTATGAGATCTGGATCTTGTTTTTTCCTGTGCGCTTTTATTTTTGACGTTTACTATGTAGCAAAGCAAAAGGAGAGCAGTGATGACTGATCTGAATGAACAAGATATTTACCCATCAATGAAAGTTACTAACGATCAGGGCTCGAAAAAAATAGAACCCGTTAAACTCGGGATGCGTTTAAAAGAAATTCGCAAGTCACTGGGTTTGACGCTGGAAGAAGCCAGCAAGAAAACCGGGCTGGCACGTTCTACCTTATCTAAAATAGAAAATGAACAGATATCGCCAACCTTTCAGGCAATGCAGAAATTGACCAGTGGTTTACAGATAGATCTCCCGCAGCTCTTTGCGCCGCCCAAACAGGTTAGTGCGACCGGTCGTCGTGATATTACCCGTAATGAAGAGGGCAAGGGACATCCGACTGCAACCTATGAACATGAATTGCTGGCCACGCAGTTAACCCATAAAAAAATGATGCCGTTCAAGTCGCGGGTCCGGGCGCGGGATTTTGGCGATTATTCGGATTGGATCCGTCACGACGGAGATGAATTTTTATTAGTATTAAATGGCGAGATAACATTTTTTTCAGAATATTATGAACCGGTCATTTTAAATGAAGGTGATTCGGTCTATTACGATGCCAATATGGGGCACATGCTTATTTCTAGCAGTGAAGAAGATGCTTTAATTCTTTGGGTGACCGCCACATAGATATCACTGAAGCTGCGCAATACGGGAAAAATAACCACCAAAAAATTATCTCTAACCATCCTGCAAGTAAATGAATTAGCCGCAACTATTGCGCAATATGGAGTATTAAAGCTATGTCAGAAGAAACGTCCGAAG
This sequence comes from Psychromonas sp., assembly GCF_047632955.1. Lineage (GTDB taxonomy): Bacteria > Pseudomonadota > Gammaproteobacteria > Enterobacterales > Psychromonadaceae > Psychromonas. Next base: position 139,154 of record NZ_JBLIED010000007.1, on the reverse strand, counting down.
CACTTCTAGTTACCCCGCTACACGCATTACACATTGAGATGGGGGGTAAAATGGTCCCTTTTGCGGGTTACGATATGCCCGTGCAGTATGACCTGGGTGTACGTAAAGAACATCTGCACTGCCGTGCTGCGGCCGGGTTGTTTGATGTTTCACACATGGGGCAGGTGCGTCTTTTTGGTGAACATGCCGCGCAGGCGTTAGAGGCATTAGTCCCCGTTGATATTATTGATTTAGCGGCGGGCAAACAGCGTTATGCTTTTTTCACTAATGAGCAGGGCGGCATTAGTGATGATTTAATGGTGACGAACTTTGGCGATTTTTTATTGGTAGTAGTCAATGCCGCCTGTAAACAGCAAGATATTGCTCATCTGCAGGCTAATCTGCCGAATGATGTCAGAATAGAAGTGATGGAAGATCGCGCCTTACTGGCCTTACAAGGTCCGCAAGCAGCACAAGTATTAGCACGACTTAATCCTGAGGTCTCCGATATGCTGTTTATGGACGCGCAAAAAATACAGCTGGCGGGGGCGGAGTGTTATCTTAGCCGCTCCGGTTATAGCGGTGAAGACGGCTATGAGATTTCGGTCCCTGGCGCTGATGCACAGGCCTTAGCGCAAGAGCTACTGGCTTTTGCTGAAGTTGAGTGGATTGGCCTTGGTGCGCGGGATTCATTACGCCTTGAAGCGGGTTTATGTTTATACGGTCATGACATTGACCCGACAACAACGCCGGTGGAAGCCAGTTTATTATGGGGTATTAGCAAAGCACGCCGTGCAGAAGGGACACGTCCGGGCGGTTTTCCGGGGGCGGAGCTTATTCTTGAACAGATCAAAAGCAAAAACATAACTCGTAAACGTATCGGTTTACTGGGCAAATCAAAAGCGCCGGTGCGTGAAGGCTGTGAATTGTTTGATGCCGATAATAATAAAATCGGTATCGTCACCAGCGGAACCTTCGGTCCTTCAATCGGCATGCCCGTTGCAATGGCCTATGTAAACACAGATTTTAGCAGTATTGATACGGTAATTTTTGCTGAAGTTCGCACCAAAAAACTGCCCATGACAGTGGTGAAAATGCCCTTTGTTGCCGCGCATTACTTCAGAGGTTAAAAGTTTCAGAGGTTAAAAACTTTAGTAATTAAAAATTACTAAAGTTAAAAAAGCGCTTAAAAAACGCTTAAAAAAAAGGAGCTTTAAAAGCTCCTTTTTTATTGCCCGAAAGATTAACTGCGTTTAAATATTAATGAAGTATTAATGCCGCCGAAGGCAAAGTTATTACTCATAATATAATCACACTTCATATCACGACCGGTGCCGCTAATATAATCCAGTGCGCCGCACTGCGGATCAACATTGTTGAGGTTTAAGGTCGGATGAAACCAGCCGTTATTCATCATTTCAATGGCAGTCCAGGCTTCAATTGCACCACAGGCACCCAGAGTATGACCGAGATAACTCTTTAATGAGCTGATCGGGGTTTTATTGCCGAAAATGTTGGCGGTTGCCTGGGATTCTGCAATATCCCCGCGTTCCGTGGCTGTGCCGTGAGCCGAGATATAACCAATATCATCGGCACTAAGCTGAGCATTTTCCAGTGCCATCTCCATACAAATCTGCATGGTTTCCTGCTGCGGTTGGGTGACATGTGTGGCATCGCAGTTAGTAGCAAAACCAACCACTTCGGCAAATATTGTCGCACCGCGTGCTTTCGCGTGCTGGTATTCTTCTAATATCAGAGTTCCTGCACCTTCCCCAATCACTAATCCATCACGGCCTTTATCAAAGGGGCTGGGGGTGGATTTAGGGGCTTCGTTCTTCAAGCTGGTGGCAAATAAAGTATCAAAAACCGCCGATTCAGTGGGGCATAACTCTTCCGCACCGCCCGCGACCATGACCGTTTGATAACCGTGTTTAATGGCTTCAAAGGCATAACCTATGGCCTGGCTGGCAGAGGTACAAGCGCTGCTGGTGGGAATGATCCGGCCTTTTAATCCAAAAAACAGTCCCACATTGACAGCCGTGGTATGCGGCATCATCTGTATATAAGTGGTTGCGGTGATGGCTCTGGTACTTTTGTCATTGAGCATCACGCCAAAGGCTGCGATCGCATCGGTACTGCCGATGGAAGAGCCGTAAGCGATACCCGTCCGGCCATTGGTCAAAACATCAGTGCCTAGTAAGCCACTTTGAATTAATGCATTTTCCGAGGCGAAGGTAGCCAGCTTGGCAACCCGGCCCATGCCGCGTATTTTTTTACGGGTGTAATGCGCGGGTAACTCAAAATCCGTAACAGGCGCGGCTAATTTGGTATTTAAACCCTCAAACTGCTCGTAACTTTTCATGTATAAAACGGCGTTTTCACATGCTTTTAATTTTGCTTCAACCTCTTTCCAGTCGTTACCCAGAGCGGTAACAGCAGACATTCCGGTAACAACAACGCGATGCTCCATTAAATCATGCCTCCATTTTTTATAATGTTTTTCGGGGTTTTCTGATAATTCATTAAATTTTACACCATGCCGCCATTAATTGAGATCACCTGACGGGTCACATAAGCGGCTACATCTGACATTAAATAACTGACTAAACCGGCAACCTCCTGCGGTTGCCCCATGCGGCGCAACGGCACCAGGGGTAACGCATGCTCTTTAACACTTTCATTGACCATGCCGGTATCCACTAAACCCGGGGCGACGCAGTTCACTGTGATTTTGCGTTTGGCAACTTCTAAGGCTAAGGCCTTGGTTGCGCCAATAATGCCCGCTTTGGCTGCGCTGTAGTTGGTTTGACCGCGGTTTCCGGTGATTCCCGAGACCGATGCCAGGGTGACAATCCGGCCACCTTTACGCAGCTGAACCATTGGCATAATACAGGGATGTAAAACATTATAAAAGCCGTCTAAGTTGGTATGCACCACGCTGTCCCACTCTTCTCCGGTCATCGCCGGAAAAACCGTATCACAACTGATCCCTGCATTGCTGACCACGCCGTAATAAGCGCCGTTTTGTTCAATATCCGCCTCTATTACTTCTCTGCAGTGGCTGCGATCGCTGATATCAAACTGTAATAAACGCCCTTGACCGCCAGCTTCTTCAATGCTCTGCAACGTTTGTAATGCACCGTCTTTATCGCTTCGATAATGCACGGCAACGGTGAAACCATCCAGAGCTAACTGCAAGGCAACCGCACGACCTATACCTTTGCTGGCACCGGTGACTAAAACCTGTCTAAGCATTATCTTTTCCTTTTAATATCTTTTCTAATTGTGCGGGGGGCGGGACGAAAACATTAACTTGAGCTGTGATCAGCACATTCCCCCGGCATTCGATACGGCAGGCAAAAGCCGACATTCCTTCATTTTCCATTAACTGCTCAGCATAAAGATCAAGCAGCACATTTTCTGTAAATAGATCGCAGTTGGCTTTATAAGAACGACTACCCAATAAAAAACCAACGGTCGGCGGGCGATTTTCTAAATAATCATGATATCCCGCCCAGGCTGAGATGCTTTGCGCTAAAAATTCAATACCGACCCAGCTTGGAACTGCATTGAGCTGTCGGTCAAAAAATAGATTGTTGCTGTCTATTTTTACCTGGCAGTGAACACTTGATGCGCTCACGTGGATAAGCTTATGGATCAATATCATGGGTGCTTTATGGGGTAAAAGTACGCTCAGATTAGGAAATTCAGACATGGGCATATCCAAAAATCAGGCTGATATTATTACCACCAAAAGCAAATGAGTTGCTTAATATTGTTTTCACTTTAAGTTTCTGTTTTTCATCGTTCAAGTTTATTGGTTTAATATTTTTATCAATACCATCATGAATAGTTTGTATGGGCAGATCCAGATTTTGCTGCAGAATTAAACAGCTGATCACCGCCTCTAGAACACTGGCAGTCCCTAGAGTATGTCCGGTAAGCGCTTTAGTTGAACTGACCGGCACCGTATCGGAAAATATCGAATAGATAGCCTGTGCTTCGACCTGGTCATTGAGTTTGGTGGCTGTGCCGTGGGCATTAATATAGCCAATATCCTCGGCTGATAAGTGCGCATCATTAAGAGCTTTGTGGATCGCCTCTATCGCGCCTTTACCTTCGGGGTGCGGGGCAGAAAGATGAAAAGCATCGGAGCTGTCGCCCGCGCCAAGCAGGGCCAGTCCGCTGCTGTTTTTATCGCGCGACAAAAGCATAAAAGCACCGGCTTCACCGATATTAATCCCTTTGCGGTCATCACTGAAAGGGTGACAAATTTGATCGGATAACGCAGCTAAACCGTGAAAACCGTTTAAGGTCAGTTTGCATAATGAATCAGCGCCGCCGACCAGTACCGCATCCACCAATCCCGATTTCAGTAAACGTTTGGCGGAGATAAAAGCCCGTCCGCTCGATGAGCAGGCCGTTGAAATGCTATAAACCGGGCCGTCTAACTTAAAATAATCAGCAATAAATTCACCCAGATTGGAAATTTCCTGCTGCTGATAACAATAACCTTTGGGGAACTCGCCGTTTTTAAGCTTTGCTGCCAATGCCAGTTCACCGTCGCTGATACCCGAGGTGCTGCTCGCCATGATCACCGCAACCCGTTCGCTGCCGTAACGTCGAATCACTTTTTCAATCTCGGGTTTAATCTGTAACAGCGCCGATAAGGCGATGCGGTTATTACGCGTATTGTAATGGGCTAATGCATCTTCAATTTCGGGTAAGGCGCTTGCTATTTTGCCAACGACCGTCTGGCTGCCATCATTTAACCAGCCGGATTCTAAACACATATTGGCATTACTGTTTTGCGCTAATTGCGCCTGGCATATTTTTAATGTTCCACCCAATGCACTGTTCATTGCAGTTGCATGGATATAAACAGGAAAAGTCGCTTGCCTGTGTTGCTCTGGGGGTTGTTTATTCATTTACCATCTCTTTATTTCTCAATCTATTTTCTGCGTTTCAATGGTAATAATATAATTTAATTGCCGGTGTTTGAACTCTATCAGTCCATCGGTTGCAGGGCGACTTTGATATCTTATCTCTGCGACAATATTACCTTTTTGATCAATTAATTGCCGCAATAAACCCTGCTCGGTCAGTTTCCAGCCAATGTTATCCAGGGGTTTTTGCCATGCACTCACCGGCCACAGTGATAACATTAAATTCAATAATACCTGCTGCGGTTTGGGCAGTTTATTCTCCAATCCGGCCATCACCGAGGTCTGTATTCGCTCACCTGTGTAGGTCAATTTAAGTAGTGGGGCACCCCAGGCTGAAAAACCAACCAATACAACCCGATCTGAATCAACCTGCAACTGCATCTGCAATTTTTGCTGTTTTGTTTGCCCCCATTGCGCGCTGATCAACTGACTGACATTCAGGGAATGGCCCAACATCGCCGGTGTCGGCAGGGTCACAAAGAGGCCTTCACCGACTTCAACCTGCACCGGCAGCTGCTTTTTCTGCATTGAACAAGCAAAGAGCAAAGTGCACAGTAGCAGGATAAAGCAATTTTTTTTCATTATGGTGACCCTTTATTTGCGATTATTCATGGCCAGCGGCGCTAAAATCCAGGCGATAATAATACCGCTTAACAGGGTAACTCCAAAACCATGAATGGCCTGTGTTTCACTTAAGGATAATAAACCAAAGGACAAGACAGTGGTAATGGCTGAAAGGGTAATGGCAAGCAGGGTATATTTGGCCGCTCGAGTGTTTTTTTGTTCGGCAAAAAACAGGGTGTAATCAATGCCTATGCCTAAAATCAGGATCAGTGCCAGTAAGTTAAAGATAGTTATCGGGATCCCGGCAACACCGGTCACCGCAAGCGCTACGCAGGCGGCAATAACCGGCGGACTGATAACCACAATCCCCAGTTTGAGACCATAGCGCCAGATTAACAGCAGACTGATCAGGGCGTAAGCTGCTATCAGCAGTTTACTTATCTGCACGCGATATTTTTTAAAAACATGTGAGACTTGATCGGCTTTATCCAGATAAGTTAAATCATCGTGCAAATCGATGAATGCCTTAACCCTGTTTGGATCCTTGACCTGATTAAGTAAAATAACCGCAGAGTGAACATCTTTTATTTCTTTTAACCACAAAAAGCCTAAAGACTGAGAGACACTGGAGGATAAAAAATCCTGCACCGTTAATAACTTAAACTGCTTATCAAAACGAATCGGCGTTGAAAAATGCAACTTTTCGGTAAGCAGGGCAGCTTGTTTTTGATACAAAGATGTCACTAATTTAAAATTTTCTTTCTGGGTTTTTTCCGAAGGCACATATTGGGCGATGCTTTGATAGCCAGATAATAGCTGGTCTTTTTCCCAGCGCTTTAACTGCTCTCCCGTCTCTTCCAGACGGCTTAATAAAGCCTGCTCGCTATCAGCTCTGACCAACAGCAGCTGCTGACTTTGGCCGACACCGGAAATTGTTTTTATCTGCGCTTCCTGTGCTTTAAGGCTTTCAGGCATGGCCTGTAGCTGACGAATATCATCATCAAAATGCAGCGTTGAAAAACCGATAAATGAAAATATCAGCAAAATAAGCGGTAGGTACAAACGCAGTTTAGGGTTTTGCCACAGGCTTAACCAGCGGCTTAAAAAAACCAACTTGGGGATCGCCGCTGTACTGGCTGTTTTTGTTAAAAACGGATACCAGCAAACAACACTTAGATAAGCTGCCAGTAAACCGACCACCGAAAACAGGGACAGTTGCTGCAAACCGGGGAAGGGGGCAATCAACAGGCCTAAATAGCCGATTAAACTGGTTATTAACCCCAGAGTGATAGCGTTAAAAATATGTTTTAGGGCAACATTCGGCTGCCAGTTATCTTTAGTGACTAAACGTTCGGTGAGATAATGAAAAGCATAATCTATGGAAACGCCAATTAAACTTGCTCCAAAGACCAAGCTGAAAAGATGGACCTTGCCAAAGACCGCCACTGTGACCACAAAAGCCACTAATAATCCGCAACCGATCGACAGTAGCGCCAGCGCCAGCGGTAATACACTGCGGTAAACGAGTAAAATCAATAAAATAATGCCGGCTATTGAGCCGATACCGATAGTGCTGATTTCATCTTTGGCACTTTGTGCGCCGTAAGCTGCATAAAAGAGCGTACCGGTATGCGCAATTTGCACATCAAAGCGGGTTTTTATGTCGGTTTCAAGTGCTGTTAGGTTGTTAAGATTACCCTGCAGCTGCATGTTATAGGGACTTTTTAGCAGAGTAGCATGCAAAATAATGTACTGTTTGCCCTGATATTCGGTGCTTAAATAACCCTGATCTAATGTGAAATTAGAAGAGGATCCCTGCGTACTTATAAACTCTCGAAATAATAAAAAAGGATCGTTTTTAAGCTCACTGCCGGAAACCCCGGCAAAGGGCGAGTAAAGCTGCTGAAGCACCTTAGTTACTTGAGACTGCGGAGCATTTTTTAAACGCATTCTTTGTGCATCGTTAAGTAATTGTGCCCGGTAGGGGAAATATAATTTCCCCCATGCCTGTTGATCCTGCTCGCTTAATTGCGCTGAAAATTGTGAAAAAAGTCCCGTTTGTAATAACTTATCCGAAAAGGCTTTGACGCCATCGAGCAGTTTTACTCTATTCTCACCGGAAAACAAAAATACTACTTTATTGCTGATATTAGCGGCTATTTGCTCGAAGGCTTGCTGCGCAACGGGATCTTGCTGGTTTTCCGGTAAAAGAGCCAGAACGTCGGTTTGCAGCGGAAAATTCGGCTGCAACAGTGTTTGCCGAACCAAAGTGGCGGCGCAGCCTAAAATAACCAACAACCAGAGCGTGGCGAGTTTAGAATTGGAAGGCACGCAGTTCCTCATCACTCAGTTGTAAGGGCGTGGTTTGCTGCTCATTAAATTCAATCAAAGAAAGATCGCCGTTTAATTCAGTTAACTGTAGTTGTTCAATAAAGTCTTTCCCCTCGATGGAGATGCCGGAAAATATTTTATTCAGGGGAGCTGATTTTGGAGTCAGCAGCAGCTGCCAGGTCTGCTCATTTGCACTGACTTTAATGGTAAATTGCTCACTTAATGCTGCAACATCGCCCTTAAAGAGTGCCAGAAACAGATGGCTGAAGTAAAAAACCATGGGATTATCTTTAGCCAGAATCACCTCTGCGGGTTGCCCTGCAAATTGCTGGCTAAGTTTGTCTTTGACCAATACCAGGGACACCGGAAAAGGCTCAACCTGTGCCCATAATAAACCCTGCTGCTGGTCTAATAAAAAATGCCCGGCAGAAAGTAGCGGTTGATTAAACATTTGCAGGGTTTTTGTCTGTACAAACTGACCGCGAAGCAGTTTATGGGTGGTTAGTTTTTGCTGAATATCCTCCAGTGTGACGGCCTGTGCTGAAGCCGTAAACATAAAAACAAATAAGCAGCATAAAAGGGATAATTTTTTATTGATCAACAAAGTAGGGCTCCAATTTTGTAATAAAAACCGCCGGAGAGGCAAAACACATCTCCTGATCGTCAATACCAACGGCCACTTGGCGCGTATTTGCTTTAGTCATGCGTCCGCCGGTTTGGGCATCATAAATAACATAATCAACACGCAGACGGTGTTCCCATTCGGTTAATTCGGCAGTTATTCTTATATTGTGGTTAAAAGGAATCGCTTTGATATATTTGACCTGGCAATCAATGACCGGCCACATATAACCCGAGTCAGCCATTTCCCGGTAGTTGTAATTGATTTTTTCCATTAATACTCGGCGGGCTTCCTCAAAAAAACGGAAGTAATTGCCGTGATAAATGACGCCCATCGGGTCGGCATCTTGAAAAGAGGTTAATAACTCAATCTCAGCGGTTAAGTTCAGCTTTTTGACATTCATTGATTCCACCTGTCGCGCTTGTATTAGGAATAAAGGGTATTAAGAATAAAGGGTATTAAGGATAGAGGGTACTAAGGATATAAGGCATTAAGGATATAAATCCCAGTGACGATTTTGAATCAGGGTCATAAAGTGGCGCAGGTCAGCCTCTAAAGGCCGGTCTTCTATGACCGCTGCAAATTCACTTAACACCGACTCGGTCATTGCTTTTAACCCCGGACTTAAATGTGATTCATCCAACTCGTTCTGGCGTTTTCTTAATACCAACGCCTGAGTGGCTGCCAATAATGAAGCCGCTGTCACCTGCTCGGTTAACACTAATACGCGCATACAATCGCGTGCGGCAATCGTGCCCATACTGACTTTATCCTGGTTATGACATTCCGTTGAACGAGAAAAAACACTGGCCGGCATAGTCTGCTTAAGAGCTTCGGCAGTCCATGCCGATACGCCAATTTGCACCGCTTTAAAACCGTGGTTGATAGGTTTTCGCAGTCCTTCAGCGCCGGTTAAATTAAAGGGCAGGCCGTTATTAAACTTGTAATCCATCAGCTGGGCCATCTGCCTGTCTAATAAATCAGCGATATTGGCGACCGCCACTTTTAAGGTATCCATTGCCATGGCAATATGACCGCCGTAAAAATGCCCGCCGTGCAGCACCCGTTCGTTGTCAGCATCGATAATGGGATTATCGTTAGCGCTGTTTAATTCATTTTCAATCATCTGCCTTAACCACGGCAGAGTATCCTGTAATACTCCAATCACATGTGGCGCACAGCGCAGGGAGTAACGATCCTGCAGACGGTCGCTGTTTCTGGGAGGACAGCTAGACTGCAGATCACGGCGCAACCAGGCGGCTATCTGCTGCTGCCCCTGGTGTGGTTTGACGGCAAATAAAGCTTCATCAAAATGAAAATCGTTACCCTGCATGGCAAGCGAGACCATGGCCGTTATTTTAGTGGCAACCTGCGCCAAGTATTCCGCCCGTTTAAAGGCTAAGCAGGCCAGCGCTGTCATCACCGCTGTGCCATTCATTAACGCCAGGCCTTCTTTGGGTTTGAGCTTAATAGGTTTGATATTTAACTGGGCAAACACTTCGGCGGTCGGGCGGATTTGATCTTTATAAATCACTTCTCGCTCACCAATTAATACCGCAGCCAGGTATGAAAGCGGCGTTAAATCACCGCTCGCGCCCACCGAACCTTCTTCGGGAATACGCGGCGAAATATCATGATTGATCAGGGTGATAATCTGATTTAAGAGATTATGCGTCACGCCAGAGTAACCCTGTGATAAGGAACATAAACGGGTCGCCAATACGGCTTTTGACTGCTGCTCAGATAAGTTGTCGCCTAAACCGCAACCATGGAAGCGGGTTAAATGCAGCGGCAGTTCGTCGACTAAATCAGCCGGAATAGACACAGTGCAGGAGTCACCATAACCCGTTGTTACCCCATAAATCACGCCGTCTTCTTTTAATAAACGTTCTAAAAAAGCCACTCCACGGTCAATTTTTGCGCTGAATTCAGGGCTGCTGTTCATTTTCGCAGCGGCACCCTCGGCGATATCAACAACATCTTCGATACGTAACCGCTCGGCACCAAAGGTGATTTTTGTGTCTTTATTTGTCATCGTTTTTTCCACTTAAGTGCCAGAAATCAAAAAAATTATACCACTGTAACGGGGCTTTCATTGTGTAATACTCCAGGCGTTTTGCATAATCGGCAATGACCGACTGCAGTGCCGCCTCACGGTTTCCTCGAGGCAATATTATTCGTTCGCTGAAAAGCTCAAAAAACACTTGGTAATGAACCTTTTTTTGGCTCTCATCGCGCAGGCCGAAGAGCAAATAGACCGGTGCTTTTAAAATTGAAGCGAGCAGAAAGGGGCCCTGCGGAAAAGGCGCCGGTTGACCTAAAAAATCAGTCCAAACGACTCTATTTTCTTTACTGGTTGAAGTGCGATCGCCAACAATGACAATCCACTCTCCGTTATTTATTTTTTCATCTAATAAAATGGCGGTCTCCGGCCCGACATGATTGACCTGAATCACATTCAGTTCTGATTTTGGATTGATTGCTCGAAGAATCGCATTAAATTTTTGTGCGTGTTCGGTAAAAACCAGAGCATTAATTTTCAAATCATGATGACGTGCGCTCAGCGCTCTGCAGAGCTCCAGATTACCAAGGTGTGAGCCTAGTATAAATAAGCCGCGTTTAGATTCTATTAAAGAGGTGAGCAGTTGTTCGTCATTGACGGTCAGGTTATCCATGGAAAAATCACCTTTCCATGCGACCATTTTATCCAATATTGTTTCTGCAAAAGAGCTCAGATGAAGATAGGGGGTTAATTTTGTCGGCAGTGGCACGCTCAATTTTTTTGCGTGTTTTTGCAGGTTATTCAAATATAATAAAGAGGTTTCACGGGTGGATTTTGAGGTCAGGGTATAATAGAACATCAGCACTTTTAATAACTGTTTAAACACTCCCCGACCGAATAGTGAATAGATGCCCAGCAGTATTTTCATGCCGTAATAGGTGCCGCGCTCGGACTCTTTTGACCAGTGTTTTGACTCTTTGCTTAAGCGTTTAGAACGGCTTAATAATTGTGGAATGCGCGGCAGCATTCCAAAAAATAAGCGCGTGTGCAGAAGCGTTATTCTCAGATTATCGCGGAAAGCATGAAAATGTGAAAGTCCATTTTCAGGGTAATTAACCCGTGTTTTAACGAACCTGACCTCACAATCTGCCCAGTAAAGTCTGACCATTATGTCGATATCAAAATCCATGCGCAGGCCCACTTTTGTGCGGCTCAGAAGCGCAGTGGTCTCGGCAATCGGATAGGCGCGGAATCCGCACATACTGTCTTTAAGGAAGAAGGATAAGGTTTCAATCCACACCCAAACATGGGTCAGGTAACGACCGTAAAAACGCGCTTTCGGGACCGACTGATCATAAACCGGGTAGCCGGAAATCAGTGCGGTCGAATGCTGCTTCGATTCACTGAGTAATAGCGCAAGCGCAGATAAATCGTGTTGTCCATCGGCATCAATCTGAATCGCATGAGTGAAATCAAGCTGCTTAGCGGCATTAATACCGGCGATCACCGCCGCGCCTTTGCCCTGATTTTGCGGCAGGGTGACAAGGTGGACGTCAGAATGCCTGGTGAGTGAATGAATGATCTTTTTAGTGGCCAAATCACTGCCGTCATCGATGATAATAATGGGGTATTCGTAGCGCTTTGTCAGAGCCGTTATAACATCGGGCAAAGCACCACCATGGTTGTAACAGGGGATTAAAAAACACGGCTTAAATGACGGCATTAAGTTTTCTCTAATTTGACGCGACCGGATGAATGGGTATTGCCCGCTGAGGCGTAAGAAAATTGCAATGTTTGTTTATCGGCAAACCAGGTCAGGGTTAACTGCACAATATCATTGGGTAAAATAGGCTGCTGGAATTTAATCACTTCCATTCCCGCAAAGCGTGTTCCGCTGTTAAGCATTTTTTTTGCGTAATAGATGGCCCAGTCAAGCTGAGTGACACCGGGTAATATCGAGTAATCGGGGAAATGCCCGTCAAAATAAATAAGGTCCGCATCTATTCGCAGGGTTAATAGCGCAGTGTTTTCGCTGACAACCTGTTCAATAATGGTGGCTTTAGAGCGCGGTGCTTGCTGTTTTTTGGCAAACAGATCAAGCAGTGATGTTTTTAATAGTTTACCCTGACTGTTCATGGGAATCTGCTCGACAATACGGTACTTTCTTGGAATACAAACGGGTTCAAGCCACGCGCGAAGTGCCTGACGAAGCTTGATCCAGAACTTGCCTTTGCCTATCTCAGCAATGGTTTGCGCACCGAGTTTATTCAGTTTTAATACCGCGCCCAGGCTGATGCGCTGGGTTAAGTTGGCATTCTCAATCTGCACAACATAACTCTCTTCAATCCACTCAAGTTGATTCAAGCGTTGCTCAACTTCATTTAATGAAACCCGTTTTTCCTCAATTTTGACCAGACGATCAACCCGGCCTTTTAAAATGAACTGCTGCTCGGCTAATAACTCACACTGATCGTTTGTCCGATACCAGGCCTGCGCATCTATCCAGGGGGAGCGCAGCATTAAGCAGTTGTCCTGCGCCACTTTGGCTTCTATTCCCGGGAACAAATGCCAGACTGTATCGGCTGTTAGCTGCTGACGAAAACCAATGCCGCCGGTTTCTGTACTGCCAAAGACTTCAAAAACGGGCTGTTTAAATAATACATTGCAGGCTTTTGCCGCGCTCAAGGGCAGCGGTCCGCCCGATGAAAATACCGCGCGGTAGGGGTTCGGCTCACTTCCCGCGGGTAAACGTTTTAATAAAGCGGGGCTGCTGATTAAGGTGCTATCGGCATTGGCACTGGAAAATAGTTGCTCGGGGTAAACAAGATCCTGTCGCTGGAATGCTCTGCCTGCACATAAAGGCCATAAAAGGCGAAATAATAAACCATAGATATGCTGATGGGATACGCTGCTAACAATCTTTGAGTCGGTTAATAAATCCCCCCACTTGTTTTCCAGAGTGATGATTTCATCATCGAGCATCAATAATGTTTTATTAATTGCTTTGGGTTGCCCGCTTGATCCAGAGGTAAACAGGCTGATTCTAACCTTTGATAAATTTAAACATGGAAACGGCAGCGCTGTTGACTTGGGTTTATTAGCTAGAGATTTATTAACTAGAGATTTATTTGTTATAGATTGATTAGCTAAAGGCAGCGTAAATTGCGTCTGCTTTAAATCAGCCGAAAGCAGACCATCGTCAATAACAGCGTCAAAATGATTCGTCAGAGAAGCTAACATCGCCGGTTGATGATTTCCGGGTAATATTATTTTTTTGTGCGCATAGGCGGCGGCAAAAAATGCCACGCAAAAATGGTAACTGTCCGCACAGCAGATTGCCCAGTTTTTTTGTTCGCTGGTAAGCAGTTTTTGGCTTAATACCCTAACATCAGCCAATAACTCCGGCCAGGTAACCTGCTGCTGAGCATCAAAGGCAACCAGGTGTTGATCCGAGCGTGGATTAACCAGCAGTTGCGCAAGGGAGCAGAAATTCATGAGTTTTTTCTTTTTACGGTTAATACCCTTGGATCAGCCAATAACTCCGGCCAAGTGACCTGCAGCTGAGCATCAAAGGCAGCTAAAACAAGATAATGCTGATCAGATCGCGGGTTAACCAGCAGTTGCGCAAGAGAGCAGAAATTCATGAGTTTTTTCTTTTTACGTAGGAGCGAACTAGCCATTCGCAGGCGAATAAACTGCCCGCGAGCATATAACTTATTAAACCGTTATATAAGGTCCAGGCAGCGAGTGGCATAAAGCAGGTTATCAATGCTAAAGATCCGTTGATAATAAAAAACAGACACCAAATTTTGTTGACCTTGCGGGTATAAATAACCGCAAAAGCAGGTAAATCCGGCTCCTGCAAACGGGCAAAACGTTCAATCATGCTCTCTTTTTGCCATAAACTGCTGAAAAAAAGTGAGAACATGATCATATTGACAATCACCGGGTAATAGCGGAACCAGCTGCTGTTATTAAAAATCAGCGCCAGTACGGTTAATAAAATACCCGCAGCGCCACTCAGCCAGGCGATGTATTTGAGCTCACGTAAGCGGGTTTGGTTGCCACCGACAATGCGCAGCACAAATAGTATAACCAGCAGTCCGGCAACCGATCCTATACCCCATTGGCTCAGCCCGTAATAAACAGCCAGCGGATAAGCTAATAAAACCAGGGCTGACAATATAGTCAGCAGTTTCATTATTTTTCCTTCAACAGATTTTCTACGGAATTAACCACGTCTTCTACCGTGCGTACCGTTTTAAACTCCTGCGCTTTAATTTTACTACCGGTTAGTTTCTGTAAATGTACTATTAAATCAACGGCATCTAAACTGTCTAAATCAAGCTCCTGATATAGCTGAGTTTCGAGCTTGATATCTTTTGCGTCCAGTTCAAATAATTCAACTAAAGCAGTTTGGATTTGGTTGAAAATTTCATCCCTATTTAATTGAGTCATATTATTACCCTTTATTTTCTGAGATATATTTTGCCAGATTTGCAACCGATGCAAAATGCTCTTTTATGTTTGCATCGTCGGCATTAATCACCACGTTATATTGTTTTTTAATGGCTAAACCAAGTTCCAGCGCATCAATTGAATCTAACCCTAAGCCTTCGCCAAAAAGTGGCGCGTCTGTTTCAATATCATCAACGGAGATATCTTCCAGAAAAAGTGCGTCAATAATTAATTTTTTTAGTTCTGCGTGTAACTGTTCCATGGGGTTCTACTCGTTGTTATTTAAAGATGGGAAAAGGGCTGTAGCAAGATGCTTGTTTAAGCTTCTTACTGCAATGGAAGGCGGTTGTGAATTTTCGATGAAAGGCGCAATTTCTATTTTATCTTTAATTTCTATTAAGAAAAAGGGCTTTGTATCGGCAACCTGATACCATTTTTTTTCTTTGGTTAAAAAGGGGGGCGTGACAGAGATATGTACCACGCGCAAATCAGTGGCTGTTTTAACCGCTATTTGTGCCGCACCGCGTTGCAGGGTCGGTTTTAAACCCGGTGTGGTGCGTGTGCCTTCTGGAAACACCAGCAGCACATTTCCCTGCTGAAGGCGCTGCGAGCAATCATCCAATAGGGTTTGCGGATTTTTATTTGATATATAACCTGCTGATTTTACGACTCCTTTCATAAAGGGATTGTGCCATATAGCTTGTTTGACCAAACAGTCACACTGCTGCAAACGTGATGCAATTAAAACGTAATCAATCAGGCTTGGGTGGTTGGCCACAATTAAGCAGTTTTTATCTTTTTGTAGGATTTCCTGACCGATAAACTGATAATCGATGCAACCCGTCAAGCGCATGGTGGTGCAGAAGAAAGAGAAGGCGCGTTGAATTGTTTTTTGAACCTTTAACTCCCGAGCTAATTTATCCTTTATAGAAAAGGTTAATACCGGAAAAACAATAAAAGTTAACAGCAAACCGCCAGCAGCAAATAAGACAAAACAAAATCCGGTGATGAAAACGCGCCATATTTTATTTATTCGCTGCAAAATAGTCATGTTAATTTTTCGCCCATATCCAATTCGTCCTTTTGCTACTGATGCTGGTGTGTTTTTCATTATTTAAAAGGTATTCTATAAAATCAAAAGCTTGCGGATATTCCGCTGACACTGAATCGCGGTTTTTTGACCAGCTTAGCTGTAATTGATCACCTGTTGTTAATAACATTGCCAGGGCAAAACCCTTGTAACTGTTTGTCTCAAACTGCTGATAAGGCGCGGGTAAAGGCTGATCAAAATTAACCAGCAACACCGTATCCTGCGGGTTTTCCTGTAAATAAGTGCCCGCTTCGATAACCGCATAATGTAATGAGTTTTCTGCGGCTGCCAGTGACGTGGCCGGTGTTGCGCGTTTTGCCGCAATAGTGAATAAACCCGCCGCGGTATTGTGCACCGATTGAGAAAAAAAGATCGGTGATGCATCGCCGCCGTTAATAATATCTTCAATCAATTTAACGGTGCGTGTTAATTCACCGTGACGGCTGGAAAAAACAATGTAATCAATTTTTTGCTGCGCAGAAACTTGCAACGCGCATTGTAAAGCAAGTTTACTTAAACTGCTCATACGCCGGCGCATCATCGGCGGAATCAAAAAGTCAGGAGCAGCAGCGAGTGTCGGCGGCCAATGTTTATTATTTTTGCTCCATTTTAGCCAGTCACCGCGCTCAATCAGGCCGGGAGAAAGGGCGGACCAGTCGGTTATACTAATATTAATTGAATTCATAGGGTATATGGGGCCTTTTTATCTTCATAAAAGATAACATAAAGCGTTACAATTTATCCGTTTCTTGAACTTTAGAATGTTAAGCTTATTAAAAACTATCTGTCATTACCACGTAAAAGAGCAGGGTAACGAGAGAACTATTTTAGCATTGCTGCAGATCCTAATCCATGCCATGATTTTTTTATATTTATAGGGATAACGTTTTGATGAAAAAGCAGATTACGCAGGTGGTTATCATTGGCGCCGGACCCTCCGGTGCCGTCGCGGCGGCACTGCTTGATCAACACAATATCAAGGTTATTGTTATTGAAAAAATGCTTTTTCCGCGTTTTTCAATCGGTGAGAGTTTATTACCTGCCTGTATGGAAGTGATTGAACAGGCAAATATGTTAGATGCCGTTAAAAAGGGCAATTTCCAGCTTAAAAACGGTGCGGCTTTTCACCATGATGGCCGTTACACCGAGTTTGACTTTAATGATAAATTCACCCCGGGTATAGGAGAAACGTATCAGGTGCAGCGTGCAGGTTTTGATAAAATACTTGCCGATCAGGCGCAATTTCAGGGCGTTGATATTTATTATCAGCATCAAGTCATAGATCTAAATTTAGAAAACCAACCCTTACTCACTGTTCTCGATGAAGATCAACAGCCTTATCAGATTAGCGCAGATTTTGTTTTAGACGCCAGTGGTTTTGCACGGGTTCTGCCCAAATTACTGGACTTGGAAGTGCCGTCGACCTTACCTGCCCGCAAAGCTATTTTTACCCATATTGAGGATAATATCAGCAGCACAGCTTTTGATCGGGATAAAATTTTAATTTCGGTGCATCCCGATGACCCTGAAGTATGGTACTGGTTAATCCCCTTCAGCAATGGCAGCTGTTCCTTAGGTGTGGTCGCCAAGGCGGATTTTTTAGAAAATTATCCGCAGGATAATATTCAAGCGCTAAAGCTGCTGGTGAACGAGGAGGCAAACTTAAAAGAGATCCTCGCTAATGCTTTATATCCTCATCCCAGTGGTGAAATTATCGGCTATTCTGCCAATGTAAAACAACTCTGCAGCGATAAATTTGCGTTATTAGGTAATGCCGGAGAATTTTTAGATCCGATTTTTTCATCGGGAGTGACAATCGCGCTAAAATCTGCACAATTTGCCAGTGAAACTCTGGTTAAGCAGTTCAATGGCGAAAAAGTAGATTGGCAAAAAGATTACCAGGAAAGATTAATGGTTGGCGTCAATACCTTTCGCTGCTATGTTGAAGGCTGGTATACGGGCGAGCTGCAGCGCGTTATTTTACACCCTAACCCTGATCCAAAAATAAAACAGATGATCTGCGCGATTCTTGCCGGTTATGCCTGGGATATTAATAATCCCTTTGTCACCCAACCCTACAGACGCTTAAAGGCCGTTGCCGAGTTTTGTAAATAAGACCGGTAATAGATATGGCTGGTAAAGGGTGTTTTTAAAATCTAATTGAGGGTTGTTTTTCGCGCTTTTTCATAGGCAAACAATCACCAAATAAACAACAGGAAAATAATGGCTGATTATACAAAGGATCCATATACTGCGCTGCAGGCAAAAACAGAAGCACAAAAACTTGCTTTCTCACCTATCATTTTTCATACCGCCAGAACCTTACGTGACTTAGGCATTCTAGCCGTTTTAGACAGTGCCAATGACGATGGTTTGAATGCCGGCCAAATCAGTGAAAAAACTGCTATTTCTGAATACGGCGTTAAAGTTTTATTAGACATGGCGCTGAGTGTGCACATTGTAACGAGGAAAAATCCTAATTACGTGATTGCCAAGCTGGGACATTTTTTATTACATGACGGCATGACCCGGGTCAATTTAGATTTTACAGCGGATGTTTGTTATGCGGCGATGATGCACTTAACCGAGGCGATCGAAGAGGGCACGCCGGCTGGACTTAAAGAGTTAGGTGACTGGCCAACTATTTATGAAGGCTTGTCGCAGTTACCGGCAAAAGCCAAACAAAGCTGGTTTAATTTTGATCATTATTATTCAGACCGTTCTTTTCCTATTCTGCTGGAAAAGATTTTTGAGCATAAACCGAAAAGAATTTTTGATATTGGTGGTAATACCGGAATATGGTCTTTGCAGTGTTGTGGATACGATAACGAAGTTGAAATGACCATTATTGATTTGCCTCAGCAAATAGAAATGGCAATGAAAAATGTTAAAAAACAAGGTTTTGCACAACGTATCAAAGGGTATTCAACCGATATGCTGGATAAATCCGCAGCTTTACCGACCGGCGCTGACGTTTGGTGGATGAGTCAATTTTTAGATTGTTTTTCACCGATGGAAATTTTAAGTATTTTACAACGAGTACGTCGAGCGATGTCGGCAGACGCACGGGTTTATATTCTGGAGTTGTTCTGGGATGTTCAACGTTATGATGCCGCAACATTAAGTCTTAACGCTACCTCCTTATATTTCACCTGCTTAGCGAATGGCAATAGCCGTTTTTATCGTAGTGAAGACTTTTTAGAAATTGTTACTGCAGCGGGTTTTATGGTTGAGAGGCGCAGCGATGATATTGGCCTTGGCCATACTCTGCTTGAACTGAGGCTTGCTTAACAGATATTTTATTGTTAAGCGCTCAACAAATTCATTTTGCTAAAGAGCCTTGCGATTGTGTGATTAAAAGGGGGAGTTTGTATTGTTTGAATCGTTTGAATCGTTTGAATCGTTGTGATTTTAATAAGCAGTCATGTAGCAATAAGGTTTTAAAAAAGAAGATTAAAGTATTAAAATATTGGGGAGAGTAAAAAAAAAGCTTAACAAAATTGTTAAGCTTTTTTTAAAGAAGTGGGCAGCTGAATCAACTGCCCGGCAACTTATTATTTAGACATGTAGTTTTCCATGTCTGTTTTCAAGTTATCAGATTTAGTACCGAAGATTGCTTGAACCCCGTTACCTGATACGACCACACCGGCAGCACCTAATCTCTTAAGTTCAGCTTTATCTACTAGTGATATATCTTTAACACTGATACGTAAACGTGTAATACAAGCATCTAAACTATCAATGTTCGCTTTACCACCGAAGGCAGCAACAAGCAGGATAGACATTTCAGTATTATCAAGTGCAACTTCTTCTCCAAGAAGTTCTTCATCTTCACGACCAGGTGTTTTAAGGTCTAGTTTAGCAATTACAACACGGAATACTGTGTAGTAGATAGCTGCGTAGATAAGGCCTATCACTGGGAACCACAAGAATTTTTGTGAGTTAGCAGAAAGTACCAAGTAGTCAATCAGACCATGAGAGAATGAAGTACCATGTACCATACCTAACATGTTAGTTACAACGAATGCAGAACCAGCTAGTAGCGCATGGATTGCGTATAAAATGGGTGCAACGAATAGGAATGCGAATTCGATAGGTTCAGTGATACCTGTTAAGAATGAAGTTAACGCAGCAGAAACCATGATACCCATGACTTTAGCGCGGTTTTCAGGCTTAGCAGAATGTGCAATTGCAATCGCAGCAGCAGGTAGACCGTACATTTTAAACATGTAACCGCCCGCTAGTTGACCAAAACCATTACCTGCAGCACGTGATACATCATCGGCAGATAGGTAACAAGTTAAGATACCGTTAAGTTGCTCACCGGCATTGTTTACACAGCTACCAGCTTCAAAGAAGAAGGGTACATTCCAGATGTGGTGAAGACCAAATGGGATTAATGCACGCTCAACAACACCGTAAATACCAAATGCTAGTGTTGGGTTTTGATCTGCAGCCCAATGTGAGAAAGAAGCAATAGCATTACCAACAGGAGGCCAAACAACAGAAAGAATGGCGCCCATGATGATGGCAACAAAACCTGTCATGATAGGAACAGCACGTTTACCGGCAAAGAAGCCTAGGTATTCGGGCAATCTAATGTTGTAGAAGCGGTTGAACATCGCAGCAGCAATACCACCGGCGATGATACCGCCAAGTACACCTGTATTTGCGCCAGGTGCAAGTACTTCAACGGTTTTCATCATGATCACATAACCAACAACAGCAGCAAGACCCGCTACACCATCATTTTTTGTAAAACCAAGAGCAACACCAATTGCAAAAATAAGTGCCATATTACCAAATACTGCACCGCCAGCTTGTTCCATAAGCTGCGAAATAACATCTGGTAAGATAGCGAATTTTGCAGCACCGACACCCAGTAAAATACCGGCTATAGGCAGTACTGATACGGGAAGCATTAATGACTTCCCTACTTTTTGTAAACTTCCGAAAATGTTCATACACAACTCTCCAATTAATGTTAAATTTCATAAAAAACAACAACAAACCTAAACGGCTTTGATTTATTTAGGCGGAGTATAGCGAACAAGTAGGCGAGGGGAGTGATAACCGGATCACACTTTTTTTTAAGTTACAATTGCTTACACAAGCAGGGTGATTGTTACTCTATGTTACATTCCGTCACGGAGTTTTTACTGAATAAGGTTGACAATTGAATTAGCGACTGAAGACGGTGAGGTTTTTGTGAGGAGCATCGCCAATAGGCACTGGAAATAGTTCAGATGGGTAACCATCTGAACTTTAAAAATGAACATAAAAAGTATTTTAATATTAACCGCGAACAACCATTACTCGGAATGTACGCCCTTTAAGCTTGCCTTCGCTTAATTTTTTAAAGGCAACTTTGATGGTATCACGTTGTACTGCGATATATGACCAGTTATCTGATACGTGGATTTTGCCCACTTGATCACCGCTAATACCGTTTTCTCCGGTTAATGCGCCAACAATATCACCGGGTCTGATTTTTTGACGTTTACCGCCATCAATTCGAATGGTTATCATGTTGGCCTGTTGAGGCTCTTTATCAAGCAGATTCAAAAGTGGCAGTTGTTCGGGTGAAATAGTACGGTCTAAATAGTCTTCCAGTACAGCGACTTTGTGCTGATCTTTATCACTGTATAAAGAGAATGCTAAGCCTTTGTTTCCGGCACGGCCGGTACGACCAATACGATGAACATGCAGTTCCTGATCATGGGCAATATGATAATTAAAAACCGCACTGAGATTGTCAATGTCCAGACCGCGGGCTGCCACATCGGTTGCCACGAGAATAGTGGCACTTTTATTGGCAAAACGAATTAACGCCTGATCGCGATCCTTTTGTTCTAAATCACCATGCAGGGCAAGGGCGTTAAACCCGCGGTTTGCAAGTTCATCGGCAACTTCTTGTACCTCTTTTTTGGTATTGCAGAAAACTACCGCCGATTCCGGTTGGTACTTTTGTATTAATAAGCGCAGCGCTATCATGCGATCCTGATTATTATCTACTTTATAAAAATGCTGGGCGATAGTGCTGTCATCATGTGTAGATTCAGCCTTAACCATGATCGGATCAATCATAATTCGTTTGGCGATAGAATTGATTTTTTCCGGGAAGGTGGCACTAAATAATAGCGTTTGACGCTGTTTAGGCGCTTGATCTATGATTGCATCGATCGATGCTTGAAAGCCCATCTCCAACATACGGTCAGCTTCATCCAAGACTAACATTTCTAAGTTATCCAAGCGCAGTGTGCCTTTGCGCAGATGATCTTCAATTCGTCCTGGCGTACCAACGATAATATGCGCGCCATGCTCAAGGGATCCGATTTGCGGTCCAAAGGGAACACCACCACAGAGGGTTAATACTTTAATATTATGAATGGTGCGGGCAAGTCTGCGTAACTCTTTACCAACCTGATCGGCCAGTTCGCGCGTCGGGCATAAAATTAAACTTTGAATACGAAAACGCTTAACATTAAGCTTTTCTAACAAACCTAAACCAAAGGCGGCTGTTTTGCCGGAGCCGGTTTTGCCCTGTGCAATAACATCTTTACCTGCCAGTACATGCGGTAAACTTTGCGCTTGAATGGGAGTCATTTTGTCATAACCTAAAGACTCCAGGTTATGTAAAAGATCGCGATGCAATGGTAGTATTGAGAAAGGGGATTGGCTCAAGGTTTAGATCCTATAGAATATCTGTTTGGTAAGATTAAAAGGGACGCATTATAACATTTTGTTAACTGCTTCACAAAGTATCTAGGGTAATATTATCTGAATGTGTAAAAGCTACGATTAAACATCAAGGCTAATAATAAAAAACCTAATCAGCCTTCAGCATTAAACACAATCAGGATTTAAGGCACCGATAGCGCTTCGGGATCTTCAATCGCGGTTAAGTAACGCCAGCCCGTCAAAAAGTTGAATATTTAAAACAGCTTTATCAGAAAGTGGCTTAGGCACGTTATCTGTCTTTACGCATAAAGCGATACAGTGTTTTGGATCCGGATAGAGCAAACAGCTGTACCAGTGTCGATTATCTTGTTCGCTGCAGGATGGAGAAAAGCCTAGCTGGATATTATCGTTAAATTGCCGGTTTCCCGTCTTACCTATTGTAAAGTTAAATGATTCTAAACCTTGACTGATGCCCATTCCAGTGGCTTTTACAAATGCTTCTTTGAGTGTCCAATACTCAAAAAAACGGTGCGCCTGCAGTGGCGGGGAAAGTGCCATTAATGCGGAAAATTCTGTTGTCGAAAAGTACCGCTGAGCAATGGCTTTGATGCTTATTTTTCGCGATAGACTTTCAATATCGCAGCCGATGTTTTTATTCACCGATACCGCGCAGATGATCAAATCATTATTGTGGCTTAGATTAAAAGAGAGCGGAACGGTGGGGTGCTTTATTTCGGGTTTACCATGGGTGCCAATAGTAAATAGCCATTTTTGAGCGGGGACGTCTGTATATTGGGATAAAACGGTGCGAACAAAGGCTCTGGTAATGAGGGCGGTGTGTTGGGCTTTTGCCAGACGGTAACGCTGTACTTTTTCAATTTCAGTATTACTGAGTAACGCTTTTAATGTATTAAGGCGTTTGCCATCGCTTACTTTGGCAGGCTCAATTAACCATATATGCACATCATTGTTATGCAGTGTTAATTTTGAAGCAGTATGATGGACAAACACAACTCACCCGATAATCTAGAAAAGACATAATAAAAAGGGATAGCTCAGCTATCCCTTTTATATCCATTTAAACAAAATAATTATTTAGCTATTTCTTTAAGTTTAAATGAATTGATTTTGTGACTAATTTCACGACGTTCTTTTGAAAGCTCCGCACCTTTAATAATGTGGTCATCAACACGGTCTTCATAGTCAGTCCGCATATGTTCAACAATCTTCACTATATCGTCATGTGACATATTTGGCTTGATGTATTCCAATAAATTGGCGAGTAGATCAACGCGTTTACGGTTATCGCGAACTTTTTTCTCGTTATCAATGATTTCGCGCTTTAGTTTATTCTTACGGCGAGCACTTTTTACCAATTCAAGTAAATTATCCATTATTTTACCTTTTCTATAAATATTAAAAAAATTAAAATTATTAAGCGAGTTCAGGTCATTATACTGATTGTGATGAAAAACGGGATAATTATTTTTAATAAAATACTCGAAAGGATTCCAAATAAGCGCTTTTTAATGGGAAGTATTGGCTGCCGTTATTATTGCGTCTGCTCTTTAATAATGGTTTCAATGACATCTTTTAATATTTGCGGCTCCTGCGCACCGGAAAGTAAATACTTTTTATTAAAAATAAAGGCAGGTACCGCCCGCACATCATTTTTCATCCAAAAAGACTGATCGTCTCTGACTGCTTGTGCATAACACTGAGTCTCTAATATCTCTTTGGCGGTGTTACGATCCAGGCCAACTTTTTCTGCAACATCCAGCAGTATTTGTAACACACTTGGGTTCTGCTGTTGGGTGAAATAAAGATCGAATAATGCCAACTTTAAAACCGTCTGTTTATCATATGATTTAGCCCAATGTAATAATTGATGGGCCAGAAAGGAGTTAAATATGCGTGAATTTTCGTTAAAACAAAATTCAAAGCCTAAGGCTTTACCTGTTTCGATAATGTGCTGGCGACTTTTAATACTCTGCTCTTTCGTTGAACCATATTTGTGCCGTAAGTGCTCTCCTAAATGTTCTCCTTCAAAGGGCATGTCGGGATTTAATTCAAAGGGCTGCCAGACTATTTCAAACTCAGCTGCATCTTTCATCGCTCGCATGGCTTGCTCAAGTTTTTTATAACCGATAATGCACCAGGGGCACATGATGTCCGACACTATATCAATGCGAATAACTGGAAGTTCAGGCATATTACTCTCTTTGTTCTAACAGGTTTGATGACTCTATTTTAGCACCAATTAGAGGGTTGGTTGTAGGTAGTCTTGGCGCGATTTTCCTGTGTAAAAATGCGGGTCCGGGATTATAGGGGTTTTATAAAATAGATTTTACTTTCACTTTATTATTGTTGTCTCTGCTTTTTTTAATTAACTCATTATCGGCAACATGTTGTGTTGATTTTGCCAGGCGATCGTAAAGTACAACATTAACAGTCGCAGCAAGGTTCATGCAGCTATTGGTGGGGATATAAACCACAGCGTCAGCCTGATTGACGACGGACTGTTTAATAGTGCTGTCTTCCGGACCAAAAATATATAAGGCTTTTTCAGGATGTATAAAATTAGGCAGGGGAGTTGCCCCTTCAATAAGATCAATACAAACCACTTTAATATCATTATCTGAATAATCAGCAGATAAATTATCAAGTAAATCAGGCTCGCCTGTTAAGGGAATCGTCGCGCTGATATTTTTAGTATCGGTCTTAAGTTTCATGGCGCGATCATAGCGATTGCCCGTATATAAAACGCCATCAACCCCAAAACAGCCGGCGGCACGCATTACAGCACCTACATTAGTCGGGCTTTTGGGGTTAATTAAAGCAATTAAAACTTTATTTTCTGACATCTGTTTTCTCGTACAAATAATAGTGGCTATAGGAAGCATTATCGAATACTACTTGAAAAGTGATTAGGGCTTAACATAAGCACAAGGATTATTCTTTATTCAGGGGATATGTGCAGCCATTTTCATTAAAAACGTCCTATCAACACAGGACGCTTTTGTTATGCTTGACCAATCCGGGCAGCTTGTTGAAATGCGTAGGCAGAGTGATTAAATTGTTATTTTACGCACTTTTTAGTGCAGACCTACAGCGCTTCAATATCAACCAGTGCTTCGGTGAATTGTGATAAATCTATTTCTAAATCATTGTCTTCACCAAGCCAGTTAATACCAACAACGATGTTATCTTCAAGCAAATCTTCAATCCAAAACTCCAGCCAATCAGCTAAAGAAATGGCTGCAGGTACATAATCTTTCCACTCTTCAGTACAATGTGGTAAAGCCAGTTCAGCACTTGACCACAACGGCATAACCTCTGTTTTCTCATAGTTAATAGAGTCAACGACAACCCAATCCTGACTTTCTTTATCCTGCAGTGCCCATAACGTTTGAGTTGGTTTTACTTCAGAAATAAATGCTACTAGTACTTGATTATTGTCAGCCATAGTTTTTCTCATATAAGTTTATTTAAGGGCAACAGTATACTGTTATATGACTTAATTAACAGCATAGC
The DNA here is from genome assembly GCF_047632955.1 of Psychromonas sp. GTDB lineage: Bacteria > Pseudomonadota > Gammaproteobacteria > Enterobacterales > Psychromonadaceae > Psychromonas. The sequence goes on along the minus strand of NZ_JBLIED010000007.1, from coordinate 112,947 downwards.
AAAGTGCAAATTGCCGACAATTATCTCTGTTTATTAAGCTTAATAAAATATATCCCTGCGCATTTTTAAAATCTTCCGCTGTTCATTTCTGAGCGCCCGGTGAAGCGGGTTTGAAAAGAGTTAATTAAAAATAAATTGTTAAAAAAATGTAAAGATACAGTGCGTTATCATTTTTTACTTAAAATGAAAATACAATGATCTGCTCCTCAGCTATTGCATCTAAAACTTGCACTAATGGTAAATGTTGTCTATTTCTTGTAGAGCTGTTTATAAATGAAAAATTATAAAAAGGAAAATAACTCTAACTATATTAAGCGCTTATTTAAATGCTAACAGATAAAAGAGCAATTGTTGCACTTAATATAAAAGTGCACAGTCTTGCTTTTATATTCTGAGCATGAACGGGGTCTGAGATTGTCGCCATCTATCATTATGTTCCGCCCAAAAGGAAATGTTGCATGATTGTTATTCGAGTTGCTATTTTATTAACACTGTTTATTGCTCAATTAAGCTCTGCAGACAGCGCCTTTAATATGCGCGAAGGTGTTACTGATATCAGCGAAAATGTTTATCAACTGCATATGACCATTTTTCTTATCTGTTGTGCTATTGCCTTAGTCGTTTTTGGCATCATGTTCTGGTCCATTTTTCATCATCGTAAATCCAAAGGTGTCAAAGCCGCGCAATTCCATGAAAGTACTAAAATCGAGGTGTTATGGACAGCGATTCCCTTTGTTATTTTAATAGCCATGGCAGTCCCTGCCACCAAAACCCTGATTGCGATGGAGGATAACAGTAAAGCCGATATCACCATTAAAGTAACCGGCTCGCAATGGAAATGGCACTATCAATACCTTACTTATAATAATGAAATCCTGGATATCGATTTTTATTCTGTTATTTCTACCCCGCAGGCACAAATAAACAACCGGGCAGAAAAAACACCCAACTATCTTCTTGAAGTTGATAAACCTCTGGTTGTGCCCATCAATAAAAAAATACGTTTTGTAATAACCTCCGACGATGTTATTCACTCCTGGTGGGTCCCTGATTTTGCCATTAAACAAGATGCGGTTCCGGGCTTTATTAATGAAGCCTGGGCACGTATTAATGAGATTGGTATCTATCGTGGTCAATGTGCCGAGTTATGCGGTAAAAATCATGGTTTTATGCCGATCGTTGTTAATGCGATGGCGGTCGATGATTTTGATAACTGGTTGGCCATGGAAAAAATAGCGAAACAAAAACAAGCGCAGGAAGCCTTAGCATCGCAATCGACGAGCTTCTCTAAAGCGCAACTGATGACCCTCGGTGAGCAAGTCTATGTGGGGCATTGTTCTGTTTGCCATCAGCCAACGGGAAGCGGATTGCCGGGGGTTTTCCCCGCATTAAAAGGCAGCCCGATTGCAACCGGTGATGTGAATGCACATATTAATATTGTATTAAAGGGCAAAGCGGGCACCGCTATGCAGTCCTTTGCAAAGCAGTTATCGCTTAAAGAATTAGCCGCTGTGGTCACCTATGAGCGAAATGCTTGGGGAAATGACACCGGGGATCTGGTGCAGCCGATTGAAATTAGTAACGCAATGAATGCTGAAGCAAGCGCTACGTTCACCACCACAAGCGATACATTAACCACAACAACCGACATACAGCCGGACGCTGCCATTGAAGTCATTCCTGCTCAGGAAGCCGTTAATGATGAGATTAAACTTGAAGCTGATAAAAGCACCCCAGCGTTACCCTTAAGCAGTCTGACAAAAGCGCAGTTAATGGACATGGGCGAACAAGTTTATGCACAAGCCTGCAGTGTCTGCCATCAGCCGACCGGGTTAGGCATTACCGGGGCTTTCCCTGCCTTAAAAGACAGCCCGATTGTCAAAGGTGATATTGAATCGCACATCAATCTGGTTTTAAACGGTAAGAGCGGCACTGCAATGCAATCTTTTGCAGCTCAACTCTCACTTGAAGAGCTTGCTGCTGTGGTTACCTATGAGCGTAATGCCTGGGGTAATGAGTCAGGAGATCTGGTGCAGCCAAGCGATGTTGACAAAGTCAGTAAGGGAGAAGCGCTTAATGAACAGACGATAAGCACAGAAGCTGATGCTGTTGAGGAAACACCTGTTTCAGCAGGGTTAACCAAAGAGCAGCTTATGACATCGGGTGAGCAGCATTATTTGACTTTCTGCGCCGCTTGTCATCAACCGACAGGTTTGGGAGTGGCGCCTGTTTTTCCTGCCTTAAAAGGTAGCCCGATAGCAACAGGAGCGGTCGCTGAACACCTTGATATTGTATTAAACGGTAAAGCCGGAAGCGCAATGCAAGCCTTCGCACAGCAACTCAGCGCTGAACAGTTAGCGGCTATTATCACCTATGAGCGTAATGCCTGGGGTAATGAGTCGGGTGACCTTGTCCAACCCAACGATATTGTGCAGGCAATTAAGGGAGAACAGTAATGACAGCTGCAGCCGGTAACACTCAAACTGAAGTCACTGAGCATCATGAACATCAAGCTCCGACGGGGATCAAACGCTGGATCTTTAGTACCAACCATAAAGATATCGGCACCCTTTATTTAGGTTTTTCATTGCTGATGTTCTTGATTGGCGGTGCCATGGCAATGCTGATTAGGGCGGAATTATTTCAGCCCGGACTGCAGCTTATGGAGCCAAATTTTTATAACCAGATGACCACGGTTCATGGTTTGATTATGGTTTTTGGTGCCGTTATGCCGGCTTTTGTCGGTCTGGCCAACTGGATGATTCCATTGATGATCGGTGCGCCCGATATGGCGTTACCGCGCATGAATAACTGGAGTTTTTGGATTCTACCCTTTGCCTTTGCGATGTTATTAGGATCGTTATTTATGGAGGGCGGCGGCCCGAATTTCGGATGGACTTTTTATGCTCCATTATCAACAACCTATAGTAATGATAATACGGCCATGTTTGTTTTTGCTGTGCATATCATGGGGATCAGTTCAATCATGGGGGCGATTAACGTTATTGTCACTATTGTCAATTTGCGCGCCCCCGGTATGACTTGGATGAAGACGCCAATGTTCGTTTGGACATGGCTTATTACTGCTTTTTTATTAATTGCGGTGATGCCTGTTCTGGCCGGTGCCGTGACTATGGTGTTAACCGATAAATACTTTGGCACTGACTTTTTTAATGCAGTGGGCGGTGGGGATCCGGTGATGTTCCAGCATATATTCTGGTTCTTCGGTCATCCTGAAGTTTATATTATGATTCTGCCGGCTTTTGGTATCATTTCTACCATCGTCCCGACCTTCTCCCGTAAAAAGCTCTTTGGTTACCATTCGATGGTCTATGCCACCGGTTCGATCGCAATTTTATCTTTTGTGGTGTGGATGCATCACATGTTTACCACCGGGATGCCGTTAGCAGCCGAGCTGTTTTTTATGTACAGCACTATGCTGATTTCGGTGCCGACGGGCGTAAAAGTTTTTAACTGGGTAGCGACCATGTGGCGGGGGTCTATCTCCTTTGAAGTACCGATGTTATTTGCCATTGCCTTTATTGTTTTGTTTACCATAGGCGGATTTTCCGGGCTGATGTTAGCCATTACTCCGGCCGATTTTCAGTACCATGATACCTACTTTGTAGTGGCACATTTTCATTATGTATTAGTGACTGGCGCGGTATTTTCAATTATGGCCGGCGTTTATTATTGGTTACCAAAATGGTCCGGAAACATGTTTGATATCCGCCTTGCCAAAACACATTTTTGGTTGTCATTAATCAGCGTAAATATCCTTTTTTTCCCGATGCACTTCGTCGGATTAGCGGGCATGCCCCGTCGTATTCCGGACTATGCGCTGCAGTTTGCCGATTTTAACGCCATTATTAGTATCGGTGGTTTTGCCTTTGGATTATCACAATTATTATTTGTCTGGGTTGTTATTAAATGTGTTAGAGGTGGAGAAAAAGTACCGGCAAACGTATGGGAAGCCGCAGAAGGATTAGAATGGGAGGTGCCTTCTCCCGCGCCGCATCATACCTTTGCCACTCCACCCGTTATTAATTAGTGCTTAGCCAATGAGTAAACATACTAAGTTATTCAAAAAATTGGTTATAGCAAGCGTCGGCATGTTCGCTTTTGCCTTTGCCTTAGTCCCGTTATATAACGTTTTTTGTGATATCACCGGCCTTAACGGTAAACCCTCATTAGAGCGGGCGAAAGTCAGTAGTGAGGTGGATCTTAACCGGCTGGTTGACGTTGGTTTTTTAACTCACGTGCAAAATGAGGCTCCCTTTGAGGTGACGGTGGATCAAGCCGTGGTAACAGTTAAACCCGGTGAAATGAATCAGGTCATGTTCAGCGCCCATAATCTCAGTAATGAAAGCCGGACAATGCAGGCGGTACCGTCGATTAGCCCCGGCCTTGCGGCGCAATACATGCATAAAGTGGAATGTTTTTGTTTTACCCAGCAAATATTGCAACCCGGTGAGCGGGTAGATCTTACCCTGCTGTTTTATATAGATACAGAAATAGCAGAAGATATAGAAGAGTTAACCTTGTCTTACACCGTGTTTGACATCGTTACGGCTAAATGAATTTAAGGGGGTTAATAGATGAAATCTGCAGCTGCCACTCGTTATGATAAATATTATGTACCGGCGCAAAGCCACTGGCCAATAGTCGGCGCTGTCGCCCTGTTTTGTATTGCCGCGGGGGCTGGTTTGACTGTGATGCAAATCGGTAAACAGGGAACATCGGGGTCCTATCTGTTGATCACCGGGTTTGTCGTGCTGTTTTTTATGCTTTTTGGTTGGATTAAAAATGTCGCCCATGAATCAATGTCCGGGCTTTATTCCAAGCAGATGGATTTTTCATTTCGGCAGTCCATGTGGTGGTTTATTTTTTCTGAAGTGATGTTTTTTCTGGTCTTTTTCGGAGTGTTATTTTATGCGCGCATGTTTTCTGTTCCCTGGTTAGGTGGGGCGGGTAATAATTTCATGACCAATGAGTTGTTATGGCCGGAATTCCAAGCTGTCTGGCCCTTAACCACAACCCCCTCGGGTGAGACAACTCAGGCAATGGGCTGGTTTGGTCTGCCCCTGTTAAATACATTTATCCTTCTAACCTCTTCCGTCACCGTGCATTTTGCGCATCAGGCTTTACTGGCAGGAAAACGTGCGCAATTAAAAACTTTTATGATCATCAGCGTATTGCTGGGATTCGCCTTTTTATACTTTCAAGTGACCGAATATATCCATGCGTACCATGAGTTAGGTTTAACCCTGACATCGGGTATCTACGGTAATGTTTTTTATCTGTTAACCGGTTTTCATGGCATGCACGTGACCCTAGGGGCGATTTTATTATTAATTGTTACGCTGCGAATCTTTAAAGGACATTTTAATAAAGATAACCATTTTGCTTTTGAGGCCGCCACCTGGTACTGGCATTTTGTCGATGTTGTGTGGCTGTGTTTATTCTTTTTTGTGTACATATTTTAAATGTTGAAACTGCCGGTTATTACCACTTCAGTGGTGCTGTTTGTAGTGATCTTGGGCATCGGATTGGCCAATTGGCAATGGCAGCGGGCGGAGCAGAAACAGCAGAGGTTGAATAATATTGAAACAATGCACAAAAAAGGGTTATTGAGTTGGTCTGGCTTAAGCTTATTGCCGGAAACGCTGGATAAAACCGGATTACGCCTGCAGTTACAGGGCAGGGTGCAAAGTTCACAATACTGGTTATTGGATAACCGCACCCTCAACGGTCGGCCGGGATACGATCTTCTTGCCATCTTTTATCCTACGGGCAGTGCGCTTGGTTTATTAGTTAATTTTGGCTGGGTAGAACAAGGGCAGAGTCGTAATCAACTGCCGCAAGTGCAGTTTCCAGAAAAACCATTAGATATTACTGTGCAGTTAAAACAGGGTGATTTAGCCGGTTTTTATTTGTCCGGAGCAGAGCAGGCCGGCAGGGGATGGCCTAAACTTATTCAATTTATTGACATTAACCAACAAGAGCAGCAAAGCCTAGCACAACTCGTTGATTATATGGGATATGTCGTTGACGATCAGCGGTTTGCACAACCTCACTATCAGCCCGTTATTATGCCGCCTGAAAAACATTTGGCTTATGCTGTGCAATGGTTACTGCTGGCTTTATCTGCCCTGGTGGTCTTTGTTTTTGCAATGCGCAAGCAGTACCAAAAAGATAAACAGGCCTCCACCTTTGATAAAAATTCAGGAAAAAACAAATTTAAGGAAACAAAATGAATAATAAAAAATTAATCTCCTTATTTGTGATCAGTTTCATTCTGCCCTTAGCCCTGGCGATGGTGGTATTAAAGTTGGAGTGGTTACCGGGTCAAATGGTTAATAATGGCAAGTTTTTAACCCCTGAAGTTAAATTGAGTGAGTGGTCTGATATTGATCCTAAACCTTGGTCCATTGCTTTACTGGCCGGTGAAAACTGTACTGCTATCTGCTTAGCGCACCGCGCTCATGTGGAAAATTTATATGTCGCATTAGGAAAAAATAAAAATAAAGTTGGCCTGGTATTACTGGGTGAAAAAAGTCCGGCTGTTGAAGGTTTTAAAAATTATCCCGTGGCCAGTGATGATCTTCAACCTGAGGTTTTATATTTGATCGATCACATGGGGCTGGTTGTTTTTTATTATCCTCTTGTCTCTGATCTGCACACTAATCAATTAACCGCCAAAGGCTTAATCAAAGATCTTAAAAAATTACTCAATTATTCTCGTAGTTCGTAGTTCGTAGTTCGTAGTTCGTAACTTGAAGCTCGAAGCTCGTCGCTTTTTTTAATCATAGGGAAGGTTAGATAAAATGCAGAAAACAGCTCTAAATAATATCAATAATCGCTATAAAAAATTAGTCCTATTGAGTTGTCTGTTATCTGTTGTGGTAGTCGGTTTAGGCGCCTATACCCGCTTAAGCGATGCCGGTTTAGGTTGCCCGGATTGGCCCGGTTGTTACGGCTTTTTAACCGTGCCGGCAGAGTTAGATGCAAGTCTTACCGCAAAACACAGTCAACCGGGCAGCATGGATTTAGTCTTTGAATCCGCAAAGGCCTGGAAAGAGATGATCCACCGGTACTTTGCCGGCACGCTCGGGTTGCTGCTGTTAGCGATTCTATTACTGCCTCTGTTTAACAATCTAAAAGTATTAAGTCAGCAATCATCTGCTAAAAAAAATCGCTCAGCAGGCGCTTTAATGCCGTTTAAATTACCTGCGCTGTTGGTTGTCTTAGTGCTATTTCAGGCATTCTTAGGCATGTTAACCGTGACCATGCAGCTGCAGCCGCTGATTGTAATGGGCCATCTGCTCGGTGGTTTTGCCATCTTGAGTTTAGTAACTCTGCTCTATCTGCGCCTTGGCGACAAAGCCTCATTCGGCAATGGTTCCGGTGTTCAGAACTATTTCTCATGGTGCCTGGGGGCATTATTTGTGCTGCTGATACAAATCGCATTAGGCGGGTGGTTAGCGGCTAATTATGCTGCGCCTTTTTGCGCCGGTTTGCCATTATGCAGTGGCGGGTGGAACGATGGTCACTGGCAGCAAAGTTTTTCAATTTTAGAGATATTTCAGTTGCCCTCGACCTCCAGCAATTATGAATATGGGGTGTTGTCGGCGCAGGCGCGCATGTCTATCCATTTGCTGCACCGATTTTGGGCAATCATCACCGCCGTGACGCTTTTGGCCGTGGCAATAAAGATTTATTGCTTAAGCCAATCTAAGAAAGTAAAAAACAGTGCGCTGCTGGTGATGTTGATGGTTATCTGTCAGGTTTTATTGGGTGTTTCTTTAGTTTATTGGACTTTCCCGATAAGCATTGCATTGGCACATAATTTAACCGCCGCGATGTTGCTGCTGAGTTTAATACGATTAACCTATTACGTGAAATTATTACCCTTGTCCAATAAGACGGCGGGAACGGCTGCCGGTTTTAATACTCTATCAGGAGAGAAATGATGGCGAACAGTAGCAGTCACAATACAGCAACACTCGGCGCTTCATTAAATAATCACGCTGTAGTTGAGCGTCACTCGCCTAAAATAAGTGACTACTTAGAGCTCTGCAAAATCAAGGTGGTGGCGTTATTGGTATTAACCGCATTGGTCGGATTAGCGCTGGCGCCTGACGTGGGGCGCGGTTATTTTGTACAGTTACTCAGTTTGGCGGGAATCGGCTTGTTATCGGGCAGTGCCGCGGTGATTAATCACGTGGTCGACAGCAAAATTGACGCTAAAATGACACGCACAAAAAACCGGCCTTTAGTGAGAAGAGCGGTGTCTCGCCGGCAAGCTCTGATTTTTTCCGCGCTAATAGGGGCCTTAGGTTTTGCTTTGCTGGTGTTTGCCGCAAATTGGTTAACGGCGCAACTGACCCTGATTGCGCTGGTGGGGTATGCATTTGTCTACACTATGTTTTTAAAACGTGCCACACCGCAAAATATTGTGATCGGCGGATTAGCAGGTGCGATGCCACCTCTTCTTGGCTGGATTTCTGAAACCGGAGAACTCGCCGCACAGCCGTGGATATTAGTGATGATTATATTTACCTGGACGCCTCCGCATTTTTGGGCGCTGGCGATTCACCGTAAAGCCGATTATGAAAAAGCGAAAATACCGATGTTGCCGGTTACCCACGGCATTGATTTCACTAAAACCTGTATTCTGTTATATAGTTTATTATTGACCGTAGTATGCTGTTTACCTTTTTTAATCCACATGTCGGGTTATCTGTATTTATCGGTGGCGATGCTGATCAATGCTATTTTTGTCTATAAAGCGGTTGCATTAAAATTGTCAGAAACATCCTATGGCGCGCTGGATCTTTTTAAATATTCGATTATCCATTTAACTCTGTTATTTATAGCGTTGTTTTTAGATAAAGCCCTTATCTATATGCTGGCTGCCTGAAGATGCATTGGGCAGTCAGAAAATCGTTATAACCTCTATTTCAGGCCATTTTTTTTCCCAATTCCTGCTTGATAATGGTATTGTCACCGCCATTTTTCATTATTATTTTTAAGCAGCCTTAAGGCCAATATGAACAGAACGGAAACAATCGCCCTCGCCAGAGATATTTTTAAGCAAACCTGGCCAATGGTCTTTGGTATATTTTCTTTAATGAGCTTTCAACTGGCAGACAGTACTTTTATTAGTCAACTGGGGGTTTTACCCTTAGCAGCCCAAGGTTTTACCATGCCCTTACAGATGGTGATTATTGGTCTGCAGGTGGGATTAGGTATTGCAACCACGGCGGTTATTTCAAGAATATTAGGTCAGAAAGATGATAACCGAGCCAGGCAGATTGGCGGATTAGTGTTTATGGTCGGGGCGGTCGGGGTGTTTGTCATGGCGCTTATTATCTGGTTTATGCGCGTTCAAATATTAACTCTGTTAGGTGCTCCGGCCGAGGTGACTCCCTATATTAATCAATACTGGCCGGTGTGGTTATGCAGTGCATGGTTAGGTGCCATGCTCTATTTTGCCTACAGCATTTGCCGCTCTCACGGAAACACTTTTCTACCGGGTATATTAATGATGGCAACCAGCATCATTAATATTGCCCTGGATCCGCTTTTTATCTTTTATTTCGATTTAGGTTTGCTCGGGGCGGCGGTCGCAACCATCTGTTCATTCACCATTGGCCTATTGATTATTCTGCCTAAATTAACAACCAGAAACTGGCTCTCCTTTGATTGGCAATCGCTGCAGATATGGAAATCAATTCAAGAAATTAATGCCGTCATGACGCCCGCTATGATGAGTCAATTATTACCCCCGCTTTCCTCTGTTTTTGCGACTAAAATTGTCGCCTCTTTTGGCGCTGCTGCGGTTGCCGGGTGGGCAATGGTATCGCGTATTGAATTTTTTACCATTGTCGTGGTCCTCGCGCTAACCATGTCGCTGCCACCTATGATCGGGCGATTATTTGGCGCTAAAGATTGTAAGACTATTATCAACTTAGTTAAAATGGCGGTTATCTTCACAGTCATTTTGCAGGTTATATTAGCTGTTCTGCTGTTTATCTTTGCCGCGCCGTTAGCTGCTTTTTTCAGTGCAGACAGTCAAGTCGAAAGCGTTATTTATCAGTATTTGCTGGTGGTTCCCGTTAGTTTAAGTTCATTGGGAGTATGCATGTTAATGGTTTCTATCTGTAATTCATTGGCGATGTCGATGCGCGCATTACTTATTTCAACACTACGTTTGTTTGTTTGTTACCTGCCTTTAGTTTGGATAGCCAGCGAGTTATGGCAGCTAGAAGGCGTTTTTATCGGTGCAATGCTCGGCAATCTTCTGGCGGGTTTAATGGCCTGGGGTCTTTATCATAATGCCATTAAAAAAATGCGATCCAATGCGGCCGGGTTTGAGTAATTGCAGCTGATTTTTGTAACAGGGAAACTGCTTTGAACAGGCTTAAGCTCACTCTAATTCGCGGGTTACCGGGCAGTGGCAAGTCTACCCTGGCAAAAACATTAAATGCCGTGCATTTAGAGGCGGATATGTATTTTATAAACAAACAGGGTGAATATCAGTTTGACCCCAAAGAATTAAAAAAGGCGCACTTATGGTGTCAGAACCAATGTAAATATTATTTAAGTGAAGGTCAGAATGTGGTGATCGCAAATACTTTTGTGAAGCACTGGGAAATGCAGGCTTACCGTAAGCTGGCTAAATTATTTAATGCACAATTTAGCATTAAAGTCTGTACCGGCAACTTTCAAAATAGCCATAATGTTGACCTGTTATTAATCAACAAAATGAAGAAAAATTGGCAGCCATAATCCCACTTACCTGTACCTATGCCAAAGTATCGCAATCGGGTTAGAGAGCAAACATGGCAAATAAAAGTGTGCCCGTGTTGCCTGGAAATTGATCCACCAAGCAAAAGAGTCAGGTATCAAACTTAAAAGTACTACCACAGAAAGCTGGATATCTCGTAGGGTGCGCTCCGAGCACCGATTGCGGTGCATAGAATGCACCCTACCGATAACTATTGAGCTCGCAGCATAAACTGATAACCACAAGCAATACCTCGCTTTGGCAGGGTGAGCTTAAGGGACACCGATAGGCGGACAGTGGTAGCTTTTAGTGATCGTTTTGTTTTCTATTGAATGTAAATGCACATCAAATCCCCATAAACGATGAATATGCTTTAAAACCTCTGGCGTTGAATCACCCAGAGGTTTTCGGTCATACTGGTTGTGGTGCAGGGTTAGCGAACGGTCACCTTCAAGGTCAACACTGTAAACCTGTATATCAGGCTCCTGATTGCCTAAATTATAAATACCCGCAAGTGATTCCCGAATACGCTGATAACCATCATCATCATGAATTGCGTCGACTTCAATGTAGGGGTTTTTGTCATCATCAACAATACAAAAAAGCTTTAAGTCGCGAATCACTTTGGGAGATAAATACTGCAGAATAAAACTCTCGTCTTTAAAGTTACGCATTGCCTGATCCATACTTTCTTTCCAATCACTGCCGGCCAGCTCCGGAAACCAGTGTTTATCTTCATCGCTGGGATGTTCACAAATACGGCGAATATCACACATCATACTAAAGCCCAGAGAATAAGGATTAATACCGTTATAATATTCACTGTCAAAGGGAGGCTGATAGATAACGCTGGTATGGGATTGTAAAAATTCCAATATAAAACCCTCGGTGACCAATCCGCGGTCGTACATTTCATTGATCAGCGTGTAGTGCCAAAAACACGCCCAGCCTTCATTCATTACTTGAGTTTGACGTTGCGGGTAAAAATATTGAGATATTTTACGCACGATACGCACCACTTCTCGCTGCCAGGATTTTAGTAGGGGAGCATTTTTTTCGATAAAATAAAGTAAATTTTCTTCCGGCTCTTCGGGAAAGTAGATTTTGTTTTTAAGATTTGCAGTTTTTCCCTGCGGTATTGTACGCCATAGATCATTGACCTGCTTTTGGCGGTTCTCTTCGCGTTTATGCTGACGATTACGCTCTTTTTCCGCGGATATAGGGTGCGGACGTTTATAACGATCCACGCCATAATTCATCATTGCGTGGCAAGAATCAATAATACTTTCCACGGCATTAATACCGTGTTTTTGTTCACATTTTGCAATGTAATTTTTAGCAAAAAGCAGATAGTCGATAATAGCGTCTGCATCTGTCCAGGTTTTAAATAAATAATTTCCTTTGAAAAAAGAGTTGTGTCCGTAGCAGGCATGAGCGATTACTAGAGCCTGCATGGTCATGGTATTTTCTTCCATCAGGTAGGCAATACAAGGATTTGAATTAATCACTATTTCATAGGCCAGCCCCATATGTCCGCGTTGGTAGGAACGTTCGGTACTGATAAACTGCTTTCCGTAGGACCAATGGTGGTAACCCAGCGGCATGCCCGTCGAGGCGTAGGCATCCATCATCTGCTCAGAGCTGATAACCTCAATTTGATTAGGATAAGTATCGAGACCAAACTCTGCTGCTATTTTACCTATTTCACTGTCATAGGCTTCAATCAGTTCGAAGGTCCATTCGGATGTGGTCGAAATAGGATTTTTTTTCATATAACCTGCTTGTGAAATATTTCGCGAAACACGGTGTAGATTTCAGCTGCATCAACAACCTGTTCCATGGCAAAGGTATCAGGAAAACTTTCTTTGACCTGCTGGTAAGCATACCAGAGCGACTGGTGAGCGCTGGGGGTGATCTCAATATATGAAAAATATTGTAATTTCGGCAGCAGTGATTTACGCAATATTTCGGTGCAAACCGCCGAGTCATTATTCCAATTATCTCCATCGGATGCTTGTGCACCATAGATATTCCAGTCGCCAAGCGGATAGCGCTCATCAATAATCTCATGCATCAGCTTTAATGCGCTGGAAACAATAGTTCCGCCGGTTTCCCGTGAATAAAAGAACTCCTGCTCATCGACCTCAGTAGCAGCCGTATGGTGACGTATAAAAACAATCTCAGTACGCTGATAATTTCGCTGTATAAACAGATACAGTAAAATAAAAAAGCGTTTTGCAATCTCTTTGGTGGCCTGATCCATTGAGCCGGAAACGTCCATCAGACAAAACATCACCGCTTTTGCCTGGGGAGCCGGTTCTTTAGCACGCAGGTGATATTTTAAATCAAAATCATCCAGCCAGGGAACGCGCTTAACCAGTGATTTCAGGGTTGCTATTTTTTTACGTAATGTATCAATTTCATGCGGGTTTTTTGAAAGCGGCTGTTCTGCCTCTAGTCGTTCCAGTTGCTGTTCAAGTGCTTTTAATTTTTTACGTTTACCGGAGGTCAGTGCAATGCGCCGTGCATGCGCTGATTTTAATGAGCGGACAACATCAATTTGACCGGGGGAGCCCTGATTACTAAAACCCGCCTGACGGAGTTTAAATTCATCGCTACCTGTCAGTTGGCGCTTAATCATATTCGGCAGGGCGAGTTCATCAAACATAAAATCAAGAAACTCTTCCTGGGTTATCTGAAAAACAAATTCATCTTCACCTTCTCCGCTATCACTTGCACCCGGGCCACTGCCACCTTCACCGCCTGAAGGGCGTTTAATACGGTCACCACCAATAAATTCTTTATTGCCCGGTAAGACGCGTTCGGCATGCCCTCCCTGACCATGGCGGAAAAGCGGCTCTTTCATATCGTCTGCGGGAATATGTATCTCCTCGCCATTTTCGATATCAGTGATTGAACGCCTGCTTATCGCATCAGCCACCGCTTTTTTGATATGTTTACGGTAACGTTTCAAAAAGCGCTGTCTGTTAACCGTGCTCTTTTTTTTGGCATTTAGCCTGCGATCCACAATATAACTCATAAACAACCACCTTCAGTGCAGTTGACCGCAGGGAATGGATTTTTATCAAAATAAAAAAACATGGTATCTCCCTCATTTTATTCGGATTATTGTGATTTTCTAACCCGTAAATACCACTCGGAAAGTAAGCGGACCTGCTTTTCGGTATAACCGCGATCCCTCATACGATCAACAAACTCTTTGTGTTTATGCTGGTCGTCTGCCGACGCTTTGGCATTAAATGAAATAACCGGTAATAAATCTTCCGTATTGGAGAACATTTTTTTCTCAATGACGGTACGCAGTTTCTGGTAACTGTTCCAATTGGGATTTTTACCATCGTTATTGGCGCGTGCGCGCAGCACAAAATTAACTACTTCATTACGGAAATCTTTTGGATTACTTATTCCCGCTGGTTTTTCGATTTTTTCCAGCTCTTCATTAAGGGAGGTTCGATCCAACATTTCTCCGGTTTCCGGTGCCCTGAAGTCCTGATCCTGAATCCAAAAGTCCGCATAGGTGACATAACGGTCAAAGATGTTTTGACCGTATTCAGTATAGGATTCTAAATAGGCGGTTTGAATCTCTTTACCGATAAAGTCTATATAACGCGGGGCAAGAAATTCTTTAATAAAGGTTAAATACTTTTCCTGTAACTCTTTTTTAAACTGCTGCTGTTCAATCTGCTGCTCTAACACATACAATAAATGTACCGGATTAGCGGCAACTTCAGTGGGGTCAAAATTAAACACCTTAGAGAGTATTTTAAAAGCAAAACGGGTGGATAAACCATTCATCCCTTCATCAACACCCGCTGTATCTTTGTATTCCTGCATCGATTTAGCTTTAGGATCCCGGTCTTTTAAGTTTTCACCGTCATAAACCTTCATTTTTGAATAGATACTGGAATTTTCAGGCTCTTTCAGGCGTGACAAAATAACAAACTTGGCGAGCATATTAAGCGTATCCGGAGCGCAATGTGCAGCGTACAAAGAGCTGTTTTCTAATAATTTTTCATAAATTTTAACTTCTTCAGATACGCGCAGGCAGTAAGGGACTTTTACAATGTAGACCCGATCAATAAAGGCCTCATTATTTTTATTATTTCTGAAGGTTTGCCATTCTGATTCATTGGAATGGGCAAGAATAATGCCGTCAAAGGGAATGGCACTTAAGCCCTCGGTACTATTGTAATTACTCTCCTGCGTGGCGGTTAATAACGGATGAAGCACCTTGATCGGAGCTTTAAACATCTCCACAAATTCCATCAAACCTTGGTTTGAGCGACATAAAGCGCCCGAGAAACTGTAAGCATCGGGATCATTTTGCGGAAAATCTTCCAGTTGGCGAATATCAACCTTACCCACCAAAGATGAAATATCCTGATTATTTTCATCACCCGGCTCGGTTTTGGAAATCGCTATCTGATTAAGAATAGAAGGAAAGAGTTTGACCACTTTAAATTTGCTGATATCACCATTATATTCCTGTAAACGTTTGCCAGCCCAGGGCGACATAATAGTGCTGATATAACGTTTAGGGATGCCATAATCTTCGCTGAGTATTTGTCCATCTTCTTCCGGATCAAACAAACCCAGTGGTGATTCAAATACCGGAGAGCCTTTAATGCAGTAGATAGGCTGTTTTTCCATCAGTGCTTTGAGCTTTTCTGCCAATGATGATTTACCGCCACCCACGGGGCCCAGCAAATAAATAATTTGTTTCCTCTCTTCCAGCCCCTGCGCGGCATGTTTAAAATAGGCAACAATATTTTCAATGCATTCTTCCATACCGTAGAAGTCATCAAATGTGGCATAACGTTTGATGACTTTATTGGAAAAAATGCGGCTTAAACGCGGATCGCGAGAAGTATCTATCAGCTCAGGTTCACCAATCGCCATTAAGATTCTTTCCGCAGCAGAAGCATAGGCTCCGGGATCTTTTTTACATAGCTCCAGATATTCCTGAATGGATATCTCTTCTTCTTTGACATTCTCGTAACGCTGACGATAGTGCTCTAAAAGACTCATAATTCCCCCTGATCATAGGCAATGTGTAAATAACTAATAGTTAATGGTTTCTGTGGTGATATTTTCCAAAACCTATTAACCGATAACGAATGAGAATAACTAATTCAATCTTATTACCTTGGTTTAAGAGTAGTCAACAATACAAATATTTTACTTTTGTTTTCAAAAAAATATTTCAAATAGCGCGTTGCATCGCACTGTTTAAGCAACGGAAAAAATACTTTTATACTTTTATATTTAGCCACTTACATAGCTTGCCTGCGGAGCAATCCGGTTATTGAGTCAGTCTATGGGGGTTTTAATGCAAGGAGAGCGGGCTGCGTTTATTGCTCCCGTTTTCTTAAATGATAAGTGTGCAGAGTTTCCATTACAGGTTGACTTTCTTTTAGCGCATCTTCTAATTCATGCAGTTCATTAAAAACCAAATGCGCCCTGTCTTTAAAGGAAAGGTCAATATTATGGGTAATAAGGCAAGATATCATACCGGCACTATTGGCCGCCTGGACATCATATAAATGATCACCCACATAGACGATATTCTGACAATCTATTCCCCATAATTGCGCGATTGCAAAGAGTGCTTCGGGACTGGGTTTTGCCGGGTAGTCTTCACGCGTGATTAAAATATCCACCTTAATCGCATTTTTCTTTAATTTCGTCGTAGCTGCCTGCAGGCAGTTTCGAGTCACTATACCAACAGGGTATTTGCGCAGGGCAATAAATGCCAACAAACTTTTTGAGCCCGGTAAAAACGAGGATGTCAGTGCATCTAACATCTCATGAGAAACGATAAAATCGTTTGCCTGCTCCATAAGCGATGCCGATTTCATGCCCTTAATAAAATCTAAAATATCAACCTGTTCGGGACAATTAAGTATATCTCTCAATAACTTAAAATTAAGCTGTGAGCTGACCAGGGTATTGTCTAAATCGAATATCAGTGCTTGTATAGTGCTTAAGTTTTTCATATATCGTTCTTTATTAAGGGTGCAAAAGGGGATTGACCACTGCGTTAGCTGTTAATTGATTCCGTAATGATTAAAAAGCATCCGTTAACGCCGGTTAGGTTTTAATTACAGGCTGAACGTTAGACTTTAATTTTCTTGTATTGTTCCTTTATATTGTTCCTTTATATTATTCATATATATTGCTCCTTATATTTCTGTAGGCTAAAACCTACTGTTTTCATTTGTGCGGATCCCCCCTATTAAGTAACAGATTCACTGAATAAACATAAAGAGAGAATAGCTGCAGCGGGGGGGTTAGCAAACGAAAATTATTCTCTTTATTTATTGACTCTGATTGTGTGATGCAAAGCTTACTTAAAGATGATTTAATGAAATAATATAAAATAGAGATGTTACAGTGCTTTGATTTTGATTAAATTGATTGTTTTATAACAAATTATAGAAACTGTTTTTATCGGAGAAATAAACAGACTTATTAATCCAAGTCTGCCTGTACATTAATTTTTTGTTGGGAATGATGAGCTTAAGCTTCCCTATCCCTTTATATTTTATTAGGCTTGAACAGGACAATCGTCATTAATTAACTGTTGTCTGATTTACCTAAAATAAGGTTATTTTTTTAAGAAAAGGATTTTCTTTTGCTTAGCATTCTAAGAATTTGTTTTTGTTTTCTTGTTTTTTTGAGTCAGCAATTATCTGCAAGTGAGCTAAAAAAGGTAACGCTTCAACCTTCCTGGTTCGAACAATTCCAATCTGCAGGTTATTATGTCGCCAAAGAAAAAGGTTTTTATAATGATCTTGGATTAGACGTTATTATTAAAGCTTATAAATTAGGCATGGACGCTGTACAACAGATCAATGATCGAGAAATTGATTTTGCTGTTGGTTCCGAAAGTATAATACTCGAAAAGGCTAACAACAAAAAAATTGTTATTTTATATGCACTTTTTCAATCGAGTCCGCTTGTCCTGCTCAGTACCAAAGCATCAAAAATCAATACTATTAATGATTTTTACGGCAAAAAAATAATGGCCACAAACAACGATATTAATCAGGCCTCATTAAAAGCCATGCTTAATTCAAGTCATATAGACATCGGCGATTTAAATTTCATACCCCATTCGCATAATATAAATGATTTGATCAATGAAAAAACCGATCTGATCAGCGCTTATCTTTCAAAAACACCCTACGAATTAATTAAAAAAGGGGTGGAATATAATATTTTTGATCCTAAAGACTATGGCTTTGATATGTATAGTAATTTTTTATATACAAGTGAAAAATCAGTTGCACAAGACATCTCCACCGTTAAGGCATTTAAAGCGGCTTCATTAAAAGGCTGGCAATACGCATTTAGCCATATACCTGAAACAGTCGATTTAATCTTGGCAAAATATAATGAGCAAAATTTAAGCAAAGAAGAGCTTCTGTTCGAAGGCAAAGAGCTTAAGAAATTAGCGTTTTTTAACACAGATGAAATAGGTGAAATAGATAACAATAAAGTAAAAAGAATCTTAGAACTATACAAAGTATTAGGTGTGACCAAAGGAAAGGTTGATTTTAAAGAACTTATTTTTGATGATCAAAATATCAAATTAATTTTAACCGAAGAAGAACAAACTTACCTGGAACATAAAAAACAAATTAGCATGTGTATTGACCCTAACTGGTTACCCTATGAAGGTTTTGATAAGCAAGGCAAGCATATTGGTTTAAATACGAATTTTATTAATATTTTTAGAAAGCAGCTACCGATCCCCATTGAAATAGTCCATACCGGGTCCTGGAGTGAGTCACTTCAATTTGCCAAAGAGAGAAAATGTGATCTGTTGTCTTTAGCTGCAAAAACCACAGAGAGAAGTCAATATCTCAATTACACCTCTCCTTATTTAGTCACTCCGCGTGTTTTAGTCACCAAACTTAATATCCCGTTTATAGATAACTTCACGCATCTGGAAAATAAAAAAATAGGCGTGCCAGAAGGTTATGAGCAGGAAGAGCTGATCAGAACAAATTACCCGAATATCATATTAGTCAAAGTTGAGACGGTAAAAGACGGACTTGAAAAAGTGGTCAATGGCAAACTTTATGGCTTTGTAGGCGCACTCTTTCCCATCGGAGAGTTATTACAAAACCGTTTTGTCGGGCAGCTCAAAGTCAGCGGAAAACTTGAACAAAAAACAGAACTGGGTATCGGGGTCAGAAATGATGAGATATTACTTTTGCAAGTCTTTGAAAAACTTGTAAATAATTTATCAGAAGAAATAAAGCAAGAGATTAATACCAAAAACAGTTCCATTAAATATGAAGCAGAGTTTAATTACAAATTATTATGGCGGGTGCTGTTTGTTGTATTGTTAATTATCGCTTTTGTTTCATATAGGCAATGGTTGCTAACTAACTTAAATAAAACATTAAATGAAAAAATAAACATTAAAACCAAAGCGTTACAGGATTTTAATGAAAGTCTTGAAACAAAAATAAAGGAAAGGACCGAAAAGATTGAGCATTCAAAAGCGCTATTGCAAGATGTTGCTTTTAAAGATCATTTAACCGATATTTTTAATCGACATTACCTTGTTGAGATATCACCTGCGCTTTTAGCCGTAGCCGATGAGATGCAAAAACCTTTATCACTGCTATTAATTGATGTTGATAATTTCAAAAACATAAACGATACCTATGGCCATCTGATTGGCGATAATATATTGAAACTTATTGTCAAAAATATTCTGAAAATATTAAGAACAGATGATCTGTTTGTGCGCTTCGGCGGAGAAGAATTTATTATCTTACTGCCCAAAGCAAATATTACAGAAAGCATGATTGTTGCTGAAAAATTACGACTCAGTGTGGAGCAAAACCATTACCAAAAAGACGGCATGGATATTTCTATCACTATTAGTATAGGGGTCAGCCAGTACCAGCATAACGATACGTTAGAACAATTAATTAATCGCGCTGATTTGGCATTATACAGCGCAAAAGCAAACGGTAGAAATCAGGTTAAAAAATATTAACCGGAACATCACGCCCATGCAGAAGGCTAGTGGCTATAAGCGTTGCCTTTTGTTGCCTTTAAATCAGCCCGCAGATAGTTGCAGGAATTTGTCAGAAAGCTGCGTGGCAAAGTAAAAAACATGCGAGTCCCGCCCATGGAAAAATCTCGGCGATTTGAAGTGACAAGGATTTCGGCAGGATAATAACCACAGATTAAAGAGATATCTACAGCCATCGCAATAGTCTGGTCGATGGCGGCTTCGATGCCCTGGCAATAGGCAATGAGGTGCGCTTTATTGAAGAAGCCGGGGATCAAGGACCTCAGGCCAGCAGCGTAGATTCGATTGGTAAACACCATATTGTTGATAAGTGATATCGATCTGTATAAATAGCCGATCGATACTGTAAAAGGTGTTAACCGTTTGTTTCAATAAAAAGGGATGCGTATATAAGGGCGCTGTATAACCTAATAGCGTCCTATCAATTTAAGCCTCGTAACAGCAATCAATCTATTCCCAGCATACTTTACTGCTTTACCTTAGCGATTTTAGTTATTTGCATTTATGCATTTTCTGTACCTTCTTCATTAATTCACTTAGTATTGGGTATCTATTATGCGATAAGCATTATATCAGCACATACAAATCACAGATAAATATCATGCAGGATTGCTGATACTAAGGAAAGATAATGGACTACTCATGGCTTCTTATTGCATCAATTTTAGTGTTCTTTATGCAGGCCGGATTTTTGTGTCTCGAAAGTGGTCAAATCCGCAGTAAAAATAGCATCAACGTCGCCGCAAAAAATATTTCTGATTTTATTATCGCAGCGATTATCTACTGGGTATTTGGCTTTGCCTTGATGTTCGGTGATTCTCTCGGTGGCGTGCTGGGTACTAACCTTTTTTTTGTTGGTGAACAGCAATCACCCTACCAAATCAGCTTCTTTCTATTTCAAATGATGTTTTGCGGCACCGCTGCAACCCTGCTCTCGGGTGCGGTTGCCGAGCGCATGTCTTTTATGGGCTACCTGTGTATTGCAGCCATACTGAGCGCCTTTATCTATCCGGTGGCGGGGCATTGGGCCTGGGCATCTAACTATCAGGCTGCTAACCAAGGCTGGTTAGAACAATTAGGTTTTGTAGATTTTGCGGGATCGACCGTTGTGCACTCGCTTGGCGGTTGCGTTGCGCTGGCGGCAATAATCGTAATTGGGCCAAGAATTGGACGCTTTGATTCGCAGCAGGAGTTACCCAACGGCAGTAATTTACCTATGTCGGTGCTTGGCGCACTTTTAATCTGGTTAGGCTGGTTCGGATTTAACGGGGGTAGTACCTTAGTAATGACTGATCAAGTGCCGTTGATCCTGCTTAATACCTGTCTGGCGGCCGTGGGAGGCGGTTTTGTCGCATCGTTATGTCATTATTGGCACAAACGTTATGTCGATGTCGGCACCATTCTCAATGGGGTTATCGCCGGACTGGTCGCGATCACCGCTGGCTGTCACGCGGTTACGCCTAAAGCGGCGATGTTAATTGGTATGATAGCAGGCGTCATTTTATATTTTGGCAGCCTATGGATGGAGAAACTCAAAATAGATGATGCCCTGGGCGTTGTTCCTGTGCATCTATTTGCCGGTATTTGGGGCACCTTAGCCGTCGCACTGTTTGCCGATTTGAGTGTCTTAGGAACTGGGCTTACCAGAAGCGATCAGCTACTCGCTCAACTTACCGGCGTGCTGGCTATTTGTGGTTACAGTTTCGGGCTCAGTTTTCTACTATTATCCCTGGTTAACCGCTTTTTTCCCCTAAGAGTCAGTGCTGAAGATGAACACCTGGGCATGAATATCTCTGAACATAACGCCTCTACAGAATTAATCAGCCTGCTTGGTGCCATGAATAAACAGGAGTTAGACGGCGGATTTTCACAACCGGTTAAAGTTGAACCTTTTACCGAAGTGGGACAAATAGCAACGCAATACAACAAAGTGATCAAACGGGTGCACAGCGAAATTTCAAATCGTGATAGCGCGATTAATAAATTTAAATTCAGTGAAAAGAGAAAAAGTGCCATTCTCAATTCATCCATGGACAGCATTGTCACCATTGATTTAAGTGGCGCTATTAT
Source organism: Psychromonas sp. (assembly GCF_047632955.1). Taxonomy (GTDB): domain Bacteria; phylum Pseudomonadota; class Gammaproteobacteria; order Enterobacterales; family Psychromonadaceae; genus Psychromonas. The sequence goes on along the minus strand of NZ_JBLIED010000007.1, from coordinate 91,006 downwards.
CGAATTTAATCCAGCCGCTGAACGCACCTTCGGCTATTCAAAAAATATGGTCATTAACAAGAATTTTATCGACTTGTTTATATTAGAAGCCGATCGGGAAGACGTGCGGGAAAATTTAGCCTATAAATTTTTATCCGCGCAGGGGTTAGTGCGTAATCACCGCAATTCGCTTAACTTGGCTCGCCACTTAGCGTCTGAATTTCCAGCCGAAATAACCATTACCGGGGCAAGTTTTGGCAGTGAGATGCAAAATGAATTTACCCTGCATATACGTGATATAACGCGGCAGTTAAAACTGCAGGAAAAACTAAAATTGCTCGCCTATAGTGACCCACTAACCGGTTTATACAACCGTACCTACCTGATGGACTCGTTAACCAAAGCGATCAATCACAATGCCCATAGCGATCAAAATGTTCTCATGTTTTTCATGGATTTAGATAGATTTAAAAAGATCAACGACACATTAGGGCATAAGGCCGGTGACGATTTGCTATGTGAAGTAGCAACTCGGCTGATTAGCGTCACCCGCAGCACTGATGTTATCGCAAGATGGGGAGGCGATGAGTTTGTGATCTTGTTTATTGAAGCGGTTAACCATGGCTTTATAGATGACAAAGCGAAAGAAATATTGAACGTTATGCGCCAGCCCTTAGCATTAGAAGGGCGAGTCATCAGCATCCCCACCAGTATTGGTATCGCCACCGCCCAACCCGGTATTACCACCGCCGCTCAATTAGTGCAGCAGGCTGATATTGCCATGTATTCAGCCAAACAGCACGGCCGGGATAACTACCAGGTATTTGAAGCTGAGATGGGTGATCAGGCTGCGCGTAATTTTAATCTTGAGCAGGATATGCGCAAAGGTATTGCCGCAAAAGAGCAGTTTTTTATGGTCTATCAGCCTAAAGTAACGGCTGATAATCAATTGGTCGGGCTGGAAGCTTTAATGCGCTGGCAGCATCCCCAGGAAGGGCTGATATCACCGTCTGATTTTATTCCGCTGGCCGAAGAGTCCAGCCTGATCATTGAACTGGGCGAATTTGCCATTCTAACGGTGCTTAGGCAGATGCGCTGCTGGCTGGATAGCGGATATGAAAAAGTTATCGTATCGATAAATATCTCGGGTAAGCATCTTGTTTCCGACACGCTTGTTCCTTATATTTTCGAGTTATTGAGCCGTTTTGATATAGATGGCAGCGCCATTGAAATTGAAATCACCGAAGGGGTATTGTTAACGGATATAGATAGGTGCATCGAAGTGATGTCAGATCTCAAATCATTAGGCATTAAAATATCCATCGATGATTTTGGAACGGGGTATTCTTCACTAACCTATCTAAAACGCCTGCCTATCGATGTGCTTAAAATTGACAAATCATTTGTTGATGAGTGTGCCACCTCATCAGAAGACGGAAAAATATGTGCAACGATCATTAATCTGGCTATAAACCTGGAGCTGACAACCGTGGCCGAGGGAGTCGAAACTCAGGCACAACTGGATTTTCTGGCCGCACATAGTTGCAATGCCTATCAGGGGTACTTCTTCCATAAACCAAATTCGGCGCAGGTTATCGAAAAACTACTGCAGCGAGAAGCAGTGCCGGCATAAATCGTTCTGAGTTGATGCAGAAGTCGATGTCCTTTAAACATCCTTGTGATCTTCGAGCACACATCAACCTTGTCATCTTCGATCACACACCAACATTGTCATCTTCGATCCCACTTCAACATTGTCATCTTCGATTACACTTCAGCACTGTCATCTTCGAGGTGTTTTAATCGAAGATCTCGATGAGTTATAAAAAGATAAACAGCAGTAAATAGGATGGTTGATTTATCAAGTTTAGCGGAATGCTTTATAGCAAAAGGGGGATTATAAAGGTTTAAGTGTGCGGTTTTTTATTGGCTGACCTTGATGGGGTTTAACATTATCAAGTTTTATTAGCCGGTAGCGGTAACGAGAAATATTCTCGCTCGGTTATTTTAAAAGGATAGAGGCTCCTCAAAAATAACACCTCAACATTATCATCTTCGATCCCACCTCAACATTATCATCTTCGATCCCACCTCAACATTATCATCTTCGATCCCACCTCAACATTATCATCTTCGATCCCACCTCAACATTATCATCTTCGATCCCACTTCAACATTGTCATCTTCGATCACACTCCCACACTGTCATCTTCGAGGTGTTTTAATCGAAGATCTCGATGAGTTATAAAAAGATAAACAGCAGTAAATAGGATGGTTGATTTATCAAGTTTAGCGGAATGTTTTATAGCAAAAGGGGGATTATAAAGGTTTAAGTGTGCGGTTTTTTATTGGCTGACCTTGATGGGGTTTAACATTATCAAGTTTTATTAGCCGGTAGCGGTAACGAGAAATATTCCCGCTCGGTTATTTTAAAAGGATAGAGGCTCCTCAAAAATAACATCGCTGGTAGTTTTACTGAGTTACTTGTTGTGATTGTTTAATGGTGTTTTTTGTTTCTGATAATAGAACGCGACTTTGATGGTACCAAAATCGTTTTCTTCCCGTAGCACGAGCCATAACAAATATCCTTATTTGGATAGAAAAGAATAACCACTACAGCTTTAAATTTTAGCGCTAACAATAAGAATATAAATCGACATGACACAAACTGAAGTGGGTGTTCTGGATTAATCTTTGTAGCGGGTAATTTAATGTTGTAATGATTGACTAAAAGGTGATCTGATACCACCTTTTTTATTGCACTAAATTATAGTGCGATTACATTTGCAGCCTGCAGACCTTTTTGGCCTTGCTCAACTTCAAATGAAACTTTTTGGCCTTCAGCCAATGTTTTGAAGCCTTCAGAAGCGATTGCACGGAAATGACAAAATACGTCAGCGCCGCCATTATCTTGAGCAAGAAAACCGAAACCTTTTGCTTCGTCAAACCATTTTACTAGACCAGTTGTTGAATTAGACATGTTTGTCCCTTATATAAATTCATTAAAAAAATATCGCGAAAATGCGAAGTGCTGAGAATTGAATTATTGAATGTGATGATGAAGCTAAGGGATAAACTAAGGACAACTACGATGACGCGGGAGTAACTAAGATAACAACTTGGACTTTATAATTTCATTAACAACTCTTATTTTTCAGAGCGAACGTATGATAGCCTAAAAAAACCTCAACAGCTAACTTTATTTTCAACTTTATTTGCCCACCCCAACTTTATTGCTGGTGTTCGTTTTCAATTCTTCAATATGCATTCTTTTCTGTAAACAACAAAACAGCGCTAATTTATTGGTAGGTAGTAAGGTGCTTAAGCTCGAATGCATTTGTCATTTTATACATAAAATTCACTTTTTAGTCTATGGTTTTTGCAGGCTTTAAATTTCTGAAATAGAGCTTTTATCGTAATAAAAGAATTCTACAGCCTAGTTTGTACGGAATAATCCTAATACCAAAAGAACTAAAAAGGTGATCACCCTTGCTGGTTAAAATCATCCCTAATTGCGTTATGAGTTTTATTCAGAACATCCTGTTCTTCACCACTACCACGTGGTCAGCTAAAGCTGTTCAAAATTGTGGTATACAATTTTGTGAAGAGAGAACAACGCTCGAATGCAACTTTAGTGCTGATTTTTCCTTCGCAATCATTGATTACTTCATTAATTCTTTTGGTCTAACTACTAGATAAGGTGAAGTATTATGTCAGCAAAACAAATATCCTACCAAGAAGCTAGAAACCTAATGCAGCCAGGAGATGTCATTGCTTTTGGAGGAAAAGGTCATTTTTCAGAAATAATTAAGTTTGCCACTTTCTCCGGTGTTTCTCATGTTGGCGTTATTTTGCAAACAAAAATACCGGAAGATAAAACCGGTAGATTCTTTAATCAAATTATTGAATCTACCTCACTCAATGGATTCAATGGCGTAAATGTTTCTCGATTTAGTGACAGACTCAACACCTATAGCGGTGAATTGTGGTGGCTACCTCTCAAAAAAAGCATTAGAGATACTTCATTTAATAAAGTTGAGTTCTTTAACTTTCTATTTAATCAAGCCAAAGAAAGAAAACCTTATGATATGCCTCAGGCAATAAAATCGGTGGTCGATGCGCTAGATAATCTTCCATTAGGAATGCATGGTCCTGGATACAATCAAGAAGATTTCAGCAAGTTCTTTTGTTCTGAGCTTGTCTGCGCAGGATTAGAGGTCTCAGGCGCAGTGGCTAGTATAAATGCATCAGAGGTTACCCCGATCGACCTATGCAGGTGGAATATTTATGAAGATAGTTATTACCAGCTTAAAGGGGAGTCAAGTAAGCGAATTTCTCGTTTTAATACCGCTTCACCATCAGACTGGAATCTATAACCGGTTTTAATAAAAAACTAAATTTGGGCTTGGGGGAAAGTAATATAAAGATATGGGTGTCGCGTAGCCGACAACCATATTTTTTACCTAAAAATGTTTGGCTGTCCTGTCTTTTCTTAGCATTCTAATGCATTGAATTGCCTACAAAAGAAAAGTAGACAACAGGCAGCAGTAATCGATGCGCGGAGCGCACCCTACGAACTATAATGGCAGCGTTTATTGATTTGGCGCTCAAGTTAACCTGTCGATTATTAAAAATAGAATAATCCATTGAATATCAAGCAAATATAAATTATTGTGGTTTTCATTTTATTTCATTTTCAAACGATTAAAGCCAGTCAGTTAACTGCAAAATTCTAGTGAGTTCAGAATGATGACTTTTATTACAGCGCTTATCCCCATCATGATTCTTATTATTTTGGGATTTATTTTAAGGCGTGCTAAATTTCTACCAGAAGAAACTTGGGCAGGCATAGAAAAACTGACCTATTTTGTGCTTTTCCCGGCTTTGCTCATCAGGACTCTTGGAAAACAATCCCTTATTGGCGCGCCTTGGCCATCAATGTTATTGATTGTCGTTGGAACAATAATGACATCTGCGCTATTACTTATTATTTTACGTAAATCACTGTCAAAGAATAATGCGACTTTCACTTCCATTTTCCAAGGTGGTATACGCTTCAACACTTACATTACACTGGCTGTTGCACAAAGTTTATATGGTGCAACGGGACTCGCAATGGGCTCTGTTGCTGCTGGTTTTATGATTGTATTGATCAATTTGTGGTGCATATCAGTCTTTGTGATTTGGGGAAAAGCTTCATTTCAAGGGGTACTACCCTTTATAAAAGAGATTGTTAGCAATCCATTAATCATAGCTTGTGCTATTGGTTGGTTTTTAAGTCTAAGCGGTATTGGATTACCCTTTGTCGTTGGAGATGTTCTAGAAATAGTGGGGCAAGCGGCATTACCTTTTGGACTTTTAGCCGTTGGAGCGGCGCTTCAGCTACAAGGAATCAAAGGCCATTTTAGGGCTGTTGCTTTATCGTCAATAGCACAGTTTGGACTAAAGCCATTGATTACTATAACTTTAGTTTCCTATACGGGGCTTACTGGTGTCGCTGCAGCCGTATTGATTATTGCCTTTATGACGCCAACAGCGCCTTCTGCATACATACTTGCACGCCAATTAGGTGGCGATAAAGAGACAATGGCCTCTATTATTACAGTGCAAACTTTATTAGCATTTCTTATTATGCCTGTATTAGGAATACTGTTGCTTTAATTAGAGTCCGAATCGTGAGCCATTAGTAACAGTTTCTGTACTTTTCACGGGGGCGCGTCCTGCCTTTTGCTTAAACCGTAAAAATCCTTTATCAATATAACGGCGCTTAACACGCTGTTTCTATTATCAAATCAACTTTTTATCCCACCGCCAACTTCGCTGTGTAATGGCACAAATAAACTGGCATCGGCTGCGCTAGTTTCCACGTGATATTCATTGGCTGGCTGCCTTCCTGTTTAATCTGTCTGTTTTTGCCAAGATAAACCGGAAGGTGTTTTTGTAGCCTGTCGCTTGTAAGCGTTTGGTGTAACTTTTTTTGTTGGTCTTCCGCCCTTGACGGCGTGTTACTTTTTCTCAACAGCAAGTAAAAGTAACCAAAAAGTGCCGTCCGAGACGTTTTTTTATCTTACTAAATAAATCTCTTTTTAACGCACCAGTCCGGACAGCACATCCATGTGCAGAGCCGAACTTAGTGGAAATATCCATGTTTCCACTTGCTAAAGATATTGATTGAGCAAGAAAAACGTACGGAAATTGCCTAGCCACATTGGTTTGACATTCTAATGCATTGAATTTACTTAAAAAAAAAGGTAGCGGTAATCGGTGCGCTGGCAAGAATGACGCTTAGATCCCCGATGAAACAACTCGGGGATGACGGTCGGAGGAAGTTATATGTAGGGTGCATTTTATGCACCGTTAATGATGCTTGGTGCGCGGAGTGTACCCTGCGAACTCCAATAAGACCGTCCTTACATTTGATAATTTAGCAATTATGCTCCTTCTCCCTATTCGCCAACTTTCAATAAAATGATCGGAAATTGCCTGGCCGCACTGGTTTGGATAAAAGGCTGGAAAGCGAAAGGCAAAAAAGCTTGAAGGCAAACCTTCCCTCCCACGCCGTCATTCCCGCAGTATTTTAGCGGGAATCTCAGTCCGTGCTGCTGAAGCTTTCAATAAAATCACCAGAAGATAGTAAAACGGTTTTTCAGCTTAAGCGCATATGATTTTTGACTGCACCTATTTTAGCTTTATTTAAATGTGATGTTTTTATGAAAAATATCTGTAATTTTGAGCTATGCGATGACATTATACTACTGGCTTCTATATTATCGCTGATATATCAGATTGTTAGGCCCTATCGCTTATCAAAATTTTATAAAGAAAACGCTTCTAATGCAGTGCGTCGACGTTTCTAAATCATTAAGAAAACCGATCAGCATAATTGTGTTTGGATAGATAAATCACTGCATGCTTTTTGCTCGTTGACCGAATTATGGCCCTGCCCGGTTTAAATACAGAAAACAGCTCAGTTGATGATCTCGCACATCATTGTGAAATAACCTTTAAGAATTGATAGGTGATTTACTTTAGCAAAGCACTAAAACTGACAAATAAAAATAATAATTGAGAATGGAATATGGAAAAAACTTTAAATAAAGTCAATGGATTTATACCTTTCTTAACAGCGCTAGTTGTAGTGTTTGCTTTCTTATTTTATATGGTGGCTTTTTTCTTTTTTAAAGGTATAGACGATGGTTATGGCGTTAGTAGCGTAGTTGGAACCGAGAAAGAATTAGTTGCTACTGGTTTAATAATATTAATAGGACTAGTCGGCCCAATTGCATTAAATGCTTTTTGGTTAGCTATAACTAATTGGCACATGATAATTGTTGGACTATTGATAGGTACTTTTATTGTTTTATTTGATGTGTTCATAGAGAAAAAACCTGCTGAAGGACTCACATCAGTAACGGAAAAATATGCTAAATACGCATATGTATTTTTGATTTTTCTTTATATATTCATCGGTTTCCCTATGGCCGCTTATGAAAAGGGTATGACAACTGCGCACGAAGAAATAAAGCTCATCAACGAAAAAGGTTGTGATATTGAATCAAAATATTGGGAGAAGTGCTCCAAAGTAACCTATACCGACTCGAATAAGTTGGTTGAGTTTGAAGGTTTACTGTTAGATAAAAAAGAGCAAGAAATAACCATTTACCTTCCTGAAGACAAAATATTGAAGACTTTTCTGTTACCTAGTGATGCAGTCATTGAGCGGAAATATATACCGGAAAAAATTGGCTCTAAAGTCAGAAAATAAACTATTCGTGGGTAATTCTTCGGCATAGTTAATTGACCAATAATAATTTTAAGAATACTAATTGAGGCAAGATATGACTACTACAGTGCATAATCCGGATCAGTACATGTATGATTTTCAACATGTATTAACTCATAGCAAAAAGAAGATCGGAATCCTACTGGGGGCTGGTGCGCCAGTAAGCATAAATGTAGGTAATGAAAAAACTTGGAAGTCACTAATTCCCGATATAGCAGGACTTACTGAAATAGTTAAAGAGAGCTTAGCTGGAGATGATGTCATTGCATTTAATGCTATCGCTGATTCACTATCAAATAATAATATTGAACAGGTTCTCTCTCGTGTTAGATCACTTGCCGAGGTTATCGGTGAAGCCAAAGTTCATGGTTTGAATAGTGACGGATATAAAACTCTTTCAATAACCATTTGTAAAAAGATTAAAGAAGTAGTTAATAAATCATTACCTGATGGTGAAAACCCTTATTCACATCTAATTTCTTGGATCAATGGAATTAACCGCGATTATGCTGTGGAAATTTTTACAACAAACTATGATCTGTTAGCAGAAGAAGCAATGGAAAAAGCAAGAACGCCATATTTTGATGGTTTTTCCGGATCCAAAGCAGCCTTCTTTGATCCATCCAGTATCTCTAGTAATGATATGCCTGCGAGATGGATACGGTTATGGAAATTACATGGTTCTATTAATTGGTCTAAAAATGCTAAAAATGAAGTTATCCGTGGAGATGGAACAGATGAAGGTACAATGGTATACCCCTCTCATATTAAATATGACCAAACACAGTCTGCCCCTTTTTCATCTTTGTTTGACAGACTAAAAAATTTCTTGCTTGAACCGGATAGTTTATTACTAACAACTGGATTTTCATTTGCGGACGCTCATATCACAGCAAAACTGGATGAATGTCTTTCTGAAAATCAATCGTCTGCGATATTTGCATTTCAGTTCAATGACTTGGTGGATGAGCCGTCCGCAATAGAAGCCGCGCGCCGTCGGCCTAATATAAGCGTGTATTGTAAAGATGGAGCTGTAATTAACGGAGTTGAAGCTAAATGGAAAATAGGTGAAGAACCCAGTAAAAACTGGGAAATAATCAGGAAAGAATACTGGGATAATGAGCAGTTTCATTTAGGCGATTTTGTTAAATTTGCAAAATTTTTAGCTAATTCAGGGGGAGGGAAAAGCGTCGCGGATATCAAATCAATTCTAGGTGAAGAAAATGAATCATAATCCAACTTATTTAGGAAAAATAACTTCAGTGTATGGTTCTTCGGTTAGCGTAGAATTAACTCCACAAGTTAGGTCTGGCTTATTAATCATCGAAGGAAAAACATATCGAATTGGGCAAGTGGGTAGTTTTGTCCGTATTCCTCAAGGCTATAACAATTTGTTTGGTGTGATATCGGAAACAAGTGAAACATCTTCCCGTGACGATGAAAGTAAACTTTTTAATGAAAAAAGATTAATTAAAGTAGAACTTGTTGGTGAGTCAATCGGTTATGATTTCGAAAGGGGGATTAGCCAATTTCCATCAATATCTGAAGAAGTCCATTTGGTTACTGAAGATGATCTGAAAAAGATTTATGGTGAAAAAAATGATAGGAAAATAGTTATTGGAAAACTATCTAGCTCCGACAGTATCAACGTAAGTGTTGACTTGGACAGTTTAGTAAGCAGGCATTCAGCGGTTCTAGGTTCAACTGGATCTGGTAAATCTACTAGTGTAGCAAGCCTTTTACGAGCAATAATTACTTCACATGGAAATGATGTCGTGATGCCTTCAGCGAGAGTTGTATTATTCGACATACATGGTGAATATGCTTCTGCGCTATGGGATATTGCTACTGTTTATTCTATTACACCAATTGCAGGAGAAAAAAATTTCTATATTCCTTATTGGTGTGTTTCACCTTATAGTTTATGTAGCTTTCTTTGTGGTCAAAATGAAAGTTTGAGCAATAAATTTATGGAGTTAGTCCTCGAAGAAAAAAGGGGCTATGCAGAAAAGCGTGTAGAACTAAATATTGATCCTGTGAAAGTAACTGCAATGACTCCTCTGCCATTTCGACTGAAAAAGATTTGGTATGACTTAGTTCATTATGACAATGTTAATTATCTAGAAAAAGAAAAAACAAATTCCTCTTATATGAATAAAGGATGTGCTGAAGATCTCATTGCACCTGTATTTAACCCTCCTGGTACGGCAAGTAAACCTCCATTCAAAGGAGGCAATCAACTGTGGCGGAAACAATTAGAGCAGATGCGGTCAATACTTTTAGATGATCAGTACTCATTTTTATTAAAGCCAGGTGATTGGACTCCTGATATACACAACGAAATACAAAAAGACTTACATGAATTAATTAGTACTTGGTTAAGTAATGGGAAACCAATTTCTATCCTTGACTTATCTGGAATGCCATCTTCTCGCTTAGAGTTGCTACTTGGTTCAGTCATCGAGGTGTTATTTGAATCGGCTATATGGGGGCGTTATCTAGACGATGGAATGAATAAAAATCCTTTATTATTAGTTATGGAAGAAGCACATCGATATTTATCTATTGACAATAATGGGCTAGCAAAAAATATGGTTCGTCGAATAGCTAAAGAAGGTCGCAAATTTGGTGTCGGTACAATGCTAGTAAGTCAGAGGCCTTCTGAAATCGATGAAACTATTTTATCTCAATGTGGGACTTTATTTTCGTTGAGAATAAATAATGCAACCGATAGAGCAAGGGTCAAATCAGCGATGGCTGATGGGCTTTCAGGCATTATAGATGCTTTACCTATATTAAGAACTGGCGAAGCTATAGTCACTGGTGAAGCCGCAAAATTACCTATGAGATTCAAATTCAGAATTCCTCAAGAAGGACAATTTCCAGATAGCAAAGATCCTAAAATAGCTGAAAGTTGGTCGAAAGAATTTCAGCCATCAGACTTCAAATCGTTAGTTAACTGCTGGCGTTTGCAAGATACCAAACCAAAGAAGTAATCTTACTTAAACAATATAGGGAACATAACTAATGGAAAGAATGTCAGTAGATTCAAGTAATCTCGTTTCAGTTGGATACGATAAAGATACATCTACGCTCGAAGTTGAGTTTAATAGTGGTCTTTATCAGTATTTTGACGTACCTGCTTATGTATATGAAGAACTTATGAATTCTGATTCAAAGGGATCATATATGCATAGAACTGTAAAAAATTCTTTTAGCTGCGAACGAATTTAACACTAAATTAAAAATGGTGGATCAAGCCAGCAATAGTTCTGGGATCAAATCTTTCCCTTTGCCTTTTATCTAACCACCAAGGATTTAAAATGGATTTAACTCCTCTCATATTTAACGCATTAAGTGCTTATTGGTATTTTTTCTCGTTATTTCTTCTGATTGTTGTATTAAAATCGGCTTGGTTTAAAGGCGTGTTAGGCGAGTTTTTGGTTAATTTTTTATTAAAAACATTCCTGCCAAAAGATCAATACACCTTGATCAAAAATGTCACTTTACCAACGGATGATGGAACGACTCAAATAGATCATATTGTGGTGTCGAAGTTCGGTGTATTTGTTATTGAAACCAAGAATATGAAAGGGTGGATCTTTGGTAATGCCAAACAAAAACAGTGGACACAAAAGATTTTTAAATACACTGGAAAGTTTCAAAACCCGCTGCATCAAAATTACAAACACACACAAACGTTAGCAAGCTGTTTAGCCATACCAAGTGAGCATATTTATTCTGTGATTGTGTTTATTGGAGACAGCACCTTTAAAACTAGGATGCCTGAAAATGTCACTTATGCCCGAGGTTGTGTGGAATACATCAAAAGCAAACATGAGACTCATTATACCGCTGAGCAAGTTAACGAAATAGTAACGGCGATTGAAGCGGGTCGCTTAACCCGTGGTTTGAAAACAAATTTACAGCATATAAAGCATGTAAAAACGATTATTACAGCAAAACAGATACCTAAAGTGGTTGTAGAACACTCTGATATTGAACAAAAGTTATGTCCAAAATGTGGAACTGTGATGATTTTACGTGAAGCGAAAAAAGGTAAAAATACAGGCAATCAATTTTGGGGATGCAGTAATTTCCCTCAGTGTAGGACGGTGATTGGTAACTGATTTAATATATTGCGATGTCAGTTAAAACAAGATGGCTATAACTATTTCAGTGCATGATGATAGCTACCGCTAATTTGGTTAATAAACATAAGGATATGTAATGGATCCAGTATCAGCTTTTCTAGCGGCCTATATTTCGGCTGCAACAACCAATGTTCATTTACAGGTTTCTGATATTTATGGAACAGAGCTTAAAACTGAATTTATACAATATGAAGATATGAGTATTTCGTTTCAATACCAGATGTGGAAGGTAAAAAATAATACTGTTTGTTCTTCCTACAGCCAAGGAACACCTACTTTCTCTAAATGCACTGTTAAAGCAAAATCTCTTTTTAGCAAACTTTGCAAAGAGTTAACTAAACGCGATGATTCAAATTGGAAAATAAAAAAAACTAAAAACATGTATTGTAATGCATCAGTAAATTACCAACCCGTTATAGCTACAATATCTAATCCCAAAAAGAAGACTAAGCAACGAAAAAAAGAGAAACAGTGTAACTTACTCATTTTAAAAACAATGGGGAATAAGAATAAAGATCTTATAGTCGAAAGAGATTTGATGTGTAAATAACTGTCGGATTGCTTTGTGCCGTTCGCCTAAACGTAAAAGTGTTACACCATAAATATTTCAACTTACATTATGCTGTTTCTTACTCTGTCCTAACCAACCGCTAACTTCGCAGTGTCATGCCACAAGTAAGCTGGCATTGGTTTGGCAAGTTTCCATGTGATATTCATTGGCTGGCTGCCCTCATATTTTACAAATTCCACTGGCCCAAAATTTACAAAACCCATAGTGCGGCCATTTTCATCTTTGGCTTGTTCGCGAACAAAAAGTAGTATTGTTTTACGGGTCTGTTTTTGGGTGATATAAGCAAGACCTTTGCCTGAAGTCGGCTTTGCGCTATTTTGCGTTTGCCAATGGAATAGAGTGGGACTTATGGCAAAGTCATGGTACATAGTGGTTGGTGAAAATTGTTTCTCGCACTTATTGAGGGTCACAAATAACAGTTCGGTATTTATTGCGGGCAGGTTTAACACACCTTCGCGGCTAGATGATTTTCTATTAAAGGTGCTATCACCAAAAGCTACCATAATATGCTCTTTGGGATGGCGTACGTGCATCTTCAGTGGTGAAGTATTCACGGTTTTATTGTTCCCCGTTGGCATCGCAAATTCGTTTATCGCTAAACGTTCAATCAGCAGCGATAACACTTCGTTAAGCTCATGTTGTAAGCTTGTATTATGCAGTGCTTGTAAACTTTCGATTAGTAATTTTACCCCAAGTTGTGCGCCTGTTTTATCCCAAAAATCATAGTGGCACATCAGCGCAAAGAGTTGGTTTTGTTTTGCACTGTGGCTTGTATTGTCATTTTCATTAAAAATAAAATTGTTTTTACATAAGCACTGTAAAAAGCGCAGATATGAAATGGAAGTGCAGTTTAGCAAGCGGTTATTAATAGCGCGATAATAGGCTGCATAGAGTGCTGGAGTTGTGTCGTTGTCCTCATTTTTTTTAATTGCTGCGATCAAGGCTTGCCAGCCGCCGCAATTTGAAGGGCGTCCGAGTTTAACTTTGTAGATATCCTCTAATGTTATATTGGGGTGAATATATAAAAAATTAGTTAGCGTTAAGGGCAGGTTGGTGATGTGTTGAAAGTGGGTAATATCCCGTATTAACTTATTTTTAGTAAGAGTTGCTTGGCTGATGTTTTTTAAGATTATCGCTTGGGTTTTTTTCTGTAATTCAATGCGACAACCAATGGGTAAGTGTGGGAAATCTTGTTTAATTTCTTTGGCGATCGGCTGATTTGTTTTACCTACTAACGCCCTGAATTTTTGTGAAAAGTCATATTCAGGGCGAGAGTTACCAACAAAATCAAGTATGGTACAACACTCTTTGCCATCGGTTAGTCGTAGACCGCGACCCAGTTGTTGCAGAAAAATGGTGAGGCTTTCAGTGGGGCGTAAAAATAGCAGGGTATCAAGCTCCGGAATATCAACACCTTCATTAAAGATATCGACCACAAACAAGATATTGATTTCTCTACTTTTAAGGCGTTGCTGCTGTATTTCTCGGTCTTTGCTATTATCACTGGTTAAAATGTCGCACTTTATTCCTTTCAGTGTGAATTTTTGTTCCATAAATTTAGCGTGATCACGACTGACACAAAATGCTAAGGCGCGCATCATACTAATATCTGTAATGATTTCATCTAGGCTTTGCAGAATACGAAACACCCTCTGATCATTATGGGTATACACCTTAGTGAGTTCAGCGATATCGTAACCGCCTTTAGACCAAGTTATTCTGCTTAAGTCGGTGTCATCATCAATGCCAAAATATTGAAAGGGTGATAAATGACGTTGGTTAATCGCTTCCGGTAAACGAATTTCAGCCGCGATAACATTGCAAAAGTCAGATAGGATATCGACACCATCATGGCGCTCAGGTGTTGCGGTTAAGCCTAATAATATCTGTGGCTGAAAATGAGCTAATACTGCTCGATAACTGTTGGCTGCAATATGATGTACTTCATCAATAACGATATAATCAAAATAGTCTTTGCTTAGTTTTAGCTCGTCGATTTGATTATTCAAACTCATAATCGAAGCAAATAGGTGTTTGTAACTGCTTGGTTGATGACCCCCTACCCATAATTCACCAAAATCACTGTTTTTAAGTACGCCTCTAAATGCCCCTAATGCTTGTTTTAATATCTCTTCTCTATGAGCAATAAATAGAAATTTAGCATCGGGATTACTTTGGTAAAAACGTGCAAAATCAAATGCGGAGATGATCGTTTTACCTGTTCCCGTGGCCGCTACAATAAGGTTTTTATAACGCTGGTGGAGTTCTCTTTCAACCTGTAATTTGTCTAAAATAGTTTGCTGGTGGGAATGAGGTGTTATATCAAAGTAATGGCTTGGAGTATTGGCACTAAAATCACCTCGATCTGTTTGCAGTGCTTGTTTTAATTTGTCGCGGCTTGCCAGATCACCATTAAAAATTTCAAAATCAGGTGATTCCCAATAGGTTTTAAAGGTATTGAGTGACTTCTCAATAATATGCGGAATCTCTTGTGAAGTGATTTTTAAGTTCCATTCTAAGCCTTTGGTTAATGCCGAATAAGATAGGTTAGATGAGCCTATGTAACCAGTGTGAAAGTTTGTGTCGCGCATAAACAGATAGGATTTTGCATGCAGTCGTTCGCGGCTGGTATTGTAACTGAGCTTGACCTCGGTATTAGGCAGCGAGGCTAAAAATTCAACCGCCTTTGCATCGGTTGCACCCATATAAGAAGTGGTGATCACTTTTAATTCTTTGCCACTGCGGGTAAAGGCTTCTAACTCTTTTTGAAGTATGCGAAGGCCAGACCATTTAATAAATGAGACTAACCAATAGATCTTATCAGAGGATTGTATTTCACGTTTTAATTCTGAATCAAGTGAGATACCGGCGTTGCTGCCAGAAAACAGCTCACTTTGAGTGAGCCCTGTAATAGGAATGATAGATTCAACATATTTGGGTAGGTCGGCTGCTATTGCATTGGTTTTATCAAAAAGGGCGGTTAAAATTTTTCCTTGGCTATCGAGTAAGTTCTCGCTGATAATTTCAGAGTCTTGAAGATGTTCGCTTAGCCAGCGAATGATAGTGTTGGCTAATGAAATTTGCTCACTAATTCGGTGAGTACTTTGTGGAACGGAATCCATAGTCAGTTCGATAAGCCGGGTGAGAAATCGTGATAACCAAGTTGTCGCCTCATTCGCCTCTAACTGCCGTTCGCCCACATAAAATTTTTCGCGGTCAAGGTTTTGTTCAACGAGTTGAGTAATAAGTTGTTCGTAGATACCAGTTTGATTCATGAAAGCCTATGTATTATGCGTACGAATAAAAGGGGAATAATAAGTTAGCAATTAATGCTTATCGGATATTTATTTAATCGTTCCCGTAACGATTTTAAAGAATGCTAGTTTGCGGTTGTTAAGCGTTAATTTTCAACAAAAATTTCGCTACGGTTACTGCATTCTTGGCAGATAAGGTGGTAATACGCTTTCTTTTTGCTCACTTTAGTATTTTTACTGTTGCAACTTGGGCAAGCGCTTTTCATTGCGGTATTGGTTTCGCAAATTGGGCATTTAACGTAATAACCATATTTCCCCCAGGCAGCTTGCAAATTCACTGTGTTGTTACATTTTTTACAGGATAACATTACTAATGTGCTGGTGGATTGAATTGCTTTAAGCGTTTTAATTGGCTCTGAGTTAATAGTTCTTTCATCGTGTGATTTTGCTGTTTTTTGTTGAACTTGTTCAGCGATTATATGTTGTACATTCTTTTCACTAGCTTCCATAATAGTAGAAATAGGTTTGTGCTGCCCCATCAAAAAGTCACAAATATTTTTTAGCTCATCATCTACGAACCAAGGTTGACTAGAAAACTTAAATAGACTGCTTTTAATAGTACCTGGTATGATTTTATTGAGTTTATCTATTAGAAATTCTGATTTCACTAGTTTGTCAGATACAGATTTTGGCATATGTTCACGATGAGTTATCGCGTTACTTGAAATAGCACAAAATTGGTTCCAACAACGTCCGCCAAAAGTGGTTTGTAATTTTCCAAATATAATTTTATCTAGCATAATTTTACGGTTTTCATGGAGAAGCTCACGTAGTAATTTTTGTTGTAACTCGACCTGTTTTATAGGGGAACGCATACCCGCCCATTTACCGTTATAACTGCGAGACCATTCTTCATCGGTATTGATTTTCACTTCACCAGTGATACTTTTAGATTCAATAAGAATGAAACCATAGACATATAAAACCAAGTGATCGATTTGTGCCACTTCGTTATTGTGTTCAATTCTTAAGTCATTAAAAACAAATACTTTTTCATGATCTTTGAAGGCTCTACGTAAGAAAAAGGCGACATCTTGTTCTTGTTTATTGCCGGCTAATTGTCTGACATCAATGGACGTGGTTACTTCTTTATTCTTAATTATCAAAACGAAAGCCTTTCAGTAGGAGTTGATGAGTGGTAATGAAATTTATCTTTTTATCACTTTAATAGGGCATGTAAATGATGATGATAAGTATCTCACAACAAATTGATTTTTTTAAAGTTATTTGATTTAAATACAGCTATACCGAAAGTAAAAGGTTAGAAAGAAATAAAATTTTTACTTTTATTAGGAATATCATAGTCATTGAATCAAGTCTTTCCTTTTACATAAATCGTAAAAAGCTTTTAGAAAAAGAGTTGGCTGCCCGGTATTTTCTAGCCATTGTGCTACATTGTTTTTGTTGGTAGCCAAATCCCAAATATTGCTTAACGGCTATATGTGCAAGGGATAACGATTAAAAGGGTCATAATACCAAATCCATTAATTTTCTGCTCATTTATGCTGGTTAAAACATATGCTAGCTTCGTTATTTATCTTATAATTAGAACAACTAGTTACTTCAATTAATGCCTTGCTTTCATGCATTTTTCCAGCGCCTAAATAGATCACTTAATTAGTGGAATTGGTATAAACGCTTATGTCAGAAAATAAACAAATATTTTTATTAAAGTTGTCTATTTTTATTGGCTTAGGATTGTTGCTGACAGGTATATATCTTCACAACTATAGCGAATATATTGATTCTTTGGGAGCAAACGGAATTATCATTAGCGCCAGTTGTATTGCATTCGGTTTTATTTTTTCTTTGCCAACAAAAATGTATTTAACTATTTTGTTAGTGAAACGTGAAGCTAACAGAAACCAAAATCACTCGGAAAACACTCCAAAAAATACTCGTTCAAAGTAACGGGATGGCTCAGGTCTAAAGCGGCAAATAGGGCTAAGTCTTGCGTTTTTCCTTTTAGTTCAAGAAGGGCATGGGGCCAAGTCTTTCCTTTTGCATAAATCCTAAAAAAGCTTTTAGAAAAAGAATTGGCTATCCTGTCTTTTATTGGCCGAGGGAATGCCAATTAACCCCTGTTATTAATGCTATTTAGAATCAGAGGCCCGTTGTTTTTCTAATTATTTAAAGGCTCAAAATGAAAAAGTCGCTGTGTTTATTTAGCTTATTATTGTGCTTTCAGGTTGGCCTCGTTGCTGCAGATTCAGAACTTATAAAATTGAATATAAATGATCAAGATGTAGAAGATGTTTATATCCAAGATAGGGAAATTGCATTAAAACTTGTTCCGAGTAAAGCCTCTTATTTTACGGAATTTTCAGAGAAAAACGTTGGGAAGAAAATATCTATGAACTTTAATTCTATCGAACTATTTCAAATAATTATTATGGTTCGAATAGAATCTGATGTAATTAGGGCAGCTAAAGTTTCTGATGAAATACTTGCTGAGGCAGTGAGGCTTCAAGATAAAATAAACTCTAACGCACCGACTAAAGCAGGTGGGTTAGAGAAGGTTAAACACCCATAACTTTTCCCATGATTTTTTATTAGAAAAGCGGGCCGAGCAGGGCATTTAAAACTCGGCGACGGGTGATCACGCCAATTACTTTGTTGTCGTCGTCGATAACGGGATAGTTTTTAGGTTGTGTACCTATCATCTTTTCTGCAAGAGAAAAAATCGACTGATTCGCTTTGGTGCTCAGTACGTCTTTACGCATAATATCTTTAACAAGGGCAACGCGTTCGTTGTGATAGGCAAATTGGATTGCCACTTGTAAACACTCTTGTTCGGAAATCCAGCCTAGCAGTTTGTTTTCTTTGTCCACAACGGGACCACCCAGAGCTTCTTTTTTAATGAGCTCGATGGATGCTGTAATGACCGGCATGTCGTCACTGATTTTCGCAAAATTAACATTCATAAAGTCTTTAACGATCATCTCTTTCATTTTTTAGCCTTAGTTTTCATTGAGTATGGAAAGAATAAACGCTATTCCTGAGCTATGCAATAAGCCTAGAGGCTTAAGTAAACCTGCGACTCATTACTTAACAAAAAATATCGAAATGAAGCTATAAATAACATTCTCGACAACATCGATGACAAGGTACAAAAAACTGGTATACAGCAAGATTAAGATGATGGAAAATCCATAGGGTCGCGGCTTTCTTTTGCCTGAACCGTAAAAATCATTAAGGTAAGATGAATATATATCTTTTAAAAAGCTATGTTCCCGATTTTCTGGCCCGCAGGGTGCCGAGGGTTACCGTGCAACCGATAACAAACCAGCAATCCAAAAATATCTCATCAATATCCCGAAAAAATAATTATCAATATGCTATACTTTTTCGCTTAAACACAACATATAGTGTCAGCTATCATATAAAACACTATATATGGCATTCCTAAGGAAAGTGACATGACCTCAACCAGCTTTAAAAAAACATCCCCAACAACTGCTCAGGAGATACCGCTACAGGGCGCATCCTGGGATATCTGGGATAAAAAATACCGTTTAAAAGACAAGCACGGAAATCCTGTCGATCAATCGTTGGATGATACATTTATGCGCGTTGCGAAAGCAACGGCTGCCGTTGAGAAGACCAAAGCCGAGCAGGATCGGTGGACGCAAGATTTTTTCTGGGCGCTGCAAAATGGTGCTATCCCTGCTGGTCGTATCACGTCTAATGCCGGGGCTGAAGCTTATAAACCTGCAACCTCCACTATCAACTGTACCGTTTCTGGTATTATTGAAGACTCTATGGATGGCATTCTTAGCAAGGTTCATGAAGCGGGCTTAACCTTGAAAGCCGGCTGTGGTATTGGTTATGAGTTTTCGACTCTTCGCCCTAGCCATGCCTACGTTTCCGGCGCCGGCGCTTATACCTCCGGTCCGCTCTCCTTTATGGATATCTTTGATAAGATGTGTTGTACCATCAGCTCTGCTGGCGGTCGTCGTGGTGCGCAAATGGGGACTTTTGATGTCTCTCACCCTGATGTATTAGAGTTTATCCGTGCCAAGCGTGAAGATGGTCGACTCCGCCAGTTTAACCTTTCACTGCTGATCTCTGAAGAGTTTATAAACGCAGTAAAAGAAGACGCACAATGGCCGCTTAGTTTCCCTGCGACAGCTAAAGAGGTTGAAGCGGATAACCTGGTGCTTAATGATCGCGAGCAGATCGTATGGCGCGACAGCCCCTTTGATTTAGAATACACAAAACAGCAGCAATATATCCTCAACGACAATGGTCAGGTAGCCTGTCGTGTCTACAAATATATGCGCGCTTCGCGAGTTTGGGATGTGATCATGGCATCAACCTACGATTTCGCTGAGCCGGGATTTATCCTGATCGACCGTGTTAATGAGATGAATAACAATTGGTTCTGCGAGCATATTCGCGCAACCAACCCTTGTGGTGAACAGCCACTTCCTCCCTATGGTGCTTGTTTGTTGGGCTCTATTAATCTGACCAAATTTATTGATAATGCTTTTAGTGATCAAGCCCGTTTTGATTGGGATCGTTTCCGTAAAGTCGTAGCCGTATTTACCCGTCTGCTCGATAACGTGGTGGAGATTAATGGCCTGCCCCTGGAAGAACAGCGACAAGAACTAATGCGTAAACGTCGTCACGGCATGGGTTTCCTTGGCTTGGGCTCAGCGCTGGCGATGTTAGGTATTCGTTATGGTGGTGCAGAATCGGTGGCCTTTACTGAAGAAACATCTAAACAGATGGCGCTGCAGGGCTGGCGTACGGGTGTTGAATTGGCCGAAGAGAAAGGTCCTGCGCCGATTATGGATGAAGAGTTTGAAATCAGTGCTGCGATGTTAGCTAAACGCCCAGAGATGGTCGATAACGGCATTAAAGTTGGCGATAAAGTCAAAGGCAAGGTGCTGCATGCGCTTTACAGTCGTTATATGCAACAGATTGGCGAAGAAGAGCCTGAACTGATTCAAGCAATGATAGAAAAGGGCTGTCGTTTTACCCACCATACTTCTATTGCGCCTACCGGTACGATTTCACTGTCGATTGCAAATAATGTCAGTAATGGTATTGAGCCGAGTTTCTCCCATAAATACATGCGTAATATTATCACCGAGGGCAAAAAATCTAAGATGGCGGTCGATGTTTATTCGTTTGAGATGTTAGCTTATCGCTCACTCATCGACGGCAGCGTCACTGAAACTGACCTACCAGATTATTTTACCAGTTCTGAGCAAGTGCTTCCAAGCGAACACGTTGATATTCAAGCCGCAGCCCAACGTTGGATCGATTCATCTATCTCTAAAACGATCAACGTCGCAACGGATATTTCCTACGAAGAGTTTAAAGGGATCTATCTCTATGCACATTCACAGGGGTTAAAAGGTTGTACAACGTTCCGCTTCAATCCCGAGGCATTTCAGGGGGTTTTGGTCAAAGAGAAGGATCTTGAAAATACCCAGTATGAATTCACTCTCGAAGATGGCTCGACGGTAACATTCAAGGGTAATGATCACATTGATTATGATGGCGAAGAACATACGGCAGCAAACCTATTCGAAGCGCTAAAAGAAGGCTACTACGGAAAATTATAAGCAGGAAAGGATCCATTATGACGATTAAAATAGAGAAAAAAATTGTTGGCTACAAGGTTGTCAGCAACGAGCAAAAACCGAAAGTAGCACCTGAAGATAAAAATGAAGATCAGGTTCAGAAAATGAATGAAACGGTATCCCGCCCAGATTTTTTAATGGGCTCTACCTATAAGATTAAACCACCGGTTTCTGAGCATGCATTCTATATCACCATCAATGATGTGCTACTCAATGAAGGTACTGAACATGAACAAGTCCACCTTTACGAGATCTTCATCAACTCTAAAAGTATGGAGCACTATGCTTGGGTAGTTGCAATGACACGAGTGATCTCTGCGGTATTTCGTAAAGGCGGTGATGCAACCTTCCTGGTCGATGAGTTGAAAGCGGTATTCGATCCGAAGGGCGGATACTTCAAGCCCGGTACCGGGCAATATATGCCGAGTATTGTTGCCGAGATAGGTTTTGTGATCGAAACACACATGAAGCGGATTGGTATGCTCAAAGATGAAACAGATGTCCATCAGCAACGCTACCTCGCTGAAAAAAAAGCGCAGATGGCAAAAAATGCCACCGAAGAAAGCAATAATGGTAGCTTCCCTGATACGGCTATCATGTGTAATAAGTGTCACCAGAAAGCGGCGATCACCATGGATGGCTGTTTGACTTGTCTAAACTGTGGTGATAGCAAGTGCGGCTAATGGCAAAGAAGCGCCCTGGGAGCGAATAAGCATAGGGTTAATAGGCCTGAGGTTAATCGGCATAGGACCAAGCCTTTCCTTTTGCAAAATCGTAAAAAGGTTTTAAAAAAGGATTGGCTGTTTAATCTGTTAGTTAATCTGTTATTGGATTTTATGTAGCTTGATTGATTTAAGACAGCAGGCTACTTATTATCAGTGAAGATTGTCTGGCGAGCATACAAAGTGCACCGAATTTGAATCTGCTTTGCTCAGGTTAAGAGTTTTGGAAAATAAATGAATATAAATTTAAAGCAAATTGCCACTATTAGATCGCCATTTAGTGATTTAAAGAATATGCCCGTTCAACCTGTTGGTGCAAAAGATACTTATGCTACGATTGAATTTAAAGATGAGTTTATTGATGGACTTAAAGATTTGGATGGTTTTAGCCATGTATATCTGATCTATTATTTTCATAAAATAGAGATGCACAGCCTTAGCGTCATACCTTTTAATGATAAGACCAATACCTCAAGAGGGGTGTTCTCAACTAGAACACCCATGCATCCCAACAGTATCGGACTCTCTGTCGTTAAACTTATCGGTGTGGAAAAAAATATAGTGACGGTACAGGGGATAGATATACTTGATGGAACACCACTGTTAGACATAAAACCACATATCGGTGATTTTGATAGAATAGAGGGTGAAATCAAAAATGGGTGGATGAAATCAAGCTATCAAGAAGTGAGTGAAATTCGTTCCGATGAAAGATTTATAGTTTAATCGGAGTGTTCAAGCTTATCCAGTAAAAAAGTAGTTTGAGACAGCATTAAACTTTGATGCTGACTAGGCTGCCTAGCCTTTCATTATTTCACTCATAAGCCCAAAGTTTAAGCAAACCTGCCACTCATCACTAAACAAAAAATATCGAAATAAAGCTATAAATAACATCCTCGAAAACATTAATAACAGGGTACAAGAAACCGGTATAAAGCAATATTAAGATGATCAAAAATCCATAGGGTTCGAACCGCGATAACGTTGCCTGCAACTGCCTGGGCAGAAATTCCATCAGCACTCTAGATCCATCAAGCGGGGGGATCGGGATTAAGTTAAGGGCCGCCAGCATAATATTAATTTTTGCCACAATAGGTAAAACCGTTGAAAATACCGAACTTGTATTAAAAACGTCAAACTGCATCAACAATATTGCGGTCATTGCAATGATGATGTTTATTGTGCAACCGGCAAGTGCGACACAAATAACACCGAGCCTAGAAGGTCTTAGATTGTTGAAATTTACCGGTACTGGTTTAGCCCAGCCAAATCCAACCAGCAACAGCATCAGCGTGCCAATCGGATCGATATGTGCAACAGGGTTGAGGGTTAATCGCCCGGAACGTTTTGCCGTGTTGTCACCAAACCACGACGCAACCAGCCCGTGTGCAATCTCATGAAAAATAATGGAATATAAAAGCGGTATCGCTAACATTAAAAATGTTACCGGGTTTTGCATTAAAAGAGATAAGAGGCCCATAGCTAAATTTTTAACCTTGTTAAGTTATTATTTTTGTTTAATCACTTTACCACTAATCAATGCAAACAGCTCATGCTCTTCACTGCTGAATTGGTATTATATTATGAGGAAAATAACGCCGCCATTCGTCGAGCAATGTGAGTTGAATCATACCCAACGCATTAAATTTATGCGTTGGGTATAAGCATTTTTGATAGGATATTTTACAAAACATTAGCCCGCCTGAAGGCGCGGTTCCAAATGATAAAGTGTGCACCGGTTCTTGGAACTTGCGACTAGGGTCTTTCCTTTTGCCTAAACTGTAAAAAAAGATTGGCTGTCCAGCCTTTTGGTTCTAGATTCCCGATAAAAAAATCGGGAATGACGGGGTGTGGGGGGGATTTTCCTTGCAGATTTCAGGCTGTTATCTTTGGCCTTCTAACCTTTTAGTTCTGCGCTTTGAAACCATTTTTAAAAGTGTTATCAAATAATAACTGGAGATTAAGCCGCTATTTGATAACACTCTTTTCCAGAGTGCTTTGCTTTACGATTAAATGCGCCTTTGCCTTTCTTCGCTTTTACGACTCTCATGCAAAAAACTTTGCTTGTTACCAGTGCCGCCAATGCACAGTGGTTGATCGTACCGCGTGCAAGGTCTGCCTGTTTTTGTACTGGTTGTTGTTTTGGGCTCGGCGCTGGCGCCTTTAGCACTTTTTTATGTTTAGCCATTTGTTGTCTTCTCCTTTGAAGTGCAATCAGTCTGACAATACTATTACACCAAATCCGATAAATATCTAATCAATTTTGCAGGTTAAAAGAAATTATTTTTGCGTTTAAATTTTTATAAAAATCTGCCCCTTTAATCAGCCTAAATGAACAGAAAATGAGTGGATTTTATATAAGAGCGGGCACCATGAAATACTTAGCCTGATGGATTACTTTTGAATTGAGTAACAAGAGAATAGATGTTCTCAAGCAAAGCCTAGACAGCCATATACTTTGCAATAACCGCCGTATCCGGTTTTATTCACTGATTTAAAAAGTTAGAAAATAGATGTATATAATATAGGGTTAGAGCGGTCGTTACCGCTAAGATGTTAAAAATAGAATTTTTAGAAACTTAGCTTCAGATAATGACGAGGATGACCCATTGAGAAAAACACTGCTGGATAGAAATAATAATATCGCCATTCTTTTGGCCGGAATATTAGCCATTGTTGTCGGTATCGGGGTCGGCAGATTTGCATTTACATCTCTGCTACCTTCTATGCTGGATGGTTTTTTAACCCTTACCTATGCCGGTATCTTAGCCTCCTTAAACTTTGCAGGTTATCTCGCCGGGGCGGTTTTTTCTATTTTTATAAAGGACATTAATACCAAAGTAAAATATTTTAGAATTGGTATGGTGCTTAGTGTGTTGACCACCTTCGTTTTAGCGACAACTACAAATGAAACCCTTTGGCTGGTATCAAGAGTGATTGCAGGATTCGGTTCTGCCATGCTTATCATAGTCGGTACCGCGATCGTCATGGTAAAGCTTAATTTTGAAGATAAAACTAAAGCAATGGGAATACACTTCAGCGGTATCGGCATTGCAATCGTTGTCAGTGATTTAATAAGCCGCTATGTGCTGCACGGGGGAACTTGGAGTGATGCCTGGCTGGTTTTGAGCTTATTCGCTTTTATTATCTCTTTTTACTCTGTGTATATTCTCTCTTTTGACAAACAACTCAAGCAACAAGCTATCAAACATAAACTTTCAAAGTCAATTTTTTCCCCTTATGTGGTACTGCTTATTTTGGCCTATTTTGCCGAGGGGGTGGGGTTTGTCGTTCAGGGAACATTTTTGCCTGATATTATAAACTCTCTTGACGGGCTTGATGGTTATGGCAGTTTGGCATGGCTTTTAGTCGGCATTGCAGGCATTCCATCTTCTATTATCTGGATGAGGTTAGCGCATAAATACGGCAGTATAAATATTATTATTGTTGCTATGTCTATTCAGCTGGTCGGTATTCTTATTCCGGCATTGACCAATAATATGTATTTAAATTTACTCAGTGGCATTTTATACGGAGGGACTTTTATAGGGCTTGTTGCTCTGTTTATGAACCTTGGCGGTAGGCTGGCTGCCAAAAACCCGGTTGTTCTGATGGGAGCAATGACCGCGACTTATGGTGTAGGGCAGGTAACCGCGCCCCTTTATTGCGTCGCTCTGATTGAATATTTTGGTGATTATGACGCTGCTCTTTATTTAACCGCATTCATCGTTTTTACAGGCATCGTGCTTTTGGTTTATGCAAAAAGAATAGAGGCTTAAGGATCAAGCTTTCAGCTGCGAGCTTTGAGTTTCGATTTGAGTAGCAATAGGGGGATGTTCTCAAGCAAAGCCTGAGAACAAATTTTTTATTTAGTGACCAGCAACGGCTTGCACTGCGGGTTTAATATAAAAGCCTAAAACTTCATATTGAGTATACCAAACAGCAACGGATACAAAGTAACCGATAACTATCGTCCATGAGTATTTCATGTGCGCACCAAAGGTATATACACCTTTAAGTTTGCCCATTACACCAACACCTGCGGCAGAGCCGAAAGAGATCATGCTACCACCAACACCGGCGGTTAACGTCACCAGCATCCATTGTGCTAAAGGAATATCCGGAGACGCTTTTAAAACGGCAGACATAACCGGCACATTATCAACAATTGCCGACAAGAAACCGACACCCATATTGACGTACATTGGATTAAACATGGTATATAACTTAACCGCATGACCTAAGAAACCGGCAAAGTGAAGTGCACCAACGGCTGCTAATATACCGAAGAAAAACAGCAGTGTGTCATTTTCAACTTTTGAAACAGATTTATAAATCTGAATGTCGTGGTCATGATATTTTTTAAGTGTGTATGCATAAAGTTGTAAAAGTGAAAGACCGAATAACATTCCCCACATAGGCGGTAAGTGCATAAGCTGCTTGCCTAAAACGGCTGAAGCGATAGTAAATATACCCAGACCGATAATTACTTTACCACCCTTGTGAATATGAACGGGCTCTGCCCCTTCAATTTTTTGAGGAGATCCTTCCGGTACAAAACGTGAAAGTAAGAAGGCGGTAACACCCCAACCAACAACAGCAGAAGGGAATAAAAATATGAAATCAATAAATCCTCCCTTACCCGCAGACCATGCCATCAGTGTTGTAATATCACCAAAGGGAGACCAGGCACCGCCGGCATTCGCCGCGACGACTATATTGATTGCAGCAGGTACTAAGAAAGCCTTGTTGTTTTTTTCTATGGTAATAAGGACGGTTGAAAGAATAAGCGCTGTGGTTAAGTTATCTGCAACGGGAGAGATGAAAAAGGCTAATAATCCGGTTACCCAGAAGAGCTTTTTATAGTTATATCCAGCTTTGAGCAGCTTTTCTTTTAAAGCATCAAAAACATTTCTCTCAATAAGTGCTTCAATAAAGGTCATTGCGACAAATAAGAAGAAGAAAATCTCTGCAATTTCCAGTATCAGATGTGCTATTTCTGTGTCAAAGGCTGAAAAATCTAGTCCATTAACGGCGTAATAACCGCCGAGCAACATGAACATAAATGTGCCGGTAAACAATGCCGGTTTAGCTTTGTTTATATGGTATTTTTCTTCTGCAGCAATAAAGTAATATCCTACGATAAATATTGCTAATAATAACCAACCAAATGGTTCAACCGCTAAATCAACGGCTTGAATGCCACTTCCTGCTCGTGTCATGTTACCTCCTGTAAAATTGTGTGGACACTTTTAGATATCTATCTCGCTAATGCTGATAGGAAAATCTATTTCAGCGTCAATATTGACTGAATAACTAATTTTATTGTTAACGGGTATCTGTTTTTACCCTGAACTTCAGAGTGTTTTATCGAGGAACTTATTGTTATTTCTGTTTCTGTTTCAGTAAATCGATGTGCTGCCTTTTGTTAGTTTTGATTTAAGCAGGGGAAGAATAAACATTATCCCAGAGCTATGCAACAGACCTAGATCAACAAAACGGTCGCTTTTTATATATATCGCTATGTATCTGTTGTTTGCGTTAGTTATCGCTATTAATTATAAAGAATTGTATTTTTAGGGAGCAGCTAGAAAGGGAAAGGGCGCGCAGAATGACACTGAACTGTCGTAAATAATGGGGGAGAGATTCAGGAGTAGAGGATTGTTCAAAGTAAGTTAAACCAAACGGCTCAAGCGAAAGCGGACTTCAAAGTAAATAGACCACATCATCTGGCAATAGGCGAACTAATAGTAAAGGCACATTCACAGCAAAGCCGTTTGAGTCAATGTACCTTTTTTATATTAAGCCAGTTTAAGCACGTTTTTCACTAGCTTTGAAATACCGGCATAAACATCGGCTATCCCGGCACCGCCATCCATATAAGCTGGCGTGGTGACGATTTTATGCGCGGCATCTACGACACAGTCAAATGTTGCACAGTTTTGATGTTTGGCGCCCAGTTTTTCAAGTTCAGCAGCGGTGCCCTCATCGCTACCGATAGTAAGTGTGGGGTTGTGCTCACCAAACGACAGGGCAACCAAGGCCGGAGCAATACAGATTGCGCCAATAGGTTTGTTTGCCTTTTTAAAGTCTTGCAGTTTGGCAACAACTTGCTGATCAATCGACGCCGCACTGCCATCAAATGCAAATGAACACATGTTTTTGGCCACCCCAAAACCACCGGGAATAATCAAAGCGTCAAAATCTTCGGCATTTAAATTCACTAAATCTTGAATTTCGCCACGCGCAATTCGAGCTGATTCTACAAGCACGTTTCTGCTCGCACCGGGCACTTCTTCACCTTTAAGGTGATCAATAACATGGTGTTGATCTTTATCCGGCGCAAATATTTTATATTTGGCACCTTCACTGTCCAGGGCTAAAAGCGTCAGAACCGATTCTCTAATTTCCGAGCCATCAAGAAAGCCGCATCCGGCTAATATCACTGCTACATGTTTCATCTATATTTTCCTTTTATAGTTTTATAAATTGAATTTATCTGTGCTTGAACCTTGAACTTCTAAAAAACACTAACTCTTCTCTCATTCGTACATTCTAGTCTTTTTGAGTTTAGTTGCAGCCACGGTAAACCATCATTTGTTTTATTCGCTAAACACAGTTAAAGATTGGCATCCGCTACGCCGTTCTAAATCGGCTGTTGAGCCTTTTTATAAGTCAGGATAAGAGTGTAAAAAACGCTACAAAGATGAACTCTCGCTGTTCATTATTTTAAAATTATTGACAGCGGCCGCGATTATGTAGTAATAACGTATTCTGCTTATTGCGAGGAATTTATATGCTTGAAAGTTTTGGCGTCATTAATATCTGGACCTATATTGCCGGTCTCATTTTTATTATTCTTGCCCCTGGACCTAATTCACTCTACGTATTGAAAACGGGTGCCAGTTACGGCATTGCTACTGGCTACCGCGCCGCAGCAGGGGTATTGTTAGGGGATGCGATTCTGATTTTATTGTCTTATCTTGGTGTTGCATCTTTGGTGCAAACTTCTCCTGTTTTGTTTACCGCAATTCGTTATTTAGGCGCAGCTTATCTCTTGTATCTTGGTCTGAGCTTAATCTACAGCAACTGGGTCGTCCCGAAAGTTAAAACATTGTCTCCAAAGATCAAGACAGAAAAAGTTTTCCGTAAGTCACTTACCTTGAGCTTGACCAATCCTAAAGCCCTGCTTTTTTATGTGTCGTTTTTTATTCAATTTGTTGATTATAGTTATCACAGTACTTGGATTTCGTATTCAATTTTGGCAATGATATTAGAGGTTTTTAGTTTAATCTATCTGAGTCTCTTAATTGTGTTGGGGCGTGCGCTGACGCAGTATTTTCATCAAAACAAGCCTTTAGCCAAAATGGGAAACAGCCTGTTAGGTTTGTTTTTTATGGGCTTTGCGGCAAGGCTGAGCAGCCTGAATTAGAAACCCGCGGCACCGAGTCTTTAATTTTCAGAAATGTGATAAAAAACTATGGGGTGATGTGTGGGCTGTGTTGAATAATAGCAACTGCCATTGTCCTTATTTATTCTTAAACCAATCTATCAGAAAATCTACAAATATCTTAATGCGTTTGGTTTTATAACGCACCTTGGGGTAAATAAGTGATACCGGGACCGATGGGATTTGCCATTGTTCAAATACGCAGATCAATTTTCCCGTGCGTAAATACTGATCAGTGTAAAGTTCGTTTAAACGCACTATCCCTAACCCCGCAAGGGCCGCCATGCATAATATATGACCGTTAGCAGAGGTGAGTGAGCCTGCAACAGTTACATCCTGCGTTTTTTCTGAACCTGTATGCTGGAAGTGCCATTTTCGTATACTGCCGCATAAACAATTGAACTGGGCTAATTGTTGCGGTTGATCGGGTTTCCCGTGTTTTTTGATAAACGCCGGGCTGGCCACGACGTCGGTTTTTATCTCCATTAACTTACGCGCAATAAGCGCTGAGTTATTTAATTGTCCCATGCGCACCACCAAGTCAACGCTTTCAGCAATAACGTCAACTTGTGCGCTGCTGAAATCGAGTTGTATTTCGACTTGCGGATATTGTTTCATAAAAGCAATAAGCGCAGGCGCAAGGATCTTTTCTGAAAATAAACCGCCCACTGAATTGAGTCGAATCAGTCCTGCTACTTGGTCCTGCCGCTCATTTAAGTTTTTTCGGGCCTGTTCTAAAATAGCGGCGGCGCGGGCGCATTCGCTGTAATAAGATTCACCCGCATCTGTTAGTCGTATTTTACGGGTTGATCTGTGTAACAGGGTGATCCCGAGGGTTTTCTCTAAGCTCGATATTTGTTGTGATACACGGGATTTTGATGTTTTCATCTGTTCTGCTGCACGGGTAAAACTGCCCGTTTTTACCACCGCTAAAAATGCCAATATCTCAGGTTTTAACATAAATTATCTTCTATTGTCAGTTTTGATTGTTAAGTAAAGTTGAACAGTAAGTTGATTGTATTGATGATGATAAACACTGTGCGATTTATTACAATGGTGCTTAGCAGAGAATGCGATTAGATTGGTGTTAATGTATTGAGGTTATTTCTTGGTCGTAAATAATAGGTGGTAATAATGGAACAACGTAAATTAGGTAAAAGCGGACTATCTGGATCGGTCATTGGCTTGGGCTGTTGGCAGTTAGGAGGCGATTTTGGTCCTGCTGGTGTTGAAAATAGCCAGCAAATTTTAAGTGCGGCAGATAATGAAGGGATCACTTTTTGGGATACAGCCGATGTCTATGGCGGTGGAGAAAGCGAAAAGAAAATAGGTGATTGGCAACAGACGCATCCGCAACCACGCACCATTGTTACTAAGCTTGGTCGTGATGCTTCTCTTTACCCGAATCAATATAGCGCTGAAAATATGCAGCGCAGTATTGAAGGATCACTCGCGCGTTTACAGGTAAATTGTCTCGATTTAGTACAACTGCATTGCATTCCCCCTGCCGTGTTACAAGGTGATGCCGTATGGCAGGCGCTGGAAGATTTTCGCTCACAGGGTTTAATCAAACATTACGGTGCAAGTGTTGAAAATATTAAAGAAGGGTTAATGTGTCTGGATAAGCCGGGTTTAACCTCATTACAGATAATCTTTAACTTGTTCCGTCAAGATGCAGTTGAAAAACTCTTACCACAAGCGGCTGCGGCTGATGTGGGGATTATTGCGCGTTTACCACTGGCCAGCGGTTTATTAAGCGGAAAATTTGCTTTGAACACTGAATTTAGTAAAAGCGATCATCGCAATTACAATAAAGACGGCGCGTTCTTTAATGTTGGCGAAACCTTCTCTGGTTTACCTTATGCTAAAGCCATTGAATTAATCAATAAGCTTAAAGGCTTGCTGCCATCCAATATTCCATTAGCGCAACTGGCGTTACGTTGGCTGGTCGATCAACCACAAGTAACCAGCGTTATTAGCGGCGCAAGCAGCGCGCAGCAAGTTAAGCAAAATGCCAGCGTTGCCGGCATGGCATCTTTATCAAAATCCTTACACGATACATTATCCGATTTCTATTACTCGCAGGTCAGAGAGCACGTTCGTGGTGATATTTAGCCGATTTTTTTATTAGTTAAACGCACAGCTTGTGTTTAAAAAGCCTGTGAAAAATGCAATTAACGTAAATTATACAGGACGTTTAATGGTCCTAAAATAACTAGGTGAGCATTATATGAAACAAAGAAAATATGGAAAAACCGGAAAAAGGGTCTCGCAGTTAGGGTTTGGCGCATGGCAGTTAGGTAATACCAATAAAAATGAATGGGGAGATGTAAATCAAGATCCTATTCGCCTTGTTCATGCAGCCATCGATCAGGGCATTAACTTTTTTGATACCGCGCCTAACTATGGTCAGGGCGCCTCGATGGAATATCTGGGCAAAGCACTGGTAGGTAAACGCGCTGCTGTTGTGGTAAACACTAAGTTCGGGCATAACCCCGAGGGTGAAAATTTTGATCATAAAACCCTGAAAAAGACCGTTGAAAAAACCCTGACTACCTTAAAAACCGATTATATCGATTCCGTGCTGCTGCACAGTCCGGTTATTGAACTGTGTGATGGTGAACATTCGGTTTATAAGGTGTTTGAGGAGTTAGTACAGGAAGGTAAAATACTTGGCTTTGGTGCCTCGCTTGATGATTATCAAAGTATCCATAAACTGGTTACAACAACACCCAGTAATATCGTCATGCCGCTCTATAATATCAATTTTCAAGACAGTGGTGATGCGTTTAAAGAAGCGGCTGAAAAAGACTATGGCATAGTCGTAAAAGTGCCACTCGACTCCGGCTGGTTAACGGGTAAATTTAACGATAAGAGTCGTTTTAATGATATACGCTCGCGCTGGTCTAAACAGGAGATTGAACAGCGTTTTGTGCTGCAGCAGGAACTGCTTAAGATAATCGGCACTGAGATGAGACTTCACGAGGCTGCGCTGTCATTCATTCTCGCTCAACCAGAAGTTTCTACGGTGATCCCCGGAATAAAAAATGAGCAGCAGTTGGCTGATAATATCGCCGCGTCTCAAAAAGTAATGTCCTCGGAACTACAGCAAAAACTTAAAGCGTATTATGAAACCGAGGTTAAATCAGCGCCTTTAGGCTGGTAAATTTTAGGAAGAGACAAATGAACTCACTGAAAAATAGGAATATTCGCTGGGGAATTATTGGCTTAGGTAATATAGCCGATACATTCGCGAGTGATTTATTAACGGTTAAGGGCGCAGAGCTATATGCCGTCGCTTCCAGATGCGAGCAAAAAGCGCAGGACTTTGCGCAAAAACATCACGCCACTAAAGCCTATGCCAGCTATCAAGCCTTAGCCAATGATACAAATATTGATGCTGTTTATATAGCAACCCCCCATTCCGAGCATCAAAAAAATGCACTCTTGTGTTTAGATCAGGGGATCGCGGTGTTATGCGAAAAACCTTTTGCCATGAATGCCGAACAAGTGAATAGCATGATTGCCGTGGCACAAGAAAAAAATGTGCTGTTGATGGAAGCGCTGTGGACCTATTTTCTGCCGCATTATCAGTTTGTATTAAGCGCGTTAAATAACCAAACCTACGGCAAGCTCCTTAAAATAGAAGCAGATTTTGGTTTTATAAAAGAATTTGACGGACAATCTAGGCTTTTTAATAAATCACTCGGCGGGGGCAGTCTTTTAGATATAGGTATTTATCCCATTTTTGCTGCACTTTCGACACTTGGAATGCCCGACTCGATAACAGCCGATGCGACCTTTTTTGATAACGGTGCAGATTCCTCCTGCTCCATGATATTTAACTATAACGATGGCTCGACAGCATTATTAAAATCGACATTATTGGAATCAACACCCGTTGAAGCGGTGTTCTATTGCGAGCGCGGAATAATTAAAATTAACAGCGGTTTTAATAGTCCGTCAACGGTCACGCTAATTAATGGTACAACCCAAGAAAACCTGGATTTTGATTGCAAAACAAACGGCTATGATTATGAAATTAATCACTTTAATGAACTGTTACGCCAACAAAAAACCGAAAGCGATATTATGACCTTTAATTTCAGCCAAAACCTGATAGAAACTTTAGATCGCGTTAGAGAAATTATAGGTTTGAAATATTAATCTTTTTACATAAGAGCAAGGCTAGGCGGCAGGGAGCTTCGAGCCTTTTGCTTTCCTTCCTGCCTTTTGGTCTTTTGGAGATAATGCGGCAAAATTAGCGCTAGGGTAAACGTATACTTAAAAAGCAATAGTGGACATTGGAAAGCGCCAGGCATATAAAACTAAACTCGTTTCGACATTAAATCTTTTTTATGCCATCACCTCTGGTAAGTTAAAGACCGAGTGCAACTGCTCGAATAAATATACGCAATCTGTTTCAGTGACAACGAGTTCTAGGAGAAGAGTTTTGGCAATTAAAGAAAATGATATCGTTAATGTATTAACCAAATTAGAGTGTCGTACTAACTTCAGTATTAAAAAAATAACCGAATATATGCTACCTAAACTAAAAGAAGCATTTTATCTGCACATAGAAAACCAAATGCCGCACATTATTATTCGCCCGGTGTTTGAAGTTTTTGCAGCGGAGTTAGCCGCTATCGAAGGGGTAACTAAAAGAGAAGCCTATTTTCACAGCGCCGAAATGACCCGGTTTCCTAAAAGAGTTAATAAAGGCATCAATGAAATTCATTACGGCATTTCTTTTAAGTTTGAAAACAGCAAAGCAGTCACACTTTTTATAAAAAAATTAATCACAATTGTAGGCGGTTAAGCGAAGCCATGGCGATCTTTAGTGTTGAATTTAAATAATTCAGCAGATGCAACAATCCTGTTTGATTATTAACTATGACATAATTCCATTAGATGTTTTTTTAGGCAATCGATTGGTTGCCGTTTTGCTGTTATAGACGTATAACGAATTGCCGTTTATCTTTTTAGCCATGGATTTTGCTTCTGAAGCGAGCACCGCCACATCGTTATGACTCTTACAAACGGCAGGCGATAAATTGACACAACCTATCGATAAACTCAGCAAAGGATAAAATTGCTTTCCACCGCTACGATCTTCGCCGGTTATTCCACCTCGGCGCTGATCTTCCTGACTATAACAGTGACGAACCCATTGCGAAAAATCACTTAGTATTTTCTCGCATTGGGTTCGCCAATGATCATAAGATAAAATAACAATAAAATCATCCCCGCCAATGTGACCGATAAAATCATCTCTGTCCGTCACAATATTGCGTAAAATATCAGCCACTCCGAGAAGAATTTGGTCTCCTTTTTCATAACCATAATAATCATTGTACGGTTTGAAATGATCTAAATCGATATAGCAGACAGTAAAGGAGGCTTCTTCTCTCAGTCGCTGATCCAAATTTTTACTAATGGGCACATTGCCCGGCAGCAAGCTCAAAGGATTGGCATAGCGGGCATTATTTATTTGCAGATTAGTGATTTCTTTGAGCAGGTCAATAATTGAACCAACACCTTGATACTCGCCTTTTTCTACAATAATAAATTCCAATATTTTATTTCTTCCAACTTGAGCGCTGATTAATATACTGGCTTGTTCAACAGGCAAGTCATTTTCCAATATGAGAACGTTGCGATCAACCAATGAGGCGATGGTCTTTCTGCCTGATAGCTCTCTGCCATAGGCTGAAAAAAATAAATTAGTGAGGTTGTTGCGGTGGATTAAACCAATAGGTTTGTTTTTCTCAAGCACCGGAATACTGTCGAGCTCTGGTGCTTGCTTAAATAATGTAGCGCAAGACTCAATGGTCGTGGATGTACTAATTGCATCAATCGGCTGCAGTAACTCACCCACCATTTTAGATGACACAAGTCTGTTTTTAGATTGTACCGTGAGCCTTCTTTCACTAAATAAGTTGTTATTGATAGACCGGAGAGGCAATGGTTCAGGACGGCTAAAATAATAACCCTGACAGAATTGCAGACCAATTTTTTCTATAAATCGAAACTCATTAACGCTTTCAACTCCTTCTGCAATGACTTTACAACCCAGCTCCTGTGCGATTTTTTTTATAGACAACACAAAATGCTGCTTTACTTTATCGCTATCAATATTACACATAAAATGGCGATCTATTTTTACGAAATCAGGGCGTACTTCATACCAGGTCCGCAAGCCCGAATAACCTGCTCCTAAATCATCCATCGCAATTTCAAAACCCATCTTTTTATAATGTTTTAACGCGTCTCGAATCACTTCATAATTTTCTAAAGGGCTATGTTCGGTTAATTCAATGACCACACGGCTCGGGTCAAGACCGATTTTTTTTAATAACTTTAAGGTTTGACCCGATCGGAAATTAGGCTGAAAAAGTGTCTCAGGACTGGCATTGAGAAATAACTTACCTTTGAGGTCAAGTTTTTTAAATTGAAGAATTGATAATTCCCGGCATAAAAGCTCTAGCTCGACTAATCGGCCTTGGCTTGTAGCCGCCGAAAAGAGGGCAATAGGGGAGTGCAGCTGACTGTTCGACGGACCGCGAATTAAGGCTTCATATCCAAAAATATTTCGTTCAGTATTTTCAATAATAGGCTGAAAAAAAACACTGAGATTTTTATCTTGGATTATCGAATCAAGTGATGAGAAAATTGAATTTGGCATATTTCCTTAAGGAAAAACAGTAGTGATAGAAATTGTCACATAATAATAGTGACTGATTATCCCTGTCTAACCTTAACCGGACATTTTATTTCATTTTTTATAACACTTTGAAATTTAAATGTTTAAGCAGTAAAAACCAGTTAGATGGGGGGCCAATAATGTTAAGGATAATCGTTATTTATGACAAATTCATGACAGTAAGTAATTTAATTTGGAGATATCCAACAACTGTAAGGTGCCTTGTTATAAAAGACTTAGTTATAAAATACTTAGTTATAAAAGGCTTAGTTATAAAAGGCCTACAAAAAGACTTCGCTATAAAATATTAATGTGAAATAACTGCCTTTTAATTTTATCTGTGGCACTTAAGTACAATTTGACTTGCTGATTTTGCCCCTTAAAGTAACATGGGTATTTACACTCGATATTATTTTTCTTCTCTTATCAGACTTGCTGTTTAAGGCTGTTACTATTCGGATTTTTCATGCCACAATTATTTAAGATTCTAGCTCCCGTTATCGCCATGGCTAGCGTGCAAGCCTATGCGCTAACATTTGATAATATCTCCGCGCAATACATAACCGATGGTCAACTGTCGAATAAAATTCAGGTTATTGACTGTCGCTCAAGCAATCAATTTAACGGTTGGCCGGATAAAAATAACGCTTCGGAAGGGCACTTTCCAGGCGCGGTGAATATTGACAGCCAATGGCTGAACCTGCTCGATGATGCGCAATTAAAGCAATTAATTGCCAGCAAGCAACTGCAAAAAAATAAACCGACTTATCTTTATTGTGCGAATGATGCGACACAGTCACTTAGTCTGGCATTGAAAAAACAAGGGTTTAAACAGGTTGATAGCATTGAGCAACCCTTAAACCTGGCAAAGGAAAAGTTAGCTACTTTGCCCAATTTTAAGCAGTTAGTCTCTGCGCAATGGATCAGTGAGCTTATTAATGGCAAGCAACCCGTATATGGGCCGAAAAAAGACTACAAGGTGATTGAAGTACAGTGGGGCCCGGCGCTTAAATATCTTGCCGCTCATATTCCCGGCGCACTTTATTTAAATACCAACGATATTGAAAGCGAGCCATGGTGGAATCGTGTCAGTGATCAACAGATTGCCGAACTACTGGAAAATTTAGGTATTCGTTATGATACAACGGTTATTTTGTATGGCCGTAATAATATGGCGGCAGCGCGTGCGGCTAATATTATGATGTATGCGGGTGTTGATGACGTGCGTCTGCTTAACGGTGGGTGGCGAGCATGGGTTGATGCGGGATTGGAAACCGAGCCGTTCATGAACAGCAATAGTGAAAAGGTTAAATTCGGTAAGAAAATCCCAGCAAATCCACACTATATTATTGATATTCCAGAGGCAAAAGCACTGTTAGCCAAAGATTCGAATCAATATTCGCTGGTCAGTATTCGTTCATGGGATGAATTTACGGGCAAAACCAGTGGGTACGGTTATATCAAACCAAAAGGCCGCATTACGGGGGCTAAATGGGGGCATGCCGGAACAGATTCAAATAATATCGCCGATTTTTCAAATCCCGATGGGACCATGAAAAGCCCGCATGATATTAAACAGCTGTGGCAGAATTGGAATATAAACCAGGATCAGGAAGTTGCATTCTACTGCGGCACAGGCTGGCGGGGATCTGAAGTTTTCTTTTACACTTACGTGATGGGCTGGGAAAATATCAGCGTCTTTGACGGCGGCTGGTATGAGTGGAGCGGGAATAAAAACAACGCAACTGAAACTGGTGAATTACCCATTAAATAAAGTCTTTAATACCAACGGTGCTGAGTCTTGAATTTTTAATTTTCAGGAAAAAGATAAAAGGGCCGTCTGACAAAGTACAGTTACAACGGCCTTAAGGGGCCGTTTTTTTCTGCCGACTTTACTTTAAGGGCATTGCTCTTTAAGCTCTTGCCCTTGTGATGTCCACGGCAGATAAACGATACCCATTATGAATAAAAAACTGATCCATAAACAACTGATTCTTGCGTTACAAGCAACCCATCAAGCTGCCGTTAATGCGGCAAAACGTGCCTATGATACGGCAACCGATAATGAAAATATCGCAGAAAATAAATACGATACTTTGGCAGTAGAAGCCGCATATTTAGCCCAGGGTCAATCGCAGCGGGTAACAGAGTGCGCCAAGGATCTGGCCGCTTTTAAGCAGTTGAATCTCAGCGCCGCATCCTCGACGCCGTCGGTTTGTTTAGGGGCTTTAGTATTGCTGCTTGATATTGACGATAATGAAAAATACATTTTTTACGGCCCGTCGGCGGGTGGTTTAAAAGTGCAGTTTGCAGAACAAGAAATTGTGGTTGTCACCCCCGGCTCGCCACTGGGTACGGCAATCAGTCAGCGCAGCGTGGGCGATGAAGTTAATATCTCTATTCGGAATAAAGTGATCGAGTATGAGATAGCCAAGATTTATTGACTGCGCAAAAAAAACAGAGTAATAGAAACTTAGATTAAAAATATTGCCGTTAATTGCATTTTTATCTGCGCAGTACATTAACTTGCAGACGCAGGGTTGACCACACTTCAGGGCGGATCAAGCCGACCATTAAGCCTGAAATAATCAGTAAACAGGAGATGATTTTAGTACTTCCAACTTGTTCCTGATAAAACAGAGCGGCCCCCAACAAGCCAAATATAGGTACCAGGAGTGTAAGGGGGGCGACCATGGATAATGGGTATTTAGATAAAATTCGATTCCAAATCCAATAGCCTAATAGGGTCACAGGATAAGCCTGAAATAAAACAGAAAAGGCCAGCGAACTATTCCAAGTTTGTAGGGTGTGCTGAAATTGTTGTGCACCACTGTGATAAAAAGCAAGTATATAGAGCGGCAAGAGCGCATAAAGCATAGCCCAAACAGTAAAAGCAAAAACCTCTTTCGTCGCCGCTTTTTTGATGATAATACTGGCAATACTCCAGCATAATGCCGCGAGTAAAATAAGTAACACGCCAGCGAGGCTTACCGTCCCGTCTGTTACCGACAAGCTCAGTGCTAAGCCGCAGATAGCCAGTACACAGCCGCTCATTTTTGCTCTCGACAGGGGCTCGTTAAGGAATAGGTATCCGAGAATAACAGCAATGAATACATTTAACTGCAATAGTACAGATGCCATGCCTGCAGACAGACCCGCATCCATTGACCATGTTGTCATGCCCCACACGCCTATGGTAAAAACCAAACCGTAACTGAGTAAATAAATCCATTTGACATTGGGGCGCTTGACAAAAAATATTGCAGGAACAGTGGCAAATGTAAAACGCAGCGCGGTAACAAGTACCGGATCGGCTTCACCAACACCAAGTTTAATAACAGAAAAATTTAATCCCCAAACGGCCATTATTGATAACGCGATGAGCAAGTCACGGTGATTCATAATATCGCCTTGGTTAAAATAAGTGAGATAAGTATCAAGCAAATGAATTAAGATAACAGATACAATTATTAAATAAAAAAGAAGTACAATTGGAGGCGCGTATGATCTATAAACAACTTTCAGCACAATGGATTTCGAATATTGAAAGTGGAAAAATAGCCGCACACAGCCGTATGCCTTCATTGCGAAATTTTAAAGTGCTGCATAATATCAGCATGACCAGTGCGCTGAATTGCTATCAGCACTTAGAAGCGCTAGGTTGGATAATCGCTAAGCCACAATCGGGATTTTTTGTTTGTCAGCAAGTTAGATCGCAGGCGCAGCCTGAACTTATACATTTTGAAAGCCATATCAGTGAACTCAAGTCAGGGTTAAACGAGCAAAGTTATACGCCGTTTATCAAAACGATTGGCCCATTAGGTTATACGCGGATCGACCCCAGGCAATTACCGCTCGAACAACTGCAGCAAAGTTTTCGCCGCGCGATTAAGCGCCAATCAGCAGACATCAGCTTCTACCCAAATCCGCAAGGCGAAAAAGTATTACGGAACAGTTTATCAGCGCACTTTAAAGGTTATGACTTTCACTTTTCATCTGAACAACTGATCATTTCCAATGGCTGTATGGACGCCATACAAACGGCAATAGAGATCACCACTAATGTGGGAGATGCGGTGGCGATAAGCTCTCCTTGTTACAGTGGGTTATTGGATATGCTCGCTATGCTGTCGCGAAAAGTCATTGAAATCCCCAGTACAGCGCAGGGTATTGATCTGCTGCAGCTTGAAAAACAGATGCAAAATGGCAAGGTCAAAGCGGGTCTGTTTTGTACATCACATATGAATCCGCAGGGGATCTCAATGAGTGCAGCACAAAAGCAGCAACTGGTGATCTTAGCTGAAAAATACCAGATCCCGATCATTGAAGATGATGTGTATCTTGAAATTGCCCACGGAAAAGTGATTCCGTTACCCGCCAAGCATTGGGATAAGCAAGGT
Organism: Psychromonas sp.; assembly: GCF_047632955.1. Taxonomy (GTDB): domain Bacteria; phylum Pseudomonadota; class Gammaproteobacteria; order Enterobacterales; family Psychromonadaceae; genus Psychromonas. Next base: position 50,336 of record NZ_JBLIED010000007.1, on the reverse strand, counting down.
TATGTGTTGTGGTGCGGCTCTGTATCGAAGTCATTAGCGGCGGGTTACCGTTTAGGATGGTGTTTACCAGGGCGATATTATGATCAATATCTGGCTAAGCGGCGCTATTGTAATCAAGGTGTTACTTCACCTACTCAGTTGGCTATTGCTGATTTTATCAATAACGGTGAGTATGCCGGCCATTTAAAGAAAATACGCTTTAATCTGCACAATTACAGGTTAGATTACCAACATTATCTGCGTCAGAATTTACCTGTGTCGACTAAAATAAGCGAACCAAGCGGTGGTTTTGTATTGTGGATTCAAATTCCCAATCTTGATTCTGTGCAGCTATTTAAACAAGCGCTAAAATACAATATTGATATTCGTGTGGGTGATCATTTTACTACGCTCGGTCTCTACAAAGATTGTTTCAGAATCAATATTGGTTATCCTTTATTAACAGCTGATGCTTTCGAGAATGAAACGCTAAAGCAGCTTAAAAAGCTAATAGATATCGTAGCCAAAATGACATCAAAATAGACTATACCCATGTTACTTGAAAATGCATTGTCAGGCGCAAGGTCGGAGACCAGAGTAAGACGCAACATGACCTTTCGATCGATTAACTGCGTTAATCCTCTAGCGGTAGATGTAAATGGTTATGCCCTTTTCGATTGGTGCAACGCAGCGCTAGTTTTCGAGCTTGCTGACTTTGTGTCTTGATGTATTATTGTTATATATCAATAGGTTAAAGTGAGGCGTTGGATCTATAACTTATAGCGATATTTTCTGCTGATTTTAGTTTGGCGACATTGTCGCTTTGTCTAGGGGAGTTAGTATTGCTGCGTGATATTGACGATAATGAAAAATACATTTTTTACGGCCCGTCGGCGGGTGGTTTAAAAGTGCAGTTTGCAGAACAAGAAATTGTGGTTGTCACCCCCGGCTCGCCACGGGTACGGCAATCAGTCAGCGCAGCGTGGGCGATGAAGTTAATATCTCTATTCGGAATAAAGTGATCGAGTATGAGATAGCCAAAATTTATTGACTGCGTAAAAACCGTGATTTTGTAATTAAGCTGTTACAGTATTTCGCATATAAAAAAGGCACTGCTTAAAGTGCCTTATCGAAATATTTATCTATGCTACGCTCAGTCTGCTGATTCAGCTCTGTTTTTTAAGCGCTTTCAAAGCATTGGAAATGCCTTCTGCTTGCGGGCCAATGATAACTTGTAAGTTATTTTCGCCTATTTTAACGATTCCCATCGCGCCTAAGCCTCTAAGTTCGGTTTCATTTATTAAACCGAGATCTTTAAGCGTTAAACGTAAACGGGTAAGACAAACATCAATAGCCTCTAAATTATTAATTCCGCCAATAGCAGCAACATATTGAATCGCTAATTGCTCCGCAGCATCACTTACGGGCGCTTTTTTTCCACTGGCTTGCTCATTTTCAAAATCCGGTTTTTCAAGTTCCAGATCTTTTAGCGTCTCACCCATTTTTTGAAACTTATCAACAATACTCATAACTTGCTCTCCTAATAAAATAGTTCAACTTACTTAACAGTCTTACAGATGACTTGGAAGCGAATTTTTACGTTATCAAAAAAATCCAAAGTTACGGTAAAGTTTATTTATCGGCGGCATAGGTTAGATGGTCATATAGTGTTTGATCAACAAGTAAGTTTTCACTCCCGAAAACATTAACACTAGATACACGCAATTCTAACTCTGGTTTTTCAATAATGGTGTCAATCAAATGCTAATATTGACAATTAAAAATATCAAAGGAATCAACTGACTGAGTAATTATTATACAGTACAAAATTAACACTAACAAGACGTGGGTATAGCGTGCTATTGCTGCCTGTCTTGAATTTTGTGTCTTGTCTTTTGTTGATCAGCATCTGCTCAGGTGTAAATTTTCAATATTTTTGACCTTGAACTACAATCAAAACAGACCGTATTTCCACGTAAACTAAATTGATATTGTGATTTCTTATATCCAAGGTTTTCAGGACAATTGTGAATTATTTTTTGCTAAATAATTTGCCTGCAATTAGCCATCTTAGTTGATATCTTTATTAAACTTTTAATATCTCTATCAGAAATAAAGTGATGGATTATGAGATAGCCAAGATTTATTGAATGCGTAAAAACTGATTGCAACGGGAGGTCTAGTAAAATAGTCAATCTGTTGCACAAGTTGCGCGCCTGGTAAGCACAACGGCGCTTAACACGCCGTTGCTTATTCCACTTATTCGCCATAAATATCAAAGCTAAAGTAGTTTGCGGCTATCTTTTCGTAGGTCCCATTTTTACGTATTTCAGCAATCGCAGTATTAAATTTTTCTGTTAATTCTTTATCCTGTTTGCGTAAAGCCAATGCGGTACCTTCACCTACATAGGCTTTATCTGTTACCAACGCGCCTTTTAAGGCAAAATCAGCACCACGTTCTTTCTCCAGGAAGGCTAAAACTAACTGGTCTGAATTACCAAATGCGGCGTCTAAACGGCCATTCACTAAATCCAGGTAAACTTGATCTTGTCCGGTATAACGTTTTACCTCAGCAACATCGCCGTACATTTCGGTCACATAATTATCATGTATAGTACCGAGTTGAACACCAATCACTTTTCCTTTTAAACCCTTTTTATCAATGCTGAAGTCTGCATTTTTTGCTGCAACAAAGCTGGCTGGGGTTTGGTAGTATTTGTTGGTGAAGGATACGCGTTTTTTACGCTCTTCGGTAATACGCATAGATGCCATAATGACGTCAGATTTTCTTGATAGTAATGCCGGGATTAAACCATCCCAGCTTTGAGTTACCCATTCGCATTTGAGCTTAGCTTGCTCACATAAGGCATCAGCAATATCAATGTCAAAACCAACCGGCTTCCCGGTGCTGTCCTTATAGTTAAATGGCGGGTATGTAAAATCAGAAGAGAGGATAACTGTCTTTGACTCTGCTGCCTGTAATGGTGCGATAAAAATTGACGATAAAACAATAGCTGCTATATATAATGATTTCATTTTTAAATCCTTCCCTGGGTTAATTTAAATTTTTAAGTGCATTGAGTGTTTCGATCATACTTTCTTTTGAGCCGATGGTGATGCGCACACAATCATTCAGTACTGCTTCGTGTGCTTGATTTCGTGCAATTATCCCCTGGCTCACGAGATAATCATAAGGGCTTGTTGTTGTGTTAAATTTTATTAATATAAAATTGGTTTCACTGCTATAAATATATTTAATGGTGCTCAATTTTTGTAACTGTAGCCCAAACCAATCCCGTACTTCGATTAAGTCAGTTGTTTGTTTTAACATTGTTTTTAATCCCGCTTCGGAAAGGGCTTTTAAAGCAATTTCAGCGCTTGGATCGGCAATGGGATATGGCGCAACAAGGCGCTTAACATAGGACATGACGCTGACGTTTGCCAGCAAAAATCCACATCGAATAGCCGCAAGACCAAAGGCTTTTGATAAGGTGCGGATCACAATTAAATGCGGATATTTATTCATTAAATGTAATGCACTATTGTGCTTTGAAAACTCGATGTAGGCTTCATCAATAACTACTAAGGTAGAATCTTTACTGGCTTCTAACAGATCTATGATATCAATTTCGTTAATACTGTTTCCCGTTGGATTATTAGGCGAGCATAAAAATAATAGGGTGCTGCTGGGGAGTTGTTCTTTGATCTGCGCAACATCAAGTTGGAAGCTTTCTAATAAGGGGATTTTGCAGGTATTAACTGCAAATGAATCCGCACAGAACTCATACATGCCATAAGTCGGAGGACAAATAATAATCTGATCGTCGCCGGGTTTACAAAAAGTACGCACCAATAAATCAATCGCTTCATCAGCTCCGCGTAAGGTCACTATTTCACAATCCAATTTACCTGTTTTTTGCTCGCAATAGTTAAGATAGGCTTGGGCAGTATCATGGGGTAAAAAATCAGGATAGCGATTGTAGTGGTCATTACTTCCTTTAGATAAATCACCGTATTGATAACAACTTTCAAGTTCATTGGCATTTAGCCATAAATGTCCACTGCCGCCAAGGCGTCGAGCGGACTGATAGGGAATCAGTTTCTGTACTGCTTCGGGTACCAGTTTTGATGCTAAGGATTGCATTAACAAACTTCCAATTTAAAAATAGTTCAAAGAAAAATAATGAATATTTACCCTGTTAAAAGGCATAAATATGCAAATATTTAATTGTCATGGATTTAAACAAATCTTCATTGAAAGATGAAACGAAAAATATGTATACTAGCCATGAGTTTAAGTCATAGCTCGAAAATCTCACTCTATCGCAATGCTAATTAACAAGAGGTAATGATGAATAACCGTTTACCGTCGACAAAGGAGATGCAGGCATTTATTGTTACAGCCGATCATTTAAAGCTCACTTCAGCAGCGCAGGTGTTACATGTGACGCAGGGAGCAGTCAGTCGACAAATCCTATCTCTGGAAGAAAAGTTAAACATACGATTATTTGATCGTAATGCGCGCGGGCTGACGTTAACTGAGAAAGGATTAGATTTTCTGCCTTTAATAAAAAAAGTCATTAATGATCTTCAAAGTGCTGTCGAAAAAGTTTCAAATATTAAGCCCGTGATCAGGCTCAAAATACCCAGTTGTATTACAACTTGGTTACTGCCAAAAATAATGACATTTCAGCAGGCCTATCCTGAAATTTCGGTAGAGCTTACCTCTTCTATTAAACATGACATTAATTTTTCCTCTGAATCATTTGATGCCGCCATTTGTTACTTTACGCAGGTAAAAGACAATACCTTAATAAGCCATTTATTATTTGAAGAGGATTTAACGCCGGTTTGCGCGCCTTCTTTGTTACCTGAAGGTAAAACCCAACTCAGCGTGGACGAAATGAAAAATCTGCCGTGGTTGCATTCAACACCGCACAAGTGTGATTGGGCTTTATGGTTAGCTAATGCAGACAGCGCATCATTAACTTCAAATCATAATCAGCATTTTGCTACTTTAGACCTTGCCGTCAGCGCGGCAAGACAAGGTTTTGGCATTAGTATCGGAGATGTGACTTTAGCGTCATTAGACATGGCATCAGGACGTCTTACCCGGCTTCATTCATTGCAGGTAAAATCAGGTAAGGGATATTATTTAGTCTATCCAAAGGCTGCAAACAACCTCTCATTGCAGACCTTGATCACTTGGTTAGTCGATAACTAAGGTCATAAACCTAAGGTTCACACCATAAAGTTGTTAAAAGACTCTCTAAGTGACTGCTCTAACAAATGGTAATTCCCCCTGAACGGCGCTATCTAATGCACCATAGTGGTTTGATAGCGCATTGCTTTGTACATTTTCTGCTGTGATTACACGGCAGTTGATCTTTTTTGATCAATAATCCCTGCCTGATTTACCGGTGTTATTTATTATTTTTGAATTTAATTTCACCCAATCCCGCTTATTAGTGAATAAAAAGTCATTTTTAGCCGCATTTTACGCAATAGATAAAATCATTTATTTATCTGGCATGTTATGTGCTTTAGATGATCAACATCTTTAGTTATATAACTGATCAGCATCTTTAATTATCAAGGAGTCATAAATGAAAAAAATACTACTTCCGTTCATCATTGCCGCTGTAACGGCATCATCCATGAGTTTTGCCTCTACAACGATTCGACTGGGTGTAGAGCCGGGTTATGCGCCATTTGAAATCAAAAAACCAGATGGTTCGCTGGCAGGCTTTGATATCGATTTGGGTAATGAAATTTGTAAACGCATGGCAGCACAGTGCAGTTGGGTTGAAAGTGACTTTGACGGGCTGATCCCGTCGCTGAAAGCGAAAAAAATAGATGCGATTTTATCTTCCATGTCGATAACACCCGCACGCTTAAAAGAGATTGCCTTCACCCAGAAAATTTACGGTACGCCGGCACGCTTAGTGACCGCAAAAAATGTTGAGTTACAACCTACAGCAGCGTCTCTAGGGGGCAAAAGAATTGGTGTTTTCCAGGGCACAACGGCCAATACTTATGCGCAGGAGAAATGGGCGATAAAAGGTGTTGATGTGGTGACTTACCAAAGCCAGGACCTCGTTTATGCAGATTTGGTGAATGGCCGTTTGGATGGTGCATTTCAAGATGCAGTGGCCGCTGATGCCGGTTTCTTAAAGCGTCCGATTGGTAAAAACTTCCATTTTAGTGGTCCAGAAATCAATAATGAAACCTATTTTGGTGTCGGTGCTGGCATCGGTCTACGTCACGAAGATACTGAATTGAAAGCGAAAATCGATCAGGCCATCAGCTCTATGCTGGCTGACGGTACCTACGCTAAGATCGCCAGCAACTACTTTGACTTTGATATTTACGGCAAGTAACTGACATCAGGCAATTGTTGCTTAGTGCTTAATGGATTTACTAATACTAAATCCATTGATTTTATAATTAGAATAACTAGTTACCGCAATAAACACCGCGCTTTCATGGGTTTTTTCGACGCCTGAATAGATCACCAAATTAATAAAATTGCTATAACGAGGAACCGTCATGATTCGACCAAAACCAAATAAAGATTTTGATCCTCCTACACTCGGTCCATTTCCACCCGCTCAATTTAATTCGGTCAGTGTCAATTTTGGCTGCTCTAAGGTCAATAATGATAGCTCTGTTGCTGCTGGTTCGGGATTCGTTTTGGCTAAAAAGGAGGGCGTATTAAAAGATCAAATCGATCGAGTTATTGATTTAATGATGGCAGACGGGACTTATTATTTGATCGCCGAAGCGTAATTTAATTTTAATATTTGCAGAAAGTAATAATCGCATCTTCTGGTAAGCCGCGATTTGGAAAATAAGGAAATGGCTATGCTTTATGGCTACACAAACTTAATTATTGATGGTGCATTGATGACCATGAATCTGGCGCTGTTGTCTGCCATATTAGCAATGATACTTGGACTGCTTGGGGCTTGTGCTAAAATTTTCGGTTCGAAGATCTCATCGTCACTGGCTGCGCTGTACTCCACTATTATTCGTGGTATTCCTGATTTAGTGCTGATGTTATTAATTTTCTATGGCGTACAAATCGCCTTAAATCAGATAACCGAGGCCTTTAGTTGGCCGCATATCAATATTAATCCATTTGTCACCGGCGTATTGACCATCGGTTTTATTTACGGCGCTTACCTTACGGAGACTTTCCGCGGTGCCTTTCTGGCCGTTCCTAAGGGACAAATTGAGGCGGCGACCGCCTACGGTTTTTCACCATGGCAAGTGTTTCGTTTTGTGCTCTTCCCGCAGATGATGCGTCACGCCTTACCGGGTCTGGAAAATAACTGGCTGGTGATCCTTAAATCGACGGCGCTGGTGTCGATTATCGGTTTAGCCGATGTGGTCAAAGCAACCCAGATGGCGGGCAAAGGAACCTACGAGTTTTTCTTTTTCACTATTATTGCCGGGCTGGTGTATCTGTTTTTTACGACCTTTTCCAATGGTGTTTTTTATTGGCTAGACAAGCAGTTTCAGTTTGACCGTAAGGATGCGCGCTGATGATCGATATTATTAAACAATTTGGCGAAGCGTATTTATGGACCGATGGTTTCCGTTTTACCGGCGTTTCAGTCACTTTAATGCTGCTCATTACCTCCGTCGTTATCGGTTTTGTTATCTCTATCCCGCTGGCGATTGCACGTACCTCGGGGCGTAAACGTTATGTTTATCCGGTCTGGGTCTTCTCCTACCTGTTTCGCGGTACCCCTTTATACGTCCAGTTACTGATTTTTTACTCCGGCGTTTACACTTTAGAATTTGTGCACTCTTCGGATTTTCTTAACTGGTTTTTCCGTAGCGGTTATTACTGCACATTACTTGCTCTGGTGCTTAATACCTGCGCTTATACCTGCGAGATATTTGCCGGGGCGATACGCGAAACCAATAAGGGCGAGATTGAAGCGGCCAGGGCCTATGGGTTTTCCAATTGGAAACTGTACAGCAAAGTCATTCTTCCCTCTGCACTGCGTCGCGCGATACCTTCTTATAGCAACGAAGTTATCCTGATGCTGCATGCAACCTCGCTGGCTTTTACAGCAACGGTTCCGGATCTATTAGCCATCGCTCGAAATGCAAACTCGGCAACCTATCAACCCTTTTATGCATTTGGTCTCGCTGCCATTTTGTATTTAATCATCTCATTTTTTCTTGTCGCTATTTTCAGACGTGCCGAGCAAAAGTGGTTAAAACATTTATAGCCTTTATCACCTTAAACAGGAAATATGCATGGAACAGACAAAACTAGCCGTTACCGGACTGCATAAGCAATACGGAAAGAATGAAGTGATTAAGGGCATCTCTTTGCAGGCAAAAGCAGGGGATGTTATCAGTATTATTGGATCTTCCGGCTCAGGGAAAAGTACTTTTCTGCGCTGCTTAAACTTTCTTGAAAAACCCTCGGAAGGCAACATTTATGTTGGTGGTAAGTTTATCAATATGGTGCGTGATGATGACGGCCAGCTTAGGGTCTATGACAGTAAACAGCTACAGCTGCTAAGAACCAAATTGACCATGGTTTTTCAGCATTTTAATTTGTGGAGTCATATGACGGTGCTGGAGAATGTGATGATCGCCCCGGTTGAAGTACTGGGCCTGGATAAGCAACAGGCAAAACAGCGAGCGATCGCTTATCTGAATAAAGTAGGCATCGATGAACAAGCACAGCAACGTTATCCCTCGCAACTTTCCGGTGGGCAACAACAGCGTGTATCCATTGCCCGCGCACTGGCCATGGAGCCCGAAGTACTGCTCTTTGATGAACCTACTTCGGCACTGGATCCGGAATTGGTCGGCGAAGTACTGAAGATCATGCAGCAGCTCGCTGAGGAGGGTAAAACCATGATAGTGGTGACCCACGAAATGAGCTTTGCCAAAAATGTGTCGAATCATGTGGTATTTTTACATCAGGGGAAAATAGAGGAGCAAGGGGATCCTGAACAAGTGTTTAATCACCCCAAAAGTGAACGTCTGAAACAGTTTTTATCCGGTTCATTGACGTAATACCAAATCTATTAATTTTCTGCTCATTTATGCTGGTTAAAACACATGCTAGATTCGTGATTAATTTGATTCATAACATCCTGTTATTCCCCACTTCGTGGCCAGCTAAAGCTGTTCAAAATCGTTCCATACGATTTTGTATAATTAGAACAACTAGTTACTGCAATTAATGTTTTGCTTTCATGGGTTTTTCCAGCGCCTAAATAGATCACCTAATTAGTGGAATTGGTATAATTCTACATGGCATAATGACCTATCCCTGTTTCTCTGTTATTTGTATTAGGGCAGGGCGCTGCTCAGCCTTTTTATTTTATAAAAAGCAAAACGGTCGCTCAAATTGCGAGCTTGGTGTGCGCAATTAAAACTAAAACCGCTAGGATTAAGACATTATTGCACTAGCTGTATAAATGACTGAGCAGGGACGTGGCCATCAAAATTATAACGGGACTCATTTCAAGAAAATGTTAACCGATGATTGCTAAATAAGGAAGCATAATGAAAAGACTTATTCTTGTCACATCACCGCCTGCGAGTGGTAAAACCTACATATCTAAAAAGTTGGCCAAAGCCCTTAAGCATGTTGTTTACTTGGATAAAGACACGCTTATTGTGCTCTCCCATCAGATTTTTAAGATTGCAAACGCGGAAGTGAACCGCAGCTCTGATTTTTTTGAAGAGCATATTCGCAACTATGAATACGATGCGATTTTAGCGCTGGCCATGGAAGCTTTAGAATATGATGATATTGTCTTGATTAACGCGCCTTTCACGCGGGAAATAAGAGATACGGCTTTTGTTGATAACTTAAAAAAGCAGCTGCTTGAAAAAAATGCTCGACTGACCGTGGTATGGGTTATGACCGATATTGAGGTGGTTAAAGAGCGTATGATTCAAAGGAACTCATCAAGAGATACCTGGAAGTTGGAAAATTGGGATGAGTATATTAAAGACGTTGATTTCTCTATTCCGAAGAGCATTGATAACCTCGATGTTGTTGATGATTTACTGCTGTTTCGTAATTCAAATGAAGACCAGTACCGCCAGTCTATGCAGGAGATACTGGCGGTTTTAGAGGCAAGTCATTAGCTAAAGCTAAAAAGCGGCTGGTGGGATCCAACTACTGTGCCGTTATTTAGTTAAACGCATATCTATATGGGGAATGCCGTCTTCTAAATACATGGCAGAGATAGATTCAAAGCCGTGACCTTGATAAAAAAGCGCTAAGTGCTGCTGCGCGCCGATATCAATACTTTGTCCCGGCCAGAGGTTTTCACACTGCAACAGGGCGTTATCAAGTAATAAATGACCGAGGCCATTGCCGCGCGCGGTTTTTTTGGTGGCGATACGCCCTATGCTGACATTATCATAACTTATGCCCGCCGGGAGCAATCGAGCGCAGGCAATAATTTCTCCGTTGTTTACGCCAAGCAGATGATGGACCTTATCAAGGTTGTCTTTGCCGTCCAGTTCAGGGTACGGACAGTTTTGCTCTACGACAAAAACATCCCCCCTTAACCTTAACAGCTCATAAAGCTGCGTTGTGGAAAGTTTATTAAAAGGAAGTAGCAACCAAGAGATCATTTATTTGTCCTAGACGTTTAATATTACAAAGCAATATTGCAAAAGAATGTAACAAAGCAATATAACAATTATAAAATGACCCGGCATTAACTCTTTTTTAGGGGCGATTTAGACTGCTATAGATAATGCCTCTTTTTAAAAAAATCAGCCCTTAATATTAAACTGCGTACAAGTGATCACTTCGCAAGGTTTACGCGCTAATAATACTTTTCCGTTACGCACCGACAGTAACACTTCACCCTGCTTTTGCAGTACCTCGACATCATTTGCGCCTTCCAGGATAATAAAGTTAGCCGGTTTACCCAGTTCAATGCCGTACTCCTGTTCAACTTGCAGCGTTTTCGCGCCATTGTCAGTAATAAGATCCAGGCAATTTTTTAATTCGCTGTATCCCATCATATGGCAGCTATGGATGCCAGAATCCAACACTCTTAACAATTTACCATTGCCTAAGGTATACCAGGGATCTTGAATGGAGTCTTGACCGAAACACACGGTCAGACCCGCTTCACGCAATTCTTTCACGCGGGTAATGCCGCGCCGTTTAGGGTAAGTATCAAAGCGTCCCTGCAGGTGAATGCTTTCGGTCGGGCAAGATACAAAATTAATTTTTGACATTTTAAGCAAGCGAAACAGTTTGGCGCAATAGGCGTTGTTGTAAGAGTGCATCGCCGTAGTATGACTGGCTGTTACTTTTGCGCCCATATCGGCTTCTAAGGCTGCGGTGGCAAGGACTTCTAAGAAGCGCGCCGCATCATCGTCAATTTCATCACAATGCACATCCACCAACTTGCCAGTCTTTTTGGCCAATTCGATAACCCAGCGCATCGACTCTACGCCGTATTCTCGAGTAAATTCAAAGTGCGGTATGCCACCAATAACATCTGCACCCAGTGATATGGCTTGCTCCATTAGCTCCCGTCCATTGGGGTAAGACCAAATTCCTTCTTGAGGGAAAGCCACTATCTGCAGGTGAACCTGATCTTTGATCTGCTCTTTTATCTCGACCATGGCTTTAAGGGCGATTAACTGCGGATCGGTCACATCAACATGAGTGCGGATATATTGAACGCCGTTAGCGACCAGTAATTCAATGGTTTTAAGGGCTCTGGATTTCACGTCTTCGGCGGTTAACAGTGGCTTACGTTCAGCCCAACGTTCAATACCTTCAAATAAAGTCCCGCTCATATTCCAGTTCGGCTCGCCGGCTGTCAGCGCCGCATCTAAATGAATATGCGGTTCAACAAAAGGGGCGCAGCAAAGGTTGCCGCTGGCATCATAACAGTGAGCATCTGCATCGAGGTGCTCACTTTGTGAATTGATTTGACTGAAAAAGCCGTCTTTAATTTGCAAGCTGAACAGTTGATCGCGGCCACGCAAGCGGGCATTAATAATTTTCTTTACATTATTTTCCATCGTATTTATTTCCCGTAGTCATTATTTTTCGTAGTAATTATTTTCCGTAGTAATTGTTCTCATCCAAAATCAAAGATTCCATCATTAAGGCGTTTTGTATTGATAATCGTTGTTGTGCAATATTTAATTGGCTATGACTTAAAGATTCAAATTTCTGTAGACGATGCTGTAATGTGTTGCGATGAATCGCTAAACTTTTAGCTGTTTTTCTGGCACAGCAGAGGTTTTCAAAATAGACGGCAAGGGTGTGCTTGAGCTGCATTGCCTGAGGCGCTTTATTCGCAAAAAGCGATCCAAGTTGCTGACGACAAAAATCAGTTAACAGGTCTTGGTTATCGACCGCGATAAATATTTTATTTATGCCAAGAACACTATAATGAAGCACCGTTCTGCAAGCGCTATTACGCGCAAACAAGGCGGCTTGTTTAGCCTGCTGCGCCGCTAATCCTAATTGTATGATTCCCTTGGATGTGTCACTGACGCCAACAAAGCAGGGCAGTCCGGCACTGTTAAGTGAAGCGACGATTTTATTCCACCGTTGCGTTTGTTGTTCATGATTCAGGCCCATCTGATTGTCTAAAAACAGATACCAGCCGTCTTGATATTCTACTATTGGTAAGGTCCGTTGATAAGGTGCTAACAATCTGTTTAAGGTAAATGTCCAAAAGTTTAAATCAATTTTTTCGGTGCTTATCGGCACAATAAGCGCGACCATTAAAGGCTGTTCAATATTTAATTTAAGGTTGGCGGCACGCTGTAAAGCAAATGCCGGCAAGATACGTGGAGACTCAATGACCTGGTTTAAAAACCAGCGTAGAGAGTGCTCAGCCAGATCGGCTTGTATAATGCGATTACAAATAAGCTCGGTCACTTTCACCATAGGTAAACAATAGGGCTGTTCAAAAAGCGGGAATCCACGTTGTTCGGCAAACGCTAATACGGGTTCCGGAATAGTTTTTATAAATTCTGAACCGGTCAGGATCACCATTCCTGCCGCATGATGCTGCTGTGCTTCGATAATTAATTGTCGGTAATCTGCGATATCACGTTTAAGGTTGATACCTGTAACAAAAATTAATTCACCCCCTAATAACCACGGCGCCACTTCACGATTTTCGGCCACATAAGGCCAGCGTACATTATTATTTAAACCCTTAGTACCGGCTCTGAGCTTTAATGCTTCTAAACCGGTAACTTCAGTGATTTCACTGACTGTTAATGGCATCTTACGCCTCTTTCGCTAAACGCAATTGAGTGACGGAGATAAACACCAACAGGCTATAAAATAAGCTGGAGACGACGATACCCACTAAGGGTGCGATCCACGGTGAGAAATAAGCCGCCGCGCAGCCCACTGCATAAGCGCTTAATCCCTGCATATTAAACTGCGGTAAAAGGGCTTTCTCTAAAACCGGTGGCGATGCCCTATATTTAACCCAGTAGTCGGTCATAATGATGGCACCAATAGGGGGAATGAAAGTACCTAATAAAATAAGAAACGGAATCAATAAATTATACATACCGAAGATAGCCAGCAGGGTGCCTATGATCGCACCGCCAATCGTAATTAAACGGCGTTTGTCGGTACGCAGTAAATTACAACCCGCCGCGGCAAAATTATAGATAGTGTTGTCCTGCGTTGTCCAAATATTGGTAAACAACATCAATACCGCCGCCACCATAAATCCTTGTGCGACCAGCACATCAACAATATCGGCTTGCTGGTAAATCAAAGCGCCAAAAGCACCAATAAAGACCATTAAGCCATTACCGACGAAAAAAGCGAGCAGGGTAGTGAGCACTGCTATTTTCCCATTTTTAGAAAATCGACTCCAGTTTGTGGCTTGAGTGCCGCCACTGACAAAAGTACCAAACACCAGTGTGATAGCCGCTGCGACGGACATCTCACTGCTTGGTTTAATGCCCGCAAGTTGGGTTAATCCGCCGACATCAATAAGCCCTTGATAAAATGAGACTGCTATAAATATCAGCATAGCGGGCACTGCCACTTTGGATAACAGCTCAATACCCCGATAACCAATGGTTGCCGTAATACAAAAGCCGACACCAAATAGGACCATTAAAGGAATAATGAGCGTTTCCGGTAAGTCTAATAACTTGACCATGACGATGGCTATGGTCGCCGTGCCCCATGCATACCAACCTATCTGAGTGAATCCCAAAACAAAATCAGATAACATACTGCCTTTCAGGCCAAAGCAGTAACGTCCTAACAAAACCGAATTTAAACCGGTTTTATAGGCAATGTAAGCAAGACCTGCTGCGTAGCTGCCTAATAATAAATTACCAATAGCAATAATCCACAGTGATTCACTAAAGGAAAATGCACTGCCTATAGTGCCGCCGGCCCACATGGTCGCAGTAAAAAAAGTAAAACCAAGTAATACCGATGCCATTGACCACCAACCTTTTCTCTGGTCATTTGGCACAGCGGATAAAGGGAAATCATTTGTTTGATTCATTGCCGTTCTCCTTGTTTAAAACGAATTTTCCCTATTAAAAATACAAGAAGCGTGCCACAGCAGCATGAAAAATAAAATATTTTAAACAGTGCGTTAGCGGCAAGTAATTACTCTTTTTATGTGCCAATTGCACAATAACAGTGACGTGGGAATAAATGTCTAAGACTCGCCGGGAAAGCCGTATTGACGCAGCACTGAAATAAACCGAGATCGCTTCATTGTGGTGCATTATTTTGTGTAAGCGGAGAGGATAATTATGCACCGCTCAGCTCGTGAGATGAGGCTTTACCAAAGTACTAAATCAAGGGATACTGTCAATCCCTGAGCTGTGACAGTTGCTGTTAATTGCTGCCGATTAGTGCCACAGAGCCGACAAGGAGAAGCAGGGTCCGGTTGTTATTAAATGGATTTTGGCCGCTATCTTTATTGGCTTAAAAAGGAAATAGGCATTTGAATATAGATACAAAATGGTTGGAAGATTTTTTAAAACTTGCAGAGCTGCAACACTTTACGCGTGCTGCCGAAGCTCGGCATATTACTCAACCTGCATTTGGTCGACATATTCGCGCCCTGGAAAAAACCGTTGGCAAAATACTGATTGATCGTTCCACAACCCCTATCAGTTTAACACCGGCCGGTCGTCAATTTAAAAATATTGCACGTAACATGATCTCGCAAATGGAGGATGGTTTAAATTTACTACACAGTATTGAACAACCCTTTGTTAATCCAATACGCATCGCTAGCCCGCATTCTTTAGCATCACCTACTTTGTTGGATCTTATCGAACATAATAAAATTGATAATAATCAGACATTCTCTATTGATATCCTGCGTGTAGACTTTGCGATACGGTCGATAAGGGAAGGCAATTGTGATTTTTTTCTTGGATTTGAAACAAAATCATTGTTACAGCCGCCTTTTCAAAACCTCAAAATTGGTCATGGCAATTTTCTGTTGGCCTCGGCTGTTGATACTGACGGCCAGCCACTGTTTGACCCGCAAACCAGCAGCACGCCCATTATCGGTTATAGTGCAGAGTCCCACAGTGCACGTTTAATTGAGCAATACCAACCTGAAATCACAAAGCTAAATACCTACCAAATATTTGAATCCTCAATGTGCCATTTGCATAAAGAAATGGCCCTTCGCGGAACAGGCATTGCCTGGCTACCGGATGCACTTATCCAAGAAGAGTTAAAAAATAAGTCTCTGGTTGCGATTGAACCGAGTGTTTACAGGCTGCCTTATCAAATCCGTCTTTATCGTAATTCAAGCCCGCTTAGAAATGAAGCGGAGTCCTTTTGGCAAGCTATCAATGAACAAGTGCAATCGGGCTGGCAGATCAACTATCCCTGGGAGTCTCAAGATTAAACCGATTCGGCACTGACTTTTATATTCAGTGCCGAATCGGCTCTAACGTATCAATATTTGCATTTAACATTCAGCGACAACTGTCAGATACTACGCGCAAAGCAAACAATGCGTATTAGTCTTACACAAAAGGGTCGCTGTGAATTCAACTTCTATTACACTTAATCAGTTTTATCATCGATTTCCAAAAGCGGATCTCCACTATCACCTGCTGGGAGGAGTCCGACTTGAGACCATGCTTTTTCTGGCAGATAAATATTCCTTCGAGTTAACCGAGCTGGAAGCTAAATGTTATTACCGCGCCTACCAGCATGAAACGGGTATTGTAAAAGGCGGTATCGAAGCGCTTACCTTTTTGTACGAACTGATGCGCGAGCCGGAAGATTATTTTCGGGTGTTAATTGAAGTCGCGCAAGATGCGCACGCATGCGGTGTACGCTATCTCGAAATATTTTGGAATCCAAGCGATACTAAAATTTCTTATCAGTCTGTCACTAAATTATTAGCAACTGCAATTGAACATGTTGAGCAAGAAATGGGATTGGTCGTTCGCTTAATTCCTTCTATCAATCGCGAAAAGTCGCCTGAAATTGCCCTTGAAATGGTGGAGCAAATGATAGCCTTTCCACACCCTTATGTACTGGGTATCGGCATTGACTATAAAGAGCATAATGCCCCCGTTGAACACTTCTGGAAAGCCTACGCTTTGGCAAAAGAGCAGGGATATAAACTGACGGCCCATTGCTCGGAGTTTGGTCTGCATTGGCGAAATGTTGAAACCGGACTTGAACTGCTTAATCTTGACCGTATTGACCATGGTTATACGATCATTGATAACCCGCAACTAACCGCAAAATATGCACATCAAGGCATTCCCTTTACCGTCATTCCGTCAAATACCTATTATTTAAAAAAATGGCCCAATCATAATGAATGGGCTGAGAAGCACCCCATAAGAGCCATGGCAAAAGCGGGTCTTAATATTGTTCCCTGTACCGACGATTGGCATATTCACAATACCACTAGTGCTAATTGTTACCGGGTGATGGTTGAAGACTTCGGTTTTGATTTAAGCAGCTTGCGGCAAATAATGATTAATGGCATCGCAGCAAGTTGGGCACCTGAAAACCTAAAACAACAATGGATAAAAGAATGGAGCTTAGAATTTGATCTCCTTAGAAAGGGATTAATTGAACAACCACAAATTTCAAAAGAGCAGTTAATTAAATATCGCCGCTAATTTAAAGCCACTATACAGAGAGGAAACACCATGGAAACTGTTATAAAAAAACCGGGTTTTAATATAGCTAACTGGTTTGATTTTGAAGGAAATAAAACGGACTTAAAAACCGAAATCATTGCGGGTATAACAACATTCGCAACGATGGCCTATATGGTGGCAGTAGTGCCGGGTATGTTAAGCAAAGGAGGTTTACCCTTTGCGAGTGCCTTTACGGTCACTATATTAATGACCGTGATAACCACTATCGCAATGGCATTATATACCAACCGGCCATTTGTATTAGGTCCGGGTTTAGGCAGTGTTGCTATCTTTTCGTTTACCTTATTGGGAAATGATGTGCCGCTTAGTATCGCCGCGGGTATTGTTTTTATCAGTGGGGTATTATTTATGCTGGTCTCATTTCTGGGTGTTCGTGATTTTGTGGTGCGCATTATTCCGCAAAGCGTTAAAGTCTCTGTTGGCGTCGGTATCGGTTTGTTTATCGCGCTTCTTGGCTTTAAGCACGCGGGTATTATTGTCGCCAACGCACGCAAAAATGTACTTGTTTTTGGTGACTTAGCATCGACGGAAGTGTTGCTCGCTATTGTCGGTTTCTTTCTGGTGCTGTTCTTTACATCGCGTAAAATCAAGGGCGGCATTATTATCTCAGTGCTGCTGACCACTTTGATAAGTATTCCCTTAGGTATTACGTCAGTACCGGATCACTTCTTTAGCATGCCAAGCGGCATGGGTGGCATGGCCTTTGAACTCGACGTAATGGGCGCGCTTAGCCCGGTCTATCTGCCTTTTTTACTTGCTTTTTTCATACCTGACTTTTTCTCAACATTAGGCGCTTTACTGGGTATCGGTGCACAAGCCGGGTATCTTGACAAAGACGGGAATTTACCAGGCATCGAGAAAAATTTCCATGTTGATTCAACGGCGACGGCTGTAGGGGCGCTATTTTCATGTCCGGTGTTAACTACCTACCTTGAAAGTGCCGCCGGCGTTGAAGCCGGTGGACGAACCGGTTTTACGGCGCTGGTCACAGCTGCGTGCTTCTGCATCATATTATTTTTGGCACCACTTGCCGGCATGATACCGAGCGTCGCTACCGCCCCTGTACTGATGTATATCGGTATTGTAATGATGAGCTCAATGAAAAATATCAACTACGATGATGTTACTGAATATTTACCTGCTTTTGTGTGTATTGTGGTGAGTATCTTCAGTTTTAATGCGGGTAACGGTATTGCTGCATCAATGTTAGTTTATGCATTTTTGAAATTATCTACGGGTCGATATAAAGAAGATCACTGGTCGGTTTATCTTATTGCAGCATCAATGATTTACTATTTTTATATTATTTCAGCCTATTAATCGATAGCGGCCGCTATCTGTTTAAAGCATTAACGCTTTGATAAAAAGCCAGTAGGTATTTACTACTGGCTTTTTTTGGGTTTTAATTACTGATGCAGTAATTGACGGAAAAATCGCTTGCCGGTATCTGCTGCTGTTTATTGAACTAAATCCGGCATATAGCGTTTACGTTTATGCGCTTTGATCATGGTGCTGTCTATCAGTACCAAACCATCAACACAACAATGAAAGTCCGGATCTACGCCAAAGTCCAAAAAGTGGACACCGCCAGGTTCGGTTAATTCGGTGTATTGTTTGTACAAAGTGGGTACTGAGCAGCCTATATTGGAAAGAAGATATTTAAGGGTACGAAAATCCTCGAAGTAACACTCTCTCTTAAATGCATTCACCAGGGGTTCTAAATCTGAAAAACGGTAAGGGTGATTGGACATTGCCACGGTTCTTTTATGGAAATGAATCTGATAAAAATAGATCAGCAGATCTTTGGCCAATTGCGGTATATCATTGCTAATGGTTACCGCGCCAAACAGATAACGGCAATGTGGATAGCGTGTCATATAGGCGCCAATGCCATGCCATAAATAGTCTAAAGAGCGTTTTCCCCAGTATTTTGGCTGTACGAAGGAACGTCCTAACTCTAAACCCTGCTCAAGATACTCATTCATACTGTCATTAAAACTGAATAAGCTGCTGCTGTATAACCCGGATATTCCATGCTTAGCAATAATCTTTTTAGTATCGGCAAGGCGATATGCGCCTGCAATTTCCAGCTCTTCACTATCCCACAAAATCAGGTGCTGGTAAGTGGCGTCGTGCAGATCAAGATCGCGTTTATGACCCGAACCTTCGCCTACTGCTCTAAAGGTATATTCTCGCAGTCTGCCAATTTCACGGATTATCGGAGAATCTAATGGCCCTTCAAATAACATGATTTTTTTGTTATCGGGTGTTGTGCCTAACAACTCACAGGATTTTAGTGCTTTGGCTAATATTTGCCGATCGACAGGATGTGCAATGGCGGTTTCTGTTTTAAAAATAGCTTTTTTGTTTTTTGGCAAACGGTATAAATGGCGGTTAAATAATTTAACTTTGCAGGGCACTGACAACTTCATATTCGAGTAATTTGCATAGGGTATCGCTTCCCCGATGCGAATTTTTATTGAGCTGGACTTTTGTTTAAACATTTCACTGACCAGCATCAAAGTTGACAACGGTTTATAGATCATCGATGCCCCGTAAAACAGCGCTGAATTTTTGCCGTCAATATGAACCGGAATAATGGGGGACTTGGTATTAAGTGCTAACTTTAAAAAACCGCTATGCCACTGCGGATCTTGTATGCCATTTGCTTTCATTCTCGATACTTCCCCGGAGGGAAAAACAATAATAGCGCCTTCACCTTTGAGGTATTGAGTGAGGGCTTTTAGTTGCTGTCTGTCGGTTTTACCGGACATGTTATTGACCGGCAGTAACAGGGATTGCAGAGGTTTTACGTTATAAAGCAGCTGGTTGGCCATCACCATAACATCAGGTCTGATTTTACCCACCATATTTAATAATGCCAATCCATCAAGAGAGCCAATAGGGTGGTTAGCGATAATAACCACGCGGCCAGTCTTCGGGATACGCTCTATTTCATTAGATTGTAATGAGTAAGTAAACTGAAAATGCTCTAAGCTTTGCTCGACAAAATCAAAACCCTTAAGATCGGGATACTGTTTAGCAAACTGCAAAAATGCGCGTTCATGTAATACACGTCTTAACAGCGCCTTAACGGTATTACTCAACCATGAGTCAGGTTTTAACCTTGGGTAATTTTCATCAACCAATTTATCTACAGATAACATATGCGCACTTCATTTAATTAATTTGTGACCAATTTACTCAAACTATATGACAGTTATATTGCATTAAAAAAATTATATAGGTTTTACGGTTAAGCACTTCCTATCATAAAACTTATTTTTAAATGAACAGGTTAAGTAATGATGTATTTCATCTAACTGTCATATTAATAAGATAAAAAGGTCATCTTTATTAACTATGACCACTTATGCAGGAATGCGTTATGAAACTTAATTTATTAACATCTATTATTTTATCAACCTCACTGATGGCTTGTACGACTTATCCTGCAGATCACCATCTGGTTGAAAATACAAAAACTATTCAGTTGGTTGAACAAGGCCGTTATCACTCTAATATCTTTGATGAAAGTGCGGCTGAAATTGTTACCTTTGATAAAAAAACGCAGCGTACTTTTGTGGTTAATGCCGAGTCTAAAAAAATAGACGTGGTGCGCAGTAGTGACATACAAAACCCGACCTTATTGACCAGCTTGAATGTCGGTGCAGATATTCAAAAGCATCTTAATAGCGCCGCGGGTGCAGCAAATAGTGTTGATGTATTCGACGGTCTGCTTGCGGTGGCCATTGAAGCTGAAAATAAAACCGATGATGGCTGGATAGCCTTTTATGACGCGCAAAGCTTAAGCTTTATTAACGCGGTTTCTGTTGGGTCATTGCCCGATATGGTGACTTTTACGGCCAATGGCAAGCAGTTGCTGGTGGCTATTGAAGGTGAGCCTTCCGATAAAACCTATGCGCAGGATCCCGTTGGTGAAGTGGCTATTATTGATATTGACTGGCACAACAACACCTTAAAAACGGCGCTGACACGTCTTGATTTTTATGAATTTAATCAGGGTGGTGCTCGATTTAATGAGTTACCCGATCAGCTGGTTTTAAATGGTTTTAAAGCGACCGTTGCACAGGATTTAGAGCCTGAATACGTGGCAGTTAATAAAAATTCAAGCAAAGCCTATGTCAGTATGCAGGAAAATAATGCCATTGCCGTGATTAACCTTAGCGACAAACGTATTGAAAAAATAATGGCATTAGGGTTTAAAGATCATTTGCAGGCCGGCAACGAGTTGGATGGCAATAATAAAGACAAAAAAGCGCTATTGAATAATGAACCCGCCTTAGGCATGTATCAGCCGGATTCTGTTTCGGTGGTGACCATTGGCGGTACTGATTACCTGCTCACCGCAAATGAAGGTGATGATCGCAGTGACTGGATCAGTGATTTACCTCAAGATGAATGCGAAGCCGGCGATTATTATTATGATCTGCAAGATAAATCCTGCGGCGATGATATTACATTAAAAGACGCCTTGAATATTAATGTTTATAACCCCTCTAATAAACACAGCATGCTTGATTTAAGTAATTTCCAGAAAGGCGGTGCTTATCAGGGAGCAGTAAAAAGCCTTAAATTTTCACACTCTGCCAGTAAACAATTTGGTGATTTAAATGCTGATGGAAAAATGGACCGTATGCTGACATTTGGCGGACGCTCATTTTCTATCTGGAATATGGAGTCAGAACAATTAGTGTTTGACTCGGGTAGCGATTTTGAACGTATTACCGCGCAGATATACGGTGCTAATTTCAATCAAAGCAACACCAAAACAAAAGCTGAAGATCGCAGTGGTAAAAAAGGGCCTGAGCCGGAAGCACTAACGAGCGCGGTTATTGATGGCAAAGTTTATGCCTTCATAGGTCTTGAGCGTATGGGTGGCATTATGGTTTATGATATTTCAAACCCGTTTAAAGCGCAGTTTGTGCAGTATCTTAATCACCGTGACCTGAGCGTGAATCCCAAGGATAACGTTGCAAAAAATGCTGATGGAGTGAAGACTTATAGCATAGACGCGGGCGATTTAGGTCCTGAAGGTTTCCGTTTTGTAGCCGCCAAAGACAGCCCTACCAATACGCCTATTCTTATCGTCGGTAACGAAGTCAGCGGGACAACGAGTTTTTACCGTATTGATTTAATCGAACAATAATATATTTTAAAGTACGAGCATCGCAGTAAATGCTGTTTTAAATAAACGGCTTTGGAATTTAACCTTCAAGGCCGTTTTTATTACCCCAAACTATGGCCTTGCCTTTTGCTTTTAAAAAAACAAAACTTGGCTCATTATAAAAGCGGCTTTAAATTTTCACACAGGTAAATATAGCGTTGCCCGAGACTTTATCCCAAGGGGTTATTATTTCGTAATCATGCTCAAAAATATGTACTTCAAAATAGGGTTGCAGGAGTTTTTCTAATTGATCAAAACTTAATGCGACCATCGGATGTTCGTCCTGCCACGATTGAGTCTCATCCTGTGTAATTTTTTCAATGCGCAGTTTGAGTGATTGTTTGTCGCCAGAACCCGGGTAATGCCAGCCGTAGCTGAAAATAAAGCGATTATTGTCATGAACGGCTGTATGTCTGACCAGCGAATTGTTTTTTATTTTGTTTTTATCAACCACGTTAAAGCAAAAAACACCCTTGGTATTTAGCGCGTTATGAACACTGTTAATACATTCTTTGAGTTTTTCAATGCCGTCACTGTAATGGATGGAGTATAAAAAACAGGTGATCAGATCGAGCGGTTGCTCAACGCTAAAGCTGCACATGTCTTTTAATGTAAATTGTGCTTCGGGGCAGCGATCTTTGGCCAGCAGTAACATCGGCTGATTAATATCCAGGCCGCTACTCTGGTAGCCAAAATCTAAGAAATGACGGACATGCGGTCCGGTTCCGCAGGCTAAATCAAGGTGATTCTGTCCTTTATCACCAAACAGTTGATGAAGTCTGCGAATATGGTTGCTCTGAGCTTGATAGTTAATATCATTGCACATTAAATCGTAATAGCCGGACAGGTCGGTGTATAAAGCATTGGTGGATGGATGTGACATAATTACTCTGTGCTGTAAGGTGATATATTTTGGTGACGGATATTATAACAAATACAGCTATTAGCGAAGCATAATAAATCAACCATTGAATATTGCTAAACTGACGGGAATTTTACTTTTTGAAGGGCGTTTTAAAAGTCAATAAAAAGGGAGGGTATCTTAAGTCTCACGGCCAAAAAAATGAAAAAATTTAATAATCTTGGTCTTGGCCAATAAAAAACCGCCGTTAAAACGGCAGTTTGATTTGCAGATTAACGCTTATGCAGTTTTAACCTCAGCCACAGAGGGTGCACCAGCAGCAGGTTCTTTGCTGTTGTATACATCCATATCAAGCTCACCTTCGCTCTTGGCAACAAGGATTGAAACCATCATGTCACCACAAATATTGACCGTTGTGCGGGCCATATCAAGAATACGGTCGATACCGGCAACGATTGCTAATCCTTCAATAGGAAGGCCAACGGTCGTCAATACTAAAGAAAGCATAATAAGTCCGGCACCGGGAACTCCCGCCGTGCCGACAGAAGCCAGTGTTGCAGTTAAAATGATAGTGATGTAGTCGGAAGTTGCTAAATCAATATTAAATGCTTGAGCCACAAATAATGCACAAACACCCTGATACAATGCAGTACCGTCCATATTGATCGTTGCACCGAGCGGCAAAACAAAACTTGCAACGCCCTTAGAGACGCCCATCTCCTCACGAGAAGCTTTAATGGTGGCCGGCAACGTACCTGAACTGCTGGTGGTTGTGAATGCGACAACAGCCGGGTTGCTTAAGCCTTTCAGATAACGAATAGGATTCAAACGGGCGACAATGCTGATCATACCGGTGTAAAATACAGCGATGTGCAGCAGGGCTGCCAGAAAAACGACTGCAATCACTTTAATCAGTGGAAGAAGTACTTCCAGACCATATTTACCTGCAACCCAAGCCATCAGACCAAAGACACCATAAGGCGCAAGCTTCATTACCAGCTCAGTTAATTTATACATCGCTTCAGCAAGGCTTTCAAAAAGTTTAATAGCAGGCTCCGCTTTTTCACCAATAAGTGCCAGTGAAACACCCAAACCTATTGCAAATATAATGATTTGCAGAATATTGCCTGCCGCCAGTGCACCCACGGGGTTTTGCGGAATCATGTTAAGCAGTGTTTGAACTAATGCCGGTGCTTCTTTACCAATAGCATCCGGGTTGTTAGCAATCATATTCAAACCTGCGCCGGGCGTGAACAGAGCGGCAAGCCCCAAGCCAATAGTGATCGCCACTGCGGTTGTGCCTAAATAAAGAATAATAGCTTTAAGGCTAATTCGTCCCATTTTATTGGTGTCCTGCATCGAGGTGATACCGACAATAAGAGAAAAGAAAACCAGTGGTACTATGAGCATTTTAATTGCGTTAATGAAAAGCGTTCCAATAGGTTTAAGAATTTCAGCATCAGGTCCCATCACGGTACCGACGATGACACCAAGAATCATTCCAATGAGGATTTTTTTCCACAGTTCCAGGCGGGTCCAGATGTTACCGGAAGGTTTTGCTTTATTTTTATTGTCCATTACAAATCTCTAAAAGTAGTTAAAAAATAGTTAGTTAAATAGGAAGTTAATAAGCGCATAAAAGCATAATTATCTGATCCTGTAAACTAGAAAAAATAATTATGCTGTTGTTATTAAAAGGGTAATAGGGTAATTGCCGATTGAATTATTAATTAGTGTGCAGAATTGAAAAAGTTAAGGCCTATCCTCTTTGGATAAAGGGTTGCGCTGATATTTTATGTTTTTTTTGCTGAGCTTAAAAATATGCTTTATTATTTTTCTTTTTTATCCAAATGCAGATTTTTTAACGTCCAAAATGATCGGCAAAGCAACGGACTAAATACTGTGAATTGATGCGGCGTGATGCTGTTTTTGAGATTAGAATGTTGCATTTTGTGATTGCTTTAATATTGTTTTATAGCCAACTCGCTGGAAGGTAATGGGGTTTTATGAAGGTATTTGTGTTAAGCTAGTTGCCGTGGTCAGGTTTTATCATGAGATTTTGTGGTTAACCATGGTACGATTTTCCCTGACCTTTACCCCATTAACCACTACTACTATCTACCGCTTTGAACTCGGGCGCACTTGCTCTCGTTGCCTCAGTGTGGTTTAGTTTTGGGGTAGCAGCCGGTCTGCTTGTCACCACCTTCGTTTTACAGACGAAGCGTTTGCGCAAATGCTCGCAGGTTTATTTCGATTATTGCCGGAATGAAACGGGAAATATGGCTATGCGATCAACGGCACAACATATTAGAAAATAACTTTAAAGGGAAATAACCGATTAGCACATAACCGATTAGAACGTAACCGATTAGTACATAACCGATTAGAACGTAACCGATTAGAACGTAACCGATTAGAAAATAACTTCAAAGGAAAATAAACGAACATGAATACAAATACAAAGCCAAAGGCAAAGAAGAAAACCAAGCGTGTAGTAATTAAAGTCGGCAGCGCAGTATTGACAGAAAATAATAACATCGCCAAGGAGCGCATGCTCAACCTTGTTTCAATGATCTCTGGACTAAGAAAAACCTACGACGTTATTCTTGTGACCTCCGGCGCAGTGGCGGCAGGGTACTCGACCCTAAAACTTGATAAAAGCAAACAGATTGGCAAGAAGGCACTTGCTGCGGCAGGACAGCCTATTTTGATGACCGCCTATAAAAAGAAATTTGATATCTATGATATCGACACTGCGCAGATCCTGCTCACTGAAGATGATTTCGACTCAAGAAAGCGGACTAAGATGTTTCAGGAAATAATCGATGCTCACCTGACGCACGATATTCTTCCGATCGTCAATGAAAACGATATTACCTCAACACCCGAACAGCAGTTTGGTGACAATGACCAACTTTCAGCTGTTGTGGCTCATGCAACCAATGCCGACATTCTGGTTATTTTGAGCGATATTGACGGTTATTTTGATAAAAATCCGCACGAATATCAAGATGCGAAGATCTTTAAAACCATGAGCAAGATACCTGAACAAGCATTACTTGAAGAATCAACAGCCAATAACAGTTTTGCCACCGGTGGTATTGTAACTAAACTTAAGGCAGCTAATTTTCTTATAAAGCATGGAAGAAAGATGCTTCTATGTAATGGTTTTGATTTGAGCGCAGCAGAGTCATTTCTGCTTGAAAATAAACACACTCTGGGCACGCTCTTTGGACCTGAAAATGAGATTAAAAAAGAGAGTAAATAGCTTTAGATTTAAGTGTGTTACGGAAAATAACCGCTGCTCAGTGGCTTTTTCGTAACCAACTTATAAAGTGATCACCTCTTGAACTGCAATTATTGCTGAAAATAGTTTTTTTCAGCAACTTCAAATTATCTTAATATCATGCCAAGAAAAACCCCATCACTGCCATCCAATTGTTTTATAGATTGATATAAAATCGTTCCTTAACTTATTAGCTTGTCCTCTATTTTCATCCTGTTACATAAAGTATTATTTTCGTGGTAAATCAGTCTTCAGTTTGTATCAAAATATTGTTATTTAATTGCGCTAAAATAGCGATGACAGCAATCAGCTTAATATTATGTTGTGCAGTTTAAAGCGCGGCGTTCACCCTAGAATAATGACGTTTTTCTCGCGATGCTTGCTCAGAGCCACTTTGTATTGAACAAAATTTAAACTGAAAAGTCAGCATACCTTAGTTTATTGAATTATTTGTCTTTCTAAAGCTTTTGTGATTTTAGAATAGGCACAGTGATCTGATATAATGACGACTACCCCTTGTCGATTTTTTGATTGTGAGCAAGGTTATATTTTTTGTTAAATGGTGTTATTGCACTGTTGTTTATTTTCGGATTTATCTATGTCGGTTCTTTCTTCAAACAGCGTTTTTACATCTCTCCTGCAGGATGGTCCCTTTGCTGTTTCCAATGACGTGTTTAACCTGTCGCATTTTTCTGTTGAAACCCGCGAATGGGTAAAAAGCTTACAGCAACATTCGACCAATCGTGCCAAATATCGCGCCCTACGCAGTCAACTATTTGAGTTTCTAGGCGTTGACAGTATTGATCAAATAGAATCCCTGATCACTAATAAACGGCTTTGCCAGGAGCGCAGTGAGCGCGCGCTGCGTTTGTTGGGCAATATGTTTGGCATCAATGGCAACCTTAATGAAATAAAATCTCGTGTCGATGAATATGCGCGTACTGCAGATACGGTCATTAGTTCGCTTAAAAATAAAATACTGTCACCCTATGCATCCTATATAGAATCAACTAATGAAATAGTGGTCACTAATAACCCCGTTGAACTGTTATTAATTATGTTTAATAATCAATACCATAAAAAAGCGCGTTTTGAAGCACGGCGCAAGGTGCTTTTAATGACACTGGCAGGCAGCATCGATCAACGTGAGCGGGAAACCGATGTTGAAAATAAATTTTCTGCTTTTTTGGTGTTTTTAAATGGTTATGTGTGGAGTCCAAATCTAAAAATTGGCGAATTAGATCCGGTTTTTCTTCATTCTACGCATCACACTGAAGATTATTGTTGTGACAGCGTCAGCGTATTAACGCCGCAGCAAGCTAAATTAGTCGTGCCGGTTAAATGGGAAAAACTAACCTTAGTCAAACGTCGAAGTTTTACCGTAGGCTGTAAAAAAATCCCTATTTATGTGTCCATAAGAAAGAAACCACCGGAAGCTAAAGTATTAAAACTTTTAAGAAAAAATGAGAAGAATCCCGGGGTTGCCGTTGATGATGAACTGGGGTTGATGGCGGTGCTGGATTCGTTCTCTGATGTTAAAGCTTTTCAGCAGCATCTTACCCGTAGCGCCTCTAATGCTCACTCTTTGATGGTACTTGAAGACATCTCGGATACTTTGATCGAACATACTCAATATCATAGCCGTTCAACCGGCTCTAGTGAGAAAACAGCGATGATGAAATTTTTTGCGCGTTTAGGCGGGATGCGTGTTGAGTTTATTATCCACACTAATCAGACCTGGTTAAACTATATGTACCAGGAAGATGTGGCGCATAACGAATATGAGGTCAAACGTATGTTTGATACCGGGGTTATCGAGCTGCTCTTTCCTCGAGGTATTTATCATCTTGATCACTTGAAAACGCGTAATGAGATGATTCAGTTTTTCCGCAAGCAGATCGAGTCTTAGTTGCTCTTCAAAATAAGATAATGCTGTTACACCGACTTGTTTTGTTATTCATCACAAAGCCGGTTTTTCCTGCGCAATACATGATCACTGTACTAATTTGTTTGCTATTAACAGCAAACACTTTAGTCTTATTATGAAAGTCGCGTGGATTGATAGGTGTTATCTATATTCCTCATTTTCGGCGTCTGGACCCTCAGCAAAATACACCAATATTTATGATCTAAGCTAGAATTAATAGCAGAAGAACATAAAGAAGGGGATTGTTATGTATGACTTTATAGAAAGCTTGCAGTTAAGAGATCAAGCGTTAGAAGAGCTTTATTTTGACGCGGTAGTTGCGAAGTTAAGGGCGACGACTGTAATTCAACCGCAGAAACAAAATCAGGAAAATGAGGTGGATATTTATATTGACGATAAAGACCATAAATTTTACCTTAAACCCCACAAGTTTATTTAATAAAAGTAACCGCTGTGTTTAATTGTTCGACTATTCGGCCTTATATCAGCCGAACCCCTCAAGCAATATAGTCACCTGTCCGTTAGAGAGGGCTTATATAAAACTAAGGAACCTATTAATGAATTCAATTGTCAGCCGATGCCCATTTTGTAAAGCGATGAACCGTTTACCTGTTGAGAGAATAGAAGCTTTGCCAACCTGCGGTATCTGCCGGAAACCCTTGCTGGAAGGAAAACCTATCGAGGGAAACAGCGCAAATTTAGGCGCATTAATAAACAGTGATAAACCTGTCATTGTTGATTTCTGGGCTCCCTGGTGTAGTCCCTGTATTAATTTTGCACCTGTTTTTGAACAGCTTGCCTTGGAAGAAAAAGATAAATTACGTTTTGTTAAAGTAGATACGGAAGCGCAGCAACAGATTGCTGCACAGTACAAAATCCGTAGTATTCCAACTCTTATAATGTTCAGAAAAGGGCGCTTAATTGACACTATAAATGGCGCATTACCAAAGTCGCAATTTAAACAATGGGTAGCACAAGCGTTAAATAAATAAACACCCTAAGCTTTAAATTGATTGATCTGTTTGGCAAATGCAGTGATAGCCGTCGGTAAGCCTGTATAAATTATATTTCCCCAATGTTATGGTGGAACGCGGGCTTAAACGTAAACAGGCCAATAGACTCTATTATAGTGTGAAGTACCACACACTTTATTCCTCGCAGTCAAAAAATAAGTGATTTTTACGCTTTAACCCTTGAAGCTGACATTATAAGTCACCATGTATAAAGTGAAGGCGGAATAATCTGCCTTCAACGTTTTTAATAGGGAGCATTAATGAGTAAATTATTTCAGACCCTTTTTGTTTTATTGGTGATGTCTTCTCAAGGTAACGCATCACCTGTAAAACAGCATCAACGTGTTGATGCCAGTAAACTCTTACCATTCTCTCAGTCCAATAGTACCAATACCCAACCTCGCAATCTTGCCGGCCTTTTTAGTATCACAGAATATAATGCGCTTAATATTAAACAGCCACACAATGATTTTAACCAGCTATATCAAAAAGCTGTCTCAGGCCAAAACGAATTAGAAAGTGTTACTCAGAAAATTGCGCAGCAAAGTAACACTTACACCCATACATCAGGCATGAAATCTGTGCAACGTGCTCGAGATAAAGTGGCCGCAAAATATACCGGTAATAGTGATAAAATAACCGATATCACCCGTACCTCGATTGTTGCACAAAATATTCCTGCACTGATGGACGCTTTTGAACTATTACAACAAAATACGCAAATTTTGCGTATTAAGAATCGCTTTGTAACCCCCAATCCGTCCGGTTACAGAGATTTGAGTTTGCTTGTACGCTTACCCGAGAGCGGCATTGTTGCGGAAGTTCAATTACACCTTGAAGCCTTTTCGGTTATTAAAAATGGCAAAGAGCATGATAATTATGAACAGATTCAACAGATGCAACGCTTACAAATAAGTGAAAATAGAGCGCCAAGCGAAATAGAACAAGCTTCTATTGATAAGCTTAGGAATGAATCACAACAGATGTATCACCAAGCTTGGAATCAGTATTTAAGCGCATAAAGAGTTCGCTGAAATGCTGGCAGTATTGTGTGAAAAGGGTCGATTATGAATGATGAAAAACAACAACACTATAAAAATAGCAACGTATGGTTACGTGGTTTATTTATGCTTATTTTTATTTTTTTTATGGGGGTAGCTAAATTCGTTACTCTGGTGGTGGTGGGTTTCCAGTTTTTAGTCATACTGTTCACCGCTGAAAAGAATAACAATCTACTGAAGTTTGGAAAAAGCCTGAGTGTTTATGATTACCAAGTAATGTTATATCTGACCTACAACAGTGAATTTAAGCCTTTCCCAATGGGCGATTGGCCTAAAGAATAAAGTTAGAAAGCTGGAAAGCTGGAAAGCTGGAAAGCTGGAAAGTTAAAAAGCCTTACTGCCTTTTAGCCTTAAAGTATTTATTTATAATTGGTGCAGATGGGGAGACTTGAACTCCCACGACCTTTAGGCCACTAGCACCTGAAGCTAGCGTGTCTACCAATTCCACCACATCTGCGAACGAGTGTAATTATCCTCTTTTATTTCAGGTAATTAAAGCTAATTACCTCCAAAATTTGATCTATATGGTTAAAAAGGCGTTCAGCAATAGCGTTCAATCATTGCAAAGTGGAATCTGCCGATTTCTCACCCTAATTGAATACTTGAATGCTCGAAGCTCGAACGCCTTCCAGCCCTATAGCCTTTGCCCTTTAACTTAATGCTTCTATCAATTCTTTAATATTCTTAAGAGGATGAATAGACTGTCCTTTTTTGACAAACTGCTGCATCGATTTATGATAAGCCACCGCCGGAATATAGATCTGCTTTTTGCCGTGGCTTAAAGCTTCTCGAACACGCGGCACAATTTGTGGGATTTGACGTATTTCACCGGTCAGCGCCACTTCACCAATAAACACCGAATCTTCAGGTAAAGGTCTGGAATTTATTGAACTCAACAACGCGGCCATCACTGCCATGTCCGTTGATGTTTCGGAATCGGACATTTTAAGACCGCCCACTAAACTAATATTAATATCATAATAGGTGGGAATGCCGCCGTGTTTTTTTAATACAGCGGTGATTAAGGATAAACGGCTGTAGGAAATACCAATACAGTTTCGAATTGATTTTTCGCCTTCAACTTCAGTGGCCAGCGCCTGTATTTCAATCAGTAAATTTCGTGCGCCATCCTTTATTACCGAGATGGCTGATCCCTCGAAATTTTCTTCACTACCCGAAAGAAAAAGACGACTGGGGTTATCAACGGAAAACATGCCCTTTTCGGTCATCTGAAAGATACCAACCTGTTCTGTATCGCCAAAACGGTTTTTATCGGCGCGTAAAATACGCACCGATGCATCATTAACTTCGATGTGGATAGCCGTGTCGATAATGTGTTTTAAGGTTTGTGGTCCGGCCATTTGTGAGTTTTTATTTACCTGACCGACAAGAATTAAAGTAATACCATGTTGTTTACATAACCGGTTTAATATTTTGGCACAGGTTTTTACCTGAGTAACCCCACCTGCGGTGCCGTCTGCCTGATTTGATTCAAAAGCCTGGATTGAATCGGCAATCAAAAAACGCACATTATTGGTAAGACACTGATCGACAATATCTTCAATAGAGTCGGTATCCGATAATAAAAAATTATCTTCGTTAAAGTTGAGCTTTAAGCGCTCAATACCGCGTTTGGCCCATTGGCTGAGGCTTTCTTCTGCGGTGACATAGAGTGTCGACATGCTCTGCGACATGACTTCTGCTACTTTGGTAAGCAAGGTTGTTTTACCTGATCCCGGATCGCCGCTGATAAGCACCACTGAGCCGAGGGTAATGCCTCCGCCCAAAACGCGATCCAGTTCGGCAAGACCCGTTGAGACGCGTGTGGCATTTTCAACCTGCACGCTCGAAATTCGTTGTACACCATTGCTTAACGCGCCCGTGTAACCCGCATTCTTATTACGATTGACCGCCGAATTTACAGACTTTGTAGTGCTGGATGCTTCTCTGAACTCGGTGATGGTATTCCAGGCTTTACATTCGCCGCATTGGCCTTGCCATTTTTGGTAATTGGCACCACAGTCACTGCAGACATAGGCTATTTTTGTTTTTGCTTTCGCCATTATTTATAATCCATTGAGAAATTGTTAATACAGAAAGAGTTTCAATTTTTAAGGCTGTAAGGCTCGAAGCTAGATGCTCGAAGGCTCGAAGGCCCGAAGCTCGAAGCTCGCCGCTGAATATTTACTCTTCTTCATCCATATTTTCATTAAAGGCTTTGATTGCATCTAACGCAATGTGAAATGTATGTCCTCTTGATATTAAAAAGCGCATTGCCTTATCTTGTGCTTTGCGTTCGATGATGGCTGTTTTAAATTTACGCGATAACAATACAACTGCCTCGCTTAGATGATCACAATCATCATCAGGGTATGCTTCATTATGCTCATCTATTGCCTTGAATATATCATCGAAATTATGTCCCTTGCCTTGCAGGAAAATCATCGCCTTTTGTTTTAAGTGCTGGTTAGCAATACGCTGCTTATATTTTGCCGAGAGCAGAGCGAGGGCATCGGAAATATAATCATGGGGATCATCTTCAAATACTTGAGCAAGGTAATTTACATCTATGCCTTTACGCTGTAAATCACGTTTAATACGGGTGCTTCCAAAACCTTTATTTTGCGAGGAGCGAATGAAATTTTCCACAAAGCGTGCATCATCCAAATAACCATACTCAAAACATTCGCTTACCACCGTATCAATCCATTGCTGATTATCGGTTTTACGGCTAATTTTTTCACGTAGCTCTTTTTCACTATGGTCACGGCGGCCCAAATGCCAAAAGGCAGATCTGCGCACTCCGTCAATATCTTTTGCCGGTTTTATCGGGTTATTAAATGACATATTGCTGCTCACAGATGAATGTAGATAGTCCATGATAGCGGGAAAGTCCGACTTCTCAAGTTCTCTTTTCAAAAATAACTTTAATGAATATAAATGTGAATGTGGGTTTATCCTTGCTCTAAGTTAAAACATCCTTATATACCC
The DNA here is from genome assembly GCF_047632955.1 of Psychromonas sp. GTDB lineage: Bacteria > Pseudomonadota > Gammaproteobacteria > Enterobacterales > Psychromonadaceae > Psychromonas. Next base: position 16,845 of record NZ_JBLIED010000007.1, on the reverse strand, counting down.
ATGTTACTTCAAAATGCTTTGTCAGGCGCAAGGTCTTCGATCAGAGCAAGACGCAACATGAGGTAATGGTTATTCCCTTTTCGATTGGTGCAACGCAGCACTGGTTTTCGACCTTGCTCCCCGTAGGGCAAGGACAATTGTGCCAATCTGCGTTGTTATAAAATCTCTATGTAGAATAATTATACCCAAACTACTTGAAGATGCAGATTCAGAGTTTCGCCCGGATACTAGAACAAGGCGTAACATGATGAGAATGGTTATTCCCTTATCAAGTGTTACAACGCAGTGTTAGTTTTCGGGCGAATCTCCCGAAGGGCAAGGCGATAAACGACGATCTTCGTTGTTAGAAAGCTTCGATTTAGAATAACTAGATCATCAGCCTTCTGCCTAGAATTTCATCATTTATCGTCTTGCTGATTCTTGCATCTTCAAATGATTTGGGTATGTACTTCAATTTTATGCCTAGCATCTCAGCACAATTTTCCTTGCTGACTTTGCATCTTGAAGTATCATGGGTATAATATGGCGCCCGATTAGGGTTCCATCGGGATGAATAAATATCGCTTTATTCACTGGCAAAATAAAACACAATTTAATAGCGGGTTCCCTCACCCCGCAAAGTTTATTTAAACATTAAAAAGGTAAAATTATGTTATCACTCACAGCCGTTCAAATTCGCCGTGCGCTTGTCGTACTGGTTAGCTTCCATATTTTAATTATCAGTGCCAGTAATTACCTCGTACAGTTGCCATTTACACTGTTTGGGTTGCACACCACCTGGGGAGCATTCAGTTTTCCGTTTGTGTACCTTGCTACCGACTTAACAGTCAGAATTTTTGGTCAGCAATCTGCGCGCAAAATAATTATTAAAGCGATGCTGCCGGCGTTAATCATTTCATATGCAATAGGTGTTATCTTTCATCAAGGGGGATTTAAGGGGGTTGGTGCGTTGACCGAATTAAACACCTTTGTGCTGCGTATTGCATTTGCTAGTTTCGCAGCTTATTTTGTTGGCCAGCTAATGGATATAACTATCTTTGCAAAGTTACGCCGAACTCGCTCGTGGTGGGTTGCACCGGCATGTTCAACGGTGATTGGTAATTTAGTTGATACAACGGTATTTTTTGGGTTGGCGTTTTATGCCTCAAACGATCTGTTTATGGCAAAAAACTGGCCTGAGATAGCCACTGTCGATTATACCTTTAAACTGATTGTCAGTTTAGGCCTGTTTTTACCCGCTTATGGTGTTCTGTTAAAAGTACTTGAACGCAGACTGGTTACCTTACCTGCGCAATCGCGTTTTGCTTAATCGCTTTTCCCGTGCCTAATCAAGGCTTACTCAGCATAACGAAATTGGCAAGTTACTTATTAACACGTTAAAAGCTACTAACCGCTTCAAATCAGCACAGTAAAAAAACCAAGGTGAATTATTCCCCTTGGTTTTTTTTGCTCTAGTATAAAGAAGATAGCAGAAATTAATTAAGACTTTTTTTAACCAGCAGGAGTGCGGTTTCATGCTGAGCATGGACAAAAGAGTGAATTTTCAGATTCGCCAGAGTATCTCTTTCATCGTGATTACTGATTTTGACCACTAAGTGTGCCTGCGGATAATAATCAAGCACGGCTTCACAAATTATTTTTTTGGTTCTGACGGTATTAACGGTAATAATAATACTGGAAGAGTCCTCTATTTTCAGTGATTCTAATACCGGGTGTTTCTCTAAATGGCCAAAATAAGCCTTATATCCGCGTTTTCTTGCCTCCAGCACATGTTGTAAATTATCTGAAATAATTAAAAAATGCCGTCCTTTCTTCTCTAACTCTTTTGCTACCAGTCGCCCTAGGATCGAAAAACCACAAATTATTGTATGATTAGTCTCCTTTATCGGGGTGATTTTATCTGATTCAAAAAACTCGACTACAAATAAAGACGCTATTTTATAAATGTTATTGAGCATAAATGGCGTGACTATCATCGATGAAACCGCCACTAAAATTAAGAAACTGCCCAGTTCCGGAGTGATGATTTCCTGGCTAATAGCAATAGAGAAAATCGCAAAAGAAAACTCACCAATTTGGCAAAGTGCAATGGCCGATTTAAGTGAATCACTTTTGTTGGATTTTTTGCGAATTAAAAAATAGATGATCAGCGCTTTTATTAACATGGTAATAACTAATACCGCAAATACCAAATGTAAATTGCTTGCGAAATATAAGATGTCAATTTTGGTGCCGATTGAAAAGAAAAATGCGCCTAATAAGAGGTCTTTATAAGAGGCTATGTCTGATTCTACTTTGACATGGTAAGTGGTTTCAGCAATGATCATACCCGCAATAAAAGAGCCTAGGGAGTAGGTAAACCCCATTTCGTGTGCGAGCAGCGACGCGCCCATCACTATGGCTAATACCGAGGCTAAAAACAGTTCATCCAATCTGGCGGCGCTGGAAAAGTGCAGTAACCATTCGATGATTTTCTTACCTAAGGTAAACATAAAAACAATGATTAAGGTTGCAGATAATAGCGTTTTTAATAATACATCTGCGATGGACAAAGTATCATTGGCTAAAAAACTAATCAGCAACAAAATGGGGATAACAGCTAAGTCTTGAAAGACCAGGATAGCAACGGATTTGGTACCATATGGGGTGAAAATATCTTTTGATTTTTTCAGATAAGTCAACACTATGGCTGTGGAGGACAAGCTGAACGCCAGTGCGATAATAATGGAAGACGTGCTGTCAATATTAAACAGGTAGTATGAAAGTATAAAAATAATGACCGAGCTTAAAGCGACTTGTATAAAGCCATTAAATAAAATGATTTCTTTCATTTTATTTAATTTAGAAAAAGATAACTCTAAGCCGATGGTGAACATTAAAAAGACGATGCCAAACTCACCAATAAGATCTAATGCGTTAAGGTCTTCACTGCCATTAAAATGAAAAATAGTACTGATAATAGTACCGGTAATAATATAACCAATAATGTGCGATACGGAGAATTTTTTCAGTACAATATTTAATATGCTGGCAATTGCTAATGAAATAAAGATGATAATAAGGATAGAGTCCATTTTTTCTCTCAAAAATAAATCGGGGTGGGCTAATTTGAAATACACAAAATTTATATCAAACAATATAAATTTACTTTTTTTAACCGCAACAATGCGGTTATTTACAATATTTTTTAAAAGGTAGCACTGATTATATTTCATATGTTACACAAAAGTTAAGTTAAATAAACAATCGTGTTTATTTTTTTACTGAACTCGAATCAATTATTACAGGGTAAACTATCAAGCAAGATCACAAACAGCACAACGATTGGCAGCGAGGCTTAACTAATCAATCATTAAAAGAGGGATAGAATATGACCATCAAAAAAAGTCAATTAGTCACTCATGACGGTTCGTTTCATGCCGACGAAGTGACTGCGGTGGCCTTGTTATTGCTTTATAAAATAGTTGACAGCAATCAACTTGAAATAATCCGTACGCGGAATATTGATCTTATTAAACAAGCCGATATCGTTTTAGATGTTGGCGGAATCCATGATATTAAAACTTGCCGTTTTGATCATCATCAAATTAAAGACGGGCAGGTTTCAAGTGTCGGAATGGTATGGTCATGGATCAAACAGAAAACCTGCGAGGAGAGTCCTGAAATAGATGCTTTTGTACTGGCAATTGATAAACATGATTGCGGAATCGAAAAAATGTCCGATTTCTCTTTTACGGCGATTATTGCTGCCTACAACTGTGCTGATCTATTTAATGAAAAACAACAACAATTGGCATTTTATGATGCGTTTAAAATGGCTTTGAAATTTCTCACTCATTTGCAAAAAAAGCAGCTCCAACTTAAACGATCTGCAAAAATCATTGCCGTATCTGAGGTTAAGGAAATTGGAAAAAATAAGGTTTTAATCTTAAGTGAATATGCCCCTAGCTGGCCTGATCTGGTTCACGGTGAAAGTAAATATACAGAAATCACCCACGTGCTTTGGTTTGTAAAAGAAAAAAATCAGTGGTGTATTCAAATTCCGTCCGACAAAAAAAATAGTTTTGTGATGGGCCATCCTAAGTTAAATGACGATGATAATGCTATTTTTATCCATCAAAATGGATTTTTTGGCGTGTATAAGAGTAAGGAAGCTTTTTTTGATATGTTAGGTCAATAATGGTGGGCTATTAGACCAAAATAGGGAGTCGCTTGACAGCTTCTCCCTTTTTTAAGCTCAATACAAGCAAAGCCCGCTGCGCTGCAATCACCAAACTTTAAAGGTTGACCAGTCTGTTAATGTATTCATCATAGAGCCGCTTTCTGGCGTAATATAACCGAGGGCAATGACCGCAGATAACATTATCATCGTAGCACTTTTATTTTTAAAATCTGCTATTTTTAAGGCGGTACCAAAGGAACGTTTTATCCTGAGATTAGATAAATCAACACTGTATATTTCATCCAAAAGTAAGTGGATGAGTCCGCCAAAAAAAATGAACCCTCCTGACAGCCAGGCATGAAGACTCGACTTGGTTAAATAATTTTCATTGAATATCCAAGTGAGCTGGATGGTTAATAACGCGCACAGAAGTAAAAATAACAACGAATGACAACTGCCTCGATGTACTGTTATTTTTTCAAATACAGGTCTTATTAAGTATTTTATTATTCCGTAAACAGCCAAAGGTATTACCAGCAATTCAATAAAATGAATCTCTTTATAATGCTCTCCGGTAATGTAATAGAGCACCATTAATATGGCAACCACAGAAAAAATATTAAAAATGATATCAAGTGATGTGGAGTTGTCGGCATCGACGTCGGGTAATAATCCTCCTAGTGTTCCTAAGCACCACAGCCACAGAGCAGTATTAATATTTATATGTCCTGCGGATAATAGTACTGCAGAGGCGAGGCCTGTTGATATAGCGGCTACGTTGAGGTGGGTACTAAAATTTGCCATTATTTCTCTTAGATAGAATATTCAACCCGCATTCTACCTGTATTTTATATTATGAGTGGCATAGGTTTGCAGATTATTCCCCTTTTTATGGTTATTTATTTTCCTCTAATCTAAATTAATTTGAGATTCGAAGATTATAGCGGTGATAGACGGTTATATTTTGAGCATAACGTTGTTCTGGTGTAGTAGATTATAAGGCAGAGAATGACGGTCATTTACTGACTATCGATTTAGGCTTCTGATAATCAATAGTCCCCGGACATTATGCAAAGTTTCAGTCTTTGTTATTGATTTGATTGATAAGCTTGTATTTGTTGCCGGAAGTTCAAGTTAGGCAAAACCCTTTTGTGGCATTTTATGTAATAATTACAAATGGTTATTGTAATAAATTCTTTTTAAAATCAATTTTTTTGAGGGGGGACTTGGTGAGTGAAACGAGTATTAAAACGCAAATAAAATTCATCATGAACTTTATTTTTAACGTGATATTTTATGCTGAAAAATAATTTCTGTAGTGGGTGATTTTAATTGTATAAAAGAGCTTAAATATTAGGTTTATTAATCATATAATCGAAAATAATGCTTTAATATATCTAGATCTATAAGATTAATTAAGGCATTATTTGCCTCTCACTTAATGTGAGGGAATAAAATAATTTAAAAAAAATGAGCATGTAACTGGCAAAATTGTAAAGATATTACATACTTAGCCAGAGTGCATAAAAAATGTATGTTGGTATTATTCTAACTCAATAAAAAGAGGTTTTTTCTATGAACAAAAAATTACTTATTACTGGTGCTGTAGCATCAATCGTTTTACTTGCTGGTTGTTCAAATCACGATGAAATGGACAAAAGTATGGCTAACCTTACTAATCAGGTAAGTGAATTATCAGACAAAGTTGATATGATTGCAGCTGACCAAGCATCTATGAAAGCTGATTTGTCAACTGTTGCTGGCGAAGCAGAACGTGCAAACTCACGTATTGATAATATCGCTACTTCTTATAAGAAATAATGCGTTAAAAAATAAAAAAAGTTGGTGCTTGCACCAACTTTTTTTATTTACTGTCTATAACTACGGGCATTCCTTGATGTAATAACAAGGCTTCTGTCATCTCATCATTATCAATTACCTCTTGATTGTTAAATTTAATCGCTTCGTTTGTCCAATATAAACTAAATTCCGTGTCATCGTCACTTCTTGATATTGGAGAATGAACCTCAAGTATTTTTTCACCATTCGGCTCTAATGATACCTTAATCGGTTGATTGATTATTTGCACGGATTCATTGTTAGCCACTTGATGAAATAACCAGCTAATATCATCGGGATTCAAGCGAATACAACCTGCACTGACGCGCATGCCGATGCCAAAATCTTTATTAGTACCGTGGATCAAATAGTCATGTTTCCCGTATGCTAATTGCAGCGCATAATCACCCAGTGGGTTATCTTTTCCGGCCCCTATCACCGAAGGTAAATGTTTACCCGTTTGTTGAAAATACTCTGTACGGCTTTTTGTCGTTGGCGTCCAACTTGGATGTTTTATTTTCATCCTGACACTGGTTTGCATGGTCGGCGTTGATCGACCAATACGGCCAATGCCAATGGGGAAAACATGAACTTCATCTTTGCCTGCCGGAAAATAATATAATCGCAGTTCGGGCAGATTAATGACGATACCTTTATGGGGAACATCCGGTAATAACATTCGGTTTGGGATTTGCAGTATTTTTCCCGGAGTGGGTAAAAAAGGATCAACGCCGGGATTAGATTCCATCAGTGCAATGAGACCAACATTATAAAGCTTAGTAACAGCATCAAGCGTATCTCCCTGTTGAACTTTATATTCCTGCTGCATACCAATTAATCGTGAACCGTCCTGCGGCAGAGGGTAACCCTCTGCCTGTGCAGCAACGGGATTTAGCATAGCGAGCGGAATCACTAAGCTAAGTATGATGCTGTGCTTTTTGAAATAATGACGATTGATTATTTCATTTGAGAATAAATTAGAATACACAAACATTGTGAAACCTTATGCTGGTTGGACTTAGCGCTAAATAAATTGAAATACAAAAACTGAAAACGGCTTGCATTTTATACCTTAACCATATGAACTGATTAATAGGCCAAAAACCAGCCGTTTATTGTGCATCTTCAATCCACTATACAATATATTATTAATTATGACCGATATGATCAGAAGATGCATTTTAAATTATGCTTAGACTAGGGTCTACTAACCTTTTTATTGTAGCAATGAAAAACACTGCACCAGATTTACTGCAACTAAGTTATAATTGCGTTTTCTAGCAGGTAGAATAATAATTTTGAGAATTAAACATGTTAAAACGTGATTGTTATGAAGTGCTTGGTGTTGATAAAAGCGCAACAGATGTAGAAATAAAAAAAGCGTATAAAAAATTAGCAATGAAATTCCACCCGGATCGTAATCCTGGTAATCCTGCCGCACAGGATAGCTTTAGAGAAGTAAAATCTTCCTATGAAATTCTTTCTGATCCGGAAAAAAGACAGGAATTTGATGATTTTGGTCATCAGGCCTTTGATCCCAGTCGTCGTCCAAATTCTGGTTTTAACAGCCAGGGTGGATTCGGGCAATCTTCCGGTGATTATAATGATATTTTTGGTGATATTTTCAGACAGCGCCATCAACCAAGACCTGAAAAGGGATCTGATTTACGCTATCGCATAAAACTCACTCTGGAAGAAGCCATTAATGGTTGTCAGAAAGAGGTTAAACTCCCGAATACAGAACAATCTCTAAAGGTAAGTCTGCCCGCCGGTATTGATGAGGGACAAAGTGTTCGCATTGCAAATAAAGGTAATCCGGGGACCTTAGGCGCTGAAAATGGGGACTTACTGGTCGAAATTAACCTTATCGAGCATGAGCTTTTTGAGCGTCAAGGATATGACTTGCATTGTTTAATACCCGTTTCCTTTCCAACGGCTGCATTAGGAGGAACGATAGAAGCTCCGACCTTTGATGGACATATCAGCTTTAAAATACCCAAGGGTACACAAGCGGGACGCAAGTTTCGCATTAAAGGCAAGGGTATTAAATCCATGAAGAATGCTGATAAAGGTGACTTGATTTATAAAGTTGTCATTAATACGCCAACCACTCTGACGGAAGAACAGGAAAAGTTACTGACTGAATTAGCTCAAACCTTGTAAATTAATTTATACCAACGCCACTCATTGAGTGGCGTATTAGTCTCCCATCTGCGACTCTATAACCTGCGACCCTATAACAACCTGCCTTTAAGAAAATCAGTCTATTCTAATTCTTATTGATTCACTTCATGTTTGACTATACTTATCGAACAGTCTCAATCAGCTTTGCAGTTATCTGTGACAGGGCTGTTTTCGGAGGTGTTTATGAAATACAGAACCGCGGCAGTTGCGGGTAGTTTTTATCCTGCGACTGCCGAGCAGATTAATCAAGAGCTTAGTCTTTTTTTAAATACTCCGCTCGCGTCTGAAATTCAGGCAAAGGCATTAATTGTACCGCACGCGGGTTATTGTTATTCCGGAGCGGTTGCCGGTTACGCTTATTCTTATCTTAAAAGTATTGCCCATAATATTCACCGCGTTATTTTACTCGGGCCCAGTCACCGGGTTGCCCTGCAGGGTTGTGCTATTTCCAGCTGTGATTGTTTTGCTACGCCACTTGGATTAATACCAATAGACAAAGACGCTTATGTTCAGTTACTGAATAAAAATCTGGTGAGCATTTCCGATCAGGCCCATCTGTTAGAGCACTCATTAGAAGTGCAACTGCCATTTTTACAAGGATCTTTACAAAACTTTGTGCTTGTTCCAATATTGGTAGGGCAGTGTTCAACACAACAAGTTTGTAAAATTTTAGAAACATTAGAGGTTAATGAACCGGGTACACTGGTGGTCGTAAGTTCAGACCTTAGCCATTATCATTCTTATCAACAAGCTCAAATTTTGGACAACAGGACCATTCAGCATATTCTAAATTATGATCATCATTTAGAAGGCGAAGATGCCTGCGGTTGTTATGCCGTTAATGGTCTGCTAAGTTATGCTAAAAAACAGCACTGGCCTATTAAGCTGCTTAAAAAGGCCAACTCAGGGGATACTTTTGGCAGTAAAAAGGAGGTGGTTGGTTATGCCAGTTTCATCTTATATTAATTTAAACAGTGCAGCGCAGGTTGAGCTTAAGCAATTGGTTTGGCAAGTGCTTGGTAAAGCTGTTGAGAACCGAAGTTTATTACAAGCTGCAGCGCCAAAATCACAAGCATTGTTAGTCCCCAGAGCCTGTTTTGTTACTTTATACACAGATAAAAAGTTGCGTGGCTGTATTGGTACTTATACGGCAGAAAAATCACTGTGGCAAAATGTCTGTGATTACAGTTATGACAGTGCTTGTGAAGACCGCCGCTTTGAACCTTTGCAGAAATGGGAGCTGTCTAATCTAAGTTTTGAGATATCCGTTCTGTCAGAATTACAGCCTTTAGCAAATAATGGTGAACGGGTATTAGTTGATCAATTGCGGGTTGGTATTGATGGCTTATTATTAAAAGATTCAAACCACCGCGCGATATTTTTACCTTCGGTATGGGATTCTTTAAAAACTGCTGCGGAGTTTGTGAACGCACTGAAACAAAAAGGGGGCTGGCCTCGGGATTATTGGCGTGGGGATATTCAAATATTTCGCTTTGAGGCTTTTGTGATTGAAGGTGCACCGAATAACTTAACATAGCCAGTTTAGGTAATATAAACAGTTTAGTATCTCTTTATTAAGCATTCATTTAAACTTAAAGTCATTTTGTTGTTAACTTGGTAGTCCACTCTTCTATGCTTAATTCTCAATCAGGCACTGCATCACAATTAGTTTCAAAAAAGTATTTTCTGCATATTTTTTCAATTGTCTTTTTACCTATGCTGTTGGCTGCGGTTGATCAAACGTTATTGGCCACGGCCACCCCCTCTATTGTCAATGAATTAGGCGGCATGCATTTATCCTCTTGGATCATTATTGGTTATTTATTGGCAACAGCGGCCTCGGTGCCAATATATGGTTGGCTAGGCGATCGTTTCAGTCGTCGTAATATGCTGATTGTTGCCTTAATTGTTTTCTCACTTGGCTCAATTATTTCTGCATTGGCGCAATCAATGTCTGTATTGGTCCTGGGGCGGATAATACAAGGTCTGGGTGGCGGAGGATTGATGAGTTTATCTCAGGCATTAATTGGTGAATTTGTTCCTCCTCGTCAACGCGCCAGATTCCAGGGATATTTTGCTTCATTATTTGCTGTTGCCAGTATTGGCGGTCCGGTGATCGGCGGTTTCGTTGTTACTTATCTTTCGTGGCAGTGGTTATTTTGGGTAAACATTCCGATTGTTATCTTTGCTATTTCTCGTTTAAGGTCTTTACCCACGGAAAAATCAACACACAATAAAGTGGATATTGATTGGACCGGGCTTATCTTATTTCCAATCATGATGACCACCCTTATTTATTGGTTAACAGCGGGGGGACATGGGTTTGCATGGCTGTCTTTACAAAGTGCCATTATTATTGGCACTTTTGTGCTGTTGACCATGGTTTTTTTAATCCAACAAAAAAAAGTGCGGCACTCTTTTTTGCCGCTAACATTGTTATATAAAAAAGAAATCTATATTCCATTAACTTCTACTTTTTTATTTGCAGCCTGTTTATTTGCATTAATTTTCTTTTTACCCATTTATCTGCAAATTGGCTTTGGCGCAAACGCATCAACTTCAGGTTTATTATTATTACCTCTAACCATAGGCTCTATTACCGGCGCTTATACTACAGGTAAAATAATTCACAAAACGGGGGTGCCGAAGTGGATCCCTGTGATTGGCATGAGCATTACCACGGTCGCCTTTCTGTTATTAGGCTTACTGCCACCGGTGCCCGCGTTGATCGCGGGATTAGGGTTTTTCTGCGGAATAGGGCTGGGAACGGTAATGCCTTCTACGCAGCTATTAATTCAATCTCTTGCCGGTAAGGCAAATTTAGGACGAATCACTTCCATGGCATCACTGTCACGTTCGCTGGGTGCATCAATGGGAACGGCGCTATTCGGTGCTTTGATTTATGCGTTAATTCCAAATTTCAGTGATAATTCGAGCATCGAGTTTTTGTTAAACAGCCCACGGGAACATATTATTAATGCTTTTCAAATAGGATTTCTGGTTGCTGCGATAATTGCTTTTTGCTGTGCCATTAATGCCGCTCTGGCACCCAGAATCTCTTTATATGACTTAGAAGATAAGTGGTAACCTTCGAATTTGAAATCATATGGCCGCTATCAACATCGCGCTGCGCTATGGCAAGTTGTATTACAGCATAATATCCTCGGACAAAATGCATAAAACAGGTCAGTAGATCCTGATTTGTTATTTTTTTAGTTATCTGCCTTCGCTGGAAAAGTAATTAGAAGAAGCTAAACTTTAAGCCATCTATAGCCAAATCTTCTCAAAATGCATAAATGAGTAAGTTGAGAAATGGAATCCTAGACAGAAGGTTGATCCGTCAGTTTTTAAATACAACTCTCTGAAAACTAAGATTATCGACTTAACCTTAGGGGACTTCGCCCGAAAGTCAGCACTGCGTTGCAATAATGCTGATATCTTGGCTAACGACTCACAGTGTATTCTGAATAGCTTTGGTTATTTTAAACTCGAATCACTTGTGATTGAATTAGGGGGCGATATTATGAAGACACAGAGTCTAACCATTACCGATAACCGCACGGGTAAAAGCTACGAAATTCCTATTCAATACGGCACCTATCCCGATTACGGGGCATCCATTAGTGCGCTTGACCTAAGGAAAATAAAAGTATCTGCACAAGACTTTGGCCTGTTAACCTATGATCCGGGTTATACAAATACCGCTTCCTGCAAAAGTAGTGTGACATTTCTCGATGGCGAAAAAGGCATACTTCGTTATCGAGGGTATTCCATTGAGCAATTAGCAGAAAACAGTACTTATTTGGAAACTGCGTATCTGCTCTTAAATGGTGAACTGCCCAACCAAACTCAGTTAGCGGGGTGGCATGAAGATGTGCTTGAGCATACTTTTGTCCATGAAAATATCAAAAAGTTGATCGACGGTTTTCATCATAAGGCACACCCTATGGGCACCTTAGTCGGCACAGTGGGGGCATTATCAACATTTTACCCTGATGCTAAAAACATTCATGAAACAGATTGCCGGGACAGGCAAATTTGGCGCTTAATGGCGAAAATGCCAACCCTTGCTGCATTTGCCTATCGCCATAGTCTCGGACTGCCTTATGTTTATCCGGATCAAAGTCTCTCCTACGTTGGCAATTTCATGAATATGCTGTGGAAAAAAAGTGAACTTCAATACCAGCCAAATCCGATTTTAGAAAAAGCCCTGGATGTGCTTTTTATTCTGCATGCGGATCATGAACAGAACTGCAGTACCAGCGTGATGCGTGCGGTGGCCAGCTCCTACAGCGATCCTTTCTCAGCGACTTCCTCGGCAATCGCTGCATTGTATGGGCCTTTGCATGGCGGCGCGAACGAGGCGGTATTGCATATGTTAGCGGAGATTGGCTCTGTTGATCGCGTGCCTGAGTTTATTAAAACGGTAAAATCTGGAGAGGTGAGCCGTTTGATGGGATTTGGTCATCGTGTCTATAAACACTATGATCCTCGCGCGACTATCTGTAAAAAATTGGCCAACGATGTTTTTTCAGTAACGGGTGTTAATCCGCTTCTGGCTGTCGCCCTGGAACTGGAGAGAGTTGCACTGCAGGATGACTATTTTATTTCCCGCAATCTCTACCCTAATGTGGATTTTTATTCCGGTTTGATTTATCAGGCAATGGGCTTCCCCGTTGGCATGTTCCCGGTTTTGTTTGCCATTGCGCGCAATGCCGGCTGGTTGGCACAGTGGAAAGAATTTCTGCTCGATCCTGATCAAAAGATAGCCCGCCCCAGACAAATTTACTGTGGCGATCAAGCGCGGGATTATATTGCAGTCGATAATCGTTAGCAGCCTATCGAAGAAAATCTCTTACACGCAGCTCTTGCTCGTTTAATGAAAGGTTAAACGAGCCGGAGACGCTAATTTGTCATTATTTTACTGACAATCAAGGCGCTAGCTCCTATGGTTGGGAAATTAATTTTTAAGGGATGATCTGCAATGCGTCACGAACAATATACTGATTCACCAGATTCGATAAACTGGTCAGTTTTCAAAACACTTATCCCTTATCTTGGTGAATACCGAGTACGGGTTTTTTTAGCCTTATTGTGTTTAATCTTTGCCAAAGTGGCCACCATCGGTTTACCTTTTATTTTAAAGTACATTGTTGACGACCTTGATGGTAACGAGTTACAGGTGATCGCGGCACCGCTTATGTTAGTTTTTGCCTACGGTCTATTAAGACTGGCATTAGTCTTATTTGGTGAGTTGCGTGATACCTTATTTGGCCGAGTCACCGAACGCACCATGAGGCGGGTGGGATTAACAGTTTTTAAACATTTACATCATTTAGATTTAGACTTTCATTTAAACCGGCAAACGGGCGGTTTGTCACGGGACATGGAGCGCGGCATTTCCGGTATTAGTTTTGTGATGCGCTTTATGATTTTTAATATTATTCCGACTTTATTAGAATTTTCTTTTGTTGTGGTTATTCTGCTGGTTAATTACGGGTTTAGTTTTGCGCTGGTTATTTTGCTCGCGGTCATTAGTTATGTGGCTTATTCGATAAAAGCAACACAATGGCGGACCGAATTTATTCGCGAGGCAAATCTTGCCGATTCGGCAAGTAACAGTCGAGCGATTGATAGTCTGCTCAATTATGAAACCGTTAAGTATTTTGGCAATGAAGCCTACGAAGCTAACCGTTATGATGCAGAGCTCGGTAAATGGGAGCAGGCAAAGCGTAAAAATCGCCTGTCGTTATTCACTTTAAATGCCGGGCAGGCTTTCATCATTGCCGTGGCAATGACCGCAATGATGATACTTGCCGCGCTACAGGTTAGCGATGGCCGAATGACCCTGGGGGATTTTGTATTAATTAATGCCTTTACCATGCAAATTTTTATGCCCCTTAATTTTCTTGGTTTTGTGTATCGGGAGATCCGCGGTTCACTGGCTAATATCGAACAAATGTTTGCCTTATTAAGAAAAAGACCTCAGGTCGAAGATTTGCCCGGTGCTCGGCAGCTGATAATAACCAAGGGTGAAATCAGTTTTGAGGAAGTCGGTTTTTTTTATCAGCCGCAGCGTGACATTCTTAAGAAGATATCCTTTAAGGTCAAGCCGGGTCAAAAAGTGGCCGTTGTAGGGGGCAGCGGTGGCGGAAAGTCTACTTTAGTTAAATTGCTTTTTCGTTTTTATGATGTCACTGCGGGACGAATTTTAATTGATGATCAAGATATTCGGGAGGTTACTCAACAATCCCTGCGTAGCGCTATCGGCATAGTGCCACAGGATACGGTTTTATTTAATGATACTATTCATGAAAATATCCGCTACGGACGACCCGATGCAAGTGCCGCTGAAATAGAACATGCTATCGACTTGGCACACCTGCGCGGTTTTATTAACAGCCTGCCCGATGCCGGGAAAACGATGGTTGGTGAACGCGGTTTAAAATTATCCGGAGGAGAAAAACAACGCGTTGCTATTGCGCGCACTATTTTAAAAAAGCCGGCTATTCTGGTCTTTGATGAAGCAACCTCATCGCTTGACAGTTACAGTGAACAACAAATTATGACCGCAATTAACGAGGTATCTAAAGATAATACCAGTTTAGTGATTGCTCATCGGTTATCAACTATTGTCGATGCAGATAATATTATAGTGATCAAAGAGGGGCAAATAGTAGAGCAGGGAAATCATCGGCAGTTGATAGAGCAGCAGGGGGAGTATGTCGCCTTATGGCAGTTGCAGCAAAAGAAAAGTTAATAACAGCTAATGGCTAACAGCTAAATTTTACAGACAAAAAAGCCGAACAATTGTTCGGCTTTTTTAATGTCGCTTTAAACTAGGATTTACTCTTCGTCTTCAGCAACTACTGGGCGGTCTACCAAGGTGATGTAAGCCATAGGAGCTTTGTCACCAGTACGGAAACCACATTTAATGATGCTAGTGTAACCGCCTGGGCGTGTCGCGTAACGCGGACCCAATTCATTAAATAATTTTGCAACAGTTGCATTATCACGAAGACGTGCAAATGCTAAACGACGATTAGCAACGCTATCGGTTTTAGCAAGTGTAATTAATGGTTCAATTACACGGCGCAACTCTTTTGCTTTAGGCACGGTAGTTTTGATAACTTCGTGCATAGCAATAGAGATTGCCATATTACGAAACATAGCCTGACGGTGGCTGCTGTTTCGGTTAAGTTGACGTCCACTTTGACGATGGCGCATAACCTAATCCTTATAATTCGTTATTAGTGTGATTGGATTAATCTTCAATAAGACTTGCTGGTGGCCAGTTTTCCAGGCGCATACCCAGATAAAGTCCACGTGAGACAAGGTCATCTTTGATTTCAGTTAATGACTTACGGCCTAAATTAGGCATTTTAAGGAGTTCAACTTCTGTGCGTTGTACCAAGTCACCAATATAGTAAATTGATTCTGCTTTCAAACAGTTAGCAGAACGAACAGTTAACTCTAAATCATTTACCGGGCGTAAGAGAATAGGATCAAACTCAGGTTTTTCTTCTACTTCAACAGGTGCACTTATAACACGCTCATCAACAAATGCGTCTAATTGGCCAGCTAAAATCATAGCGGCCTGACGAATTGCTTCTTCCGGCTCAAGTGTACCATCCGTTTCCATATCGATAACAAGTTTGTCTAAATTGGTACGCTGTTCAACACGAGCCGATTCAACACTGTAAGCAATACGCTCAACAGGGCTGAAAGTGGCATCGACGAACAGACGGCCATTGGCAGACTTATCTTCTTCACTATGAATACGAGATGAAGCTGGGACATAACCGCGACCTAGTTCAATTTTAATGCGCATACTGATTTCAGTATTGCCCGTTAAATGACAGATCACGTGTTCTGGATTGACTATCTCAAGATCACTATCATGAGTGATATCAGCAGCAATAACAGGACCAGCCCCAGATTTAGTTAAAGTAACTAAAACTTCGTTTTTACCTTCAAGCTTAACCGCTAGACCTTTAAGGTTAAGAAGAATCTCAAGGATCTCTTCCTGCACGCCTTCTTTGATGCTGTACTCATTTTGTACACCATCAATTTCGACTTCTGTTACTGCCGCACCCGGCATAGATGATAACAAGATACGACGAAGCGCATTACCTAAAGTATGACCAAAACCGCGTTCTAACGGCTCTAAAGTCACTTTTGCTCTAGTTGCATTTACTTGTTCGATACCAACTAAATTCGGTTTTAGAAAATCTTTTACAAAACCCTGCATTTTTGTCCTCTCATAGTAATTAACTTTACTTAGAGTAAAGCTCGATGATTAACTGTTCATTAATCTCAGCAGATAAATCTGAACGTTCAGGTTGACGAGTAAATACGCCTTCCATCTTCGTTGCATCAACATTTACCCAAGTTGGGACTTCACGCTGACCGGCTATTTCCAGTGCTGCACCAATACGTGACTGCTTTTTAGCTTTTTCACGAATTGCGATAACATCACTTGTTTTAACGTTAAAAGAAGGAATATTTACAACTTTACCGTTTACCAGAATAGCTTTATGGCTAACCAGTTGACGAGACTCGGCGCGTGTTGCACCAAAACCCATACGGTAAACAACATTGTCTAAGCGACCTTCAAGTAATTGAAGCAGGTTTTCACCTGTGTTGCCTTGTAAACGTGC
>NZ_JBLIED010000006.1:0-148868 GCF_047632955.1 Psychromonas sp. | reverse complement strand
AATGTAAAAGAGCTACAGAGCATAGTCGATTATTCTCGTTCTCCATCAACAAGTCATTCCCCTGCCATTGATCCCGTTTTCCAGACCACTAAGATCACCAACGAAGGCGGGCAGGATGATTATGGCTATTTTTGGAGCAGTGACACGCATATCGCTGCCATTTATACAGGTGATGACGCTCCAATGAAGGGAGGCAGCGCTGGTTACGTTGCCTTTGGACGTTCGTTAGGATATATGGGCGGTCAGTGGGTTGACGTACATGGTGCAGGCGCTCAACGTAGTGACCCAAAAGTAGGAGATGCAAGTCAGTTCTCAACGGGTCACGGACCCCAAGGAGATAATATCCGTATCGATAACTTCGTGCGTTGCGTGACAGGGGGGGCAACCAAGGTTATTCAACCGACTTATGTAGCACGTGACAAAGTGGAAATTACTTTGACGGGTAACGAAGCATCATCGGGCTTGCCTCCTGGTGGTTCTAAAGGTGAGCCTAAACCGAAGCAATAAGCTTTAAGCAAAATATAAAAGTATTTTATAGAAAAGCCTTAACTCAATAATGATTAAGGCTTTTTTGATAATAGATGGCTAGATAAGCCTCGTGTGTGAAAGCCATTTTTTGAAATTGGACTTTCACTTTTTATTGTGCCTAGCTAAATAAACGCAAAGAATTAGTCTAATTTTTTGCGATACTGAGAAGGTGTCATTTCAGTCAATCTTTTAAATACCGTATTGAAGGTGGATTTAGAGTTGAATCCAGATTCATAAGCAATATCTAATAATGTCATTTCTTGCCCTCCTTGACTCATCATCCACTCCTTAACGGTATTAATTCGATATTCATTGATAAATTGGTGAAAGTTTTTATCAAGCTGCTCATTAAGTACTTGGGTTAGGTAATGTCTGGGCATCTTCAGTTGATTAGACAGTTTATCAAGGGTTAGGTTTGCATCTAGATAAGATTTATTGTCATTCATATGGGTGACAATACGTTGTAAATAGCGATGTGATTGTTGTTGGTTAAGTCCTGAATTTTTATATTTTTCGCTTTGATTTTGGTCATCAGAAACTTTTTCCTTTGTTTCATGCTTAAGCGTGGCGGGATTAGATTCCAATTGAATTAACGCTTCCTGTGATGGAGCAACAGAAGTATCGAAATATTCGCTAGTAGGTACATCTGACGGATCGAAGTTTTGTAATTCTGATTGAGGGAATAATAGTCGAGGCTGTTTCATAGAAAAAAAACTCAGCATGAGAATTAGACTCACAAAAGTAAATCCATGGGTATGAAGTAAGCTTGGAAGTTGAAGAACAGGTGCAAATATCGGTATTAAAAAGGAGAGAATAAACCCAATCGTAAGCACTTGTAGCCATTTTAAGGTGATCATATTTGATAGGTATGAGTAGTGATTTAGCATATTCCGCTGATGTTTTACGAGGTGCCATAGGGTGGCAAGCGAATAACAAAATAGTGGGATATCTGACAGTATTACGTTTGGCAGATAAAAAGCGTCGATAGATACGCCATCAAGAGAAGGGATTTGGTTTTTTTCTGGCGCTAGAATCTGTAACAATGCAAGTATTACAAAGGGGAGACTATGCACCAGATCCCGAAAAGATAACGTTTGCACTTCATTGGTTAAGCTTCGGGTGTAGAGCCACAATAGTGGCCCGTAAGTGGCTGGATAACAGTTGATAGAGTCCAATCCCCAAAGCGAAATATTTAAGTTTTCGGGGCTAAACAAGCGCAGAAGCATCGGCAATACCAATAGCGGCATCCAAAAGACAATAATGTAGTCACTGGATGCTTTGGAATTTTTAAATAGTAAAAATAGCATCGTAAACAACGACTGGTAGATGCCAATGTAGAGTAAACTTTCCATTACCAATTCCAATTTAAAAATAGCGATTTTACACGAAGATAGGCTTAGTTCTAGCGGTTTTCTCGAATTGTTATGGTTGAGTATTAATGCGCATTTACCATTTAGCAGCCCTTTCAATACCCAATCGCGACATCAAGAAATTTCGTTTTTGCTCGCTATTGGGAGCAAGCGAGCGTAAATGGGGTAATATCAACAAATAAATAGTGCAAAAGCTCTAAGGCGATGTGCCCCTAAGTGCCTTGGATGGTGAAAATTTAAGCTCTCGTCACGATCGCTTTTCCCCGAGCCAGATACTCTTCGCACATCTCATAAGCATCTAGCTAAAATCAAGGCGTTAACATTAGAACTGAGCATCAGAACTAAGATTCATGGAAGCGCTAAAGAGTCGACAAATGATATTCTACTGCCCTTTCAATCTGTTTCGGCTCCTAAAAGACGCATATTGGGTGCATGTCCCTATAAATGTCTAGATGAGTATTACAACTATAAAAGTGACTTCGTTACTACTAATACGAATGATCACTCAAAAAACAAATACAAAATTATTTTAGATTTACTGGGCATCAAAGAAATCAACAAAATAAGATGCAAAAAGTCTTAATCAGCGAGAAATACAATGATAATAAGGTGTATCGAAAAACGTGATTGAGTCATTCCTACATTAAATACTATAAATAAAACCACTGGTTATATAGTGAGTGTAAATTATAAATGAGTTAAAAAAATGTGGCTGTCCTCACTTTTTCTCTTTATCCTACGGTCGGCGGAAAGGCGGCTTCTCGAGATCCTTCAGTAGCTTCTTTTCGATCCGGATGCTTTCGCGAATCGACTTAATCTCCCGCTCTATCTGGCGCTTTGCCGCCCAGTCTGGTTGGGCCGGTTCGTTATTGTTCCGGTAGACAGACCTGCTGGCCTCCGCAAGTCGTTTCTGGAGGGGGGCGAGATTAATCTCGAGCACATCGATGATCGCCCTCTGCTCGGATACTTCCTTCTTCGACGCTGGCTGGGTCCACAGAAACCTTTGACGATCTGCCGCTAAATGATCCTCCAATGGTGCGTCAATCAGGCCACCGACATTTGACCAATTGTCTTTGGACTGAAATTCGCTCTC
This sequence comes from Psychromonas sp., assembly GCF_047632955.1. Lineage (GTDB taxonomy): Bacteria > Pseudomonadota > Gammaproteobacteria > Enterobacterales > Psychromonadaceae > Psychromonas. Next base: position 145,877 of record NZ_JBLIED010000006.1, on the reverse strand, counting down.
TCCCATCGAAACCGCGTGCGCGCGCAACTTGTCCAAGGGTACCGATTTAACTTTGGCTTGAGCAATCACCTCGTCGATTGGTCCGTCGATAAGTGCTTCCATCCGACGCCAGTACTTTGCTACCTCAGGTCCGCGACCCGCTCTACCTCGAGGCAAAGCGCCAGTCGATTCGATTTTGTGCATCACGTACTCGCGTAGATATTCCTTAGAGAAATCGCCCTGCCGAGATTTCACTACGAGCTCCTCGAACTCCACTTGCGATTCGCCCAAGGCAGCCTCGACGCCTTTGATAACCTTGTTCCTCCGCCGTACTTCCTCGTCTGTGCCTTCAATAGGATAGTCGCGATATGAGTAGTGCAGTCGCACGTCCACCAGGAATCTGAACGCATCGCCGGCCCAATTGGTGTTGGGATCGTAGGATTTGGGTTTGTCTCCCTCAAAGACAACCTGCACATCCTTCACGTTCGCCACGTAGGACCACTCTCCGCTCGATAGTCCCGAACCCGCGATCGGATCGTTATCCACATGGGTCACGGAACCAGTTTCAACCACGACATGAAGGCGAACTCGGCGTCCCTGCGCTTGTGCCGCCTCAATCGACGAGCTATTGGCTTCGATCGCAGCGAGGTACCTTGGATTAGCCTTCGCGAGAGCTTGTTCCGTCAACTTGGAAAAACCTTCTGCTTTTCTTTCGCTGTGATATTCTTCGAGAAAATGGTTAATAATGGGCACAGCGACAATAGCGACAATATCAGCTGCTACGGCAGCGCTGACCCGTCTTCCACCAGTGCCGGTCGTAGACGGGGCAGCCTCTCCAGAGTGTGTTACCGATCCTAGCCTCGGCCCCGGTTTTCCCGACCTCCGAAGTTTACCGCCTCCAGGCGAACTACTTCCGCCTATCGCTCCGTTGGCAACGCGCGCAGGCGGCCCTGCACTAGCGGGCCATTTCGCGTTGGACATCCTAGCCCTTTTGCCCTGAGCTTTGGGGCTTCCGGGCGTGCTTGATCCCCGCGATCCAAGGCTATTTTCAGATGCGGATGATCGGCCTGATACCTGGGAAATCGACTCTATCTCTCCTGAGACAGAACGCGCAGGCGGCCTTTCACCAGCGGGAAATTTCGCGTTGGAAATCCGAGCTCTTTTGCCCTGAGCTTGGGGTCTTCCGGGCGTGCTTGATCCCGGCGAGCCGAGGTTATTCCCCGAGGCGACAGGTCGCGACACCGTAGTCTCTGCGAAGCGTATCTGTGCAATCGGACTTGAACGGGGTCTTGCACCCTTGATAGAATCATCGTCCGCGAACATGATTCTTACCATTTCCGCCTGGACAGCGCGGTCGCGGGGCCGGTCGTTGAAACTGATGACGACGGGTTCATTCACTAGTAAGTGGCCGATTCGACCGCGCTTCTTGGGGTCGCCATACATGTTCTTAATCGCCTGGACACGTGCTTGCTTAGCGATCTTCCGTGCGCCAGCCATCCCAATGTGTCTGATGTCGTTCGACTTCAGGTTGACATGGAGCCGGGCGCTTTCGCCGGCACTACGGGTCGTATCAGAAAAATCGGGCCGGGCGAAACCACCGCGTCTCTCAACGATTTCATGCTGGGGAGCCGCCGGCCCTCCGCTAACATAGGTTTGCTGGACAGACACACCGCGCCGCCGCGGCGTGCGCAGTGCTTCGTCGAAGGTGAATTGCTTGTTGGTGCGCTCCAGAACGATGGCCCTCTTGCGAGCTACAAGCCTCTTCCGCTCTCTGTCGCCCTTGGCGGTTCGGCCCATTCGTTCATCAATATCGGTCAGTTCGTCGAAACGATAGAGATCCAGTTGCCTGCGAAACTTGTTCGTCAGTTGCTGCTTGCTTTTGAGTGAAGCAGACTGGTGGCCGCCGCTCTCTGCATCGCCGATCATCCGATCTATCGTGGCTGCGGCTTCCCGCGCCGCGCGTCGTAGCGACTTGGTGTTGCCACGTTGCCGTAGTTTAGTGATCCGTTTGTCTTTCTCCTTCTTCTTTAAGCGGTCGGCGTGCACGTCGCTATCGAAATCGTCATCTGGTGTGCGTGCGATGGTCGACGGCGGCGGTGCGTCCGTCGCGCGCTGCTGCACCACATGCGTCAATTCATGGGCGAGTAATTTTTTCCCTTCCTGATTGTTGTGTGAATACTGACCAGTATTAAAGACAATGTTATTGCCCATGGTAAAGGCTTTGGCCTGAATTGCCTGTGCGGTATCGGTGGCTTTAGAGCCGGTGTGGATTCGGACACCACTGAAGTCCTGTCCCATACGCGATTCAAAGAAGCGCCGTTGATTTGTTGGTAAGGGCTGACCACCACCTCTTAAATTTTGGATATTGGCGGCAACATTTGGGGTCACCTGAGAAGTATGTCCCGGGGTGCCCTTGGCTTGTATGCGATCTTCTTCGTCTTCATCGAAATCTGTTTCTTGTTGTCTCCGAGGTAGATTGTTAGCCTTGAGCTGGATTCGCACGCCTCTCGCATCTTTTTGCTTAGATTCTTCTTGCCGCTGAATCGAATTTTCTGCACTGCCTGCTAAAAGGGAGGATGTTGTTCGATCAGTATTAGCGTTTCCTTGAGTGGTATTTTTCTCTTTGGGTTCGGTCATGCGAATGACCTGTTCAGCCACCCGATCGGCTTCCTGCTCATATTTATCATCGGCAGGACCAATTTTTAATTTAGGCTGCAGAATATCTTGAACGGCGGTCGCATGGGAGACGGAGACAGTTTTGTTTTTTTTACCTGTCGTATGCCGTGCTGTGACACGCTGCTGCATATTTTGCATTTTATTAACCTCAATATATGAACTTTTATATACTTGGATCTGCTGTGCTACCCGGCCAGTTGCGCCACTCCATATGCCATATTTCTTTCTGCGTATTATAACTGTCGAAACCAAAATCAGTTGAAAAACGTGATAACCAGACTCCCGCAGCTGCACGCAGCGCATTGGCATTATGACTGCGATTGATACCATGCATTTGAAAATTTGAATTACTAACTGCATAAGGAAAGTTAATATCCACCACCAAACCGGAATGATGTGTCGACCCACCGCGCGGCGCTTTAAAACCTGCGGTAATACGCACCAGCTGTTGTGCCAGAGCTGCATTCCAGCCGGGTTGGGCAGCCACGGCATCTCGAAAGTGCCGGTGCGCTGTCGAACCGGAAAACCCCAGTTCACTGCGCGCATCGTCTAGTAAGGCTGCAGGAAAAGTGAGCGTGCCGAAAATATCAGGATTGAGTATGATGGTACGCCTTAACGCATCAAGATAAAGATCACCCTCATGCTGGTTAGGGGGCCGATATCCAACCGCGATAAATGCCTGCAGCAGACTTTGGTCATTTAATCTGGCGCCTTCAGCCCGCATAGCCGACATCATTCTATTGAGGGGGTTCACGATCTCCGGGCGTAGAAAGGCGCTGCCGTTATCAGCAGCACCGGAATACTGCACCATGGATGACTGCGGGTGCTGAAACTGCGGTCTGCTGCGATTATTTGTATGTGTGCCAACAGCAGGAAAACGGTAAAATTGACCGACAGAAGTAGTATAAAGAGCTACCCCAGTCTGACCAATATCCAGTTCAGTCAATAACTGCCCCGGTGGTGGTCCCAGCAACTCTTCTCTACAAAACGCCGCGTTTTCCTCTCCCATTATTGATATACAGTCGTGCAGCTCTCTTGCACTTGCATAGGGAAGCGTCCCCCCCGCAGGAAAATGTTCCTGCTCATCCAGCGGCAGACGCTGGATAACATCATTGTTGCTTTTAAGACTTGTTTCCGCCGAGAGCGAATTACTTTCCTTACGGCGGACCGGCACATCAGACGGCTCTGGAGACGTTTCCGGCTGCTGAGCTTCTTGGGCGGCAAGCGCGCTACTCAAAGGCACCACGGCAATACCCAGCTGGGTTAACCATTGCCTAGGATGAATACGAATTGAAGCTCTTTCCTCATAATCAGAACCTCTAAATCGTGTATTCCCATTTCGCTCACTGGTCGGCCCTTGCCCCCTTAGAATTGCCTGCACACTAAAATGCAGATGAGGCTGCATGCCTTCTCTAACAGCACCTTCTCCCCGTCCTGACATGCCAACACTGCCAACTTGAGAGCCGGCAGCAACATCGTCACCAGCTGATACATCCAGCGAATCCAAATGGGCATAAAATGTACTGACAGGTCTATCTCCAGCAGCGCTCGTGCGCGGCGGACAATCATGCTGCAGCAGTACATTATTACCATAACCGCCAGTGCTGGATGAGGCGATAAGAACCCGACCGCGGATCGGAGCATACACAGCGCTGCCAATGGGGGCAGGTACATCCAAAGCGGCATGGATGCGACCGTGCAGGCGGCTTAACCTCGCAGTTCTTGTTGATGGACATTGTTCGGGGTCGCTTCGGCATAGAGCAGATAAGTCACGCCAGTCCGCTCTTTCAGCTGCATTTAACCGCAGCAAAAATGCGCTTCCTCGGCGGCCTGCCGCCACTAAAACCGCAGCGGTATTTTGGGCATCCCGCAGCTCATCGCTGCAGGGCGGCATTGTTGTTGGATCTGTTTGTCTCTGCACAGCATCCGACACGGCATTGCCCCTGCCGTTCTGCTGAACTACATGGGTTAACTCATGGGCGAGTAGTTTTCTACTTTGTGTCGAGTCGGACGAGTACTGCCCAGCACCGAATACCACATTGTTACCGTAGGTAAATGCTCGGGCATGCACTGTCTGAGCGGTATCGGCGGCCTGCTGTCCCCGGTGCAGCCGTACATCACTAAAGTCGGCTTCGAAACGCGGTTCAAAAAAACTGCGCTCAGAAGAAGACAAAGGTTGTCCGCCGGTTTTTAATGCATCGATTTTTGAGTTTATGTCCGCTGTCATATACGGGGAGGGAGCATCGGTTGATTTTTTCTGCAGTAATTCTTCTCCTTCACACTTGCTGCACACCCGCTGCACAGTTTCACGATAAGCCGCAGTATTATTGACAGGTGAAGCTTGCCTAGCTTTCGACATAGCCATCACCTGCTCGGCAACCCTGTCCGCCTCCTGTTCATACTTATCATTAGGAGGGCCAATTTTTAATTTTGGCTGCAGCACTTTTTTTACGCTGCCCGCATGAGAAACAACAACCGCTTTTACCTGTTTAAATTGAGGTCGATTGTGATTGATGCTTTTTTGTAAATGGCTGTGCATTTTTTTTCCTTTCATTTCTACCAAATAACAAATAACAAATTACAAATAACATTCAGATTTCATCTATTTATTGATAATGTTAATGGATTTGGTCAGTAAACTGGCAGCGGTTCTGTCGGTCAGGCCCATTTTGATCAGATTTTCTTTACTGACAGCGGTTAATGAACTGAGGTTGTTAATATTATTTTTTTCCAATAGTTTCAAATTGACGGTACTGATACCGGGAATTTCTGTAATAGGCTTGGCACCGTTTAACACAGGGCGAACATCTTTACTGATTTTCTCAAATTCCTGCAGGCTTTTTTCAAATTCAACAAATCGTTTTTTTGATGCAAGTGATTCGGTTTTTAAATTGAGCAGTTGCAGTTCCAACTCAGATACCTTCGCTTCTGCCAGCTTTTTTTCATTTGAAAAAGAGATAAAACGCGCTTCGACCGCGTTTTTTTCTTCCTGCAGTCGAATAACATCGACCGTTAACTGTTCAACATTCTGCGCATTAAGCTGATTGTCCAGCTCAAAGTCGGCAATTTTTTCCTGCAGCTGCTCATTATCAATTGACACTTTTCCAGTATCGATATAAACACCGGGTTTATAGCTGTATTTGCCGTGAACAAAATCCGTGTACTGCCCTTTATTATTGAAACCTGAGCCTAACGCACCTTCGACACTGCGTTTCATCATGTCACTGCCGCCTTTAGACAGATTTTCCAGTATTTTAGTAGGGCTGCTGAGCACCGCAGTTTTTACCATATTGGCCTGCAACGCACTGATCGACAGCTGACTCTTTTTAGCATCTCCGGTAATATCAGGGAAAATATAACAACATACTTTCTGTACAACCCAGCTGATCAGGCCTTCAATGGGAATTATTGACATCCAATAGGAGAGGGTTGGAAAGGTCTTCACATACTTGCGTTTACTAAAATTACAAATCTGGTAGACCTGATTTTCTTCAAAACTCAGGCAACCTAAATAGACTTTGCTCTGTTGATCACATTCAGGGCAGTTGACCAGCAGATGCTGACAGAAACAGTCTTTTATGTACTGAAAAATACCCGATGCTAAACCAAAGAAAGCAGCCAGCATAGCTGCCCGGTATTCAGCCAGAGCCTCCCGCTGTTGCTGATACGTCTGCAGGTCAAGGTTAAACACACTAATGGACTGGCCCGAGTGGTTTAAAATCAACAGCTGTTTGCTCTTTGTATTAACAAGTAGCTCAACGGGCCCTGCCTGTACGGGAATACTTAGCAGACGATCCTGTTGGTAGCGTTTGGGATCTGCAGGTATAAATTGTAAATCATGCATGGCGAAGCGGCTGGCAATCACACCTGCTGTTTTACCGTTATCAAAATATTTAATCGACACTTTTTCTGCCGCCTCAAAAGAATGCAGTCGAACACCCTGCAGCAGCATTTTTTTGTCACTGCTGGTTACTCTTTTCTGTGTGTCAAATAAACAGAGTGTTTTTTTATCATTCTCATTGATAACCACATATAACACTATTTGCGGTGTCTTCCTCCTTAGATCCGTAAGACTTACTTCACTGTCTGGACTTGAGTTGAGAACAGCAATATCAAAACCATCGTTGCCCTGAACATAATTGTCATTAACCTGCAGACGATAAATTTCCGGCTCCTGAGGTGTATCGGGTATCGAACCGTCAAAAAATACTACTGCGTTATAATGGCCTGTTTCACAGGTCCCCCTGTGTGTTGATTTTCGGCCAGCAATGGGTGAATTTTGATAGGCGGCAACGCTGACAAAGTGATTGTTTTCATCAAATTTCAGATGCCCGACAGCGGCAAAAGACCAGCTAGGTTTAGAGTCGATTTTTTCATTATTTAACAATGTTTCTATGGGCAGTAGAAAGACCCCTTTACATAAAGCGAGTAGATACAAATGCTGTCCAGACCAGGGAGATAATGCAAGTTCAGTAATTTTTACGCCGCAAATAAAAGTGCTTTGCCAATCTATAATCAGCTTGCAATTATCAATTTTCTGCTCTATAAATTCACCGCTGTAAATAACACTGTCTTGCCTATGCACAATAGCAGAAACGAACAACCTGTTTTTGTCATCAACTAGCAGGTCAGTGATGCTGCCGTCCTCTAGTTCAGGCAGATCAATACAGGCTAAAACATCCCCTAAGCATCCCTTTATCTGCTTGAAAACAAATATGCGCGAACTGTCACGCTGCCAGGCAAAGAACACTTTACCATCAGGGTGCTGGCGCATATGGTCTAATTTTTCAGGCGTAAACCAACTGCCGCGGCAGGCTTTCACATTGAAGGGATAATCTGGAAATGCATGATTCTTAAACTGTCCGCAGAAGGTTCTACTGCGCAACTTATCTTTAAGTTTATTAAAAAGATCTGCTAATAAAGCATGTTCACAGGGCGATACATTCAACACCGTTTTATTGTCATTTCCGCCGTCATTATAAATAAGATTAGTAATTGTCAGCGTACGCCTGTTTTCCGGGGGCAAAAGCTTTTTACCACACTCAGTTATCGCGCAGCGTGCTTCAACCTCTTGATCATCCTGCATTTCACCACGAAATATATTTAGCAGGTCAACAATGCAGTCCTGATAAAAATCCATTAACAAACTGTCGGCAAAAATAGTTTTCCAATCGGCATCCTGCACTTCACCCAACTCTGCTTTCACCTCCAGAGTATTACCTTGAGAACGGTCCAGATATAAACAAATCTCCTGCTCGCGGTTAAGATTATCCAGGGCAATGCCCGCTTCTTTGAGCAGCGTAACTACGTTAACTTCCAGTGCATCATTGACAATCATATCGCGCCCTTCACAGTCCAGCGCGTATCCAGGCTTGAGCGACACAGTCTGCGGATTTTCCCGATTACACTGCAGCGCCAGACCGCAGACGATACCCCAGCCGTGCAGGTGTTTATTGTGCCAAGGCAGGTCTTTTTTCTGACATAAATGATCTAAAGCATCCTGCACCGTATCCACCTCGGGCATAGCGCATTTTTCATTGTCATAGCAGATATCATCGGCATGCAGATCCGTCAGGCTCGGAAACTGCACCTTTTTACAGGCATTGTAAACATCACATTCACTTTCTGCGGGCAAACTCCATAGGTTGTCGGGAGCATCGCCAACATCCACCAGCAGCATGTAATGATGCAGCTCGCCTTCTGGTAATGCACCTTGACCGGATACCTCTCCCTCAAGCAGCACTTCTCCCTGCTGATGCACAGACTCTCGAACCGGCACCGTCCAATAGTCTCCGGCAATCAGATCAAAATCAGCCAATTCTAAAGAAACAGAGATCACCGACAGTTCAATAGAGATACTACTCCCGCCCTGCTCTACATGCCCGGGCTTAGCGGACCCTATGCCGCTGCTCAGATCAACACGTCCTTCAAACCCCTCAGTGACCTGCCAGTTCCCTCCGTTTTTTTCGATTCTGCACCAACCGTCCCAGCGCCGGGTAAAAGTTTTTGCCGAGGCTGAAACCGCAGAAAACTCACTAACGAGAGGCGCGCGACTGCCGTCAATGACACGACTGCCGCCCGCATTGCGGGCGAGATGATTACCAAGCTGCTTTTCAGAAAAATCATCAAAATACTCGTAGACGTACTGATCGGCGACAAAGTCCGGCGGCAGATCAGCAGTTTTATAGGCTTCGGCGCCGTTCTCCGATGACCATTTTAAAATAACCGCATCGGGACGATTATTATCGTCATAATGAACATCATGCACTTCTGCCCTGAACAGATAATTACCAACGGCCTCATTGATCTGCAGTTCCTGTGCGCAGGGATCGCACGGATCGGCGGCACTGAACAGGCTGCGCAGGACCAGATGCAGACGGGCATTACCGATGGCCGGATTAATTTCTGCACACAAAGGGTCTAACTGCGAAGCACACCATTTAACCTGCGCGATAGTCTGGGTTCGCGCTGTGGTATCTGCACCGTGCAGACCAGGATCGCGAAGCATTTCATCCTCTAACCAGCTGACCGAACGCTCCCAGACATCAAGGTAAAACCGATAACCCGTTTCAGGTAAAGCCGGAGCGCCCGGATAATGAAGCTGATGTGCATAATCAAACACCAGTTTATCAGCAGCCTTAGCGTCGGCAACAACAACTGCAGGTACTCCATCTACATAAACACGTCCCCATAACAGCTGCGGTAGTCCCTCTTCTGAGATGCTCAATATTCCGTCATGTCTGGGCGTGCCGCTGCCTATCACATCGCGCAGCGAATCGCTTAATCTGTCTCTAGCGAGTAAAGCCTGCTCATTTAAATCAGAATCCGTGAGCATTCTGCCCTGTTGATGGGTAACTGAAGAGTAACCTTTTGCAGCCTGCCTGCTGTTGCGAGATATCTGTATTTTCATAATAATATTCCCTTGATATATGCTGGGCTGATTGTTTTATTTTTTATTGTTTTATTTCATTGGGCAGCTGCAGCAGTGAATGGTCCGGTATTAGTAGCGCTTTTATCCCCACTGGTAAAAAGTCCTGCATTTTTTTGAGCACCGCCTGTTGCGCGGCAATCAAATAAAGATGATGGTATGCACCTATTTCAGTGCCGTCCTGGGCAGCGTTTTGTAACTTTTGATCACAAGCGGGGTGCAGTACCCCGCAACCGGCATCGCCAAATTCAAGTGAATAAAAAACCGCTGCCGTAAAATACGTTTTAAAGAGGGATAAAGCGCCTCTTTGTTGCCCCGGATTAAGGGCGGAAAAGCGTATACAGCCATTACCGGGAAGCGAACCAAAAACGCTCTCTTTCTGTACAGCACCATTAAAAATAGAGTCACTGGCATTTACTCTCTCGGCAGTTGTGCTGGTCAGGACAGTACAGTACTGCAGCTGAATATGGCCCTTCAGCGCTTCAATACGTTTAAACAAACAATTATCTGCCGTTAAATCAACAGGCCTGCCATTAGGCGCATTATGAAAAATCACCGTGCGCACCGCACATTGCTGCAGCTTAAGTGCACCATTATTGATCTCAATGGTGTGGCTGAAAATAAATCCTGAAAATGTCCAGACGTTAAGCTCTGGCGCTGCTTCAAGTATCACTTTTAGTCGAATAACAATTGGTTTAAATAGCATTTCATCGAGACTTTTATTGCGAAAAATTGTTTCACTGCCGCGAGTTTCAATAGAAACCAGCGCTAGAAAGTCCGTATTTTCAAGCAATGACTGCTGCCATAAAAACCTTCTCTGCGGCGGTACAAATTCGAAAAAACCAGAATGAGGGGCAGTAAACAGCAGTACCCTGCGCGGATGAAAATGTCCCTGCCGCCAGTTAGGATTTCTAAAGTCCACGGTTCTTACAGAAGGGTCATCAAAGTAACCCGGCAGCCAGTCAGCAATGCGGCTGTCGCCTACAGGCAGCACAGTGTGCCCCGTATTACAGCTCTGCGCACCATGTACACTGCTTTGCCGCCAGCGATAGGTGTTTCCCGCAACGCGGCTGGTCACGGCAGCCGGATTATCAGCATCTGCGCTAACTGCCCCGCCTTGACAGCGAAAATCCACAGTGCCTGCAGGTATTGCCGGATGTTTCGCCCACATTGGTGCTAGGTCGGGCGTTCTGCTTTCCAGAAAGCTTTCAAAATTATTTTCATAGTTTTCATTACCACTATATCCATAGCTGTCCAATGGTAAAACTGGCAGGCCGACTCTCGCTGTGACAGCAACCCGTTTCCATCCTTCCTGCACCACCACCTCCAACTGCCCGACCGATTCAGCAGCCTGTTCAAGCACCGGCACGGTGCCTTTGGCTTTGCGCCATGCAACAGCACGGCTTATCTCTTCACGTTTGCCCTGCTCGAAGGGAGAAACCAGTTTTACATCTAACAGCTGCGCGATGTAGGGCAGTAGCCAAGGCTGCGACAGCAGTTCAAAGGCCGGGTCGCTATCGGCAAAAATATCGGCATAACGCTGCAGCAGGGTATTGTGCAACTGATTAAGCACCACCCCTGTACCATTGAGATATTTTTTTAAATCCCCTCTCTTATCACGCTCACGGTAAACCGCGGGAAAAATCTTATAGAGGATTTTTGCATGGTCGTGCCGTCTGGCAGGATTAAAAGAAATACTCATATTATTCTCCTAAATCTGATAAGGCTGACTGAGGATCTGCAGCGGATAACTCTCCACATCAAGAAACAGCAGTTGAAAAGGTTTAATGCTCACCTTGCGGATCAACCCGTCATCCCCTCTATGCAGTAGCGGCGCAGCAGCTTCCATTGTCCTATAAGGCGTATCCATTATTGTACAAGTCGCGTTTTCCACGCCTTCAACCTGTTCTAATAATGCAGTCACGTCACTGCGTAGCAGCCCTTGGCCGAGCGCTCTATTTTTTATCTTCAGACTCTCCTGAAGATGTTCAGCGACAGCCTGCTCAACCTGTTTTTTGTCAAAGGCCTGCTCATTCACCATAATATTCAACTGCAGATGTATCTGTACTGGGCTGTAGGAGATAACCGACAGCGGCGTTCCCGGAACGCCATGACTGGCTAAATAATTTTCAATGAGAACGGCTGTTTCAGAGCCGCTGCTAAAGACTTCGCCTCCTGAGGCGACCACCACCACTTCAACCAATGAACGGGCTGGTCTGTCGGGCATTTTTTCAAATGCACGCGCCTGCCACAACATGCTGTGACGGGCAGCTAAATGACTGTAATCATCAATAGATACTGCTCTGTCGAGTGTCAATACAGTGGCAGGGGCATTTTCTCGCAGCGATTCAGAAGTCTCTTTATCAGCCCCTCCGCCGCTGTTGAGCGGCGCACTAAAAGCTTCTATTAAAGGATGGGGCCGCAGTATTTTGTGCAGAGCACCCGCTACTAAATTGCCCTCTTCACCATAACCATCGCGGTAAATAACCCGGATATTATCAATGCCAGAGGGCAGTCTGCGCCCGTGTTTACCATCCCCGAAACAGACACTGAGTTTATTATCCTCATTAACTTTAACCTGGTAATGACTGTCTTCGGGAGCTGCTAGTGATAATCTTTCAACCTGCAGCCAACTTCGTTGACCGACAAACAGATTTAGATCAGCACGCACCCCAGTGCTGAATGCCGCATCACTTATCCAGGAAATACTCTCTGAACTCAGCTCAAAACACTGCTTACTTTTAGACGCATCACCGCTGCCGACGATTTTTACAGGCTGGGTTTCTCCGTGCGCGGCTTTAACCGCATTACCATGAATAATAGTATTGTTACGCGTAAAACCAACGGCCGACGGATCTAGATGAAATGGTGGAGAGAGATACAGCAGGGATATGCCGTCAGGGGAGAGTGCTTTATCTTTGAGCTTTACAACAAAAGAGCGCTGCTTCGATGAGATGATAAGCTTCTGTCCAAGAGGCAAACTATCAGTAGCAGACAGATCATCTAACGGCAGCACTGTCTGCACAGCACTGCTTTCATCACACCAAGCATGTAGCGTATTTTCATTAAAATCTTTCGCTTTCAGAGCGCGTTTGAATGCGCCTCGAAGCTGCGATACTGTGCCTGACAAACCGCTGAGATTAACCGTATACCATGCTTCATCTGTTCTGATATTGCTTATTTTATAGGCTTCAACAGTCGTTCCTGATTCAACTAATGCCCAGCTGCCGGTTTTAATGTCCGGTGCTTTGCCGGGAAAACTAATCTCAGTCAGCCTTATCTGCTTAATAGAGCCAGCAGATGATTGATCCGGATAATATAAGTCTCCGGCAGTAATTGAAGGCTCATAGCGAAAATTGACACCGTCTAACGGTTTTCCTTCAAAAACTGCGTCTTTTACATTGAGTTCACTGTCTACAAAAAACTCAGGATCAGCAGCAAACTCTACTGGTAATACGAAAACATCATTATTAGCATCAAGTTTAGGGATGTGCTGTTTTTTTAAAAGCCGCGCGCGGAAAATCGCCCCGTTAACATCCTGATCGCGTAAGGCGATTTGAAATTCGATATGTTTCTGTGCATTACGCAGAACCCGCTGAGCAGCCCATTGACCGTTACTCTTTATAAAGACAATCTCTTGTTCTGCTGTACTTACCTCCTCAAAAACCAATGCACTATTCTCCCCGTTTGCCAACGGCGAAGAGACAAAATCCGCCTGCAGATACAGAGTGACACTATGTGCGGGCTCATTTATTAAACCGTTTTGCGATAAAACTTCAAGGTCGAGGTAACTGTCGACATCTTCATTCATATTGACCGCGGTAACCCGCACTGAGCACGCACTGTGTTCTCCTGCCAACACCCCCATCTCCCCGATATTAATGTCTTCTGACGGCTCAGGCAGGAAAAAACGAACCTTATTTTCCGAGAGCACGAGGTAGGGTAAAGAGATATTTTTATCCCAGTCATGGAGGTGCAGCGCATTAACTAAACTGCTTCCTTCGAGTTTCTCCATCGTCTCAAAAATAACCGTCGATTGCCCGGCAGCCGGTTTGTTTTTTACTGCAAAACCTTTATCAACGACGCCCGTACTGTTTTCTTTAAAAATTAAGGCAATAGTCGTTTCTGCCGAGGCAGGTGGAGACGGCCGGTAATCAAGCATGGCAGTCAGTTTGCGCAGATTATCCCACTCCAGCGCAGTAGAAATGTAACCTTCATTGGCATAGGCATTGATATATTCACCTAAAATATGGGTGCTCCGCGAAAAGCTTCTCAATATCTCCCATGCATAATCCCTGCGCTGATCATAATATTGCGCGGCCAGGCGTTTTCTATTTTGCAGGCGCGATTCATTCGCCAATTCAGGAAAGCGCTCGATCAGCTCTTTCCACTGCACTTCACCGTCCTGTTGAAATTCTTCTGCCAACTGCTGTCTAAGTGTTTCAAGAAAAATGATCGCGTTACCGTCGAGATAGCGAAACTCACTCAAACCAGCACGATTCCAGCGGCTTAAATCAATTTTTTTATTCAGTCTCATCCCGGTTTACCTCCATGCAGTGTAATACTGAGTCTGCCCCGCTGCGGTTTTTGCGGATCATTTTCCAGTACAGCAGCTTCAAAACCCTGCAGCACAATGCGCCCGCTACCGGACTGATCTGCATAAATACTGCCGACCCGTTTAATGCGGTTGATACAGACAGATTCGACGCCATCAAGCAGAGTTAACAGCTCGATAATATTACTGCTGACAATGTCCTCGCCAAAGCGAGTATTACCGGGGGCAAAAAAACCATCATTCTGATCAATTAACACTTCACTTACCGCATCTCGTATTTCTGTTCGGTAAAAATCACCTTTAATGCCTATCGACACAGCTAATACGATCCCGACCAGCAGCGCATTTTCCAACAGCACTTCTTGACCGACCATGCGCTGCTGTTTGATTATCTGCTGCAGGATGAAACGGCTGCTGCGCCCCTCAATATCCGCAACATCAGCTATCTCCATCCGCTGATAATAATCCGCCATCTGCTCGTTAAAAATCTCTACAGCCTGCTCTTGATCAAGCTCACCGGCAGTCACCAGGGTTTCGCTTAACTTATCGTCAAGCTGCAGATTAGCGATTAACCTCACTACCACATAATGGGTGTTCCAGGAGCCTGTCCATTTCATATAAGCATCGACATCAGCGACCAGCGGATGAGTCAATAACTGATCGCGGTAATCCTGCAGGGTCACCATGCGCAGCTGCTGGTGAATGGAAAGCGGGCCGGCCAATTTTGCTTCTTCCATCAAGTGCGGATAATAACTCCACAACTTTTCCAGTGTCTGGTTGTCATGGCGCTGATTTTCAGCTGCTGTACTGCCGTTAAGTCGACGGCTTACCCTCTCCAGCAGCTTGCTGTCGGTATGAAGTAAAGGGTTATAACCTATCATCTGCAGCAGACGGCGAACCGTATCAGGTCTCCTGGCCGTCTCTAAAAAAGATTCCGCCTGAATGCGGTCATTCATATCCGAGAGTTGATCCAGCACCACGGAAAGGCTTTCTACCAGCAGTACTTCCATATCCGCTGGAGTCCAGCTGCGGCGCTCTGGAAAACGTGCGCTCAGCTCTTCGAGCATAAACAAACGAAAGCCGTCGTAGTCGCGTACATCCCAGTCAAAGTCATCACCGATTTCAGGCAGAGGGGCAGGCAAAACGGCCCGTCGAGCACCGCAGTCTCCGCAGCCCTCAAAGTCTTCAATAAATTGTAAATCGAGCTCGGGTTTATCTGCCACGTTCCTCTCCCCTATCTACCTGCTATTGCAAACTGTTACTTTCCGCCGCCGTTAAGCAGAAATTCAAGATTCTCGGTATGCGCTAGCGCCGCCATCTGATAACTGATTATGATTTTCAGTTTTTCATTTTCACCCTCTACCTTTACCGATAAGGTTTCCGGCAGCACCTCACCTTTCAACGCTTCCGCCAGAGATGCTAATAAACGTTTTTTAACCAGCTCCCACATCACTTGATGGTTCGGTTCAAACACCAGAGCAACGGCGCCGATACCAAACTCCGGCCGGTACCAGCGTTCGCCGGGATTGGTAAACAGAATTTGTTCTATCTGCTCACGCACATGCCGTGCGCGACTACTCACCGTCGAACCTGATGCCTCAATGCGCAAAGGGAAACTCATATAATCCCGGTTATTGAGCTGTGTTCTTGTTACCTTTTCCATATTATTTCACCATCCCGGTTGTGCTTAGCGTACTGAACTCACCCTGCGGTATCGGTGGAGATGAGGGCGAACCCGGCGCAGTACAGGTGTGCATATGGGTGGCAAATAAACTCAGAAAACTCTGTCCTTTGATCAGCGGCTCTCCACCCGCACCACCTACATTCACCACACTGCCTTTAATGGTTACGGCTGCGCTGCTGCTGATCTTTACTCCGCCGCCTTCCATGACAATTTTATTGCCGTTACGGTCGGTGACCGTGGTACCCGATGCGTTGGTTAACATGCTGTTGCCATGGCTATCGGTAATTTCAATAAAAGGTTTTTCACCCGCGGTCATCACCAGCGTTGCTCCTGCTCCGTCCGTCAGCTGCACTGTCCCTGCAGGGTTAATCAGCAGCTCGGCTTTACTAGGGTGAAACAAACGGATCTGCTCTTCACCCTTGGTATCGTCAAAGGAAAGAATTTGACCAGAAGGGGTTTTAAGCTGGCGCATATGCGGCGACCTGTCGGCAGCCTCTTTCGGTGCATCTCCTTTCTTCTTCCAGGTCGTGCCCGTCCAGATCGGATGATTAAGATCCCCTGCTTCAAACTCCACCCACAACTCAGCGCCTTTTTCCGGCACCACAAACAAGCCCTGATCCGCCAGCCCGCCGAAGGGCAGGCAGGGCTCAGCCCAATGGCTCTCTACTTGACTGTCCAATATCGTGGAAACAGTCAATTTCACTCGAGCACGATTTTCCGGATCGTTATTATCAACCACCTCGCCCCGATACTTGCCGTAATGTTTTTCCTGCGATTGGGTGATTAATTTTTCCACTACAGATTCCATTACAGTATCCCCGCTAAAATATGAATTTCGCTACTACTTTCATCACCCGCAGCACCATTACGTATTATTTCAAAATCAACAAAATAGCCGTATGCATTAAAAGTATGTTTAGTAAAATCGACATACCATTTTCCGTCGTTATGCCCGGAGCCGCCCACTTCCACCATATTGCCCGGCAGCAGCAACGCCCCGTAGGCGGTGCCGTCTAACTTTCCACTTGCCTGAAGCTTGAAGGCATTTTCATTCGCTTGCGCCTGGGCGTTTTGCGACGCTTGGCTTTCTTTTACTGAATCCTGTGGCGGTAGGCACCATTCAAAGGCTTCAAGCCCACGGTCATTAGAATCGGCACTGCGGCTGCCGAATAACTGCAGCTGTGGTTGTGTGGTCTGCATATTATCCTCCCCCTCTTTAACCGGCGCAGTAGAAAAACGCACACGGTCAGGTTTATAGCCATCGAAACTGACATTAAAACTCAGGCAGTTAGTCTCCCTGCCCGCCCTAATCATCAGCTTGGGCAGAGCACTCTTCGAAGCGGCCTGCACATTACCGAAAGTTAAACAACGTTCGCCATTTTCAAGATCGCGCAGATACCATTCATAATGACTACCGGCCAGTGCCCGAATAAAACGAAAATCAGTGACATTCTGGTGGGTATTAGGCAGCGGCAGCACAGATAAATCCGTTTTCAAGGTTAACCCATAGGGCCGGATCACTTCGCGGATAATATCCAGACCATCACGGCCCTCATCCCAGGTAACACGGCGGCAGCTTCTATCCATAGCTGCGTAAATATCCTGACATATCACAGTCACCGTGCCAATATTGCCCGACTGGCCAGTTTCGGTATTTATCTCTTTGATATAACCGCTGAATAAGGGCTGCTCACTGTCACCAAATACCACAATAATTTCTATTTTCGACCAGGTGCGAAGCTGCTCACTCTCTTCCATGGGCCAGCTGGCGCCGTCTCTCAAGACTGAAAATATTAAAGTTGCTTGGCCGCTGCCGCGACGTGTTAAATCAACAACGGTAGTCTGCAGATTCTGGTAAAAATCAGAAAACTCTCGGCCCGCTATTTTGATGATGCATTCGCCCATATCCCGGCCTGCACCACCTAGCAGAGATGCAATACCCATTATTTAACCTCTCGAGCAGCAGGCACAGCAATCACATCGCCATAGATATCCTGTTCTGAGATTTTGTCCTGCTCTGCTGTTTCCGGCGGGTGGATAAAATCGCTGCCGAGCAGATCAAAACCGTAAAAAAAAGCGGGGTTAGCATCCATAATGCGCCACCAGCGGCGGTTCTTTTTATAATAATCATTGGCCAGATGATCCAGCCTGTCCGTATGCAGCAGCGTATGTTCAACCAGTCCCGGCGGAGAAGTGAGTTTTCGTTCTCGATAACCGGCAAAGTGTTTATCTTCACTAAAGGGACGGGAATTTTCATATCTTGAGCCTTTTAAACGCATCATTTTTCCTTAAAACGGTAAGGGAACATTAAGCGAATTTGCAGCCGACAAGATCATGCGCTGCACCTGTTCCACTTGATAAAACGGGTTATTACTCTCTAAAACCTGCAGACTAATAGCGGCTTTTGCTCGATAGGGGGCCAGCAGCGGCAGGTGCGCCTGCTCTTCAATATTTAAGCTGGTCATAAATACCGGCAAAATATGGGTGCCCCAGACAAACAGCAGCACAGACAAATGCTCATCTCGTTCGTGAGCGTGCGCCGAATTACCCGCCAGAGAAGACATCATCTGAAATGCACTCGGACCATTAATTTTCGGCTCCAGCATACTGCGCAGCGTGGCAATCTCAGGCTCAACCCCGGAAACTTTAGCCACCTGATGCATAATATGACTGCTATCGCTGAGCTTATCCGTGGCATCGAGTAAAATATCAAAACTAATCATTTCCGCCGTCGCAGAGGCGGCCTGACCAATACGATTACTTTCCGACGAAGTTACAAAATCAATAATCGGCAGCGCGTTGCTATCGAAGGTTACGCTTCTACTGCGTGTCACCGATTCAGGATTAAATTCAAACTCCAGAGCCAGCGGCGGCAGACTTAATGTATATTCAATGAGCATCCCCTTTGCAGTTTTTATCATCTACGGTCTCCTCTTGAGGGATTTGTAGACTTGCCCGTTGCCTCATTCAACCGTTCAGACAGCTGCTGATTCACTCTGGCTGCCACGCCTGAAAAATGCCCCTGTGCTTTTATTCGTATCTCTTGGCTGCTGCTTAACTGTGCAGAGTGAAGCTGGATCTGCTCAGACACTTTACGGGCAAGATAAACAGGATCACCCTGCCAGCCGCTGCTGAGGTGAATATTTAAACTGTCGATATTGACCTGCTTGTTAGCCATGCCAGCACCCCTCTGAAAAACAAATTTAACTACCTAGTGCGGTTAGTCACTGCCGATAATGCCCGGTGGCAGGTACAACGCCAGTTGCCGCAACTCGTTAACTCGGGTTTTACCTTCACTTTTCTGCAACACCCGCCACACGCCGACACTGATATGACGCATGGCGACATTTTTTTGTTCGTCCGCCGCCAGAATCGCCGCATGCATAGCCGCGTTACGTATTTCACCGCCCGACAGGGCGACCGCCTCGGCCGTCAGCGGCAGATCTAAATCATCGTCCAAAGGCGCTTTGACAGGAAGCAGTGCTTTCCACAAAGCAAGCCGCTCTTTTACTCCCGGGCGGGCAAAAGTCACCACAAAATGAAAGCGCCTCTGAAAGGCCAGATCTATTTGTTTGCTTAAATTAGTGGTCAGAATACAAGGCCCTTGATGCTGCTCAATACGTGATAACAGATGGCTGACCTCCATATTGGCATAGCGGTCACGGGCATCTTTAATCTCACCCCGCTTGCCCATCAACGCATCCACTTCATCAAATTGCAGAAGCAGTTTCTGTCCTTGGGCCGCATCAAATAGCGCATTGAGGTTCTTTTCTGTTTCACCTATGTATTTACTGATTAACGCCCCCAGATCGACACGGAATAACGACCAGCCAAGCGCATTAGCCAAAACACTGGCGGCAAAGGTTTTACCTGTCCCTGACGGACCGCAGAACAGGGCTATCGGTCCACCCGCACTACGTCCAGCCCACTCATTTTCTACCTGCTCGCGATGCGCTATCCACATTAAAAATTCCTGCAGCATACGCAGCTGAGCGGCCGGAATGATAAGATCCTGCCAGTTCACATCACTGACAATGCGCACCGCACCGGGAATTTGCAGCAAAGCGCGACGCCCAGTTATGACCTGCATAACAGCTGTATGCGGGGTTAACTGCATCATCGGCCCTTCCCCCTGCACCATTATCAAGCCGCGTGAAAGCAGTTCTCCCTGCTGGTCGGTCAGCTGTTGCGCTAACTGATAATCTGCTTCGCTAAGGGCCAACAAACGATACAAAAAAGCCAATGTTGGACTGCTTCGGCTGCTCTGCTGCAGATCTTGAAACAGCAAAGCGACACTGGGGTTTACGGTTGGCGCATACACTGCTGCTAACAGGTCCAGCGCTAAACTTGGCAGATTGTGAACTGGCAGTTTATCCCAGCACCCTTGACTGCCGCGAAGCAATGTCACTTGCTGCTGCTGATATTCGAGCTGTTTAAGCTGCGCTTCGCTGATATTTTTTGCGGAGCGGCTGTCTAACAGGCACTGCGATAAAATTTCAATACGTTTCCATTCATGGGATAACCCTTGATCCGGGATCATATCCACGTTATCGGCGGCCGCATCCATTACACAATTGCTCGAGTAATAGTGATCAGCACAGGATTACTGCGAATACGTACCGCCAGATCGTCCGGCCCGACATCCGCCCAGTCATTATTCACGGCGTCAAATTTGATATAACGCTCTGCAAACAGCTGCACTTGCCAGCTGTTCTGGGCTGCGTCAATATCTGTCCAATGTGCCTGCCGCAGCACAAACGCCGCAGCACCGGCTGCCGGTGCAGGATCAGGAAGCGCAGCCATATCAAGCAGATCCGTATCGGCGCTGATATTGGCAACGGCACTGATGTCATGCCAACTCCCAGCACTATTAGCAGTGTCTGGGTTTTGTAGTAGTTGCCCGACTAAGGTCAGATCGCTGTTTTTTGTTGTGTCCCCGGCAATCCAGATCTCTATCGCCGGGAAGGTGCTGAAATCAGCCAGTCCGGCTGGACCGTTCGGCACTTCAAAATGTAAACTGAGATTAGCTTTTCTGTCTCCGGCTAAGCCGCTGAGCATGACAATGGCCGGCGCCCATTGTGAATTATCACTGTTTACTGTAATAGATTCGGCAACCGGGTAACGCGTTTCCCGATCAGCAGGCCAAGGCATATGGGTATTTTCCATTGAGGCATTGGCCTGCAAGCCTATGGAAGCAACCCGAGCAGCCTGCGGCGCGATTTCTTCTGGAATAATCGGCGCAAGAGCAATTTCATAGACAATCGACGGACGGTAGATAGTGTCCCCTTGAGACGACCAAATCTGATTGATCTGTTCATCGTTAAACGGGCGCGCTATAAACTGTAGGTGCCATTTCTGATCATCGTCCCCATTGATCAACATAACGGGCTGCTCCTGAAACAAACGCATCACTTGCGACAGCATGCACAATTCATTAAAGCCGACTGAAAAATCCAGACTGCTGTCGTCTCCAGTCCCCTCATCGATACCGAAAGCGGTGATCACACACAGCACCTTCATCCACTGAACATCTCCAGGTAGGGCGTTTGCGGCAAATGCAAAAGGCTCAAAACGATAAAAAAACAAATTCAGGGTATTTTTACTTTGGGCGGTAGCTAGATTAACGCCGGGCGCACCGATGGTAACAGCAATATCCCAGTCACTAGGGCTGGTAACTTTACCGAGCGTGTTAATATGCTCACGAATAACATCGCAAATTCTAGCCAGCGGCGATACCGGTAATGTCATATCACAACCCCCTCAATCCGAATGAATTGGGAGATTTTGCAGGGCTTTGAACAGGGCTGTGTTTTACTTTTGCTGACCGGTCATCAATGACCACATTGACCTGCCCGATACGAACCTGGGGGATCTCTTCCGCCGCAGCATGTGCAGCCAGTAATGGAGAGGGGCGGCTGGTTTCATTTCCAATGGTAGAGTTTACAGGGGGATGATTTTCAATTAACTGCTGTGCGATATTAAAAACGGGCTCCGCCTGAATGCGCTGTGCAGTATGTTGAGGTTTAAGGTCGGCATTTTCATTTAAAGTGCTGACATCTTCGTGAGTCACAGAGCCGCGCTGATCAAGTGAATTGGTCACGACAGGGCCGCTTAGCGAAGATAGTGCAGGCTTCGCATCTGTTTTATTATCGAGCAGTAAATCACCACCGTTTTTCTTTTGTGTCAATGGCTTATCCGTGGTTGCATTAATCTGATTCTGCCTATTATTAATTTCTTCTGCGTTTCCCGGCAGTAACTTCTCTAACAGATCTTTTTTAATGGAATTTACGGGATCAGCTGCTGCTTGCGGTTTATCAAGCGCCGTAAACCCTGTTTCTAGCTTTCCCGCCCCCCTGGTGGAATTCAACTGTTGCAGTTTTTGCTGCGGCTCATCGTTAACATGTTCCGGTGTATCTGTTAATGGATATCGCAGCTCAGATTGAACGGCAGCGGTTGAAGTTTCAATTTGTGAAGACGAAAACTCCGCAGCCCGTTTCGCGGGCTGCAGGCAATGGTTTATAAATGCGGACAGAAATTTCATATACCGCCCCTTGAAACATCACTATGGTCAACATCACCACGACCCTTAAATAAATTTCTTTCTATCAGCGTGACATACTGTGATCGGCGTTTCTTCGGCAGCGAGAGGATCTCTTTTTCTGACCAATGATAATAAAATGCAAGAGTATGTATTTGCTCATCCAAGCTGCTGTTTTCATGAATTATCCACTCATAATTATCAATCGACTGTAGCTGTTCTGTTAGGCAGTAGGGACAGGTAATATTCACGGAGCGGCTAATTTGCGGACTCATTTGATCCAGCACTCGGTCAATCATCAGCAGGTCAGAGGTTGTTAATCTGTCGTAGGCTATAGCTTGATCGAGGCAATTTTCATCACCTAAGGTCAGCAGCCGTTTCAGCAGCATCGACATGGCGGAATCATGATCTTCGCAATTATCAGCTAGCGCTTCCTCATCGGTGCCGATCGGCACACGCATCTGCGCATCACAAAAACTTAACTTAAGCGCTGTTTGCGGGTATTTTTCACCAGCAGACTTTACAGGAAGCGCGGCAGCATCAATCTGAAACTGTACCGGTTGGTCACACTCAGCACATCGGCGGGTGATCCACCGAGGATCAGGCTCAAGCAAAGAGTGCAAATAAAGAATTAGAAATTCCCTATCACCAGAGCTTAGCATTCTGATCATTTTTTTAGTGACCCGCTGTCCGGCAACGTTGTCCAATGCGTAGGCCAATATATTGGTAACCTGACGCGCCAGACTATGCATACCTAACCCACTTTCAGCGATTTCACGCTCAAGCATTCCGGTGATCGGCGCAAACTCAAAACTTCGATGAAGCTCACCATCAAGCAACAGGCCGCCCGGCAGTTGTGATGAATTCATGGTTTAGGTCTCCGACGGTTCACTAACTGCAGAGTCACGTTCCCAGCCTTCATGTTGCAGCGTCAAAGTTTGAATACCCATGGTATTCATACTGTTCGAATCTAATTCCGGCAGCGCCTGGTATTCCGATACCCAGGCCCGCAGCAGTTTATAGGAGATGGCCACCTGTCCCTGTAAATTAAGCACATTGATAACAATATCTTTACGGTAATTGAGCAGTGAAACGCCGCCGTCCCCCTCGATGTTATTGACCAGATTTGCCCACTGTTCAAACACCGGATCGTGCGTTAAACCCTGCTCTAGTGTGACTGCCTCGTAGGAGGTGCCGCCCGGGATCACTCTCTGATGTGACGGATCGCCGGCAGAGCGCCATTTAACCTGCTCGGTGGTTTTTTTCAACGCGCCCATTTTCTGTAGACCAGCGACCGCTCGTCCGTCGATAAGACACTGAAATTTAAATGTTCTATAAGGGTCAAAACGATGTGCATTGGCCGAAAAAGTTGGAGCCGGCATGATCTTCTCCTTAGTAAAGTTGATGCTAAAAATTATATTTAGGTTATTCTTCGCCTACTTTCTGCTGAATCCTGACTATCACAAATTCCGCAGGTTTAAGCGCGGCAAAACCCACAAGAGCAATCACCTGTCCACGGTCAATATCCGCCTGCGTCATAGTGTCTCCCAAACCGCAGCGGACAAAATACGCATCACTCGATTTTTGTCCTTGGAATGCCCCAGCGCGGTACAGACCGTTCATAAATGCGCCGATATTAGCGCGCAGGGAGCTCCAAAGTGGCACATCATTGGGCTCAAAAACCGCCCATTGAATACCGTTATAAATACTTTCTTCAATGAATATTGCGGTGCGACGAACCGGGATGTAACGCCACTCTGGATCGGCTTTGGTAGCCAGCGAGCGTGCCCCCCAGATAACAGAGCCGTAATTGGGGAATTTTCGAATACAGTTAACACCGAGTGGATTAAGCTGGTCCTGTTCCAGGTTTTCCACCTGAAACTGCAGAGACGAAGCCCCGGTAATTTGAGCTTCAACACCAGCAGGTGCTTTCCAAACGCCGCGTTTTGCATCAATTTTTGCCCACATGCCGGCGGCAATTGCAGAAGGAGCGACATCAACACTGGCACTGACATCAGGATTTTTATCGGGATGAAAAAGGGGATTAGAGACGCCTACCCAAGGATAATAAAGTGCAGTGTAAGTTGAAGTAGGTAAAGCCATGGTTTCTACAGTGCCGGCATCAGCCAGTTCATGGCCATTTGGCACATCGATCAGCACGATGCGGTTTTTCATTTTATCGCAGTGCGCCCTTGTCTCACTGATAATGGCATTACCAGTGCCATCAGCTGCCCAAGTTTGTCCCGGCAGCACAATAATACTCACTACCCGGATTTTGCGCAGCGTATCAGCATAAAAACTCGCAAAATCAGCCGCCGCAGGGGAAGTTTGTGCCCCAACAACGTTATCCAGAGCATCGCCCTCAGAGCCAGTTAAATCAGGTATAGCAGCTATACCAGGCAATACAGGTATCTCCACGGTAACTGTCACATAGGCTGAAAAGCCATTGATGACGGTTTCGGCAAAGCTTTCAAGAGTCGCATCGAAAGTTACTTTTTCAAATGACTCTAACGAATAAAAAGTACCGCTGCTGTTCCGTGTCCCCACGGCCATATCAAAGTCAGAGGCACTAACACGACTAATTTTTATAAACAGAAAAGTTGACCACGGACCGTCACCGAGGGCAGAGACAATCATGGCGCCAAAAAGCCCTTCACCGGTAACCGATGCCGTAGATAGCGGGCAGATATAGGCTGCCCCACCGCCGTTGCGATAATATGCCTGAACGGATAACCCCATGGCATCATCGGTAGTGAGTATCGGGCCGAACAGATCTGTGTAATCTGTAACGCTTCCGATCAATACAGGATCGTGTGTACTGTTGCGCTGCGTAATACCAACAAAAGCAGTGGTTGATGTAGCAACACCTTCGATGGGTCTGGAGCCGCTGGCTATCTCCTCTACATATACCCCCGGGTGTAGATAACTTGCCATGGTCTTTCTCCTATTGTATTCGCAGAACTACCGCAATAGCTGCTAACATTTGTAATCTGTATTTGAAGTACAACGCATTACAAATTACTACGAGTATAAGTAGAATAAACATCACTTTTCATAAGATATAAGGTATATTTTAGCTCGAATTTTAAATTTTACCTCTTTTACATATCAATGGAAGAACCCTTGTCAGACACTCCTCGCCTATTACTCAACTATTTTTCACAAAATTCAAAATAGAAACAAGCGCCTCCGCTATTGTTCAAAGCAGCTCTGCAGATTAGTTTTGTTTATGATGATGAACGTGTGTTTATTTAAATAGACTTATCAGAAGAAGTGCAAGATTTTAACGATTTCGTCATTTTTATTTAAGTGTCTGAATATTTTTTTTATCACTACTGAACGCTCATTAGACACTGCCCTGCGGTGAAGCATTAGCTGTACAAATCGACTTTCCGGCTTATTTCCCCCATGCTTGCATGCTCTTAACTACACCATCGCTTTCTTTTTTAGTCTTGTTGGGAGAGATATCTGCTCTGTGTTTACTGTTTGACGAAAAAACACCGTGACCTATTGATCTGGAATAAATTAAGTCAACCAACGGTTGTCCATAGGATGAAAAATAAGGATTATGCTCATCTAAACCTGGTTAGGTTTACTCGGGGTTTAGGTACTATGGCAGCCAAACATGCGATAAAATCCAGCGGTTCAAAGATCACATGGACGTTTCCATCACGATCGGGTGTTTTAAGTAGGTAACCAATTTGCCCGTAGTAAGTGCGCCTTGTGATCGAATGTTCTCCAGTATTTAAGTCAGTGTTCAGTGGCATGCGGCGACCAACCGAACAGCACAAAGACACATCGGAATCAGGTGATATTACTATGACCAGAAACGGCATGGCTTGAGGATGCTCTCTGCAACAGCTTTGTGCACTTGGCATGGGAATGAATTACTGGAGTTAAAGTTCCCGGTATGTGGTTCTGAATTAAGTCTTTTGTTTAGCATGAAGTAGTGAAAAATGACAAGAGCATCATCATTAAGTGGTGTTTGGAGAAAGCCGGATAGTAAAACGGTAGGCCGACGAATAGAAACGTCAGATAAGAGCGAGCCTGCAGTAACTCAGTACAACATATTTAAGCCGTTGGATCAGGAGATATGGTAATGGACGCGTTCGTATCGAGGAAAATCATGTTCTCACTCTGGACCTGTTTCATGAACTTGGAAAAACGGCAGCACAGACGATGGCGTTAGCAGTTATGAGAGAATCGGCAGAGACCATAAGAAGTGCAGCACGTGACTGGTAAACGGAAAAGTCGAGAAGATTCACAACACTGAAGGCCAAATATGCAAAACTAAGAATATAATGCGCATTATTGGAAAGTGGCTACACGCTCGGACTTTGAAAAATAACAGAAGAATATTCTTTTAGCAGCTTGTTGAATTTTTTCCTACCACTTCATGAAGGGAGTCGGGTCGCAATTGTCGTTGGTTTGATCGCACTCGAAATCCATCCAGTCGTAGAAGACTCTTGGCTGTCCCTCGATTGCGAATAGGATCCGCTCAATGGTCGGAAACTGCTCCAGAGTTCTCTGGATTTGTGTGAAAAACTCCGCACTCCCACAACTGGAAGTGGCGCCCGTAAGTTCCTGACGTCTGTCATGCAGGTCGATGTACGCAATTCCAGCTTTGATCTTCAGTCGTTTCAACAGCCCTGCAGTGCGTACCGAAAAATAGGATCGATAGCCTTGGGAACGCTCCTCAGCGGTAGGCCCTTTAAACAAAGCCTCAAGTGCGGCGGCAGCTCCATTGGTGGTCGACGGGGATGATCTCGAAACCGCGAATACCGCATCGCATACCATCGAGCGATTGGCAAAATCGTCGTTATTAAAATAGACGTTGAATCGGCTGAAGGGTTTACCTTCATGGGGTGACTGGGGGTCAGCACAACCGCCTATCGCAACCAGGACGAGGATGACAGCGAACAGACAATAAAACGTCTTTGAGACCCTGGTAGATAGAAGACACTTTGCCCGTCCGCTCACAAAGCACCACTCAGTTGCGATATACCCCTTCATTCTGGGATGTTCAATAAACCGCGTTGGGGATCCCAAACGACTAGGGCATCCACGTCCACCTCGGTCTCGAACACAACTTTGTCGTCGTGAATCACACGGATTGTTCTGGCCATGCCGATCCTATCAATAGCCTCCAACATAACCGCAGCTTTGTCCAGGACCTTCTCAGCATAGTCTGCCTCGCTACCGCCACCTGCGAGATCAGCTCCGCGATCGTTCGCATTGCTTTCCTTGTACTTGTGACCAACGCTGAAGGCTATCAGCCCGCCATTCGGGAAAAACCGTTGAATGCTCTCGACAAGGATTCGTGCCAGATCGGTTTGCCCTCTCTCGCTACGGATAATATCCGCATGCTGAGGATTGCTCGCGAACAGTGGCTCAAGCAGGATGGCCGGCATTTTGGTATGCTTCAAGTTGCCGTCACCGCGGCCGTTCCAACCACCGACCAGTATGCCGCTATCGCCCGCAACCTGAGTTCCGAAAAATGTGGCGACTGCCTTGGCGTACCAACGACCCCAGTTCTTGCTCGTGGGCGATGCATTAGAACCCGTCACGACAACCGCGTAGCTGGCGGTGTTGGAAGAACTGCTGTTAAAGTGATGTTCGACATAGGCGACTGCCTTATCGGTGTTTGCCTTACTTTGACGTGTTGCGTAATTGCCCTTGTAAAAATTAACCTTGTACATGCATGACCTCCTATAAAACCTCATAAGAGGATAGGTAGAATAAACGTCATTTTTCATTAGATCTAAAAATACTTTAGTTCATAACTTAATATTTACATCTTTTTCATAATAATGAAGCTACGAAATTCAGATATTTATCTCTTAGCACCAATATTTTTCACACGCACAATGATGAACGCTTAATTGCTTTTCAACGCTGGATTGCAAATGTCGGCGAAGACCTTGTTGTAGTAGTGTCTTTGAATGAAAACGCCAGGTATCATTATAAACTTGGTTTTCCAAGCGCAGGTTCTTGGAAAGAAATATTTAATAGTGATGCCTATGATAATGAAGCTCATTCTCCAGTTGGAATTTACGGTCATATTGAAGCACACTGGAATTGCCATGATGAGCTACCAACCTCGGCTTCAATCAACATACCACCAAACGGTTTTATAATTTTTCCGGATAAACAACCTTATGATAAAAGCTAAGTAGATTTTGGTTAATCTAAATTTAAGGGTTGATCCTTCGTCCGACCATATTATTTTTTAAATAGCGATAATCAACCCGCGCCTCCCCGAGCGATCCAAATACATTAAAAAATTGAATGAACATCCTAAGGTGTTATCTACTCTTGCAACATAAAAAAGTAACACGTAAATTTTCCCACAATAATATGAGTTGTCTGCGGATTCATTGGACGACTTTCAGTCGGTATTTTTTAGGTGGTATGTTCAAAGTAAGTGATTCACCTGTATATAAGCACCTATACCGGCTATAGCCTTTGATTTTACTGGGGTGTAAAGGAAGGTGGTATTGGTGGTATAGATATTTTTCATTTTTTAACAAGCAGTCCTGTTAAAGTAAAAATCAATGAATGATGTGGATAAAAACAGCTGATGGTTATCGACAAAATAATTTACTTAATGCACTTATTCTTTGAATCTAAGACATAGCCGAAAAACAGGCTTTGGTTTAATTCCATTGCAGGGTATTTGATCTCATCTAACAAGAAATATGCATTGTTTATTCCCTATTAGAAATAATCATATTAAAACCTCTTACCTGACCAGCTAATAAATCTGTACCTCAAATTATGACTCCTCTCTAAAGCAGTACCACAGCCAGTACTTATCAAAAAATAAAAATCAATAACTTACAATACAATTCCCCCCTTTTCCGTCGGAAATTTTATTTAAACGGCGCTCATAATCCGTTAAACAATGGCGATTGCTACAAAAGCAGCTTGATGTCATTGCTTAAGCGACAGCGAGTTACACTGAGGTCACGTAGTACTAGCTGTCAGACTTGAGTCCCTTGTTGAACTTTTAATAAAAAGTGATCATACGCAAAAACGTGAACAAGATTCATATTTACATTAATTTAGCGCGCTACAATAACAGCAATAGAAAACAGGGATGTTTGATTAGGGTTTGTTTACAGAAAAGAGCGAATCGACATTGGACGTGCCTGAGTTCATATACTGAATATAAAAATTATCAGAATCAATAGGGCGAGATTACATGAACCAAGTAGAGAAACTTCCAGGAAGCAAGCAATTCGCTTATTCGATTGGCCAACTTGGCTGGTCGATACTGATCAATATTGTCAATCTACAATTGGTTTACTTTTATATTCCACCTGCCGATTCCGGTTTAAAGTCATTTATTCCACAAATGGTTTTTTTAGTTGTATTAAATACATTAACCCTATTAGCGGCTAGTGGTCGTTTATTTGACGCTATTACAGATCCTTGGATTGCCAATTTAAGTGACAATTGGAAAAGCGACAAAGGTCGTAGAATTCCATTTTTAAAAGCCGGCGCTTTTCCTGCGGCTTTATTTTGTGTTTTAATTTTTATTCCCATCAGTCAAGATGCAGGTTGGATAAATGTGGCTTGGTTGTTCTTCACTCAAATATTGTTTTATCTGTTTTTAACCGTTTATGTCACCCCTTATTTCGCTTTAATACCGGAATTGGGACACACTTCCAATGAAAAACTAAACTTATCCACTTGGATTTCAATCACCTATGCATTGGGGATTGTCGTTGCTTCGCAAGTTCCAGTCTTTGCTGGAGTCTTTAAGGATCTCCTAGGCATATCCGATCCGATACAATTGACTCAAATAGCCATCGCTTTTGTAGCTTTTCTGGCAATGCTCTGCATGATGGTGCCGGTCATTTTCATTGATGAGAAAAAGTACTGCAGGAGTATTCCTAGTGACGTTCCACTTATGGAAGCTGTAAAACGAACATTCGAGAATCAAAATTTTATTTATTATGTAGTGGCTGATTTCTCTTACTTTATGGGATTAACCATTATGATGACCGGTTTGTTATATTACATTACTGTACTACTTGCATTACCTGGAAGCATGATGGCTTTGTTGTTACCCCTGATGGTCGTTATCTCTTTTTTGTTTTACCCCATTGTCAATCTGCTTGCTAAAAAGACTGGTAAAAAAATTCTTATCGTCATCTCTTTTTTATTCATGAGCATCATTTTTCTTATGAATTATTTTCTCGGTAATCTGCCAATTCCTAACGATACTCAAGCTTACCTGCTGATTATTTTTTATGCCATACCATTGGCCTTTGTTGGTATTTTACCCAATGCTGTATTGGCTGATATTGCCGAACACGATGCTCTGAAAACAGGTGTCAAACAAGAAGGAATGTATTTTGCTGCAAGAACCTTAATGCAGAAATTTGGGCAAACCTTTGGGGTATTGGTTTTTGCTATGCTAACCTCTTTAGGAAAGGATCAAGGTGATGATTTAGGCATTCGCTTGAGTGGCGTGGTCGGTTTTGTTTTATGTGCAACAGCGGGCCTGTATTTCATCAAATACAATGAGAAAAAGCTGCTCGCAGAAATTGAGGCAATGAAGAAAAAAGAGATAGCTCGAATTATGTGTGAGTAATTTGATCATTATAAAATAGAAGAAACTTAGATGCACTTGAGCTGTGCTAGTGTTCGGCAGTATTTTGAGGTTATGTATTTATACATGCGTATTTAGTTTATTAAAGCAATGCAAAAACGTTGCAGGAATGATGTTATAGCTATCGAGGCAAAGACTGCTCTTGGTCATTTTAACGAAACATCGTAAAAGGCAAAATAAAGGGGCTTAATCAGCCCGCTAATCTGGATCAGATGTACAGGGAACAACAGAAAGACTTGTCCCTGTGTCACCATCTACAACGATAAATCATCAGTGGTTTTTAATAAGAAGAACTAGAATGGCATTTTAAAACCAGGCGGTAATTCCATACCACCCGACACACCGCTCATTTTACTTTTATTGACTTCTTCAACACGGCGGACCGCATCATTCATTGCCGCCGCAATAAGATCTTCAAGCATCTCTTTATCGTCTTCCATCAGGCTCGCATCAATGTCAACTTTACGAACATTGTGATTGCCCAGCAGTGTGATTTTAACCAAACCTGCACCAGATTCACCAATCACTTCTGTATTGGCAATTTCAGCTTGTGCTTTTTTCATATTGTCCTGCATCTCTTGGGCTTTTTTCATTAAATCACCCATGCCTTCTTTATTAAACATCTCTATTCTCTTTTTGGTAGATTAACGTAAAAATATAATATCAGATTATAGCGGTATGATGCTATTTTCATAGACCTTGGCACCGTATTCACTGACAAAAGTTAGAATGTTTTGATCTTCTTTAATCGCTATTTTTGCATTATCCAAACAGCTTTGATAAATAACCAGTTCCGACTCAACGGCGGTTAACTTGCCGGTGACATGGCCAACTTCTATATACATACTCATTTTAGCCCCAAAATGAGTTTTTAATTGTGTTTCTAATTGGGTGCATAATTGATTGTTATTAAGTAAGTGTTGTTGTTCAGGTTTTAAGGTCAATACAATTTGCTGATCAACTATTTTCATGACGCTATTTTTGGCTAATAATTTAACTAAACCGACTAACTGCATTTTCTGAATAGCTAATGCCCAGGGATCGGTTATTTTATCTTCCACAAATTTGCTTTGATCAATTTCAGCTTGTTCGATGTCTTCATTAATAAAGATATTATCCGCCAAGCTAGCGCCACTTTTATCTATTGCAGCAACAGCAGACTGACTTTGAGTTGTCTTATTGTGCAGGTCATTTTCCGGTGCGCGACTTTCAGCATAATCAGCACTGAAAGTTTGACTGAAATCATCATCGGGCTGTTCCTGATAGTCACTGTGTGGTGCGAACTGATCCTGTTGATAGGATTCAAGGGGAATCATCTCCCCATCGTCTCGACCACTTTTCGCTGTTGCTAATCTATTATCCGTATTCGCAATGTGAGAATCCACTGGCGGTTGAAGTTCTGGCGTACTGTGCATCTCTTTGGCACTGTACATCTCTTTAGCAATCTGCGGCTTATCAGCTTTTAAATTTTCTTTATTTTCCACCCCGGATGCGACAACTGAGGCTGTTTGATCATTGGTTGTCGCCTGGTGCTTTTTTGCCTCTTCCCGTTTTAATCTATGACTGCGCAACATATTTCGAGAGTTACCCTGCGTAGCAGGTGCTATTTTTTCAGCTGTCGGTGCAGCTTGATCCTGCTGCGGCGCTTGCTGCCTTGCAATTTCAGATGGCGCCAAAGGCGCGGGTGATTGCTGTATTGGTTCAATAGTGGGAGATGCAGGCTGAACGGCATCGGGTATAGGCTCTGTCTGCGGCGCTATTTGTGGCGCACCGCTATGTTGCTGCAAATTGTCTGTAACAGGAAGAGGTTGTGCTGTTTCTTCGGGTTTGAGCGATTGCGAAGGTGGTGCAATATGACTTTTTACCGCGTCGCTTACTGCCGGCTTATTCAGATTACCAAGTTGCTGCTCATCCAAACTGATATAATTTGCAGGTTTAAAGGCCAGCAAACGCATCACAGTCATCTCAAAAGCAATTTTACCATTAGGTGCAAAGGTGTAATCTTTATAGCCCTGTACGGCAATTTGATAATAAAGCTGTACCTCTTCAGGGCTTAAACGTTCGGCTAATAATTGTACTGCTGATTTTTGGGTTACATTTTGTTTAGGCTGCATCTGTAACAGAGCAATTTCATGACACAAACTGGCTAAGGTTTGGTGTAGCATGGCAAAATCGGCCCCCAGGTGCACAAATTCTTCTATTTTTTGAAAGACTTTTGGAACATTTCCGGAAGCAATAAAGTGCAGTAAATAATGCAGATGGTTGTTGTCAATAGAGCCGAGCATCTTTAATACGGACTGGTATTCAATATGACCGGAGCCAAAAGCGAGAGCCTGGTCAGTCAAGCTTAAGGCATCGCGCATACTGCCTTCTGCCGCCGTGGCAATAACAGTCAGAGCAGCATGTTCAAAGGTCGCCTGCTCCTGACCCAGAATATAAGCTAATTGCGTTTCAATTTCCTGCGGCAAAATTGTTTTTAAGTGAAATTGTAAGCAGCGTGATAATACCGTGATGGGTAATTTTTGCGGATCTGTGGTGGCTAATAAAAACTTCACATATTCAGGCGGTTCTTCTAATGTTTTCAGCAACGCATTAAAACTGTGCTTGGAAAGCATGTGTACTTCGTCAATAAGATAAACTTTATAACGCCCCTGCGCAGGTTTGTATTGCACATTATCAAGCATTTCACGCGTATCATCGACCTTGGTACGGGAAGCTGCGTCTATTTCTAATAGATCAACAAAACGCCCCTGGTCAATCGCCTGGCAGTTGACACATGTGCCGCAGGGAGTTGCCGTAACCCCCTTTTCACAATTAAGACTTTTTGCCAAAATGCGGGCAATGGTGGTTTTACCAACACCGCGGGTGCCACTAAACAGATAAGCATGGTGTAATTTATTTTGCGCCAAACTATTAGATAAAGCGGTCAACACATGTTGCTGGCCGACAACTTCCTGAAAATTACCTGGTCGCCATTTTCGTGCTAAAACTTGATAACTCACAAAAATTACTCGCCTTCAAATTCGACTAGAGAAAAATGCGGAACATTAAGTGCGTGCAGTTTTGCGGCGCCTTTTAATGCTGGCAGTTCAATCACAAAAACCGACTCAATAACAACCCCGCCGGAACGCTGAATTAATTTAACAGAGGCTTCTGCTGTGCCGCCCGTTGCTAAAAGGTCATCCACTAATAATACTCTTTCTCCCTCTTTAATCGCATCGCTGTGGATATGCAATGTGTCACTGCCATATTCAAGTTCATAATCTTCATGAACCGTGGTTCGGGGTAACTTGCCCGGTTTACGGACAGGGACAAAACCTGCCCCGATAGCGGCCGCTAAGGGAGCACCAAAAATAAAACCGCGCGCTTCGGTACCAACTACTTTGGCAATATTTTGATCTTTATAACGTGCGACTAATAAGTTAATGGTGGCAGAAAATGCAGGACCATTTTCAATCAGACTGGTGACATCACGAAATATAATACCCGGAATCGGATAATCTGGAATACTTTTTATACTATTTTTTATCTCTTCTAATACAGCTGATGTCATTATGTAAACTCTTTTTAAAAACCGATAGGCTAAGGGTAATTAGTTGTCTGGCTATGTGCAAGCATTGCTGGCATATATTCATCAATGTGAGTGAAAAACAGGGAATTTAGGACTGTTTTATTGTCTTTAATTGACCTACAACATTAAAAATTAAGATCTAGTTTTGTATTTGATGCGCTTTGTTTTAAGTATTGCGGAGATATCTTATTTATCACATAAATAATCAGACTCAGGTATACTGCCGCTTTTTCAATAAGAGACTGAGCAGATGCACATAACACTTGCCCCGATGGAGGGCGTAATGGATCACCATATGCGTCAATTATTAACGGCACTGGGCGGTTATGATCTGTGCATTACCGAATTTATTCGCGTCATTGACTTGCAGCTACCGGCAAGAGTATACCGCCGTCTTAGTCCGGAACTGTATAACGACAGTAAAACAGCCTCCGGCACCCCGGTACGCATTCAATTGTTAGGTCAAAATCCGCACTGTTTAGCACAGAATGCACATAAAGCCATCAGCATTGGCTCCGATGGTATTGATCTTAATTTTGGTTGTCCTGCAAAAACCGTTAATAAAAACAAAGGGGGTGCCGTTTTACTTAAATCACCGCAAACCCTGTATGAAATTGTCAGTGAGGTGCGTAAAGCGGTGCCCGCATTTCAGACGCTCAGTGTCAAAATACGACTGGGTTATGAAGATAAATCCTTGGCGGTTGAAAATGCACAGGCGATCGAGGCCGCCGGAGCCAATGAACTTACCGTGCATGCCCGCACTAAGTTGGAAGGTTACCGCCCCCCCGCCCACTGGCATTGGATAGCTAAAATCAAAGATGCAATTACTATTCCCGTGACAGCCAATGGTGATATTTTCTCTGTTGATGATGCCAAGCGTTGTATGGAGATAAGCGGTTGTGAAAGGTTAATGATCGGCCGGGGAGCTCTTGCAACACCCAACTTGGCGCAGGCGATTAAAGGCATTGAATCCCCTAATAGCTGGTCAGAGATTTTGAATATAGTGGAAAAATACCTGTTTATCCAAACCCACGGCGATCAGGAAAAATATTTACCCAGCCGCATTAAACAATGGTTAATGTTTATAAAATCACAACATCCGCAGGCAGCTGTTTTTCTGCAACAGGTGCGAACCATTAAAACAACCGGGGAAATGTTAGCGGCGATCAATCAAGAACAGTTAAGATTTAGATAATAAACACTGCTTTTTTAATGCAAAAAGCACTTCAGGATTCAATATCCTGAAGTGCTTTGCAGATTTAATTAACCGTATTTTTATTTAATAAAGCGGCGAATCAATAATACCGGCAGTGCAAAAATCCACAACCAGAAACTTGCCGCACCGGAGCGCTCATAGGAATCATCTGTATCCATCAAGTCTGAATCCCAACAGTTCGGACTGTCGTCGGGTGAACTAACGGCGGTATTACGGGTTAATTTCAACATTATTTCAGTTGAATTAGTTTCATTGGTGTAATCTGAAGCGTTGTTATATTGCCATCCTTCAGCTAATACATAATAGAGACCATCGGCATCCATATCGCTAATCACCCTCGCACTACGAATTTTATAGTACGGAGAGGTGACAACACCATCAGTATCTTCGCTACAAATAAGATCATTAATGTACCAGCTGTCACCTGAATCATTATCATATAAAAAGGCAGCTTGGATTCGCGGACTTCCTCCGGTGACGGGATCAGTTTGATCATAGTCATCAACCTTACCGACAATCAAGCCTGATTCATTAATATCATAGGCTTGGCTATTCGCACCAGTTTTAGCACTGCTGTCACCAGCCAATCGCTGCTCAGTTGTTAATACTTTTTTATCTTCCAATGGAAAACTAATGCTGTCATTATCAATATCATAAATAAAAAACTCAGTGGGTTTATTCACCGATTTTGCAACGTTATATTCACGGTTACCGATAACAATATTAGTGTCTGTAATCGCGATAGCCCATGTATTGTAAATCGTATCACCTTCATCACTTGCGTCTTCAATATCCCGAGCTGCATCGGTTAATTCTATCGGTGCGCCATAATCAGGATTACCATCGGTATCATAAGTAACAGTATCACCGGTATCATAGGAGTCATCGCCATCGGCATCGCTATAAGGCGTCATAATAATAGCACGCTGGCGAGCCCCCGTCGCTGCAGAGCTATATTCAAAAGTGGAAACGCCGACAGCAATACCCGATGCATTTATATCTAGCGCGCTGGCACTGTATGTCGCATCGGAACCGTCATTATCATCATTATCATCAAGCCATTCACTTGCAAGTTCAAAACCCTCGATATCTTGAGTTGTATCTGTTAAATCGGTCACATCCCAAGCCCAGGCCTGAGTATCAAAACCAGGACAATACACTAGTTCATTAATAGTAGAAGTTTCGTCATCTTCATCACTGAAAAAACAGTTCTGGAAATATTCCTGCACATCATCGCTGTCATCATCTTCAGGAAGTGAAATACTGCCGGAACCCACTACTAAGGTTTTTGTAACGCTGTCAATGGTAACTTCTTTAATCTTATAGGCACTGCTGAAGCCGCCGTTGGCGTCAGAAGCATCGTCATCACCAGTATCAGTATAAAATTCAGGTAATAGTGAAGTAACCTCATCACTGCCCTGGTATTTGAAAAATGCACGGCGAACAAAATCCCGTTCATAAGAAGAGTAAGGTGCCGAAGAATAACCGACAACAAATTGACTCTCGCCACTGTCTCCCGTGACATCTGTCACTTTGATATCTGTTGTATAATATCCTAAATCATAGGGCAGCTCTTCCGTACTGTAACCATCAACGACACTATTGCCCATCATATAAGTACCATATGAGCTATCTTCAGCATCGGATTGTGCATTACGCCATGCCTGAGAAGCATTGTCATAACTTAAATCACCGTAGGTTTCTGAGCCGGAAAACTCAACTTCACAAAACGCATCATCATACTGACAAGCGCGGTTAAAAGTGAACGGCAAACCAAGGTCTATCTCTCTTGATAAGGAGGTCTTCATGGAATAGGTACCGAGAAAAGTACCATCGTCCGACATGGCAGAAGGATACGGTCCATAGCTGGCATCGTCTGCAGTAACACTGATTATTTCGGTACTAAAATAAGGGTCTCCGGCCCAACTGTTCGCCGACAGTAATAATGCCAATCCGGTCAGGGGTAGTTTATATCTCATTTAACTGTTTTCTCCATTTTGCAGTCCTTCTAACTCTTCCCAACGCATAAATGTTTTTTCAAGCTGCTCTTCGGCCTGCGCAAGTTGTGCTAAAAAAGCATCTGCTTCTGTTTTGTCTTTGGTAAAAAATTCCGGCGTATTGATCGTTGCCTGAAAACTTTCTACCTTTTCTTCCAGCTCTTCCAGTAAACGCGGTAAACCATCCAGCTCAAGTTGTAATTTGTAGGATAATTTTTTCTTGGCGGCCGCTTTTACAGGCGCCTTCTCTTTTTTAACTTGCGCTTTGACGTGGCTAACCACAGGTTGAGCGGGTACTTCACTTTGCGTTTTATGGCGCATAGCGTCACTATAACCACCGACAAACTGTTGTACATTACCATTACCGTCAAAGAACCAGGTATTAGTGACGGTATTATCAACAAAACTACGGTCATGGCTGACCAATAATAAGGTTCCCTTATAATTGGCTAACAGCTCTTCTAATAACTCCAGCGTTTCGACATCGAGATCGTTGGTAGGTTCATCGAGAATTAATAAATTACTGGGTTTTAAGAAAATTTTGGCAAGTAACAGACGATTTTTTTCACCACCCGATAATGCTTTTACCGGTGTTCTGGCGCGCTCGGGGTGGAACAAGAAATCTTGCAAATAACCTAATACATGGCGTTTAATACCATTCACTTCAACTTCCTGCTTACCTTCAGCGAGGTTATCCATTACCGATTTTTCAGGATTTAATTCACCCCGGTATTGGTCAAAGTAAGCAACATCAAGCTTAGTA
The DNA here is from genome assembly GCF_047632955.1 of Psychromonas sp. Taxonomy (GTDB): domain Bacteria; phylum Pseudomonadota; class Gammaproteobacteria; order Enterobacterales; family Psychromonadaceae; genus Psychromonas. The sequence goes on along the minus strand of NZ_JBLIED010000006.1, from coordinate 107,350 downwards.
CCGCACTTTATTTCGCCTGCATCGGGCTGTAATTGGTTCAGTAATAATTTAAGCAAGGTACTCTTGCCACAGCCATTTCGGCCGACTAATGCAATTTTGTCACCGCGCATAATCGCGCAGGAGAAATCACGGACGATACATAACTCATCATAACTGTAAGCCACATGCTCGGCTTCGAAAATAATTTTCCCGGAACGTGTGCCGGCATCGATATTAATTTTCGCTTTACCCATCACATTTTGACGATCTGCGCGTTCATTACGCAGTGATTTAAGCACACGAACACGGCCTTCATTACGGGTACGACGGGCTTTTATACCCTGACGGATCCATTTTTCTTCAATCGCCAATTTACGATCGAATTCAGAATTCTGCTCTTCTTCAACGCGTAATGCTTCTTCTTTGGCGATTAAATACTCATCGTAACCGCCTGGCCAGGAGCTTAAATTACCACGGTCAATATCAATAATACGGGTTGATAAACGGCGAATAAATTCCCTGTCGTGGCTGATAAAGATAATCGCGCCCTGAAAACTGAGCAAAAATTCCTCTAACCACTCGATGGTACCGACGTCGAGGTGATTGGTTGGCTCATCAAGCAGCAATAGGTCAGGGTCATTCACCAATGCTTTGGCTAAAGCGACTTTACGTAACCACCCTCCGGATAACTGATCCAGCGTTGACTCGGGGTCGATTGCCAAACGATCTAATATTTGATTGATTTTACTGTCTAACTGCCAGGCATCCAACTGGTCGATTTGCTCCTGCAGCCTTTGCAGTTTATTTAGCTGTTTTTCACTGCAGTCTTCTGCAATAACATGCAGTTGGTGATGATATGCTTTTAATATTTCACCTGCATTTTCCATACCCGAAGCCACAAAATCATAGGCACTCAGGGTACTGGCTGTGGGTGGATCCTGTTCCAGACGTGCAACTTTAACATCGGTATTGATCAATAAGGTGCCATCTTCAAGTTGAATACGACCGTCTAATACTTTTAATAGGGTTGATTTACCTGCGCCATTACGCCCAACCAAACAAACACGTTCATTAGGTTCAATAACCAGGTTGGATTTATTTAATAATGGGTGATCACCAAAGGCGAGCTCTGCGTTGTGTAACGTTAATAATGCCACTAAACTACTCTTTTTAATTAAAGATGAAGGTTGATAAAATCGTTTAACTGCTGCAAATCAAATGGCCAGTTAATAGTATTGCCGTTTTCACTTTGAATAACCGGAATACTGTAACCGTATAACGCCACTAACTGCGGGTCATCGATAATATCGACTTTTGAATATGAGACCGATGTCTGCTGCAATAATCGCTGTGCATCATCACATAAATGACAGCCATCGGTAAAATATAATAACAAATGCTTTTGCGCCATTAGTTATCTTAAAGGGTATGCTTGGTTAGAATCCAGCACTGATGAATTTTGCTGTTACGTTTAAAGTCTTCCGGTATCGAGGACTGACTGATATCTTTCACGTAAAAACCCAATGCTTTAACAGCATCAACGTCTAATTTAAAACCACGTTTATTATTTGAAAAAATAATTTCACCCTGAGCATTTAAACGCTCACTGGCAGAGGTTAACAGTGCAACATGATCCTCCTGCACGTCAAACACATCACTCATACGTTTAGAATTTGAGAAGGTCGGCGGATCGATAAAAATAAGATCATACATGTCATGGGCATGCTGCAGCCATTTGATACAGTCCTGCTGGATAAACTCATGTTTACCTTCAATGCCGTTTTCTGCAAAGTTATCTTCGCCCCAGGCCAGATAGGTTTTAGACATATCAACGCTGGTGGTGGATTTAGCGCCGCCCAATGCCGCATGCACGGAAGCGGTTGCCGTATAACAAAAGAGATTTAAAAAATCTTTATTTTTAGCCATTTTGCCAATCAGCAAACGAGTCGGACGATGGTCTAGAAACAGCCCGGTATCTAAATAATCCTGCAGATTAACCAGCAGTTTAGCCTGTCCTTCATGAACCACTAATGACTGTTTTTTGGTATCGAGTTTTTCGTATTGCTGACGCCCTTTCTGACGCTCACGTACTTTAATAACCAGCTTATCATCGGGCAGGTTTAATACGTAGCGTACCGTTGAGACAACATCTAGAAAGCGGCGGCGTACTTTTTGTGTCTCAATCTCTTTGGGAGCACGGTATTCTTGAATAATGATATATTCAGCATAACGGTCAATGGCAACGTTATATTCAGGCAAATCGGCATCGTATAAACGGTAACATTCAATTCCTTCGCGTTTTGCCCATTTTTCCAGTTGTTTCAGATTTTTAAGTAAACGGTTAGCAAACCCTTCAGCATAAATAGCCGGTTTGATTTGTTGAACCTCTTTAAAAATCAGCTCAGACTCATTCTCGACGGCGGCTTCAACGCCTTTTTCATTTTGCCCCATGGTCCAGGGGTTGATAGGCTCCGGGCTGCTTGTATTGGTCTTGGCCGGAGTCGCTAGCGCGACAGGTTCAACGACTTCAGCGCTACGTTTTGGTGAAATACGGTAATTCTTAAGCACACATTCAATCGGGCCATTAAAGAATTTAAAACTTTTACCGGCACGCATTCCTAAACAACTTAATAGTTCAGTGTCCATGGCAAACATAGATAAATTCCAACCGGCAAAGGCATCTTTAAAATGAAAACCAAGCTCAGTATAAAGTGTGATGGTATCACTGAAACTGCCTAAACGTTCTCCGTAGGGAGGGTTAGTTATCAGCATTCCGGTTTCCAACTCTTCGGGTGGTAATACCTTTTTAGCATCGGTCACAGAAAATTCAATGACTTCAGCAACCCCTGCCCGTTGTGCATTTTTGCGCGCTATTTCAATCATATCTTTGCTTAAATCAGAGCCGTAAAAACGTGTTTCACACTGATTAACCGCGCGACGGCCATAAACTTGAGCGGATGTTTTAAGGGTTTGCCAGCATTCCTGATCGTGTTTTTTCCATTTTTCAAAACCAAAGGTTTCACGCAATGAACCCGGTGCGATATTTAACGCCATCATGGCCGCTTCAATAACCAGAGTACCTGAACCACACATGGGATCTAAAAATGCCTCACCCTGCCAACCACTGCGTTTAATAATACCGGCCGCTAAGGTTTCACGCAGAGGCGCTTCACCTGCGATAGTACGGTAACCACGAAGGTGCAGCGGCGAACCCGAAAGGTCTAAATAAATCGTTGCTTTGTCTTTCCATAAACGGCCGTTAAAACGAATATCTGCATCGCGTTTTTGAACATTTGGACGCTCATCAAAGTGTTTACGGAAACGATCCACAATGGCATCTTTAATTTTCAACGCACCAAACTGGGTATTACGAATTTCCTCGTTGGTACCGGAAAAGTCGATAGAGAATGTTTTATCAACATCAAAATGCGTTTCCCAGGGAATGTTGCTGCAGCCTAAATACAAATCCATTGAATCCAATACTTTGAATTCACTGAGTTTTAATAATACTCTTGAGGCAAAACGAGACCATAAACAAACTTTATACCCTTGCTCTAAGGTGCCCTCGAATTTCACGCCACCATTCATCTGTTGCGGATTTTCAATACCCATCTCTTTCAGCTCGACTTCAAGCAGAGGGGCCAACCCTTTAGCAGTAGGGATAAAATAACTTAACATATAGGATCTCACGGTGTAATAGAAGAATAAAATGGGGCGTATTATACCCCTAAAAGACTATTATCCCAACATAATTAATCTCGATCGATCGGCTGTTAGCTGTCGGCTGTCGGCGGTCCGGGCATTCTTGCATTATGGCCTTCTTTAAAGCGTTCCGGGGTGCTCGAAATTACTCCTTGATTGCTCTAATTGCCAGTGACAGATAGTTGACCGTATTGGTTGCATCTGCAGCAGGGTTATTAAAATAGTTGCTTATTATTTTGATCATAATATTTTGCAGATAGCTGGTGCTGGCTAAATTTTGAGTAAAAGAAGGGACCAATTCGCCAGAATTAAAGTCGGCGAAAGATTTATGCGAGCATTGATCAAATTTAACCATATTGATGCCTTTTCTCACGGGAATTGAACCCTTGGCAAGATTAAAATCGGCTTGAAATTTCTCGCTTAACAAGGTATCAGCAAAGCCCCGTTGTATTTCCCGCGGCGTTTTTGACCCGTTTTTTTCAAAGAATACAAAGCTGTCGATATTGTAACTAAAAAGTCCCTTACTTTCAGGGACATCGACGCAGATGTAATCCACCATCGCTGTTTTCCCCTGAGCATTCCACATGCCCTTTGCCCAGTCGCCCATGAACTGCATACCGGCCTTATTGTTACTAATAAGCTGGCTCGCCTGATACCAATCTTTTCCGCGCATACTACTATCCGTATATTGATGTAAGCGTTTAAATTGCTCAAACACATGGATCATTTCCGGTGAAGTTAAAACCGCCTTATCATGCTCAACAAAGGCTTGTTTATACTTTTCAGCCCCTAATAAAGACAGTGCCATGGATTCAAATAGCAGCGCATCCTGCCAGTCGGTACCACCATGTGCGATGGCGATATAACCCGCCGCCTTTATTTTATCCGCAATATCGAAAAAACTATCCCAGGTTGTCGGTACAGGAAGGGACAATTGATCAAAAATGGCTTTATTAAGCCATAACCAATTAACGCGGTGAATATTAATCGGGACGGCCATATATTTGCCGTCAACGGTCACCGTCTCGCGAACGATTTGGGGCAGAATTTGTGGCCACAAGCTGGTATCCGTAATCTGCCCGATCTCCTCAAGCATGCCAATTCTTGTCCACTCGCCAATATCAGGACCTTTGATTTGTGCGACATCGGGTGGATTCCCCGAAAGTGCGCGCATATGCAATACTCGAACAGCACTTTCCCCGCCTTCACCGACAATCGCAAAATTATTCCATTTTATATTTTCCTCAAGCAACGCCTTTTCAAGTATGGCTTGTGCTTCAGTCTCTCCCTTAGCTGTCCACCAGTGAAGCACCTCTATGTCAGACGCATAAACATTAGCAATACATAACAGCGCCAGCAGTAAGGTTAAACATTTCATACAGCATCCCGCTTTATCATAAATTAGACTTGTAAATTCTTGGTAAGGTGATGATCACCTCTAACCCTCCTTCATCGCGATTAATAAGATGTAACTGACCGTTATGTGCATGAATAATATTACGTGAAATGCCCAGGCCAAGTCCATAACCCTGCTGATCATCATGTAAACGGCGATAGGGTGTAAATATGTCCTGAAGCTCTTTAGCCGGAATACCCGGACCATTATCTTGAATTAACAACTGCAGACTTTCATCACTGTCAGTCAGATAAACCTTTACTGAGTGGCCATACTTAACACCATTATCGATTAAATTAGAAAGGCAGCGTTTTAATGCCAGAGACTTACCGCGATAAGGTTTAATTTCCCCGGCAATAATCTTTATATTATCCGGTTGTGAACTGCTGATCTGATCCAATAGTTTAAGCACATCAACTGATTGGATATTTTCATGAATATCGGTATCTTTGACCGTTTGTAGTGCGCCCTTAACCAACATTTCCAGATCGTCCAAATCGTGATTAAAGGCGACTATCTGCTTTTCATTATCCAGTAATTCCACACGTAATCTTAAGCGCGTAATGGGGGTTTTTAGATCATGGGAAATAGATCGAAATAACACTTCGCGATCTTGTATATAACGTTGTAATTTTTGCTGCATGCGATTAAATGCACGGGTTGCAGTCACTATTTCCGAAGCACCCTCTTCTTCGATGGGTTTCTGGTATAAATCAATACTCATTTCAGCAACGGCAAGGGCTAACTGCTTAAGGGGGCGGGTTTGCCAAAAAAAGAATAAACAGATGAATACCAGTAAAATGCAGGTAGTAAATACCAGCGTAATGATCTGTTGAGTTGATATAATTGAGTTTTGTGAAAGCAGATAAGGAGGCGGTAAAATGGCCGCCAGATAAAGCCATTCATTCTCTGCCACTTCCACTTGCATCACTAACACCGGAGGTTTAACGGAAGGAATAATCAAAGAATAGGCGCCCCAGGAAGGTGGCAAATCTTTTAATAAAACATCATTTTTCAATACATGCAAATCATCGGGATGTGAAAATTCTATTTGTAACTTTTTTTGCGTTGAAATTCGTCGCCGAAGCACATCCTCAACGGTTTTTATAATATCATTTTTTAAAACACTGTCGGCGATCGGCTTGATATTGATTAGTTCGTTATTTAATGACACAAAAAAACGGCTACCGCCTAAATCTCGAAGTTGCTGTAGCGCTAAATAACGGTATTGCAGAGGTAGGTCTTGAAAAAACGAAATAGTGCTTAGGGCATTTTCAGCTAAATTATTAGCATTTAAAAGCACCGATTTTTCTTCACTTTCAGCAAACTGATTTACCCAAAAAAAACTGCTCATCGCCTGTGCGACGATAACCGATAACATGGTCAGCAATAACATTCGAGAGACTAATGATCTGAACAATAAACGCAAATAAACCATCATAGATAGGGCCTGTTTATGTAGGATGACAACAGGACATAAGTGCTGTCTTGTATAAAAAACTGACCAACCGTTGGCAAAATAATCCGCAAAGATAAACAGCCCCTAAACCTGCACGGCTGAAAATATTAATTTTTTTCACTGACATCGGCAATAAAGACGTAGCCGGCTCCGCGGATCGTTTTGATGATTTTGGGTGATTTAGCGTCATCCTTTAAACACTGACGCAGGCGGCTTACATGGACATCAATACCGCGCTCATTAGCAAAAGCATCCCGGCCATGCAAGGCCTGGCAAATCTGATCTCTTGAAATAGCGCTGTTGGTGTTTTCTAAAAACAGATTGAGCAATTGAAAATCGGCACCGGTTAATGATATTTCCTCATTATGCTGATCGATTAAAGTATGCTGTTTAGTATCAAGCTTCCAGTTTGAAAACAGTAAATAACGCGCTTTTACAGACGTTTTATTTTCCTCAGTGGAAAACTGTGTGCGTCTTAATAAGGCTTTAATACGTGCCAGTAACTCGCGGGGGCTGAAGGGTTTAGCAATATAATCATCGGCACCAATTTCCAGGCCTAAAACGCGGTCCATTTCATCAGAGTTAGCCGTTAACATAATGATCGGCACGTGGGACGTCTGGCGGATTCTTTGGCAAAGGATAAAACCGTCATCACCGGGTAGCATAATATCCAGTATAATTAAATCGGGTTGATGGTTTGCTAGCTGGTCATCCATTTCTCGGCCGTCTTCTGCGGTAATGACATCAAAGTTATTCTTTGATAAATATTCCGCTAACAGTTCACGTATTGCCTGATCATCATCGATCACTAAAACTTGTTTATTATTGGTCACATCTATTGCCTTCAAAAACAAAAATTAATACTCATTATTTCCAAGATGTTAACGCAATCTTTTTTCAGTTAACAGCCGCACCACTAATTAATGGCTAAATAAGTCAGACTCTCAGCATAACATTTTTAAATGTGAGAAGAGTATCCCAAAATATTTTCCGGCAATGCTTTACTTTGCCGCTGAAAATATAATTTTTACACTTAATTTTAATATTAAAATCAGTATCTAACAAAAAAAAGTTAGATACTCTGTTTTTTACACTTGCCAGCAAAAAAAACGATGATAAAATGCGCGCCCTAACACGTAAAAAAATCTATTTCTGCGGGTTTTAACACAACATTCAGTACAGCTGAAAATAATAATAGGAGCGTAATTAAATGTATCTATCAACCTTACTTAACCACGCGACAGCCCTATTTTTTATTGGTTATGCTGCCCATCACGCTTCATACCATACCTATTTAAACTCCCTAACTGAACCGTGATTTAAGCGGTTAACCCCAAGTATCACTCTCATTTTCTAAAAGTGAGTACAATCACTTTAGCTCCATTTTATGAAGCACTTTAAAATATTTAAGGATCCCGTTATGCAAAACGTCCTGAATTTGACGCCTGAAACAACTTTCTCAAACGATCAAGAAATCCCAGTATTGAACGAATTATATAATTTGACACCTGACAATGTTCTTTTAAGCCAGGAACATTATGAATCAGAAGTGCGTTCATATCCGCGTCGTTTGCCGCTTGCGATTAAAAATAGTCGCGGTGTTATTATTGAAGATACCAAAGGCCAGATTTATTTAGATTGTCTTGCAGGTGCGGGTGCTTTGCCCCTTGGATACAACCATGCCGAAATCAATCAAGTGATGATAGCACAACTCAATCAGGGTGTGCCTTATCAAACATTGGATATTACCACGCCGGCGAAAGACAAATTCATTAAAACGGTGATGCAGTTTTTACCCGCTAATTTTGCTAAAAATGCGCGCATTCAATTTTGTGGTCCTTCCGGAGCAGATGCCGTGGAAGCATCCATCAAACTGGCAAAACTTTATACTAAACGTAATACCATGATCTCCTTCCATGGTGGTTATCACGGTATGACTAATGGTGCGTTATCCTTAACCGGTAACCTCGGTGCTAAAAAACGTCGTAGCGGATTAATGCCCGATGTGCATTTTTTCCCTTTCCCATACAGTTTGCGTTGTACCTTTGGTATGGGCGGGATGGAAGGTGTTAAACAAAGTATTCGTTATATAGAATCGGTTTTAATGGATGATGAAAGTGGCATTACTAAACCTGCAGCTATTATTGTTGAACCTATTCAGGGTGAAGGTGGGGTTAATCCGGCACCGGCTTTGTGGTTACAGGAACTGCGCCGCATTACCACTGAACAGGGTATTTTGTTAATTTTTGATGAAATTCAGTGCGGTATCGGTCGTTCCGGAGATAATTTTGCTTTTGAAGAGTCCGGTATTGAACCTGATATCCTGATCTTATCCAAAGCAATCGGCGGCGGCATGCCAATGTCGATTATTTTATACAACAAAAAGTTTGATTGCTGGAATTCAGGTGAGCACACCGGTACTTTCCGCGGCAACCAGTTAGCAATGGCGAGCGGTGCAAAAACACTGGAAATTATCCAACGTGATAACCTCACGGAAAATGCCAAACAACGCGGTGAGCAGCTGCGCGGTTTATTACGCGACATTCAAACCGAAACAGATTGTATTGCAGAAGTGCGCGGACGCGGTTTAATGTGTGGCATTGAAATAGTCAAAGCGGGTGAATTTGATACTCTTGGTCATCCGGTCAGCGATCCTAAGCGTACATCACTGATTCAGCGTGCGGCATTAGAGCGTGGTTTAATCATTGAAAAAGGTGGCCGAAAAGGTGCCGTTTTACGCTTTTTACCACCTCTAATCATCAGCGAAACCCAAATTAACTTTGTCGCCGAAACCCTTAAAGCCGCCATTCTATGTACGCAGGATAAAATCATTGATGCAAGCTAATTCACCCTGGTCAAAGCACTTTATCCAAGTTGCCGGGGTCGACAACCAAGCCTTTTCGCTAGCAAGCCAACAGGCCCTTGATAGCATTAATGCACTGTTTGCGCAGTGCACTAAGCCCTATTCCGGTTTGTCGCCAAATTTGTTAAAAGAAGCAATTTATAACAGCAATTTAGATAAGGTTGAACCGCTGCAGCAGGTTATTGAGCAAACCAATAACCTGATCGCTAAAAATTCAATCATGGTCCAGCACCCGCATTGTATTGCCCATCTTCATACCCCGCCGTTAATCTCGTCGGTGGTCGCTGAATTTTATATTGCGGCATTAAACCAATCAATGGACTCATGGGATCAGGCTTCTGCTGCGACATACCTCGAGCAGTTTATTATTGATTGGCTGGTAAAAACCTACGCGCTCGGCGATGCAGCCGATGGTGTTTTCACCAGTGGCGGCACGCAAAGTAATTTGATGGGGTTATTATTAGCCCGGGATTGGTTTGCAGATAAACACTCAGGGCATAATATTCAGCAGGACGGTTTACCTGATTACGGTAATAAACTGCGCATTATCTGCTCGAACAAAAGCCATTTTACCATTCAAAAATCCGCATCATTAATGGGCCTTGGGGAACGTTCGGTGGTTTGTGTTAAAACCAATGTTCAGGGGCAGATGGATACTGAGGATTTACAAAATACCCTCGATGCTTTACTCGCGCAGGACTTATTGCCAATGGCGGTGGTTGCCACCGCGGGCACCACGGATCACGGTGCAATTGATGATTTACAAAAAATCGTACAAATCAGTCACGATTTGGGGCTCTGGTGCCACATCGATGGCGCCTATGGCGGTGCATTAATGCTCAGCCAAAAACATAAATCCCGTCTGCTGGGCATGGAATCAGCAGATTCCGTGAGTGTAGATTTTCATAAACTCTTCTATCAAACCATCAGTTGTGGCGCTTTATTAATCAAAGATAAAACTAACTTTAAAAGTCTTCTGCACCACGCAGACTACCTCAACCGCGAAGGTGATGAACTGCCTAACCTGGTTGATAAAAGTATCGCCACCACCAAACGTTTTGATGCGCTAAAAATGTTTATGACCTTAAAAGGGGTTGGTGCTAAGGCTCTGGGCGAAATGTACGATGGGTTAGTTGAACTCACTCAGGCGGTGGCAAAATCCGTGCAGCAAAACAGCCATTTTGAGCTCTGTTGTGAGCCTTTATTATCAACTGTTTTATTTCGCTTAAGCAGCCAATATCAAGGTGCGCTATCACTTAATGAGTTTAATCGGTTACAGCAAAGATTACGTTTACAATTATTAACCGATGGCGATGCCGTGATTGCAGAAACCAAGGTTGACGGCAAAATTTATCTTAAATTTACGCTGTTAAACCCCTGTTTAACATTAAACGATTTTGATGATCTGTTTAAAAAAATCCAAACCCATGCACAACAATTAATAAACACTTAACTTACAGAAAACCATAGATTACTCCACAAGGACTTTAAAATGTCAGTATTACAAATAGGCGCCGGTGGCGTTGGTTGGGTTATTGCCCATAAATGTGCCCAGCATAACGATGTATTTGGTGATATCACTTTAGCTTCCCGCACCATTTCTAAATGTGAAAAAATTATTACCTCTATTAAAGGGCGTAACAACCTTAAAGACACCACTAAAAAATTGACAGCGCTAACGGTCAATGCCGATGATCTTAATGCACTGGTTAAGCTTATCAATGAAGTAAAACCGGATTTGCTGATCAATGCCGGCCCTCCCTGGGTGAACGTCACTATCATGGAAGCTTGTGTTTTAACCAAAACAGCTTATCTGGATACTTCGGTTGCGACCGACTTATGCAGCCCCGGACAGCAAGTGCCTGAAGCCTATGATCCGCAATGGGCCTTTGCCGAACGTTTTAAAGCAGCCGGTATTACCGGTATTTTAAGCGCCGGTTTTGATCCGGGTGTGGTTAGCGTTTTTGCAACCTATGCGCATAAGCACCTGTTTGATGAAATTGACAGTATTGATGTGATGGACGTTAATGCCGGTGATCACGGTCAAAAATTTGCCACCAACTTCGATCCTGAAACCAACTTGTTAGAAATTCAAGGTGATTCTTTTTACTTTGAAAATCAGCAGTGGAAAAGTGTTCCCTGCCATAGCCGAGTAATGGAATTTGATTTCCCCGTGGTTGGCCCGCAAAAAGTTTATTCAATGGCCCACGATGAAGTGCGTTCTTTGGCTCAATATATTCCCGCTAAACGTATCGAATTCTGGATGGGTTTCTCTGATACCTACCTTAATTACTTTAATATGATGCGTGATATTGGCCTGTTAAATCCGGAGCCGATTACCACAGCAGAAGGTATTACGGTTAAACCGCTGCAGGTATTAAAAGCAATTTTACCCGATCCTACTTCCCTTGCAGCCGGTTATACCGGTAAAACCTGTATCGGAACCTGGATACGCGGGCAGAAAAACGGTCAGCCTAAAAGTGTCTTTATCTACAATATCTGTGACCATGAAGAGTCTTATATCGAAGTTGAGCATCAAGCCATCTCCTATACCACAGGCGTTCCTGCGATCACCGCTGCTTTGCTTTATTTTCAGGGTAAATGGAACAAGGTCGGTTTATATAATGTCGAACAGCTTAATCCGGATGATTTCTTAGATCTTATGCCGCGCCTCGGTTTAACCTGGCAGGTACAAGAGTTAGAGGCTTAAACTCCGCTTACTTTAAGCGAAGGTCTCGACCTTCGCTTTTATTTTTATCCTTACATTTTAATCTGCCAAAAGACCCCCACTATGCCCTTTAATGAAAACCAGTTAAACACCCCTTATTTTATGATCGATGAAACAAAGCTGATTGAAAATCTTGAAAAAGCCAAACAGCTTAAAGATATTTCAGGGGCTAAATTAGTCCTGGCATTAAAGTGTTTTTCCACCTGGGGCACTTTTGCTACGATCAAACCCTATTTAGACGGCACCACCAGTTCGGGCCCTTTTGAAGTTCAATTAGGCCATCAGACCTTTGGCGGTGAAACCCATGCCTACAGCGTCGGTTATTCTAAACAAGATATCGATATAGTTGCGCCTTTATCGGACAAAATCATCTTCAATTCATTAACCCAGTTAGATGCCCATTTTGAAGCAGCGGACCCTTTTGCATCTTTAGGCTTGCGCATTAATCCCGAGCGCAGTGTTGCCGGTCAAGATCTCGCCAATCCAACCCGCCCCTATTCGCGTTTAGGGGTCAAACAGGATTTACTGGATTTATCTGTGCTTGATAAAATTGATGGTTTTATGTTTCATATGAACTGTGAAAACACAGATGCCGATGCTTTTATCGATATTTTGGATCATATTTCAAAGACCTTTGGAGAATACCTAAGCCAGCTTAAATGGTTGAGTTTAGGGGGGGGAATTTTTTTTACTGCACCGGATTATCCTATTGAAAAACTGGGTCTGGCGTTAAAAGCCTTTAGTGAAAAACACCAGCTGCAGCTTTATTTAGAGCCCGGTGAAGCGATTATTACCCGCACCGCGGATCTGGTGGTTAGCGTGATTGATATTGTTGAGAATGATAAAAAAACAGCCATTGTCGACAGTGCAACAGAAGCACATCGTTTAGATACTCTAATTTACAATGAACCGGCCTCGATTGGTGAAGCATCTAATGATGGAAAATTTCCCTATATCATAGGATCATGCTCCTGTTTAGCGGGCGATCTATTCTGTGAGACACAATTTGACGAAGCACTGCAAATTGGACAAAAATTACATATTCTCGATTCTGCCGGTTATACCATGGTCAAATTAAATTGGTTTAACGGTTTGAAAATGCCCAGTATTTACTACAAGCGTGTGGATGGCGAAATTGAGCTGTTAAACTCCTTTGATTATCAGGATTATAAAAATAGTTTAGGCCAAGGCTAAGCTAAATTCAGCAAGGCAAAACAAAGCTAAGCTAATCAAAGCAAAGCAAAGGCTATTTTTCTGCAATAACGGATTTATAGCCAAATCAGAGGTTCCGCAGATAACCAGGTCCCCCTAATGATTTAACCGCTATCTGGATTTGCGCAGCGCGCTGCAGCACATACTGCGAAGGATATTTAGCTGACAGCCCCTTAGGGTTAGGTAAGACCGCCGCTAAAAGTGCGGCCTGGTGAGCACTGATTTGACTGGGCGAGCGGAAAAACAATTCCCGGCTTGCGCGCCCTATCCCGTAAATCCCGGGGGCAAATTCGACCACATTAAGATAAATCTCCAGAATTCTGCGTTTAGGAAGAAAGCACTCAATCAGCACCGTAAGATAAGCTTCCAGCCCTTTTCTAAAATAACTTCGTCCGGACCACAGATAAATATTTTTCACCAGTTGTTGGGTAATGGTACTTGCACCACGGGTTTGCTCTCGGTCTTCATTTAACGCCTTGGACAGCGCAGTAAAATCAAAACCATAATGATGTGGAAATTTCTGATCTTCAGATGCAACGATAGAAATCGCCAGGTTGTCGGCAATATCGGCATAAGGGATCCAGTTTAAAGGGATCAATTTTTGCTCTTCAAGCGGCTCCTGAACAATAAAAGCGGTTGTAAACGGGTTAAACCAGCGTAAAGGCAGGGTCAATAATACACTGACAGCAAATAATGCACAGCAGGCGATCAGAGCATAAGAGACAAACCGTTGTTTTAAGGTTTTATTAGTGTGCCTCGTGTGCTTAGTGCGCCGCCTAGCCTTTTTCATTGTTTAAATAATCCCGAATCCAGTTAAAATTTTATTCATTATACTGGTTTGTATGACTAATACTATTGTGTTTAACTATCTGATCAAGCTTGCTGAATAAAATCAGCGGGCTGCTGCGCATCTATCCCTGGGCCGTTGTTGTTGATCAAAAAAACAACATTTAGGCTTTTTTTCCCCCACTTTTTTGATTTTAACTATTTGTTTTTAAATATTTAAAGGGTATAAATGTTATTAACTTAAGTGACAATGTGTCAGTATAACTAGCAGACCGTGAGTTTATACAGGAAGAGCGCATGGATGATAAAAAATTATATGTATGGATAAAAAATTATATGTATGGATAAAAAAGCATCATAGGCGTATTGAACCGCTTATGTTGCCTATCATTGTGCTTCTCGTGACTGGCGTCTATACACTGGTATATATGACCGGCGGTAGTAAATATGTTTATGCGCACACCATGTACATACCTATATTAATAGCCGGCATGGTATTTGGTATAAGAGGCGGTGTCTTAATTGGGCTGCTTGCCGGGCTGGTATTAGGACCTCTCATGCCGCTTGAGGTCAGCACCGGTGAGGCGCAAGCCATGCTTGATTGGCTTTTTCGCTGTGGTTTTTTTATCCTGATAGGATTTATCTGCGGCGCGACAACTGATAGCGTCAGATCTTATCTTCGACATATAAAATGGCTTGCACATCATGATCCCTTTTCCGGTTTACCTAACCGGGCTGCATTGTTCGAAAAGTTAAAAGAAATATTGTATGACCAATCGAACGCTTATATTTTTGCGCTTATCTCTATTGAAAATGAAAAAGAATTATTACCCGTATTTGGTTTTAGTATCGTTGATAACGCAATTGTACAATTGCTCAAGCGTCTGCAAAAGAAAACCCCGCAAATACTCTCTGTATTCCGTATCAATACAGCGCAACTGGGGGTGTTGGTAAGGCTTTCATCTAATTGGGAAGATCAACATTTTTTTGATGAGCTTTCCACGGTTTTTAGAGAGCCTATCCTGTTTGAAGAAATCCCTATCCATCTTGATATAAGAATGGGATCAACCGTCCTCATAGATTGTAATGAACCGCCTGAACGTTCTCTGCAAAAGGCGGAGAGTGCTCTGGCGGAAGCATGTTATAAAGCCTGTGATCACATCAGTTTCACACCTGCCATTGCTACCACCAGCAGAGAAAATATTATTATGCAGGGTGAATTACAAAATGCACTGACCAACAAGCAGCTTGCCCTTCATTATCAGCCCAAGGTAGTCATTTCAACCGGTGCGGTGCATAGCGTAGAGGCTCTACTGCGCTGGAACCACCCGCAAAAAGGCAATATACCTCCCGGCATCTTTATTCCACGTGCGGAGGAAAGCACGCTGATCAACCAGATAACTTTTTATGTGTTGAATGAGGCAATGATACAAATGGTATTGTGGAAAAAATCTGGCATAAACATTCCAGTTGCGGTCAATATTTCGGCACATAATCTATTACAGTCAGACTTCAGCAATGTTGTGTTTTTTCTTCTTGAGTATCACGGTTTAGGCGGTGAGCAATTAGAGTTGGAAATCACCGAGGGCGCCCTGATGCTCGATACACAACGCGCTATTGTTGAGCTGAATAAACTTTCTGAAGCAAAAATTACACTTTCAATTGATGATTTTGGTACGGGGTATTCCTCATTACAATATCTGCACCAACTCCCGGTTTCATTTATTAAAATTGATCAATCCTTTGTGGGTAGATTGCCGACTGATAAATCTGCCATTTCTATTGTAGACATGGCGATTAGCATGGCCCATAAAATGCATATTAAGACCATTGCAGAGGGTATAGATGACAAACAAAAATATGATTTTCTTAAAAATATCGGCTGTGATCTGGCGCAGGGTTATATAATATCCCGCCCGTTACCGGGAAATGAGTATGCAAAATGGCATCGGCAAAATAACGGTGTTTTCAGGTAAAAACCACCGTTCCTGTAAGCGAAAATATTTAACCATTTAAACCAACAAAGCAGCTTGAATAGATAGGATTAAAGATCAATTTCTTAATTTGCTTGCGCAGTGGCGGTTTTTGTATTTATTTCCATTATGATTTTGATGACCTAAGCTAAAATACGCAGATATCAACAGTGACCTTCTTTAGGAAAAAATAATATGAAAAAGTATAATAGGCTGTTCTTATTGGCATTTATTTTGTTGCTAAACAGTTTATTTTTGATCAGTGCAGCTAATGCTAATGAGCAGATTAAATTGGTGCTGCAAATTACCGTGGACGGATTTCGCGGTGATTTACTGACCCGTTATAAACACCATTATGGTGTTCACGGTTTCCGTTATTTATTGGATCATGGGGTTTATTATGCAAATGCGCATTACTCTCATGCAAATACCGACAGTGTGGTTGGTCATGCAACGCTGGCGAGCGGATCTTATCCGGCCGATCACGGCATGATTGGCAATATCTGGTTAGATCCCGATAGCGGCAAACAAGTTAATAATGTTGAAGATATTAACTCCCCGCTTTTAGCCGTCACGGATTTATTGCCCGATAACCAAGCTGTCAGTCAAGAGCGCATTAGCGGCCGCTCTCCAAAAGCGATGCTTGCGACGACCTTTTCTGATCAGCTCTTTATAAATACAGCGGGTCGATCCCGAGTGTTTGCTGTATCAGCTAAAGATTATGCTGCCATTTTGATGTCCGGGCATATGGGCAAAGCATTTTGGTTTTCAGGCGCGACCGCTAACATGGTTTCTTCCACTTATTATTATGATAGCTACCCTGAGTGGGTTTCCCAATGGAATGCTCAAAAATTGCCAAACCGTTATGCCCAGACAAGCTGGGAACTGAGTAATAACAGAGAGCAGTATCTCTTTTCCGAGCAAGATGACCGTCCCTATGAAGTTGATTTAAATGGGTTTAGCAGAACATTTCCACATCCCTACGGGGATTTAGACAAGCCGCTTTTTAGCACCTTGTTAACGGCCGGCCCGGCGGGAGATGAATTAGTGGCGGACTTTGCCAAAGCGTTAATTGCCAATGAAACCTTAGGCTCAAGAATACCCACAGATTATTTGTCGGTCAGTTTTTCAAGTTTAGATACCAGCAATCATCTGTTTGGCCCTTCAAGCTTAGAAAGTGAAGATATCATTGCACATCTGGATAAAACCCTCGCGGACTTATTACAATTTATTGATAAGCAGATTGGTCTGGAAAATACTTTGATTGTATTATCCGCGGATCATGGCATGCCCGAGGCCGCCGAGTACATTACCGAGTTGGGTTTTCCTGCGGGGCAAATCAGCAGTGACGAAATTTCTGCAGCAGCCAATGCCATCGGCAAAAAAGAGTTTGGTATTGAGGGTGTTGTTAAAGCTTTTATCCGCCCGTTTATCTATCTGGATGAGACTAAAATAAAACTTACCAAGCTGACCCTTAAAAATGTCGCAACGCACATTGCCAAGGCTTTAAATGATCTCGAGGGGATCGGATTTTCAGTGGCTAAAAGCGGTTTACCCGCATTAACGGATAACCCGATTGCTCAGCAAATTAAACGCAATTTTCATGCACAGCGCGCCGGTGATATTTATATCGCACAAGCGCCCTATTGGTTATTACAAGAAACAAACGAGGATGCGGTAATGAACGGCTCGCCCTGGTCTTATGATACCTATGTGCCGATTTTATTTGCGGGCGCAAACTTAAAAGCGCAGCGTATTGACCGCCGCGTTCATCCCGTGGATATCGCCGCAACACTTGCGACCTTAATGTCTGTTACCCCGCCCAGTAATGCGCGAGGCAGCGTGCTGGAAGAGGTTGCCAGTCAGCGCCCTTAGCATACAAATAGTCTTGTTATAGTATTGTTATAGTATTGAAATAGTGTAAAAAATAAATCAGATCGCCTGTTATTGCGCCTACAGGGCAATAACAGTTTAATTTTTAAATTGTTTATTTAACCATGCTAAATTAATATCAGCAGAAGGCTGTTTAATTCTTTTTGCAATCACCACATAACATAACCCACGGTTGATAAGACGGCTGGTAAAGGGATAACAGGTGGTCAAGGTTAGTATCTCCTGATCGTTTACAGCCAATACTGACAACTTTTTTTCATTGACCCTTTTTGTGACCATCACCTGATAGTTATATGGTAAATTTGGATAGCTATGCAGCGTTAACAAGCTGTTTAACTGCACCTCCTTAAGCTGCTTAAAATAGCTATCATTATGTGCCACAACTACACTGTTGCCGGCTTGCCCAAAAGCGCTACTTGACACCATCCACGCAGGTGCAAGGGTCAAATGATTCGCGCTCGCACCTTTGAGCACCATTAAAGGGGCTTGCCCGGCAATACTTAGCTCCGCGATAGGGCCGCTGTCTGCCCATGGCCAGGGTTTATGGGGTTTCCCATCCTCCAGTTGAGAGACCCAGGCAATGCTCAGTAAGCGCTGCGCAAGCATCGCTTTACCCTGTTGATAGATACCCGGAGCAAAAAAACAGATGGCAATCAGAGTAATCATCAACAGTACTTTATGGTAAAGGCTGAGCCTTCTGCTGCTGTTTTTTTGGCTAGCTTTTATATATCTCATTTACTCCTCCCTGCCACGGATTAGCTCTTTTAAGATGAATAAAATGACGCTCAATAATCCAAAATGTCGCAGCAACAAGCAGCAACCAAAATCCTATTTTGGAGTTTAAATCACGGCCAAAACTGGCTTCCGCCAAGGCCATAGTATTTCCCCCTAGCAGCGCCGATTGATTAGCACGGCTTTGCAGAGTTTGTGAAGTTTGCAAAGATCTATTTTGCTCAGCGGCAGGCAAAGTTCTGGAATGGATGATAATCTGCAGTTCCTGCCCATGCGCAGGCAGTTCATTACCCGACAACTGACTGGACAGTAATACCATAAAGAGCAATAAAAGCATTCTAAGGCGCTGTCCGGTGAAATATTTGTGGCATGTCTCTGGTGGTTTGAAATGTCTCATAAAGCGTCCTTTATTTTCTGATTAAAATTAAAAATTAATGACCGCAGATCTCATAGTAAGGAACGGATTTTGTTCAAACGAAAGATTCGTAGCAGCTGTCAACGCCTGTTCCGATAACGGCTGCTGTAACTGTTCAAGGTTTAGCGGATGGCGCTCAGCGGGGGTTATTGATCGGCTTAACTGTTTTGCTAATGCCGCCACTTGTGCTTGATAAGGGTGAACTTCAACACGGCGGTTGCTGGCGCGGGTTTGAGTAAATTTTAAAGGCGCGCTTTCACCTAGGGAAAGAACCGATAATTGCGCTGCCTGCACGCCCTTATCCAGCAAGAAATCCGCGACAGCCTGAGCGCGTTGCGCAGCAAGTTGGAGATTAAATTCAGCCGAGCCGCTTTGATCCGCGTGCCCGACAATTTGCCAGATACTCTGTTTAGACTTTGCGGCCATTTTTATGCGCTGCGCGGTAACGCTTAAGGCGCTAAAATAGGCAGGTTTTATTTGAGCTGACGCAAGGTCAAATAAAATCCTCTCTTGGCTTAGCAGTTGAATGTCATCATGCATAAGCCTGGACGGAGCAGACACTGGCGCGGCTAAGGGAATGGTTTTTAACGGAGCAAGCGGAATCGGGTCATGGATTCGGTAAGTGTGACTTTGCTCTGCCAGATAGCCCTTATTAAAATGATCCTGTAATGCAATTATCCCGCCGGTAATGACCGATATGATCACAATACTGATGGTGGATTTTTGTGAAATTGATTTCTTAGTCGTGTTCATTCTCTTTTATCCTCTCGTTTGTTAATAAATTACTTTCTTCACTTTTTTTGATGCTCTTATTTAAGCAGAGTGTTATGTCCTTTTAAGGTTTAAAAAAAGGCAAAAGGATGATCAATGATGTTCAAAAAATGGCAATCGCTGCCCCGCCCTTTTGCCTGAGCATTTTTCATATATACTGAGTTTTCCTTCAGCTGCTCAGCAAGATATAAATATGAAACGAATTGCGATTGTCGAAGATGAAAAATCAATCAGAGAAAATTATGCAGATTTAATGAATAAACAAGGTTATCAGGTGGATACCTATGCGAATCGACTGACGGCTATTGCCGCCTTTGAGATCCGTTTACCGGATTTAGCCATTATTGATATTGGCTTGGGCAATGAATATGAGGGAGGATTTACACTTTGTCAGGCATTACGTCAGCTTTCACAAAGCGTGCCTATCATTTTTTTAACCGCACGCGATAATGATTTTGATACTATTTCCGGTTTGCGAATGGGAGCCGATGATTATTTAAGCAAGGATATTGGATTGGAGCATTTAATGGTGCGGATCAGTGCGCTATTTCGGCGCATTGATTTACAGCAAAAACCCACGGACCAGAAGCGCATATTAACGCGTGGTTTATTATCCATTGATAACGATAAAATGCAGATCTGCTGGACAGGACAAAGTCTGGATTTTACGGTCACGGAATTTTGGATTGTTCATGCGTTGGCAAATCGGCCAGGAATAGTGCGTAACAGGCAACAATTGATGCAGGATGCAAGAATGGTTGTTGACGACAATACCATCACCTCCCATATCAAGCGAATTCGCAAAAAGTTCCTCTGCTTGGATGCAAATTTTAATGAGATCACCGCGCTCTACGGCATGGGTTATCGTTGGGATATTTCCGCAGAAGCAAACGCGTGAAAAAGCTGATACTCGGATTACGCACCAAAATCATTCTGTTATCCAGCTCACTATTGATCTTACCCTGGTTTGGTTATCAATATTTGCAGGAAATGGAAAATTTTCTGCGCCAGGGGCAGGAGCAGACCCTGATTGGCACAACCCAAGCCGTGGCAACCGCCCTGCATGAGCGGCCCGAGCTGTTTAATGCACAAGCCAGTTTCGTGAATGAGCTTGATGCCGGTAAAGATTTATATGCCTATCAGCTTGAACAGGCTATCAATATTGACGGTTTGTTAAATGATTGGCAGGGAGGTCAGCAGCAGAGTCTTTTTTACGGGCAGAAACAGGTCCGTTTCCAAACCGATAAAAACACTAAAAACCCGATCTCCTTTACCCATCAATTGGGTAAACGTAACGGCTATTTATACGCTTATTTGCAAGTAATTGATAAAAAACCCGTTTTTAGAGACATTCATGCGCCTCGGTTGGATCAAAACGATCATCTGATCATTGCGCTGTCCAGTCCTCAAGGTCTGCTACAGCGTTATATTGTCTCGGTCTACAAAAGCGGCTGGTTTAACGCGTATCTGATGCCCGGCTTAGGCGCTGATATTAAGCAGTTACCACGCGAAAAGCGCATTCAGGGATTTTGGAAATTAAGCGCTTCCGGTTACACCATCGAATTGCGTTTGCCACTGGACATGCTGGGTAATAAATTAGGCTTTGCGCTGCATAATGTATCCAATCCCAACACACACCGAGTGGACAACATTATCTCAACATCAAATACCGACGATTTAGCCGAGCTGGGCACGGTATTAGTCCCTTCGCCAGAAATTAAACGCATATTAAAAGGAATGAGCCATACAAAATCAAAAATCTGGGTGGTTGATCGCCATCAACGGGTGATCGCTGAAAGCGGCGATATACTTCAGGCTGATGGTGCCTGGGCCTCGCTTCAGGCACCACCGGAGTCTCAGTGGAGCAGATGGCTATCCAAGTTACTTACCCCTCTCTACGCACTTATTCTATCCCCGCCCGACGGCGCCTTCATCGATGACTTAAAAGATGCAACGCGTTTAAACAGTCAGTTTATTGAGCAGGCCTTAACCGGTCAGTTACAATCAAGCTGGCGGGTCAGTAAAGACAAAAAAGCGATGATTTTATCAGCCGCTTATCCGGTTCTGGTCGGTAATCAGGTGATGGGAGTTGTGGTTGCCGAAGAGACTACCAACGGTATTCTGGCACTGCGTAATAAAGCCTTTGAGAAACTCTTTAATATGCTGATCAGTATCATTTTTATTGGCGTCTTAGTACTGTTTATATTTGCCTCGAATATCGCGCGCCGTATTCGAACATTACGCAATCAGGCAGATAACGCTATTGATTCACAAGGGCGTATTTCAACCCCCTTTTCAGCATCGTGTTCAACGGATGAAATTGGTGACTTATCCCGGGGTTTGGCAGAAATGGTTAACCGTCTCGGCCAATATCATCATTATTTAGAGCAGCTTGCACCGCGTTTATCCCATGAATTGCACACCCCGGTTGCGATCGTACGTTCCTCATTAGAAAATCTTGCTTTATTACCACAAAATGAAGACAACAAAAAATATATTAAGCGCTCACAGCAGGGTATTAAACGCCTTAATCGTATTTTAACCAGTATGAGTGAAGCAACACGCATTGAGCAAAGTCTGCAGCATGCGGAACAACAGCAGGTTATATTTAATGATCTGGTTAATGGCTGCGTGCAGGGTTATCAAATGACCTACCCGGCCTTTCAGTTTCAATTATCACAACCTCAGCAAACCCTGCAGATTGTTGCTGACCCTGATTTTATTGTGCAGCTGTTTGATAAATTAATCACCAATGCGATGGAGTTTAGCGACACCGAAAATGCCATTGAAATAACACTCAAAAAAGAAGGAGGTTTTGCTTGTCTGCTGGTCAGTAACCGAGGTCCGCTATTACCGGACAATATGACCGATCAACTGTTAAACTCAATGGTTTCTGTACGCACCAAAAAATCGCAGGATAAAACCCATCTGGGGTTAGGCTTATTTATAGTAAAAATGATTGCAGAGTTTCATCGAGGGGAAATAATAATCAAAAACAGAGCGGATGGCTTGGGGGTTGAGGTATTACTGCGTTTGCCTGTTGCCGGGTCGTAAAGTAGACCGATTCTTAACCGCCCGCCACTGATAAACTATATATCGAGCGATGAAAAGCTACAAAAGAAAATACGCGTACTCGAAAGAGGGCTAAATAACCAGGCTTAAGATTTTATTTCTGCCGCTGTTTTTAGCCTGGTACATTAAATTATCTGCCTGCTCATAAATCGTTAACATACTTTTACTGTTATGTTTAATAGTCACTATGCCGAGCGAAATCGTTAAAAATTGATAGTTTTCATTTTGCACATGCTCAATCGCTAAATTTTCTACGCCCTGACGAATATGATCGGCAAATTCCCGACCGTTCACCTCATCATTGCTGTAAAACAACAAACCGAACTCTTCTCCACCTAATCTGAAGATATAATCATCGGCACGCAATAAACATTTTTCCAGAAAACGAGATAATAAAATCAGGGCATTATCACCCGCCAAATGGCCATAATTATCATTATAATTTTTGAAATTATCAACATCAATAATGGCAAAATTTAATAACCGTGTTTGCCGCTTTGCAATGCTTAAGCTGGTTGCAAATATATCGTTAAATTTTCGCCTGTTATACAATCCGGTTAATGGATCGGTAACCGAATGCTCTTCTAATTGTTGCGTTTTTTCTTGTAATGCCTGCTTCTGATTTTCTAATTCAGTCACATCAAGCATCACCCCTACTGTGCCTATCACATCTTGTTGCAGATTATTCACCGAGGCTTTGTGAAACAGATAAATTCGCACTAAACCATCGGCACAATTTACCGATGATTGAAACACCAGCTTACCCGGGTTTTCAAGTAAATATTGATCTTTAGCGTGATATATCTGAGCCGATACAGCGGGTATGTATTGTCCTAAATCAAACAGTGTTTTGTTCATTATTTTGTCTTTGCTGACACCGAAAATGACCTCTGCAAAGCTGTCATTACAACTTCTGTAGATGCCCTGCGTATCTTTAAAAAACATCGGAATAGGAATAGCATTAGCCAAGGTGTGCAAAAAATGAGCATCTTTTACTGATTCTTTTATTAAAGATTTGGACTCCGTAAGGTTTTTTTCCAATAACTCAACTCGAGCTTCTAATTGTTGATAAGTTAAACTTTTCTTCATAGAATATCCAAATAGTGCCATTATAATAATTAAACGCGATATCATATCAATCACATTAATTTAAACCTCTTATCAGGTTAAAATTAATCCGGGCTTCCTTGCTTACTACTAACATCTTATTATTCAAACCATTTGCTCAGCCAGAATAGTTAAAACCATCGTACCAATGACTTAATTCCCACTTACTTAAATGCCAATTATTGAGCTAAAAAGCTGATAAGTTTTTGATCCTCTTATGATAAATGATTTTTTGAATTAAAGCATTAAAATAACTTCCCTAACTCCGTTTGCCTGACAGAAAAATAATGAACTTGCCATCTGCTAAATTAGAATCATCAACAAGTACTTCGCTTATCAAAATACAATCTATTTGAGGTCAGATATTTTATCAATAAGATTGTTAAAACAGAGCAGATCCTATAAGCAATTACCAGAATTAAGCCTATTATTAATAAAATAGAAATGCTTCATGTTTTATGCGTAATTTTTCAAAATAAAAAATAGTTTATGGGCTCTCATCCTCAATAATCAATGAGGATTTATAAAAATAAGGTGGCTATTATTTTTACAACTACACTAAAATCCCGGTTATTTGCAAATGAAGCTGCAAATGAAATCAAACTAAACGATATAACACTGCGCAAAAATAATGAACAAGCGACTCAGCTAGCGGCATCGGTATATATAAATAGCAGTGAAGGCATGGCGATAACTGATGCAAACGGGTTCATTTTAGATACTAATCAGGCATTTTCTCGGTTGACCCAATATTCACAGGAAGAAATTATCGGGCAGAGTTTCTCAAAATTGTGTTCAGGTGGTCATAATAAAAATCTTTACAGAGAAATGTGGGAACAAATAAAGACCACTGGCCACTGGCAGGGAGAAATTGAAAATAGGCGCAAAAATGGTCAACTGTTTAGCCAGTTATTAACCATAGATACTGTTTATAACGAAACCGCAGGCGTGGATCATTATGTGGCAATTTTCACGGATATTACCGCGAGTAAAGAAGCGCATAAACTTATTTGGCAGCAGGCCAATTTTGATCCCCTCACCCGCTTACCAAACAGAGCCATATTAAAAGACCGAATAGAAAAAGAGATTGCACGATCTGATCGGCGTAATAGCATGTTAGCAATGCTGTTACTGGATATCGATCTCTTTAAAGAGGTCAATGATGCTTTGGGTCATGCGATCGGAGACGAGCTGTTAATTGAAGTTGCCCGGCGTCTGACCTCCGCGGTCAGGAAGGTCGATACCGTGGCGCGCTTGGGGGGGGATGAGTTTGTGGTGTTATTGAGTGATATAAAGGATCTCTCCGACGTCAATCTTATCACCCGTAATATACTTGAATCTTTAGCTCAGGTTTACCATCTGGAGCATAACAGTATTCAAGTAACGGCCAGCATCGGCATTGCTTTGTATCCACACGATAACCTCTGTCTCAAAGATCTATTAAAATCTGCGGATCAAGCAATGTATACCGCCAAAACGCAGGGCCGTAACCGTTATTATTTTTTCACGCCGGCAATGCAGGCGGCAGCCCTTTTGCGTACTGATTTAATCAAAAACTTACACGACGCAATTGAAAAGCAACAATTTACACTTTTTTACCAGCCTATTATTGATTTACAAACGGGTAAAATAGAGAAAGCAGAAGCATTAATCCGCTGGTTACACCCAACTAAAGGCACCATAAAACCCGTTGACTTTATCCCCCTTGCTGAAGAAACCCGGTTGATCAATCCGTTAGGTAAATGGATATTCAGCACCGCATTAGAACAGGTGAAGTTACTTAGACAAACTGTTAATAAAGATTTTCAAATTGCGCTTAATATTTCGCCCGTACAGTTTTCTTCTCCTGAAAGTGAGATGGAAAATTGGCCCACCCAACTGTTCAATGTCAACGTAAGCGGCAGTGCCTTATTGATAGAAATAACCGAAGGGTTAAAAATGCATGCCGGTCAATTCACGCAGACGCGGTTATCAACCTTAAAAGGCGTGGGTATGCAGTTAGCCCTTGATGATTTTGGTACGGGTTACTCCTCTTTATCCTATTTACAGGAGCTCAACAGCCATTATGTGAAAATTGACCAAACATTTGTGATGAATATTAGCGAAGGTAATGAAGCGCTGACCATGTGTGAAGCAATCATTATTATGGCTCATCGATTGGGCATAAAGGTGATTGCCGAGGGCATTGAAACAAAATCACAAAGAGACTTATTAACAGCCGCGGGATGTGATTTTGGACAGGGTTATCTGTTTTCAAAACCCTTAAGCAGTGAACAGCTGTTAGATTTTCTGGTAAAACATAATAACCAGCTTTAGTAAAAACCAATAAGCTTATTTTTTGGCATTGAACATAGGTTTATCGCGCAGGTCCTTAGCCGCCCAGAAATTGAGATTAAACTGCGCATCGTCACTCATTTCAACACGATGCCAATATTGTGGCGGACTGGTTGCAAACTGTCCGGCCTTAATCACTACTTTTATTTCCGGCACAGTAGCCTTCGCATCTGCAAAACCGTAATAGGTGACCACCCCTTCCATGACGCATAGCTGGCCAAAGACATCTGCAGCCGTATTATGGTGAGACAGCAATGCAGCAGGGACATTATCTTTAGTAAAGAACGGGGTTGAACGTTGAATTTCCCAGTTAGCTGGAATACGTAAATGACTCATAAGTAACTCCTTAAATTAATAATATAGTTGTATTAACGATAAATTTTTACCAATAATTTTCTGAACTGAAGTGACCGGACTTTCTGCGCAGGTGCTTACGGTAACCCATATTCACTAACGCCTCACTGGTATCGCGCACCATGCTCGGATTACCGCAGAGATAGAAAAAACTGTTCTCCGCCGTCAATTTTATCTGTGCTTTTCTAAGTAGCTCACCAGATTGTAATAATTGCGGTATTCTGCCCTTTAATACCCCAGCACAGGACTCCCTTGATAGCACAGGAACATAACGTAACTTGCCCTGATAACGCTCTTTTAATGCCTGTATTTTGCTTTGATAGACTAATTCGTCTGCTCTTCTGACCGCATGCACCAGGACGATATTAGTGAATCTTGATTGTGTCTGCAGCTCATCTAAAATCGCCAGGAACGGGCCAATTGCGGTGCCTGTCGACAGTAACCATAGGTCGGTCATCGAATCAGGTATTTCATTCAGGGTCATAAAGCCGCTAGCCATTCGACCCACATAAATGGGATCATCTCTGTTTAACGCATTTAAGCGCGGGCTTAATTCGCCATCGGGATCGGTAATAAGCAAAAACTCCATTTCCTGGCGACCGTTTTTATGGTTTGGACTGTTCACTAGTGAATAAGCACGGCGAATCCACTCACCGGCTTCATTCTGCAGTGCCAATTTAGTAAATTGCCCCGCAACATAATCATTAATAGGCGCATTCACCCTGAGACTGAACACAGTGTCAGTCCAGTCAATGCGATCTGTGACTGTGCCTTTAATTAAACCATCAGGTAGTTCATGCATTCACTGTCTCCTTTTCCGTTATAAGCTGGCGGGTAATTCGCGCATCATCGGGAAAGCTTTGCTCATATGTTGCTCAGTCACAATAAAACCAATTAACTTTTTATCACTGTCATAGGATTTAACAGAGCAACCCTCGGCATCGATATCAATTTGCCAACTATCAACACCAACCACCGTCTGTCCTGCCATCTGCATCGGCAATTTAGGTGTTTTAACTTTGATCAGCATGGCCGGCAGTTTTAATGTAGTTTGCTGCGCTAATAACGTTTTTGCCAGAGCATTTGCACTGAGCAGAATAGGCTGCAGATAAGCCATTACTTTACCGTTAATTTCGGCGCAGTCCCCTAACGCATAAATGTTTTTCTCCGACGTCTGCAGCTGCAGATTGACCACTATTCCTTTATTAGTCTGCAGCTCAGCCTGTTTGGCCAGCGCAATATTAGGCCGCAGTCCGGCGGCAGAAATAACACAATCTACCTGATATTGTTGTCCCGAATTTAATAGGACATTAATGCCTAACTCTGATTTAGTTAAGGATTTAACCGTATCCCCCAGAGCAAGTACGCTTCCCGATTTAAGCAGACTTTTTTGCAGCTGCAGTGCAATAAATTCCGGCAGCATTGCTGACATCAGCGACGTACAGGGATCGGCAATAATGACCTTTTTCCCACTACTGTCTAAATCCATTGCCAGCTCGGTACCAATCAAACCGCCACCAATAACCAGTACTGACTTAGCCTGTTGAATTTTCAATTGCGAAGCTTCGAACTCCCGCAGACCATTGAGTGTCAGTACCTGGTCAACCGCATCCCCCTGCATACTGGGAATAATGGCCCTGGCACCGGTTGCCAGTACCAGTTTTGAATAATGTAAGCTTTCACCATCGACAGAAATAGTTTGCTGTTGAGGGTTTATTGCCGATACAGCGGTAAACGCATGCAGAGAGACTTGATACTCCTTGGCAAATTCTTCTCCGCTCATGCGGATCAAGTCAGCGCAGGACTGCTGTTTCGAAAATGCATGGCTGAGATCGGGTTTATTATAATCGTGTCCCTGATCATGGGTAAAAACATGAATTTCCTGCTGCTGGTCAGTGCGGCGTATGGTTTTAATAAGCTGATAAGCGGCAAAACCACTGCCGATAATAAAGATTGGCGCGTTCATGATGCTTTTACCGCTTTAATGGGTTCAAATACGTCTTTCCCCATTGCACATTCAGGACAGAGGAAATACTCCGGTACATCAGCCCAGGCAGTATTTGGCTCGACACCCTGATTGGGTTCACCAATAGCGGGATCGTATACCCAGTTACACACGGTACATAACATTTTTTGCTGCGCATCTGCGGGCGTTGATTTTTCATTTGCCATGGGCGCAACTGCTTGAATATTTTCGGCAGGCGCAACATTCTGCGATTGCTCGGTAGTTGCCGTTGTGACGGCAGCAGGGGCTGATTGCGCTTCTAAGGGTTTTATCACCAGGGGTTCCATGTTATCTAAAGGATGCAGTGCCCAGTTTTTAGCAATAATACGGCCATGTTCACGGCATTCAAGCATCGCTTTACCATCGGGCCGCCATTTAGTTTTCAGAGAAATCGACGTGTCAAAACCGGCATCCATCAAACGCGTATGAATTCGGTCAACCGCTCCGCCATTCCAACCATAACTGCCAAATGCAGCCGCTTTTTTATTTTTAAAGCGCAGACCGCTGATCTCTTCCAACATACCCGCCACCTTAGGCATCATGACATTATTCATGGTGGAAGAGCCGACTAATATCCCTTTTGAGCGGAATGCACTGGTTATTATGTCATTCTTATCTTGACGTGCAACGTTAAAGACTTTAACCGCTACTGCGGGGTCAATATCATGAATACCCTGAGCAATAGCATCGGCCATCATGCGCGTATTATTAGACATAGAGTCATAGAAAATAGTAATACGATCTTCCTGATAAGCATCGGCCCACTCTAAATATTTATGAATGATTTGGGTCGGATTATCTCGCCAAACAACACCGTGCGCCGTGGCAATCATATCAACGGGCAGATTAAAGCTAAGCACCTCTTTTATTTTTGCTGTCACTAGAGGACTAAAGGGCGTTAATATATTGGCGTAATAACGCTGACATTGATCCATCAGTTCATTCTGATCAACTTCATCATTAAACAGATGCTCATCACAATAATGTTGACCAAAGGCATCATTACTGAATAATACCGCATCGCCGGTCATATAAGTCATCATACTATCGGGCCAATGCAGCATTGGTGTTTCAATAAAGACAAGTTGTTTGCCATTACCGAGGTCTAAACTATCACCGGTTTTTACGGTCCGGAATTTCCATTCGGGATGGTGATGGATCCCCACGATAGAATCAATGGCATTTTCAGTACAATATATTGGAGTATTCGGGATTTTAGCCATTAATGCTGCTAATGCGCCGGAATGATCTTCTTCAGCGTGATTGGTGACAATATAATCGATGTCGTTAAGATCGATTTCCATTTCTAAATTCTGTATAAATTGCAGACTAAAACTCTCTGCAACGGTATCAACTAAGACGATTTTTTCTTCACGAATTAAATAACTGTTATAACTTGTTCCCTTGGTTACTTTATACTCAGTACCGTGAAACTCCTGAACTTCCCAATCGCGTTGACCTACCCAGTGAATATTGTTTTTAACATGAATTGTCATAATAATACCTTGTATTTTGATTAACATAAGTTGCTTTATATATAAGATATAGCATTTACCATGCCAAAAACGTAAGTGATTGTTATTAAAGTATTTATGTTTTACAAGACATTTATACTTGTCATATTGACAGTTATCAAGTAAAGTCAATTTAACAATACAATTGTCAAAAAGACACCGCCACAACCCCTTGCACTGGAAAAATTAATAAAATGAAAAATGCACATGATGAACTGACCCAACTGGCACTTGATCTCACCCTAGGCGTCTCCAGTGCGGATCGTTTTAGGCGCCTGTTGACCACTATTCGTAAATTATTTAATTGTGATGCGTCCGCGCTCTTAGTTTTCAAAGAACAGCAGTTCTCTCCTTTGGCCATGGATGGATTAGCCGAGGAGGTCCTCGGGCGGCGATTTAGTATTGAAGAACACCCGCGTTTAGAAGCAATCGCAAGAGCCGGTGATATTGTGCGCTTTCCTGCCGATAGTCAGTTAGCTGATCCCTATGACGGTTTGATCCCCAATCATGAAGGAGAATTACAGGTCCACTCCTGTATTGGTTTCCCCTTATTAGCCAATGACCGATTAATTGGCGCCTTAACCATTGATGCATTTGATCCCACTGCCTTTGATACATTCTCCGATGCTGAACTGCGTATTATTAATGCACTCGCGGCGGCCAGTCTGTATACCTCACTGTTAATACAAAAATTAGAAAATCAAATTGGTGTTATTCCGCAATCACAACTGCTAAGTAACCCGGACAAAAAAAACAGCATTGAAATGATCGGTAACTCAGCGGTCATGACCGAGCTGCAGGCGCAAATAAAAGCCGTTGCCAATACCGATCTCTCGGTGCTGATCACCGGAGAAACCGGCGTTGGTAAAGAATTAGTGGCAGCGTCGCTGCATGCGCAATCATTACGAAATGAACAAACGCTGGTTTATCTTAACTGCGCGGCTTTGCCTGAAAGCGTCGCCGAAAGTGAACTCTTTGGTCATGTAAAAGGGGCATTTACCGGCGCAATAAGTGATCGCCGGGGGAAATTTGAGCTCGCCGATAACGGCACGCTTTTTCTTGATGAAGTCGGTGAATTACCGTTGTCGTTACAGGCAAAATTATTACGTGTTCTGCAATACGGTGATTTACAACGAGTCGGCGATGATCGCAGCCTTAAGGTCAATACGCGTATTGTTGCTGCCACTAACCGCGCGCTGCATGAAGAAGTTAAAGCGGGTCGTTTTCGTGCCGATCTTTACCACCGGCTCAGCGTTTTTCCGATCCACGTTCCCCCTTTACGGGAGCGTGCTAAGGACGTGGTATTATTGGCGGGTTTTTTTGCCGAAAAATCTAAAAATAAACTGGGTATAAACAATATCAGTATCGCTCCCGAGGTGATCCATCTTTTTTTACACTACGCCTGGCCGGGTAATATTCGCGAATTGGAGCACGCCATCAACCGCGCCGCGGTGATTGCAAAATCACAATCCAAAAGTGGCTATATTGTTCTACTGGCTGAACATTTTATTATTAACGCACAGGTTGAAAATGACTCCGAACAAGATAGTGAAGATCATCAAAATAGTGCCGACCATCTACAAATAAATCTGCGTCAGGGATTGCGTGAAGCCACGGATGCACTACAGCTGAGCATGCTCAAACAAGCATATCAGGATAATAACCACAACTGGGCGGCAGCGGCAAGGCAGTTACAAATCGACACGGGGAATCTGCATCGTTTGGCTAAAAGACTGCAATTAAAGTAACCAGGGTTGCCACTTAATGGCATTCAAACAAACTAATTTTTTTCCTGCAATGCCGCTTGCAGTTGTTTATAACTCATTCATTTGCGCTATTATTCAGGCACAGGAAAATGGCTAAGAACCAAAACGAATAATAAAAAAGGAAATAAATAACTGATGATTGATTTTCGCTCGGATACAGTCACCCTACCATCGCCCGCTATGCTGCAGGCGATGATCAATGCCCCGCTCGGCGATGACGTTTATGGTGACGATTGCACCGTCAATGATTTAGAACAATGGGCCGCACAACGTCATGGTTTTGAAGCGGCCATATTCTGCAGCTCCGGTACTCAGGCAAACCTGTTGGCCTTGATGTCACACTGTGAACGTGGTGATGAATATCTTTGCGGACAGCAAGCACATAATTATAAATTTGAAGGCGGCGGCGCGGCGGTTTTAGGGTCGATTCAGCCACAGCCAATCGAAAATGAAAATGATGGTTCGCTGTCATTTGTAAAACTCAGCTCGGCCATCAAACCTGACGATCCGCATTTTGCCCGTACAACACTGTTAAGTCTTGAAAATACCATCAATGGCAAGGTACTTTCACTCGCTTATCTGCAGCAGGCACGCGCGTTTGTGAATCTTCATGCACTGCAGATGCACCTTGACGGCGCTCGAGTATACAACGCAGCCATTGCATTAGCGGTTGATATTAAAGAAATCAGTCAATATTTTGATTCCATGAGCATCTGTTTATCAAAAGGCTTAGGCGCTCCTATCGGATCCTTATTATTAGGTGACAAGAAATTGATCGCCAAAGCGCGTCGCTGGCGTAAAGTATTAGGTGGCGGAATGCGCCAGGTAGGTATTTTGGCGGCGGCCGGCAAGTATGCCTTAACCGAAAATGTAGCACGATTAGCGGAAGACCATGCGAATGCGCGTTATCTAGCCGAGCAGTTATCATTAATCGAAGGTTTTACGGTCAATCCCGAGTTGGTACAAACCAATATGGTTTTTGCCAAACTTGACCCGGCCATCGATCAGCAGAAATTACAGGCTACCTTAAAAGAGCAGGATATTTTATTCAGTACTGGCAACCCTGTGCGCTTAGTCGCCCACTTGGGTATTAACCGCATGGATATTGAACGTTTTTTAACGGTCTTAAAGCAGGCTTTGAAACTTTAACAAATGGCCGCTGATAAACGACAAGCAAACTATTAACAGGTGATCCTTGCCTGCTAAGGCACACTTTGCGGTGGTCAGCATCTCTTTTTATTGGGTGGGTTATTCTTTGTGAAACAAAATAAAACTGGAAATAGCCTGCAGCAAAAACTGCAGCAATTTTCTACTATTGAAGAAGCTTTAGTCTATTTTGAAATAGGATTTGATCGCAGCTTTATCGAACAGTACCGTGACCAGCTGTTTAAACGTTTTAATGGTAATTTAATTGTCAGCGGGGCCGATGACTGGTTTTCCGGCCGCCGGGCTTTAAAAAATGCCTACTGCAAAATTCAACGCGGACGTTTAGATAAAAAAACACGCTCAGCCTGCCGCGGTTGCACCAGTTGTGAGCGCCGTTAATCACATATGCCTTATTGAGCGGAACGACCCAACTGTTCTAATAATTTGACAATATTTGCTTCATAGCGGGAAACATCGTTTTGTTTAAAACCAAGATGCTTATCTGCCAGTTCACCTTTAGCAGAAAAAAGATAGGAGCTTGGCATGGCCGTTATTTTATATTTTTGCGCGAGCATCCCTTTAGGGTCAGAGTAGAGCAGGAAGGAAGCGGGAAAGGTTTCAATAAATTGATAAGCTTTGTTTATATCTTTATCGAGATTGACCGCAATAATAACCAGCCCTTTCTTCCGGTATTTATCCTGCATTTTATTTAACCACGGAAAAGATTCCCGGCAAGGACCGCACCATGATGCCCAAAAATCCAAGTAGACCACTTTATTCTGATACTCACTCATATCAAACTGAGTTAACCATTGTCGCTCTGACGCTTGGGCTGTATTGCCGGTTAATAGAATGATTAAAACTGTCATAATTTGCACCAGACGGCTCATAGTTTCTCTTTTGTTATTTTTAATAGTTGACCCCAGTATGGTACAGAATGTTTATTTTTACTTAATAGTGAGTACTTTATAAGCGATATTAATATGAGTGGGTCAATTATCTAAAATTTTTGAATGCTGCAATGCACAAATCTCAATGCCTGCTGCTGTTTTAACAGGCAGTGTTAAATGCGCAGTTAACTGCACAATTGCCGGTCAATGAAATTTAAAATTACCTTTAGTTCACAGCCTGATACTTGTAAAATAGTTAAAAATTAACGGAGATAATCAATGACAACAACAATCACAATAACCCGCCCCGATGATTGGCACGTGCACTTACGAGACGGTGATGTATTAAAAGATACCGTACGTGACATCAGTCGTTATATGGGTCGAGCGATTATCATGCCGAACCTTGCGCCGCCGGTAACCGATACCGCATTAGCACTTGCTTATCAGGCAAGAATTTTTGCGGCGCAGCCCAAGGCAGGCTTCAGTCCATTAATGACCCTCTATTTAACCGACAGCACCACAGCCGATGAGATAAAAAAAGCCAAAGCTACGGGGCAAATTTATGCCGCCAAGTTATATCCCGCGGGCGCCACCACCAATTCAGAATCAGGCGTCACCTCGGTTGAAAAAATCAAAGATGCGCTGCAGGCAATGCAGGAAGTCGGCATGCTGCTACTGATCCACGGCGAAGTTACCGCCAGTGAAATCGATATTTTTGACCGTGAGAAGGTTTTTTTAACGACCGTCCTTGCGCCGATAGTGGCAGCCTACCCGAACCTGAAAATTGTTCTCGAGCATATCACCACCGCCAATGCGGTAGACTTTGTGAATAATGCCGGCGACAATGTTGCAGCAACCATTACCGCTCACCATTTAATGTTCAACCGTAATGATATGCTCGCGGGAGGGATACGTCCGCACTTATATTGTTTGCCTATTTTAAAACGCAATATTCACCAGCAGGCATTAATAAAAGCGGCAACCAGTGGCGCTAAAAAATTCTTTTTGGGGACGGATTCAGCTCCACACGGCCTTCATCGTAAGGAAGCGGCTTGCGGTTGCGCGGGATCTTATACAGCTCATGCGGCGATTGAGTTATATGCAGAGGTATTTGAACAAGCAAACGCACTGGATAAGTTGGAAGCCTTTGCCAGTTTTAACGGCCCTGATTTTTATAATCTTGCGCGTAACAGCGATACTATTACCCTTAAAAAATCAGCTTGGGATGTGCCTGCGTCAATGAATTTTGGCCATGAACAGGTGGTGCCTATCAAGGCCGCAGAAAAGATGCTTTGGAAAGTACTTTAAATAAATTTCTATAGCAATACTTCTATAAGAACAGCAAGGCGAATAACTGTTTGTATTCGCCTTGCTGTTGTTGTTAGTGCTGCAGTATTTTACAAAAAAATTAATGGATTTGGTATTAAAGCCCGGCAGGCATTTTCTTGATAAACTGGGTTAACAGAACAATACGAACCCCATTTACGCGGCCTTCAATTTGCTCCGGATTATCCGTTAGTGAGATATTACGCACCGGCGTACCGCGTTTAGCGGTAAAGCTACTGCCTTTCACATCAAGGTCTTTAATTAAAGTGATATTATCACCTGCAACCAGAACGGTGCCGTTTGAATCACGTGTCGCTGCAACTTCTTCGATTTGATCTGCGGCAACATTATAATCGGCCCATGCCTTTGTTTCATCTTCCATGTACATCATTTCTAACAAGTCATGCGCCCAACCTTCGCTTTTAGCGAGTCTGGTTAAGAGTCGGAATGCCAGTACCTGCACAGCCGGTACCTGACTCCACATACTGTCATTAAGGCAACGCCAATGATTACTGTCCATCTCGGTATTTTTTTCAATTTGGGCTAAACAGGTATCACATACTAAAACTGATTTATCAGAGTTAGGCTCAGCCACCGGCGGTACCTCGAAAACAGACAAGTCGGCGGTGCTGGCACATAGTTCACAGGCTGCGTGGCTACGTTCTAAAAGAGCAGTTTTAATGGGCATACGGTTAATACCTTACAAATTAAGAGGAATAAAAGTGCCGCTCATTATACTCAAGCCGCTCTAAAATACCAGCCTTGGTATTTTAGCGCAGCTTATCGTCCGAAAAACAATCAGTCACAGGTACTGACGGTATTATAGTTAGCGGTTTCATTGATAACATCGAGTAATAAATAATCGGTATTCTCATAGGAGTCTTGCTCCAGCGACATCATCATCACACCACCGGCATTACTCAATGCATATTCAGTTTTCTCAATGACAGTGGGAATACCATTATAATTACGGTCATCATCCTCATCTTTGCAGGCATTGCTGGTAGATTCATCGACTATATCATTATAACTATCAACAGCATCCCCTGCGGAATAAAGTGGAATACCCAATACTAATTTATTTTGAATCAAGCACCGCCCAGTCCAGTAATCAATAGCATCTTCAGCATCTTCCATTGAGGAGTGCAGATCATCGCTATTATCTGTATCAAAAGCCCTGACATTAACGAAATCAACATAATCAAATACAGTATTGTCAATCACATCACCGATATCATCATCATCACCTACACCTGAAATAACCGAAATACTAAACTCATAACTGTCATCCCATAATGCATCGGAAAGGTCTTCCACAAGATCTTCAAAAAGTTCGCCTTCATCATCATCACCCGGTGTCTGCCAATTTAAATCAACACCATCCAGATCATAGTCCTCAACGAACTCAATAACGTTATCTACAAAAGTATTGGTCAGGGTTGAAGATGCCGCAATAGTATTAAAATTGCTGTCGCCTGCATCAGCTCCACCAATGGAAATAAAAACGTCGACTCCCTCGCTTTGGGCTGTTGCAATCATATCCTCAAAGTCGTCCTGTTCATCATCGTCAAAAGCCACCAAACTGCCATCGGCATTGACCTCTAAATAACCGTAAATAAGATAATCTAGCTGATCGTACTCCGGGTCATCCATGTATTCCATTTCATCGCCATCCCAATAAGCGACTTTTTTAAAGCTCACCGAGGTAGTATCGGTATCACAATCATCTTCACCGTCATAATCGATCATGAACCCAAAAATCCCTTCACAAGCGGATAAAGAGAAGACGGCCAGCAGGCAAATCAACACTATTCTAATTTGGCATTTCCAGTCATTTAGTTTTTCAAGCAAAATAGGTCTCTATTTATTTGGTTTCTAGTGAATAAAATTACTTACCTAAAGTGTCTAAGCAAGTTAAAATGGCCGATTGTAACTTAACTATTTCCATTAGGCAAAATGCTATGAATGAAACACTCAACATTGCGGACCAAAATTTGGTCCTGCATCGACACCCAAGAATAAAAAATGAAACATTACAAGCATGGGATTCTGCTGATGAATACCTGATCAATCACTTCACTGAAAATGAACTGCAAAATCAGCTCGGTGAAAATGAACAAATATTGCTTATTAATGACAACTTCGGCGCGCTAACTTGTTACCTTCAAGCGTTTCAACGCACGGCTGTATCAGACTCTTACCTGTCCATTAATTCAATCAAGCTGAATATGCAGCGTAATCGTTGCTCGGAAGAAAATGTTCTTTTACAGGACAGCCTTCAACCGTATCCTGAAAACGTCAAAATTGTATTGATTAAAATACCTAAAACACTTTCATACCTTGAAGACATTTTACAAAAATTACACGCTGTGATCACACCTGGAACTATCGTTGTTGCAGCCGGTAAAGTAAATCTGATTCATAACTCTACTCTAGATTTATTTGAAAAATATATCGGTACAACCAAAACCTCATTGGCGAAAAAGAAATCGCGTTTAATTTTCAGTTTACCTGAAACCAAAGAAGTACCTGAAAAAGAAATAGCAATCACCTGGGAAGTTGAAAAACGTGAGTGGAAAATTCATAACCATGCCAACGTATTTTCTCGCAATCACTTAGATATTGGCGGTCGTTTCCTAATGGACAACCTGCCTGAAGGTGATTTCGCTAAGATTGTAGACTTGGGTTGTGGTAACGGCATTATTGGTATGGCGGCAGCAGAGGCTTATCCAAAAGCACAAATCACTTTTATTGATGAGTCTTACATGGCGATTGATTCTGCACGTATTAACATGCATAAAAATTTGCCGGAAGAGCAAGCTGAAAATGCACGGTTTGTGGTTAATAATGGCTTAGTGGGTTTTAAACCCCGCACCTATGACCTGATTTTATGCAACCCTCCTTTTCATCAGCAGCAAACAATCACCGATCAGATTGCCTGGAGCATGTTTAATGATGCGCATTTCTGTTTAGTCGAGGACGGCGAATTAATGATCGTTGGCAATCGCCATCTTGATTATCAGGATAAACTAGAGCGTATTTTCGGCAACTGTGAACTGGTTAGCGAGAACAAAAAGTTTGTTCTTTTACGTGCCGTAAAAGTGGATTAGTTTGCAAATTAAAATAAAAAAGCAACTCAATGAGTTGCTTTTTTTTGAGTGTAAATAAAAAACCGTTTAGTTTTACCTAAACGGTTTTTTTATTGGCGCAGATTTAAACCACCGAAGATAACTTCAAATGGTCTGCGCAGAGATTACTTAAATAGACCTATCGCATTAGCAAATACAAGTAGAATACCTAGCGGAGCAACATAACGTAAGAGTATTAATACAAGCGAGAAAGCTTTATCAGACATATTAAACTCTTCTCTTAAAATCTCAGGCTTGATTATCCAACCGGCAAAGATTGAGATAAAGATGCCACCAAGCGGTAATAAAATATTAGCTGTAATGTAATCTAAAAATTCAAATATATCCCCGCCCATTCCAAAAGACAGTTTTGTCCATTCCGCACCGGCAAATGAGTAGATAGTACATAAGCTTAAAATCCATACCGTAACACCGGCAATGACAGCAGCTTTAGTACGGCTCATCTTTTGTCGTTCCGCAAGGTATGCAGTAGGCGATTCAAGCAGTGCAATAACCGATGTAAATGCAGCAAAAACGATCATGATAAAGAACAGGGTACCGACAAAATCACCAAAAGGCATTGAACCAAAGGCAAGAGGAATCGATTGGAACAGTAATCCGGGTCCGGCACTTGGCTCTAAACCATGGGCAAATACAATCGGATAAATAGCCAATCCTGCAATTAACGCAACCACAGTATCAGCGACAGCAATCGTAATAGAGGTTTTAACGATTGAAACACCTTTAGGTAAATAGGCGCCGTAAATCATCATAATACCCATTGCTAAACTAAGCGTGAAAAAGGCATGACCTAATGCCACTAATGCGCCTTCAATAGTAAGCTGAGAAAAATCAACATGGAACATAAAGCTAAAGGCAGCAGAAAAATCACCCACCACGGCAGAGTAAAGCATAATGCCGACTAATAGTACTAACAGAGACGGCATTAAATAGGTTATTGCCGTCTCTAAGCCGTTTTTAACCCCTTTAGAAATAACGTACACCGCAGCAGCAAGTGTTAACGTTGTCCAGATCAGAAGTTGCGACACGCTGGTGATCAAATCAGTAAATAAAGCCCCGATTACATCTGCATTGGTAGCCTGATTAACGGCAGCAGCACTGAATTCGCCAGAGCCTGCAAAAAACACGTAGGCAGCAGCCCAACCGGCAATAACAGCATAAAAGCTTAAGATTAAGAAACCCGCCAACACGCCAATGGTGCCGACAATAGACCAATGAGATGAATGACCCGACTCGGTGGAAACATGTGCTATTGCATTAGCAGGTGTTGAGCGACCGCGTTTACCAATAACGACCTCGGCCATCATCACCGGAATACCAATTAGAAATATGCATAAAAGGTAAACAAAAACGAATGCTCCACCTCCATTTTCGCCCATGATATAGGGAAATTTCCATATATTACCAAGTCCGACTGCAGCACCTGTTGCAGCTAGAACGTACGCGTATCGACTTGACCATCGATTGGAAACATGTGTATCAGTGTTCATTTAAATCCTTGAGATGTAATTAAAATAGAGTTATTTATAGCCAAAACGTATAAAAATGTCAATTAAGCAGCTAATTGCTTAATACTAGTAAGGCTCGAAGGCCACCCAAACCACAATAAAAATTAATTTATACCATTGAGAATACTAGCATAGTGCATTGTAGTCAGCTTTACTTGCAGATATTTTGTCATAAGTCACTTTAACAACCTGAAACTGGCTAAAAGTTCGGCTAACGGTCAGTCCATGGGATTTTTCAATCAGCATACATAAAATAAAATTAGCACCATTATCTAAAACTAAGTACTTTTTAGCTTCTTTCATGACCAATGATTTTAATATTACATGGTCACCTTTGTTAATTTCCTGTTGCTCACCGTCATTAGATTCAAATAACCAATTTTTGGGCATGATAGGTTTGTGAAACTGGTTAGCCACCAATATATGCAGAATAATGCGACATCTTAATTCCGGCTGATAGCCGGCTAATGCCGAGTCTTCAAAAAGATCAATATAATTAGCAACATCTTCCATAGTAAAAAAGACCGCTTGATCAAATTGTAATGTCAGCATAGCGGGTTTATAAACAATATCGATGCTGCTACGACCCATATTAAGTGTTAATGTCGCGCGATTATGATCAAACAGCCAATGCCAATTGGCCTGCGGTATAAAATCAATTAAGCCATGCTTTTTTTTACACAAAGTATCTTTCACCTAATATTACGGCTCTGCACAAACACAGCCGCCTCATCATTTAAATATTGTTGACAATATTTTTAACTAATTTAGGGCCATGGTAGATAAACCCGGAATAGAGCTGCACTAAACTTGCACCCGCCTGTATCTTCTCTTTAGCAGCAACCACGTTATCAATGCCACCCACGCCGATAATAGGGATTTGACCTTTTAACTGTGCGGCAAATTTTGCAATCACCGCGGTACTTTTATTTTGCAGAGGACGGCCACTTAAACCACCCGCCTCACCCGCATGCGACATTCCCTGAACCATATCACGGTCGAGGGTGGTATTGGTTGCAATTAAACCGTCAATTTTGTATTCAAGCAATGAAGCCGCGATAGAGACGATCTCCTGATCACTGAGATCCGGTGCTATTTTTAAAGCAATAGGCACGTATTTCTTATGCTTAACTTCAAGTTCAGACTGGCGCGTTTTCAGCGCAGCAAGCAGTTCATTGAGTGCATCACCGTACTGTAACGAACGTAATCCCGGCGTATTGGGTGAGGAGATATTAACGGCAATGTAACCGGCATAAGGATAAACTTTATCCATGCACAATAGGTAATCATCTTTACCCTGCTCCACCGGCGTAGAGAAATTTTTACCTATATTAATACCAATAACCCCTTTGAAATTACTTTCCTGAACATTCTTAATTAAATGGTCGACGCCTTCATTGTTAAACCCCATACGGTTTATAATGCCTTCCGATTCTAATACTCTAAATATTCGCGGAGATTCATTACCGGGCTGCGCCACCGGGGTGACCGTACCCACTTCAATATGTCCAAAACCCATTGCCGCAAAGGCATCAATACACTCGCCATTTTTATCTAAACCGGCAGCCAAACCAACTGAATTTGGAAAGGTTAAACCCATCACCTGCACCGGTCTGCTCTGCACTTTCTGACGATAGAAGAGATCTAAGATAGTTCCCTGAGTTAATTTTAATTGTTTAAATGAAACGTTGTGTGCCTTCTCAGGATTTAACATGAATAAAAAACTGCGCATAATTCGATAAAACATAATAAGACCTTTAATATAAAGTGGATAAAATAATTCTGTATTTATTGTACCTTGTATCTGTTAAACACAAACTAAAAAATCAAATAAATAAGCTAGTTAACGACAATATTTTGGTAACCGTGCACGCGTACTCGCCACCCTTCTAACCAGCGCAGCTCATCTTTTGGTGCATTTTTAACACGACGAGTTAATACTTCATCGGCCGATAAAGAAAATGCCCGCAGGGGATCATCATATTCAAGCGGCATGGTTAATAAAACCTGTTTTAATCCCCACCCCTCTCCCTGGTAAGATTCTTTGGACAAAAGTCCTTCCCCTTTGAAATTAATATAATCGAGCAGCGCAAAGATTCCCTCGGGCAAAGTGGTTAAACGGGCCAACTGGTAATTGATCACTTTCGTTTCGGTTTTATTACTGTCCGCGAGTATTAACGGGATCCCGGTTTCTAAACGTTTTATAATAAATTGCACTTGTAAATCAAGCTGTTTACTTAATAACAGCCGCAACTCGGTCAACGGTGCTTGGTCAAATTCCCGGTAAAACTGCTCGCGACTTTTCCACGGCGCCTGTTCACTGTGCGCAAGCCACTGCGGCAAAGCAACCTCATGGTGTTTAAAAAATTGTAATAATTCCGGGAACTGCTCTTTAAAGGGCCCCTTTTCAGTGCTCGGGTACCAGATAAAATGTCCCAGACCCAATGACGGGAAAGCTTCATTTTTATTCCAGGTGGTCAGATGCTGCAGTTTTTGCTGGCCTTCATTTTGCCATATCAGCCGTCCTAATTTATCTGCCTGTTGAGGCGTTAAATTAATAGAGTAAGACTGACTGATACAACTAAGACTGGTGAATAATAAAAAAACACCACACATTAAACGCCACATTAAACATTCCTTTTTATAACAGGCCAAAATAAAAGATTATTCTCGGCCGGGTAATTTTTTCCAGGTCACCTTGTCGCGCAAATAAACAGGGGTTGCCAGTTCCGGTAAAATATCTAATGAATTGTTGATACAATTAACCGCTTCGTCGAGCATAAATCTCGCGCTGGGGAACTCAATGTCGCTTTGTTCAGCCGCTTTAAAGTGCTCCGTTAATTCAGGATAAGCCGCCCAGCCGGAGCCTACCAACACAGCATCATCTGCAATCTCAGCCTGCTTGGTGATTAAATCAGCAGGTTTAATGACCACCTCTTCACCCACTAATACCATTAACTCATCGCTTAATCTGTAATGGGCAAAATAAACCTCGCCCATGCGCGCATCAATGGCAGCATAGACATCTTTAGCGCCGTTCGTTTTAAAAGCTTGTTGCGCCATTGCCTGCAAGGTGGAAACGCCAACCATGTTTTTTTCACTGCCAAAGGCCAGGCCCTGTGCAATGCTGATACCTATTCTAACGCCGGTAAAACTACCCGGTCCACGCCCGTAAGCAATAATATCCATAGCAGATAAGCTCAAACCCGCGGCTTCTAATACTTGCTCGACCGTGGGCAGAATTTTTGTCGTATGCTCACGG
The DNA here is from genome assembly GCF_047632955.1 of Psychromonas sp. Taxonomy (GTDB): domain Bacteria; phylum Pseudomonadota; class Gammaproteobacteria; order Enterobacterales; family Psychromonadaceae; genus Psychromonas. The sequence goes on along the minus strand of NZ_JBLIED010000006.1, from coordinate 64,005 downwards.
GGCGCCAACATAAATTTATCATTGATAACTTGTCCCGTTGCCGTTTGGCAAAGCACTGCCACTGAGCACGCTTCGGTTGAAGTATCTACACATAACACATTTAACTTTTTGAACATATTTAGCCTATCTATTCGGTGGGTCTTCCCAGTCGGGAGAATATGGAAATTTGGTTTATCTAAAATGCCTACTTCTGTGCAGGCATTATATTCTTAACATGGTTGATTATTAATTATTAATCAATCGCTTTTAAAAAATCAATCGCATTATCTAAGGAGCGGGTACGCGGCATGCAAGGTAAACTATTGAGAAACAGATTACCATATTTACGGGTCACCAAACGTGTATCGCAAACAATCAATACCCCTTTATCATTTTCCGCCCGTATCAAGCGCCCGACGCCCTGTTTAAAGGTAATCACGGCTTGCGGTAATTGTACTTCGGCAAAGGGATCTTTACCCTTTAATTGCGCATCTTCCATACGTGCTTTTAATAAAGGCTCCTCGGGAGAGCTAAAGGGAATTTTGTCGATAATAACGCAGGATAGAACTTGTCCGCGCACGTCCACCCCTTCCCAAAAACTGCTGGTTGCCACTAGCAATGCATTGCCGTGGTTAATAAACTCATCAAGCAGTGCCTGTTTGCTTTTTTCCCCCTGCAGTAAAACCGGAAAGGTCAATACTTGGCGAAATCCCGCCGCCAGCTGATTCATCATGGCATGACTGGTACATAAAAAGAAACACCGTCCTTTACTGGCTCGAATCACCGGCGCGAGTTCGTTGACCAGCTTATCGGCCAATCCCGGCGTGCCGGGCTCAGGTATTAACCTGGGAACAACAAATAGCGTTTGCTTGGCATAATCAAAGGGACTGGCCAACTGCAGACAGCGACTGTCCTGCAAACCGAGCAACTTGGTGAAATGCTCAAACTGCCCCTGCACCGATAAGGTTGCCGAGGTAAAAATCCAACTGGCCTGTTTTTTCTTACATTCAGCCTGAAAACGCTCGGCCACACTTAATGGCGTAATATTTAATGAAAAGTGCTGTTTGGTACACTCGAACCAGTAACTGAATCCCGTTTCATTAACACTGTTGAGTTTTTTAAATAACAGCGTGAATTGGGTTAAACGATCAAAACAATGGTCTAATACCTCACTTTTACCCAATCGCTCCAGCACCACTTCCGTTAAAAAATCCATGACCTGCAGGATACGATCAACATGTAACCGCATCACCCGCTCTTTAGACTTATCACGCCAGCTTCCGGTGCCTTTATCAATGGCAAATGCCATGCGGAAATCTAACACGCTTAAACGTAATTGATCCGCCGCCTTAGACATCTGTTTCGCTTCGCGAAGCTCAGTGCGAAACACAAAGTCTATCTCCTTAGCAAGTTCCATTAACTGCCGGCTGGACAGGGATTCGCCAAAATAGAGGCTGGCAATATCTGGCAGTTGGTGGGCTTCATCAAAAATATAAACCCCGGCCTCGGGGATAAGTTCTCCAAATCCGGTTTCTTTAACCGCCAAGTCTGCAAAAAACAGATGGTGATTGATCACCACCAGATCGGACTGCATGGCTTTTTGGCGCGCTTTGACAATAAAACAATCATCAAAACTGGGACAATCACGGCCTAAACAGTTGTCATTGTTACTGGTAATAGAGGGGATAATCTGCGCATCTTCAGCGAGATCTTTGATTTCAGCAAGGTCGCCGGTTTTACTGGTAACGGACCAATTTTTTATTTTTATCAGCTCTATTTGTAATGCTTTTTCCCGGTGTTTAGTTTCCAACATATAACGCGCCAGACGTTCATTACAAAGGTAGTTGCTGCGGCCTTTTAACAGGGTCACGGTCCCGGTGAAATTAGTTGCTGCCATTAAGAGGGGTAAATCTTTTAAAAACAGCTGTTCCTGCAGCGCTTTACTGCCCGTTGAAATAATGATTTTTTCATCGGAGGCTTTATCAAAGGTTAATAAAGCCGGCGCTAAATAGGCAAAGGTTTTACCCGTTCCCGTTTCGGCTTCGACCACTAAATTTTGTTTGTTGGTGATAGCCTTTGACACGGCGTCAGCCATTTCAATCTGTGCATCCCGGGAGATAAAAAAAGGCAGTTGTTTACTTAATGCACCTGAGGCTGAAAAAAAAGATGAGATCAAAGTTAGGACTCTAAAATAAAAATGGCAGATGTTCTGTATTCTACGTGAATTGAAAGTATGATTATAGGCTAATCAATAAACTGTGATTTAATATATGAGCGAGCAAAGCGCTAGCAGCAAAACGTTTGGTTTCTCATGCTAGTTCCCATGCTCCGCGTGATAATGGAAATACCGTACTGGTTATTCGTAAGCCTTCGCTTGTGAGCTTTTGTTACTCGTTCCCACGCTCCACGTGGTAATGGAAATACCATACTGGTTATTCGTAAGCCTTCGCTTGTGAGCTTTTGGTTTAACTTTCATTGTTGGTATTCCACCTTTGACGGCGTGTAGACGATAAGAAACCGAAACGCAGTTTCGCAGTTCGAGGTATGAACAGCCAAAGAAAAGGAAGCAAAAGGCAATACGCGATCCCATTCACAATGGGTGACCCCATGACCTTTCAGCCCCACTCTTAATTTATTTTATGGCTCTAACTTTTTAAGAAGTACATCGTAGTACCATGAAAATGCACCAGACAAAACAGCAACAATAAACGTTATGATTAGATTAGCAGTCTGATTTGATGTGTCATTAAACAGAGAGAAAATTAAAACAAAAATCATTAATGCAGATAAGATTTTTGAGGAAGTCACAATAAGCCATCTAAAAGTGCTCATTATGTGGAAAATTATAGTTTTCATAAAGTACTCATATTAAATAACACTACCGTTATCATTACATTTAACACCCGCTTAAACGGACAAAAATTGGTGGTTAAATTTTTTAATCAACGAAATATAACCAACTATTTTTGTTCCGTTCAAATACTTTTTTATGCCATTTGACCATCAAGTATTATCGATTGAAGGTGTTTTTCTGCCGGAATTCTAAAATGCTCATACTGAAGGTTTTCCTCTTAATGCCCCCGAGGCTGAAAAAAGATGAGATCAAAGTTAGGACTCTCAAATAAAAATGGCAGATGTTCTGTATTCTACGTGAATTAAAAGTATGATCACAAGCTAATCAATAAACTGTGATTGAAGATCATGAGCGAACATTACTTACCGAAAAAACTAGGGCTGGAATTTAAGACCATCAAAGCGATGGTGACTATTTACTGTCAAAAGCATCACGGCGCTGCAGTTACGATTTCAGGGCAAAAAACAGTGTGCGCGTCCTGTACTGAATTTCTTTTATACGCCAATGAAAAATTAGACCGCTGTCCCTACGGCCAACACAAACCAACCTGTAATAAATGCCCCATTCACTGTTATAAAAAAGCGCAGCGTGAACAGGCCAGAATCATTATGCGTTATGCCGGCCCGCGGATGTTGTTTAAACATCCGATTTTAGCGGTAAAACATATGATGGCCCAGAGGCATCCAGTGCCGGAAAGTATTCCGAATAAGGCATCGAATCGGCATGTTCGTAATGTACACAAATAAACTTCACTTGCAAAGTTTCTCTTCGCTTTCATTGTTCGGCAGCCATTATTTAATAAAGTTTTGTTCAAAAAAATATAGACAAACCGGACTTTGTGGTCTTTAGGCGTTCGCTCGAAAGCGTTTGGTTTTGATTCTTCGCGGGAGTTCCGCCCTTGACGGCGTGTAGACGACGAGAAACCGAAACGCAGTTTCGCAGTTCGAGGGAGTCATGCTCTCTCAACAGCAAAAGAAAACAGGTCACGCAGAGCTTAGCCCGCTCATCAGACTGAACTAACGTTCAATTCGCGCCATGTTTCACTTGCTAAAGGAATTGATTGAGCAAGAAAAACGGTCGGAAACTTCCTAGCCGCATTAGTTGGGATTTTTAAGGCATTGTATTAGTTGAAAACTAAAAACAGGTGATATTTCTTTGCCTACAGTCAAAATAAAAGACCTGCCTCTCATGACATTGGTTTACTTTTTATTAAATTGAATTAATTAATTAAAAGTAGTTGTGCCTTCTCTACCGAAAAAGGTATAACTACTATGATTTTTAAGATTAAATAACGTTTTTATTGATGGTCAAAATTAAACACTTGACCCCACTGCTGCTGTTAATCGTATAATGCAATTATGCAAACGTATATCTTTACGTGCTTAACTTCTATTTTTAAAAAACAGGTATTATTTATGACGCTTATTACAGAATTAGTCACCAAAGACTACTTCGTATTATTTCTAGTTATTGGTCTTGGAACCGCACTTGGTAATGTGCGCGTAAAAGGGATTAGTTTTGACACCTCAGCGGTTATATTTGTCGCTATATTTTTCGGGTATCTATACAACTTATACGGCGTAAACTTTAATATTCCTCCGATCATACAAAGTGTTGGATTGGTATTGTTTATTTACACTATAGGAATGCAGGCCGGGCCTTCGTTTTTTAGTTCATTTAAAGAACAGGGTACAACACTTCTGGTGCTCGCCGGAACGACTGTTTTGACCGGTGGAATAACAGCAGTAGCTATTGCTTATATTTATGATGTAGATATGAATATGATGAGTGGTTTATTAACCGGTGCATTAACATCAACACCTGGTTTGGCGGCATCTATTGAAGCTTCTAACTCACCATTAGCCTCTATAGGTTATGGTATTGCTTATCCATTTGGGGTTTTGGGGGTGATTTTATTTGTCAAAATAGGACCTGCTTTATTTAGAGTCGACATAAAAAATGAAGAGGAAGATTTTGCGAAAATATCACGTTCAAACACGCCGCCAGTGATAAATAAAAATTTGATTATTTCTAATGAAAATGTGAACGGGAAAACGCTTGAAGAGTTGAAAATACGTTTTATGACCAAGGCTAATATTTCACGCATTATGAAACCTAATCAACTTCCTATTTCACCAACAAGTAGTACGGTATTAGAAACAGGAGACATAATAAAAGCAGTAGGTACGGTAAATGCGTTAGCTAGAATAGAGATTTTATTAGGTAAGGTTACGGATATAGAAATTCCAAGTAGCGGATTGTATGACATCAAATGGTACGTGGTAAGTAACGATAGTATTGTAAACAAAACAATTCAAGAGCTTAATCTTTTAGAAAATTACTCTGCGACTATCACTCGAATAAGAAGAGCAAGTATCGATTTGGCACCGCATCCCACTACTCGAATGAAATACGGTGATAAAATTTTAATATCGTCTTCTAAAGGTAATGTGCCTGCTGTTACACAACTTTTTGGCGATAGTTTAAAACGTGTTGAACAAACTAGTTTTTTACCTGTTGCATTTGGTATTGTTGTTGGCGTTTTAGTTGGGTCTATTGCTATGCCATTAGGAAGTATAGAGCTTAAGTTAGGATTGACGGGTGGTGTGCTTCTGACCTCTATATTTTTAAGTTGGAAAGGGAAATTTGGTGGAGTCATCTGGAACTTGCCAACTGCTGCAAATAAAATATTACGTCAGTTTGGACTTTTAATGTTTTTAACACCAGTAGGCTTGAATGCAGGACAGAGCTTAATTCCTGCTATTCAGGAGCACGGTGCTGTTTTATTTCTTTATGGAGCAGTTATAACATTAGTTCCAATGATTGTTACGGTTCTTGTTGGGCGCTTTCTGCTGAAAATTAATTTTTTATCCATTTTAGGTGCGTTGACAGGTGGAATGACATCAACACCAGGATTAAGTGCTGCAGATTCGATGACCGAATCTGAAGCGCCACAAATTGCTTATGCCGCGGTTTATCCTTTTTCGTTGGTTTTAATCATCATTGTCGCAGAAATAATGGCAATTTTATAATTGATGATTGTTGGGAGTTGCACCTTTGACGGCGTGTAGATGGGGAGAAACCTTAATGTGGTTTGTAGGCTGTCGCTTGGAGGCTATTGGTTATACTTTCATTTTTGGTATTCCGCCCTTGACGGCGTGTAGACGATGAGAAACTAAAACGCAGTTTCGCAGTTCGAGGGAGTCATGCTCTCTCAACAGCAAGAGAAATAAAGAGAGTTTTGTTCTTACTAAATAAATCCCTTTTTAACGCACCAGTCCGGACAGCACATCCCTGTGCAGAGCCGAATTTAGTAGAAACAAAGGGCACGCGCTCATGAGCCTGAACTGACGTTTAATTCGCTCCATGTTCCACTTGCTAAAGGAATTGATTGAGCAAGAAAAACGTACGGAAATTTCCTAGCCGCATTGGTTTAGTTTAATAAAAAATTGGCATTCTTCAATTGTTACTCAAAGCTATTATCCCATAATGTTGCAAATTCAGTAGGTTCGGCTGATTGTGCTTTGTATATTGCAAACATAAAATATTTACTATTATCTAAATCTACAATTTTTCCCCCTTGCCTTGGGATATTGTCAATATTATTAGGGTGAGTCAAAACACTCCAATAATCATTAATTTTTCTTATTTGGAGTAATGCAGATGGGATTGCATTCTTAAACGATGGAGATAATTTATCAAGATCGAAATTCTTCACAAATAGCCAACTATCAAGGTATTGCCCTGTTTGGGTGTAAGAGCTATATTCACTCCAATAATTTTCATAAGTCTTATTTAAAATATAGTTATAAATAGTATGCTCAATTATTGAAGCTTGTTTATCTACATTAAGAACACACGAGTACGCCATATCATCAAATAATTTAATAAAATTTTGTTCATAAATAACCCCTCGTTTTTGAGATGTTGATATAAAATCAACGAAGGTATAATTAGTTTTTTCAAATAATTCCTTACAAGTAAATGGTATTACTTTTTCAGGTAAAAAAACTAAAGGCAATAACTGTGTGTTGTAATTATTGATAGGGTACTTTTGGATTACATTTTTTATAAAATCTTGATTAAACTTATAGTTAACTAGAATTACTTTAACCTCTTCAATAAATATATTTTTGACACTTTTATTCAATTTTTCTATTTCAAAAAATTTATCTGTAACAAGTGCATCCCTTGTCAGGTTTAATGGAAAGACACCTTGATTATCAAAAACACAAATTTCTAGATCGTTAATTTGTATCGTGGATATACCATAAGATATTTTTATCATGGGAGTTTTCATATTTTGAATCATGATGCCATTACAGTATAAGTATGGGGTTGGAGCACTCCTTTTCCAAAGCACCCCTTCTAATATAGAGTCATTCACCCTTTGCCAATTTTCAAACAAATCTCTTTTAGCTAGATTGTGATATGCATGTTTTTCAGTGGTTATATTTTCTTTAAGTACATTAACTATGATTTCTGGTGAATCTAAATAATACCACCAAGAGGTATTAGGTTTTTTATCTTCATAGTATAAATGCTCAATATAGGGCTTACCTGCTAATCCATTCTCAATATCAGTTAAACTTTCTTTATTGGTATGAATGATTATTGTCGTACCTATGTCCTGTTTATCGGAAAAAATCAATTCTATTTCATTAGAATCTAATTTATATGAAAAAGAAATTGCCCTAACATCACTATCGTTATGGTATTTTGTATGTACTTCTATTTTATGACCAATAAGAAAACCAGCTAACATCCCGATACCAAACTTGCCTGTTCGTGGTACTAGTGCATGGCCTTCTGGCATAAAATTAGATTTCCAATTTTCAGATGTTCTATAAGATGATCCGATTTTTAAAAAATAATTTTTTATCACATCAACATCCATTCCAACCCCTTGATCTTTTATCATCAAAGTATTGTTATCGAAGTTTAATTCAACATGGATTTGAAATGGTACAGTTTTATCATTCGCTGGGCAGCCTTGTTCTATACAAAAACGCTCATTACAGGCATCTAAAGCATTCTGTAACAGTTCACGCAGTCCTATTTTAGGGTGATTACCGTAAAGTGGTTTTATAAGCAGCGGAAATAATTTTTGATCATCTGTTTTAATGGATAAAATTTCTGGGTGGTATGATTTATAGTTTTTCTCAACATACTGACTTGCATTATCAATATTTGATTTTACTCTTCTGAAAACTATTGCTAATTTTTGGACTTGGGGGTATCGACTGTATACTTCTCCATTAACAGCCCAAAATTCGTCTAATTCTTTTTGCAAGCCAGTTAAAAGGTATTTTATTCCAACTAAAGTTTTTGCATCCTCAGGGAAAGCCTCAACAAACAATAACTCGTCATCGGGATGAGAGGTATTAGTTGAAATTATTGCTAAATGTTTTTTCCACTCATTAATAGAAATTGGGCTACAGAAACCCATTGTATTAAATAAAATCTTCGGTGTTCTGTCCGATTTAAATTGTAAATAATCAGAAATTCTCAAAACTCCCATCAGATAAGTTGGATGAGTATTTCTAAACTCGCGCTTTCTATCATCAAGCAGATCAACTACAGTTCGTAAGCTGTGATTATGGCTTCGAGCGACGAGCCCTGATAATTCATTTAAATACTTAAATTCTTTGTTGAACAATTCATATGGACCACCTCTGGTAGGCATTCCATGTGTTGCAATAATTTGAGCAATACATGCATGATATTGCCTTACAAAATCACCAATAAGAACTTTTTGATCATCATTCATTGAACTACAGCCTTTTTCAGGTAGCTCAATATTTTTATCTTCACCAAAAAATTTAGTAAAATCTGATTCATCAAATTTTGTTACATCGGAGGAAAATTTTTCCCACCTTTTTGACCATTCATCTTCTCTAGAAAATCCTAATAAAACACCATTATAAATATCACTAGAAATAAGATCCCATAATCCCGACTTTGTTATATGCATAGCGCAATCGTGTAATAGTATCGAAGATGTAAGTACGTATATATCCTCAGGAGTTAATATATTCCATGATTCATCTGTAATGATTTCTTCAGTAGTGTTCAAAACTGATTGGATATGTTCAATACCATGATCCGTATATTCGGGGAAAAACTCGGTGTTATTTGCCCCTAACCATCCAGAAAATCTATCTATAACCGTAAATAATGCGCCATACAAGGAACTGTTTTTTTCAATGATATTATTAAATTTGATAGGTAAACTGAGTTTCATAATTACCACTTTTAGGTAGGGTGAAATTTTTAAATTAAAAAATAGCATCCGCGGTCTCTGGTTTCTACTTTTTAAAAGAAATGAATTTGAGTATATTTATACAATAACAAACATGGCATTACATACATATTTATAAAAAAAATAAAAAAACTTAATCAGGTTTAATTGTATGAAAATGTAAAATAACACTGAATAAACAAGTGATGACAGCCAAAGCTTTTTATTTCTAAAGCACCAAACCAATGCGGCTAGGCAATTTCCGTACGTTTTTCTTGCGATGAACAAACACTTTAGCAAGAGAAAACATGGAAGTTTTCTCTAATCTCAGCCAGTACAAGGACGTACTGTCTGAGGTGCTGCGTTTAAAAGTGGTTGGGCAGTGCAAGAATAAAAAACGTCAGGTCGGAATGGCACTGCATTAAGGCTGAATCGCCTGATTTATTTTACGAACCGGCCTTTTTTTCTGGTGCTTTAAGCAAAAAAACCAGCGGTACAGCGGCTAAGGTCACCCAAATCATCAATCGAAAATCCTGTAGATAAGCGAGCGTTAGCGCCTGCCTGGTAACTTCAGCGTTAATCCCAACTAAACCCGCTGTTGTTGCCATATCATACACACCTAACTGAGATGCATGATTAAGTGCATAGCTGAAAGGATTGATATATTCAGAAAATACAGCATGATTAATTTGTGTGCGCTGAGAGAGATAAGTAACCACCACAGAAATACCAATACTACTTCCAATACTACGCATTAAGCTAAACAACGCGGTACCTTCCGTCCGAAAATGGGGAGCAAGCGTCGAAAAAGTAATAGTTGATAAAGGTACAAAAATAAAACCTAATCCAAGTCCTTGAATAAGTCCCGTTCTAACAATATCCCAGCCTTTAATGTTCAGATCAAAGCGAGTCATCTGCCATAACGACAGAATGGTTAATGTTAGGCCGAGTAATATTAATGGTCGCGGACCAATTTTATTTAATAGTTTACCCACCAGGATCATTGAGATCATCGTTCCCACACCGCGTGGTGCCAACAAATAACCTACATCTATTACCGGATAATTAAGCAAATTTTGTAAAAATGGCGGTAACAAGGCCATTGTTGCTAATAGGATCACCCCAATGATAAAAATAAATACCAGTCCCACACTGAAATTTCTATCTTTAAATAAATCAGGATTAATAAAAGGATGTTTAAAGGTAAACGTATGACATAAAAATAGATAGAATGCCAACACGCATAAAATTGCTTCGGTGATAACTTCCGGACTACTAAACCAGTTTTGTGACTCGCCTCTATCTAACATCATCTGCAACGCTCCGATAGCCAAACTCAATAGCGCAAAACCTAAAAAATCAAAGCGCCGTGAGCTATCTAGTACGGTTTCTTTTACAAAAGTAGAAAGACCAAACCAGGCTAAAAGACCAAACGGAATATTGATATAAAAAACCCATCGCCAATTATAATATTCGGTTAACCAACCACCTAATGTCGGACCAAGGATGGGACCCACCATAATTCCCATCCCCCAGATAGCCATCGCCGAGCCGTGTTTTTCTTTCGGGTAGGTATCAAGCAATACCGATTGTGATAAAGGGACCAAGCTTGCCCCAAAAAGGCCTTGAAGTAGTCTAAATACGATTATCTGATTAAGACTTTGCGAAGCACCACACATCATGGAAGTGACCGTAAAACCGATAACCGAAATGATAAATAAACGTTTGCGACCAATGCGCGCACTAATAAAGCCAGTTAGCGGCATAAATATGGCTGATGCAACAATATAAGAGGTTAACACCCAAGATATCTGATCTTGAGTTGCTGACATACTACCGCGCATATGAGGTAGTGCGACATTGGCGATCGTGGTATCAAGTGATTGCATGAGCGCAGCCAACATCACTGATAAAGTGATAAACAGGCGCTGCGTATTCAGTTCTTTTTCGCTTGGTAGCTTGCGCTCAATGGAGATTGAATTACTCATAACCAGAGCCTTAAATCGTCATGCCAAACAATTGTCGATGATGGCCGGTATCAATTTCAACGATTGCGCTCAAACCAGCAAGTAACTGAGGTAGTCCCTCAATATTATCTAAACTTATGCGAACAGAAACTCGTTGCGTAATTTTAACCCAATTACCCGTCGCATTTTGTGCAGGTATCACCGAGAACTCAGATCCCGTTGCAGGACTAATACTTTCAACTTTTCCGGTCCATTTAAGATCAGGATAAGTATCGATTTGTATCGTAACATTCTGCCCTTTTTTAAGGTGTGTTATATCTGTTTCAGTAAAATTCGCTTCAACCCACATGTTGCGGTTAGCAATCAATGCCATCGCCGTATTACCAACATTTGCGAACTGCCCAGGTTGTGGTATATGACTAACGACGCCGGGTAATGAAGCGCGTACATTCACTCTTTCAAGATCAAGCTTTGCCTGATTTAAAATCGCGACAGCAGCAAGATAGCTTGGATGTTGCTCAGTAGGCGAATCAACACGCCCTCCTAGGGTTTCAGCAATTCGATGTAAATCTTGTTGAAGTACCTTAATTTGCTGTTTAACAATATCAGCAGTCTCTTTAGACTGATCAAATTGACTGCTGGAAACAAAATTCTTAGCAATCAGACCTTGTTGACGAACTTGCTGCTTATTTGCAAATTCTAAACGTGTTCTTTCCAATTCAATTTCTGATAGTTTCTCAAAATAACTGGATTTTAACGCGGCCAAATCGGTACGCACCTGGGAAATATTTGCCTGTGCTTTAGCAACTGCAACCTCAAAAGTCGCGGAATCAATACGAAAAAGTACCTGACCAACTTCGACTTGTTGGTTTTCTTTCACTAAAACTTCTTCAATCATGCCGTCAACTTGTGAACTCACAGGGACCTTGTCTGCTTTTACGTAGGCGTTATCTGTGTCCACAAAACGTCCACCTGATAAATAAACACCCACGATACCAACAGCGATTAAAGCAGGGATAACGGTCAATAACACAAACCGTTTTTTCCGGTGTTTAGGCTTTGAGTTGTCTTCTGCAACATCATCTGCTAATTCGTTACTACTCATCACTACAACTCCAAAAAATTTAATATGAAATACTATTGCGACAGGTTATGGCGCATGGTTTTTAAATACTGAAAGACCACTTCGTGTTGGCTTTCGTCAATACCCACAAAAGCCTTCTCGCGTATTTCTGAAATAACCCGATTAACGACAATAAGCTCTCGTTCACCTTCGGGTAACAGGTATAAGCAATAGGCACGACGATCATTTATATCTGGCCTGCGTTCAACCATTTTTGCTTCGCTTAATAGATCAACAAGACGGGCAATTGTTATCGGTTTTATATCTAGCTTTTCGGCTAATTCTACTTGCCGTAGACCTTGAAAAGTTGATATATAACGTAGCGCTTTAGCCTGAGCAAAGGTGAGATGTGAAGCACCTTGGACTTGTTGTTGATAGTTATGACGCATTAACCGAAAAATATCGGACATTAAAAAACCGAGATGTTCTTTTTGCAAATTCATGACTAAAACCCTCATATAGTAAGCTTTGCTTATTATATGTATTAACTATTAAATTTCAACCACAATTTGAACAAGTGTTCATTATGCATAATTGTAGATATGCCAATAGGCATTAGCTTATTAACGACGACTTAAATAACAGAACAAAATTATCAAGACACCTAAGCAAAAATATCAAGATACTCATGTTAATTATTTGAATTTACAAAAAAGATTGGGCAGTGCAAGAATATAAAACGGCTAGGAGAATTGAATATCAGTTCAGAATTATGAGCAGAGCAGGCTCTGCCGTCCCTGTATACGGCACTGTGAGTTATGCATCAGGATAGATCTGCGTGGCCTGTTTTCTTTTGCTGTTGAAAGAGCATGTGCGAAACTGCGTTTAAGTTTTTCATCGTCTACACGCCGTCATGGGTGAAATACCAACAAAGAAAATGAAACCAACAGCCACCAGCGAAAAGGACGATGGGGTCAAACCTTTGATGGTGCAAAATGAAAGAGCTAACTCTCATGACAAAAGCGAGCCCCGTTGCCTTAGAACGATTACATAAAATGCTGGAAACCTGTTTTTATACCCTACAGATAATCTAAAGACCTTTCCAAAAAAATTCGCTTCAGCCCCCTTTATGCTGAAGCGCTGGTTGGGCCAATATTAAGCAAGCCGCAACTCATTTAAAGACGCAAATACATTTCTATCACTGATGTCTGGATTGATGCTCAACTCCAGAATAGTGACTGCCGGAAGATCTACCTCATATTCTTCAATTTCACAGGTTGAACCATCGGGACTGAAGTTCCACTGCTGCCTTACAATTTCCTGATAGGATTGACCACCGTCCTGAAAGCAACGCAAGACATATTCCTGCGTACGTTCAACCTTCAATTCTTCGAATTTCAAGCGGATCTCTTTTATACTCTGAGGATTGTCGAAAATAAGTCTAATCATCTGCTTTCCTCGTTCTGAGGCACGCCACAGCGAGACTTTACCAGGCAGCAATGCGCACTCGATTGGAAATGCTTGATCCTCGGAGGTGACTTCGACTAGCGCAATATTGTCGATATCCAACCATTTTGGATCAGGAATAATCTCTTGTTTATTTTCTGAATTAATAATTTTTTTACGCATCAGGATCCCTTATATATTGTCACAAGTGCTAAACACGCTTAATAACCAACCGTATTTTGACTTGTTGATTAACTTGATAAACTACTCTCACTTACTAAAAGAATTACCAAGACACCCATGTTGATTTTTATAATGATGAAAGTTAAAACACAACATCTGCCCTTTCACCTGCACTGAGTAATTTATATTGTGGTTTAACAAAACTTACGTGTACCGCGCCTAAGCTTTTATGAAATGAAATAGATACATTCTTCACTTCAGGAAAGGCATGTTGCGCTTGAAAAACGATTTCACCTCTGTCTGTGTTGGTATTATTTGCCAACGTAACTCGTTCAAAACTTATCACTTTATTGTTTACCATTAAGTGCATTTTTTGTTTAAGCGCCTTTTTAATAAAATCCGCTTGTTGGACAGCGCTTAAATTTTCAGGCATCACGGTATCAATATCACCCAACAGCCATGCCTGGTTGTCTTGTAAGGCCGATATTAAATGATCTATATCGGTTATGACTCTGACTTCAACCTGCCCGTCTCTTAAAATCACTTGCGCGCTTGTATCATTTAACTCATGTGCGCTTAGCGAGAGATTCATCCCCGCTAAAGCACACGCTAAAATGAGCCATTGTAATTTTTTAAATAAAGTCATAATAATTAACTTCTCGTTCTCAGTATTGTTATTTGAATCTAAGAGGGTTGCTCAATGGTTGTTCTGCATATTAGCGTATTGTCTGTTTCAAGGTCTTCACCCCAAATAAGCTGCGCATTTTCATCCCAATTTATTTCATCATAACCATCTTTCGGCCCGACAGAGGCAACGCTATGCTCTGTTGCATTAGGCCAGCTTGAGTCATCAAAATTGCTTTGTAACCAATTTGCAGGTGCTTCTTTAGACATAAAGGTGCAAGCGCCTTCACCGGCAATGGGGTTAGACTCGCCCTCACATGACTTATCGAGCGGTGCCCGGTGCAGTACTTCGCACTTCCAACTGTTATTACTGACTGCCACGACTTTATTTGTGTCGGTATCGGTTATTTGTAATATAAAACCGCCATCACCCATTTGTTGATTTCTGGCACCTATATACTCTAACCCGGAGTCATTTTGCTTGAAGTCTTTTAATATTAAATTAAGTTGAATGGGATAGTCTGCTGAAAATGCGATGCTCTCTGCATTAAATGAACGTTCGGTAGTAATAGACACTGAATCTTCAATCAGTAACTCTTCACCAATGTAAGCTGCAAACCAATTATCCGCCCATGCTTCTAATTTCAGTTTATGTTCACCCGTGATTGTCAGATTAGGCTCACTGATGGTCATTGACTTATGTTCATTTACTGCTGGTTTAGGCTCTCTTTGTTTAAGGTCACGGGGTTTAGGGTCACTCGGCTGTGCGTCTCGACAGAATGTACCTGCCTGAACTTTACCGCCATTACTGATGGTTTTTTGTTTAAAGTCGTAACAGCTATCGTCCTCAGCTGATCCGCTATAAGTAGTGTAATACTCTTCACCCTGGTACGAATAAGTCATAGTACGACTGCCATCTTCAGCAACAGTGTATGTTAAGTTTTCAACCCCACCCCTTGGTGGTCTAAGATCTGCCCTTATTTTTTGTGTGTCACCACTTAACGGGGCAACGCGAGGTAATTTACTGGTATCCACTTCCCCCACTAAACATTGAATAATATAAGGCGGGGTGACTGATGTCTGGTAGCGATAACCGTATGTATCGTCTGCTTGACCGTTACACACGTCTAACTCACCCGTTTTAATAGTACTGCCGTCGGGGTTTTGATTGCCATACAGTGGGTAACCATCGTAAGCCCAACCAATAATTGCGGCACTTGTCGGATTTTTCATGGTATCGATCATACACGTAGGTGACACATGGTAGTGATAGTCATCACCTCTTCCTGCATGTCCACCGCAATTATCCAACTGCCCGAGCACCAGGGTATCGTGCTTTGCATCGTAATTATTGACATCTAACTCACCCTGCGACGAGTAATCGTAGATAGGCACGCCATTCACTGCCACACCCACTGCAGCATCAATAGTGGTTATTGCCTGGGCTTTTTTAGGGGCAAGCTTAATAGGTGCGGCAAAACCTTTTGCAGGCACCGGAATTTGCTCATTGGTGCCGGTAATGCCTGTCATTAGCTCATGGTCTGGGTAAGTAGAAGAAGCAATGTAGGCATAATTTTCATCACAAGTAACAGCAACACTCTGCTCAAATCCGGCTTTATCTACAGAGCCTTTAATGAGTTCGCAGCGAGGTGAGTCAACATTTGCAGCGATTTTAGAGGTCATAGAGGATTTTTGATCATTATTAAGTGGAGCCGCGCTTTCACTGCTTTGCGTATAACTTACGTTCATTTCTGCCGAGTCTAAGGTGATATCCTTTATGGCCGCCAACAGCGTGGCTCTGTCTATTTTTGTTTTATCATTAAAATCAACCGACGCAGACAAAGCATACACAGTGTACGTATAGGTTTTCGATCCCGGACCTTTAGAGCAAGGTGCTGCGTATGCGTTTAAATCATTGACACTATTTGAGCCTGTTTGACCCACGGTTTCAGCACTTTTAATCTGCGTAGTATCGGCATTTATATTATACAAAGTCCAATACCAATGCACACCATCGGGTGAATTATGATCAATAATTAACGCATAAGACTTTGTATCTTGCGGCGCGCCGCTCCAACTAAGTGGAGGACTAACACTGTCGCCATCACAGGTGTAGGTAATGGGTAAATTACCGCCGTCGACCATTTGCGAGCTGCTTAAAACAAACTCATTGGGGTTAGTTTGTGGCTGTGATTGGCTATTATCGTCATAACATGCACTTAGCGTAAAGCAGCATACAGTGCCGAGTAAAAACGTTCGCGTATTTTTCATTATTTAAAGCTCCAACAAGATAAAGACCACCATCGAGGTCTGGTGTTTTGCTCCGTTAGGCGCAAAACAATGGGAGACCCGAATGGCAAGCACTGTGAGTTAATGGACAGTAATGATTTATATCGTGATATTTTTAGTTTACAGATATTGATAATAAAAAAGACGGGACAGCCAAGCCTTTTGTAAGTTAATAAATTGAATTTAAATTCTTCAATAAATCGGTTTTCTCGACTTCTATTTAATAGGCTGATCAACATTGTCTTAGTCACCGATTGATGTCAGTAAGCATACCTACTTTTACAATATGAAACATCACCTTACAGCGTTTTAATAAAAAACGAGAACACATAACCACATAAAAGTGAATTACTTACTTTGCTCTCCTTAGTTCACAAGAGAAAAGGAAAACTTCAGTATGCAGTGGCTTTTATTCCACACCACTATATTTAACCCACCTGCACGACTAGGAAATTTCCGTACGTTTTTCTTGTGATGAACAGACACTTTAGCAAGGTAAAACATGGAGCAACAAATTTTTCAGGAACAAATTTGAACGTTGGAATTTACGACAACGACCTGAAAGGCGTAGGACAGGATACCCGAAGTCATTTACTGCAGTTCAGAATCATGAGCGGGCTAAGCTCTGTGTGCCCTTTGATTTGACTAGCCTCAGCCAGTACAGGGACGTACTGTCTGAGGTGGTGCGTTAAAAAGTGGTTGGGCAGTGCAAGAATAAAAAACGTCTAGGCTTATGAGCGGCAGCTCAGACTTATGAGCGGGACAGGCTCTGCCTGTCCCTGTGTACGGCATTCTCTTTACCTTATTTTTCTTGCTGTTGAGAAGCATGACTCCTTCGATCTTCAAAACTGCGTTTCGGTTTCTCATTGTCTACACGCCTTAAAGGGCGGAATACCAACTAAGAAAATGAAACCAACAGCCACCAGCAAAGCTTTCGAATAACCAATGTGTTGTGAGTTATGCGACAGCAGATAAGAGACTTACCAAGACAACCCTGTTCATTATTTAAAATAAAAAATGAACCACTTTAGCGCTTAGAACAATTCAAAAAAAGGCCGCAAAAAAGGACCTAAATGCCAATGTTAAAAACAACAACTCAAGCTTGGTATTAAAAATAATTTAGATTATTTTACTACTGCTCAAAAAAGCGCCTATAATTGTGGGTTAGATAATCCTATTAAGGAGCAAAAAGTAAATGACTACCCTCACAGAAACCAGATTGCCGCAACACGATCCGCTCGTTCATGGTGAATTGATGCACGTCGCCTCTCATGTCCAGCGCTTTAACGGTGAATGTATGGTCAACACCCTGATGATGGATGGCTTCGATTTCCCGTTTAAATACGGCCGCAAAAATAAATGTCGAAATCTTAAAGGCAAACAGGTCGACCTCTCCTATTATCCTTCAATAGAAGTCATCGCTGATTTTGAAATGAATATTATGAAAGTTGTGCAACTCAAAGTCATTGCAATGGAATAAGACGTCCTGCTTATACCTAAGCAACGTCTAGGTAAGCGACTTCAAAATACAGATTCAAAGCTTTGCCGCAATCCAAGAGTAAGATACAACATGTTCCATTTTTAAGTGTTGTAACCTAGGGTTCGCTTTCGGGAAAAAATACTGAAGGGTAATACGATAAACGATGATTTTGGTTGCCAGGTGCTGTCGATTTATATCAACTAAATCTCAACCTTGCGCCCGTAAGTTCATCATTTATCGATTTTTTGATGACTGCATTTTGCAGTATGTTGGGAATATTAACCTGTTAAGTTAAATGAGTGCGCTTAGGTTCAAGCCAGAAGCATCAACAGGCGGACACCAGAAATAGGCTCCGGTGACTGGACGACTAAATTCAAATAATCCATCGGTAATACCATCCTCCATGCCAATCATGCGTTTAAGCTGTACCTCAAAGGGGTAATAGCTAGTTGCAAAACAGATAAAGTGCAATCCACAACGGCCATTTTGCGTCCAAGGCAGTGAACGACGCCACATAAAGGCTTCCGGTGTAAAGCTTTCCTGCGCGGTACGTTTAACATGCGCCGAGACAGGCGCGTCATCTAATTCCTCATTATCGCTTAAGCGGCGGCCGATAATGTGGTCCTGATCTGTTTGCGGCATACTTTTGAGGTGCTTAATATCATGAACCCAGGATTGCACGGCCACAAATGATGAACCATTGATGCCCACTTTATCGCTTTGAATAATAGCCGTTTTAAGCGCATCATCACCTTCCGGGTTTTCGGTGCCATCCTCATAGCCGCTTAAATCGCGGTTTTGGCGATGGGTAAAAGCCGGAACTTGTTCGCTCAATACAAAACCTTCGGCAACGGCTTGGATGACGGATTCAGCGCGAAACATGCACTCACCCGGATCACCGCCGCTGACGCGAACCCATAACGCACCATGAGAAGTAGGAATGCTAATGGCTCCAGACTGCAGTGATGGCATGGGTTTTAGCCCCTCAATCACGCAATTTAATGTTTTTGTCAGGCTCGCGCCTATTCCCACTAACATTGAGTCATTATCAAAAATTGACTGCAGTGCCAGCAGTGAAGCTTTGGCTGTGCTGCCCGACTTGCGTTCAAAAGTCAAAAATTGTGCGTGAGCGGGTAAGGAAGCTAGGATCTGATCTTGATAAATTGGCATAAAATATCCTGTTTTGAAATGGAGTAAGTTTAAACTATCATCTTATATGGGCTTTGACCCATAACATTATTATCAATTTTATTAGCGGAAATAAAAAATAGATATCAAAATTTATCAAGCCTTAGATTCAAATAATAAGTGATATGGTGATAAATTTCAGTTTACAGTTATTGATGGATAACCCGTCCGCTTCGCTTAAGTTATTCCCATTCGTCTAATATTTTATTGAGTAACACGTTTAATGCGGCTTTTTCATTTTCAGATAAAAAAGCCATTTTTGTCTGCTCTTGTTGATGCAATTCAACAATTACTTTGCCAATTAAAGCGTTACCCTTCTCGGTTAGTTGAACTAACTTTCCACGTTTATCTTGTGGGTTATCTACACGCTCGATAAAACCTGCAGCAGTGATCCGGTTTAACAATTTAGTCAAACCTCCGGAGCTGAATACCATCGACTGAGATAATTCCGTGGCTGATAAACAGTGCGGTGGTGGTTCTTTTCTCAATGTTTCTAATGCACCAAAATCAGCCGGTTGAAGGCCATAACTTTCAACTGTTTTATTTAAATTCTGTTGTAAATGTTGGTGAATTCGATGAATTTTTAATATTTCAGGTGAAATATTTTGATTAGATTCCGGCCAATTCTCTGCTGTATTTTTGAGTATGCTGGTAATTGATTTTTGTTTGCTCATAACCTCATTCCTTTTTAATGGAGACAATATACCTTGCTAGAAAGCTAAAATACAACTATTATATTCCTTTCCAGAAAGCAAGTTGAGTTGTTATGAGTAAGTTTATTTCTACACCATTATTATTTTTATTGGCGGGTATCTCCGCATTAACCCCTTTTGCAACGGACGGCTATTTATCGGCGCTGCCGGTCATGGCGGAAGATCTTAATACGGATATATCGTTAATAGCGGTAACCGTCAGTTTGTATATCTTAGGCCTTGCCATTGGTCAATTGATTGGCGGACCATTATCAGACAGATTAGGTCGCAAGCCTGTCATTATCATTGGTTTGATCCTGTTTTCCATTGCCAGCTTTGTTATTCCCTATGGACATTCTATAGAAATGCTGTGGGGATTTCGTATGCTCCAAGCTATCGGCGGTGGTATTGCCTTTGTCGGTGTTCCTGCCATTATAAGAGACAATACATCGGGGAAAGATTCTGCTCGGTTATTCTCATTAATTATGTTAATTACTATGCTGGCGCCTTCAATTGCGCCTTCCGTGGGAACGGTCATTTTAAAAACTCTGGGCTGGGGCTGGATTTTTATTTCGTTGGCATTGGTAGGTCTTATGGTGACCATGTCGGTGATCGTCATTATGCCCAAAGAGACTAAAACGAAACAAAGGGTTAAAAATTGTGGTTACCTTGGTGTGTTTAGAGAACGTCGTGCATTGGGTTATTTATTAGCTCAAGGTTTTGGCTTCTCTGTGTTGATTACTTTTTTGACTAACGCTCCTTTTGCCTACATGACGCAATTCCATGTTGATGAGACATTTTTCTCCGGATTATTAATCCTTAATGTTGCCGGGGTTGCGGTTATAAATCGCCTTAACCATTTTTTATTACAGCGTTTTGAACCGCATCAATTATTGAAACTATTTTTGAGTCTACAGATGGTTGGTGTGTTGATATTGGTACTTGCAACCGCCTTTTTCCCCGACAATTTGTGGTTAACCGTCTTTGCTTTTGTTGCGACAACGGCAACAACAGGAGGAATACTGCCCAATTCAAGTGCCTGTTTTATGAATTATTTTGGTAAAAGTGCGGGTATTGCAGCGGCAACCTTAGGTGCCACTCAATATCTTGTTGGAGCGGCAGTGAGCGCGCTCGCTGCAATATTAAGTGATGATTCCCTCTGGCCTATTGTGCTGATAATGACGACCGCTACGATCATTGCCCTTTGTGGTGCATTTTACCGCCCACAGGTTGAAGGAGAAAAGCAAGAAGGCTTGATGAACGCCTGCTCGTAGGGTGCGCTTCAGCACCTATTGCGGCTGCTTGCGGTGCATAAAATGCATCCTACCGATAGCTAGAAGTGAGAAGCCTAGAGAGCGGCGAGTCGCTAGTGGCGACCCGAAGCTCGAAAGCTCGAAGCTAAACGCCCTAAAGCCTTATTGATTGTCCAACAAACTTAGTTGGACAATATCAGCACCACCAAGAGACTGATAAATTTTAGCCAAGGTCACAAACTGGTTATATCTGTTTTCCAGTACCGAAGCTTCGACATTGCGCCTGGTTTCCATTGCATCTATCCAGTCAACCATATTAATCGCACCAAAGTTATATTTCCCGGCGTAGATATCTTCTACCTCCTTGGCAGTCGTATATTGCTCGGTCAGGATATCTCCTTGATATTGATACTGTTGTCTGGCGGATAAAAAATTAGACACCTCTGAAAAAGCCTGATAAAGCGTTTCGCGGTAATTAACAACGGTCATTTGATAGTCTATTGCGGAAATCTTTTTATTGAGTTTCATTTCATGCCAGTTAATAAAAGGTAAAGCCAGATCGGCACCCAGTGTGCCGATCGGATTTTTCAATAACTCAACAAGCTGCGATGATGAAAAACCTAAAGAGCTGGTTAAACTTATTTTTGGAAAATAACCGGCATCAACGGCATCTTTACTGGCCAGTGCAGACTTTAATGCATACAAGGAAGATTTGACATCGGGTCGACGCATTAACAGATCTGCGGGAATCCCGGCTGACACGCCCGGCAATGCCGTTTCAGGCAGTTTATCAAGACTCCACAGCGCTTCCTGTAAAGGCTGATTAAGGAGAATGGATAAAGCATTTTGTGTTTCAGTTAACTGCTGCTGCAACTGACTATACTCAACTTTTTGGCTGTATAGGCTTTGCGTAGATTCAAGCACCTCCAGGCGGGGGGCTGAACCGTTGGTGTACTTACTTTGGGTCAGCGTTACGACCTGCTTAATGCCTTTGATATTTTGCAAAGAGAGCGCAAGTCGCTGCTTCAAATAGCCAATTTTCCAATACAGTGAAGCCGTTGTCACGATCAGGCTTTGCGCTGTACTTTCTCTGTCCTTGGCACTTGCTTTGGCAGCCCATTGTGCGGCATCAGCCGTTGCCGATACCCGCCCCCATAAATCGAGCTCGTAACCGAGCGACAGGCTGACGCTATGACTGACATCTGTGTCGCCACTGTTGAAATTCTTTTGATCGGAAAATGCAGAAGAAAACGCCGGTGTCGGCAATTTATCAATTTCAGTCAGCCCGGCTGCAAGACGCGCCTTGCGCAGGGTCAGAGTAGCCAGTGCTAAGTCATTGTTGGTTTGCATCACCGCGCTAATCAGACTGTCGAGTTTTGGATCATTAAATTTTTTCCACCATTGCCCCTGCAGCAATGATGGAGCACTGTCAGCGCCTGCTTGCTGCCAGCTGCTCGGAGTGCTTGTTTCCGGCAGCGTAAACTCACTGGGAGAGGCGCAGCTAAATAGCAGCGAGACAACAGGAATCAGTGTTGTTAAACGAAGTTGAACTGTTTTCATAGTATTAATCTCTTGCTAATGCATCGACAGGGTTAAGTCTGGAGGCGTTTCGAGCTGGCAGATAACCAAACAGGATCCCTATCAAGGTTGAGCAGGCAAAAGCTGCAACGATAGAGGTCATAGAGTAAACCATCTGGAAACTGCTATTGAATGACGAGAAACCGAAACCGACCAAAAACGCCAGGGCGATTCCCATAATGCCGCCGCAGATGCAGACCAGCACCGCCTCAATTAAAAATTGCCGCATAATATCGCTCTGTCTGGCACCGACAGCCATGCGTATACCAATTTCCCGAGTCCGCTCGGTCACCGAAACCAGCATAATATTCATCACCCCTATTCCGCCGACAATCAATGAAATAAACGCAATAGTCGAAATAAGCAAAGTCATAGTGGCCGATGTTGCCTCTATGCTATTTCTTATCGTATCGGTATTGATGGTAAAGAAGTCGATCAGCCCATGGCGCATTTTCAGCAGACTGATGATCCCCTGCTCAGCGGCGCTGCTGGAAACCTGCTGATCGATGCGCACCGTGATATCACTGACATAATTCTGTCTGTAAATACGTCCGGAAACCGTGGTATAAGGGATCCAGATATTAAGTGCATCACTGTTATCAAATGCGTTTTCGCGCGGTTGTGTCACTCCTATTATGCGCACCGGCAGTTGCCCGAGGAAGATCACTTTGCCAAGCGCAGTCTCATTTGCAAACAACTCACTCTTGGTATTAGCGTCAATCACAGCGACCTGAGCAAGCTGGTCAACATCGTCATCGTCAAAATATTGCCCCGATGCCAGCAGATAACCGCGCACTCGAAAGTATTCGGTGCCGACTCCCTGTACCTCTCCGCTAACAGCTTCACTGCCATAACGAATGGCGACATTGGCTCTGATGGTAGGAGTAACACTGTCAACAAAGGAAAGGCTTTTTAATGCCGAGGCATCAAGCGCGGTCAGTGTTTCTATCCTGCCGGAATGCCTGTCTCCGCGGCCGGTGCCGGGTTTGATCTCGATCGTATTGGTACCCATCGAGGCAATGTTATCCAAAATAGCCTGCTGCGATCCGGCACCAAGCGCAACCACGGAGACCACGGAAGCGATGCCGATAATGATGCCAAGCATCGTTAAAAAGGTCCGCAGACGGTGGTTGGACATCGCCAATAAGGCCATTTTCAACGCTTCTATATAACGCGACCAGTCTAATCGGCTATGCGTCATTTTTTCAGAATTTTTTTTAGGCAATGCAGCAGAGGGGTTATTTTGTGCCGATCCGGTAAGATGATCACTTGTTACCTCACCATCTTTTAACTCAATAATACGATCAGCAAAGGCGGCAACATGCGGGTCATGGGTCACCAAAATAATAGTATGACCGTCTTTATGGAGCTCCTGCAGCAACGCCATCATCTCCTCGCCACTGTGACTGTCCAACGCGCCGGTGGGTTCGTCGGCCAAAATCACATCGCCGCCATTAACCAGTGCGCGTGCCACACTGACACGCTGCTGCTGTCCGCCACTCAATTGACTCGGCTTATGAGTCAAGCGGTCACTTAAGCCGAGACGGCAAAGTAGTTTTTCAGCCTTAGCACGACGAGTTTGTTTATCTTCACTGGCATACAGTGCCGGGATCTCCACATTGGCGACGGCGGTAAGGTCGCCAAGAAGATGATATCGTTGAAAGATAAAACCAAAGTATTCACGGCGCAGTGCCGCCAATTGATCCTCACTCATTTTGGAGGTATCCTGGCCATTTATCAGGTAGCTTCCTGCGCTGGGTTTATCCAGACAACCGAGAACATTCATCAGGGTCGATTTTCCCGAGCCGGAAGCACCGATAATGGCAATCATCTCGCCCTGATTAATTTCCAGATTGATATCTTTAAGTACGGTTAACTCCTGCTCTCCCGCAGCAAAAGAACGACTGACACCAACAAGTTTGAGCAATGCTTCTGACATATTTAAAACCTCATCGCTTGTTGTACGCTTCTGCTTGAAACAGTCTGATCAGCGCTCGACGATTCACTCAGAATAACCTCATCCCCCTCTTCAAGACCGGACAATATCTGCACATAAACTTTGTTGTTGATACCGACCTCAACATCTCGATATTCAACCTTTCCATCTATTTTAAGCGGTACTTGATAGGCATTTTCCTGATTGGCTTTCTTAACCAATACCTGAGAAGGAACCAGAAGTGCGTCCGTGGCATCAGCCAAAATAATCGACACTTGCGCAGTCATCCCAAAGCGTAAGCGCTTGTCGGGATTTTCAACGTCAAACAGTGCGTTATAGTAGATAGCATCACTGTCACCAATAGTCAGGTCAGTGTCATCGCCATCCATTAAGGTCGGGCCGGGTTCAATCGCGCGCAGTACGCCTTTATATTTAAGGCTAGTGTCACCCAGAGTGGTGAAATAGACGCTTTGTCCGGAGCTGATATAAGCAACATCAGCCTCAGAAACCTGTGCTTTGACCGTCATGACATCCAGTTGAGCGAGTTCAATAATGCTCGGCGTACTTTGATTGGTATTAACCGTTTGCCCTTCTTCCACTGAGATATAAACCACAGTGCCGGCTATGGGCGCTGCAATCGTTGTATAGCCCAAATTTAATTTGGCATCATCGACACTGATAAGCGCCTGCTCTTGCAGTGCTTTTAACTGATCCAAATCCGCCTGGTAGACCGCCAGTGTGGATTCCGCCGAGTCATAAGTTGATTGTGACGTTGAACCATCCGCCAACATTTTTTTCTGACGTTTAAACTCTGAAGCGGCTCCGCGAATTTGCGCTTGTTTTCCCCGGTACTGGGCATCAATACTATCCTGTGATGCCTGTGCTTCTTTTAATGCGTTTTGCTGGGTCAAACTGTCAATTTGTACAATCAAATCACCCTGCTTTATTTCATCACCATTGTTTACTGAGATTGTATCGATCATCCCTGACACCTGAGCCCCGACATTAACCAGCTTAGAAGGATATAAAACACCATTAGTCAAAACAACATTTTCTATGTCTCCTCGCTGCACGAAAGTGGTCGTATAAACGAGCTGATCTTTCTGGCCTGCAAATAAATAAACCGCTAAACTCGCAGCGACAACGACAATAAGTAACCCAATAATTAGTCTGCTTTTTAATTTTTTTTTCATTTTCTGTTACCTGTTACTTAATAGAAAGGAAGCTGAACTCGCTGCCGGTGTTAAATCTTGTGTGCCAGTTTATTGACATGTTACTGCCGGAATATTATTAGCGGCGTGCTTCAAAGGTGGCGGGTTTTTACCCTTTTCCGGATTTTCCTGTGTTGCGCTTCGTTCGAATTCCACCGACAGGGAAGCGCTGTCCAGAACAAGATTCTGCATGCATTTGCGTAAAACAGCTTCGCTTACCTTTTTAGGATCGGACAAGGTTAAAACGTCGGATAACGCATAGAGATGAATAGTGTAGCGTTTCAAACCGGGACCTTTTGAACAAGGCGGCGCATAGGCATTTTCATTATTGACAATGTTGCTGCCAAGTATGCCCAATGACTGACCGGCATCCAGCTTGCTTGCACTCACGGGCACATTATATAGAGTCCAATACCAACGCAGCTCAGTGGATTGAGACTGAGGGTCTCGGTGCGCAGCAGTCGCTTTATTGCTGTCAGCTTGGGTTTGTGTTTGCTCTTGCGCTTGCTTTTGCGGACCTGGGCCCGGATGAGGTTGGTGATCCATAATAAAAACCAATGATTTTGCGGCTGCAGGGACACCACTCCAGCTTAATGGCGGAGAAATAGCCTTCCCCTCACAGGTGTAAAGAACAGGCAAAGTTCCGCCCTCTTCCATCACCGGACTTGTTAGTTTAAGCGCATCTTTTGCGGATACATTCGCGCAACAAAGTACAGCCAAAACAATGGCGGGGACAACAACTTTAATTTTCATTTACCTATTATCCTTAACTCATATGAATTAGCTTTAGTATATAGAGTGGAATAGGCGCATAAATTACATTATTGTCATTTAACTCATGAGCAAGCAATACCTAGTCTTGCTTTTGCCCGCCTGAAGGCGGGATTCCAATTTAGTCTGCCACTTAACAGCGGGGTTTTGGTGGGTATTTTCGACACTCAGTTTTTTTTATGTATTTCGGAACTGAGCCTTCAGGCTCGGCGCTTTCCAGCTTCTAGCTTGCTGACGGGGAGGCTAAGCTTTAGTGTCACCACATTTTCTGCTGTTGGTTCAAGAAGTAAATCACCTCCATGGGCTCGCGCTATCTCTCGAGCGAGGCTCAGACCTAAACCGCTACCGGAAATGCCCTGATAATGGGCGGGCTCGCCACGATAAAAACGATCAAAAAGATGCTCACGGCAGTGGCTTGAAATGGGCCGGCAATGATTGCTGATAAACACTTCGATCACTGTACCATTGAGGCTGGCGTTAATGGTTATACCCTGCTCAGGCTGGCAATAACGCATCGCGTTACTGAGCAGATTATTAAACAACTGCCGCAATAAGAGAGTATCGCCCTTGAGGTTCAAATCACGTTTGATATTACAATGCAGTATTTGTTGCTCGGAGAGTAACTCAAGATCATCAATCATCTCGTCTAACAGGTCGGTTATACTTATCTTCGTAGGATGAATAGCCAATGATCCGGAATCTGCTTGTGATAATAATAACAACTTACGCGTAATTGCCGACAGGTTGCCGACCTCATCCAGTATGCTGTTAAGATCGACTAGGCGGGGATTCTCTTGATTTACCGCCAGCTCAAGTCTGCCCTGCAAAATGGTCAGCGGCGTTTTAAGTTCATGCGCAGCATCTGCGGTAAACCGGGATGTCTGCTGAAAACTGTATTCCAAGCGGTCAAGCATAGTATTATAAACATCAATCAGTACTTTAAATTCATTATCTTCTTTATGTTCCGGCAGGCGATGAGCGAACTCTTTTGAGGTGACCATCTGCATGGCATTATGGAGACGATTTAAAGGCCTTATGGTAATACTGGCAATAAACCAGGCACCGAGCGCACTGAGCAATATCGCAACCGGAATAACCACAATAAGCGCGGTGTGCACAGCACTTTGCAGATCACTATTAGTTGCAGCAATATCAACGGCCACAAAGCTGCGAGCGTAGGGCAATGTATAAAGACCCGCCCGCCATTCACCTTGTTGATTCGTAAACGACACTAACTGACAAACTTCTTGTTTTCGATTGTGCAGCGCGCTTTCTTGATTAGCAGCGATCATAAGCGAGACGTCAGGCAGGACAGTCTTTGCCGCTGGCCAGTCCAGGTCATTGATAAAACGCTGGTTTACCTCTGTATCAGACTGAAATTTGATGCCCTGTTGTGACGATTCAACCAATACCATCAATTGTTGTAAAGAGTGAATACGCAGTTTTTCGGCCAAATCATTAGTCAGATTTTGTCCTGCGGGCGTATTGCTCAACAGCACAGGTTGATCTGCTAAATGTTTTTCCGGCACTAGACGTTTGGCTTCCATGCACAGTCGAGTATCAAGATGATCAAGCTCGACCTGCATAATACGCGACCAACTGATTGCCATAACAACAATTAATACGGTGCTGACGGTCAGAATAGAGATAGCAAAAATTCGCGTGCGAAAAGACATTCTAATACCTCAACGGGGATTCAAACGGTAACCTGTACCACGCACCGACTCAATGGCGCCCGCCATTTTTCCAACTTTATCTAAAGAATTGATCTTACGACGAATTCTCTTAATACAGACATCAACCACATTGGTGCAGGGATCAAAATCATAGCCCCAAACGTGTTCTAAAATCTGCCCGCGTGTAAACACCAGATTTGGCGAGCGCATCAGATATTCCAGCAAACTGAATTCTCGCGTGGTCAGCTCGACATACTGCCCGTGACAACTGATTTGCCGGCTAAGGCAGTCCAGTTGTAATGACCCTAACTGCACTATGTGTTGCAGGGCCCCTTCTTTACGACGTAACTGCGCATGAATTCGAGCAATCAACTCCTCCACATAAAAAGGTTTCGCCAGATAGTCATCAGCCCCCATGTATAATCCTTTAATACGATCGCCCAGCTCATTACGGGCAGTCAGCAGAATAATCGGCGTCTCTATTCCGTCATTACGCAGAGACTGGAGAATATCAAGGCCATCACGACCGGGCAGCATGATGTCGAGTATAATGATGTCATGCTGATCTTGACTTGCGATTTCAAAACCACGGTCACCATCGGCACAATGGCTGACCACAAAACCGCGATCATTCAGACCTTCACAGACAAAGTCTGCAATTTTCTGCTCATCTTCTATTAACAACACCTTCATACGGTTTAACCCTCGACAATTTTCTCAATTATGTCACTGCACACTGAAATAGCGTAATAATAATGACCACTTTGTGCTTATTGCGAATTATTAATATTTTCTGATTTGGACAGATGCCGCCTTAATAAAACAAGTGTACTCGTTTATCGATTTCAATGCCTTGCAGAAACGAAGCGGTAACCCGAAACGCACCTTTTTATATTTGCATATTATTCTACTGCGCTTGCAATCAATCAATTGATTGACTAATATAATTCAATCAATTGATTGGTTTTTGAGAGTAATAATGAATTTACAGAAAATGGATATTAAACAAAGGTTATTGATAGCGGGGTTGGCGTTATTTGCAGAGCGCGGATTTAATGGCGTCAGTATCAGAGAATTAGCCGCTGAAGCAAATGCCAACTCGTCGATGATAACCTACCATTTTGGCGGTAAAAAAGGACTTTATTTAGCGGTATATCAATATATTGCGGATCTTTTAAATGAAAAAGTAACGCGCGTTTTTATTGAACATAAAACCTTAATAGAAAGCATAGATGCTCAGCAAAAACGGCCCAGAAACAACACAATATTACAGATATTAAAAGTCATTTCAGATCGTTACATGACCCTCATGTTAGGACCCAATTCAGTTTCTATTGCTAAATTATTACTCGCCGAACAAGACCATAAATCGGCAGCTTTTATGATTTTATATAACGGTTATATTAATCCTGTCTTAGTGCATATTGCTAACTTGCTGGGTAAATTACTCGATGAGAATCCGCAAAGTATTAAAGTAAAAACACTAACCATTAACTTTATCGCGCAGCATGTGGTGTGGCGAATTATGCACAATATTGGCGAATGTTTTGTTTTAGAAAAACCAGACGATATGTTGGCAAATTATAAAGAAGAGATTCAATTTCATATTTTTGCGCAATTAAAAGCAGAAATTAAGGCGGATTAGATGAACAAAAAAATTATTATCTTAATCGTAATTATCAGTGCCGTAAGTGGTTATGTTTATTATGGAAATCAGCAACAAGCACAACAGATGGAAGATCCCGTCTTGTATGGAAATGTGGACATTCGCAGTGTTAATTTAGCCTTTCGTCAGGCGGGACGTATGGAGAATATGTGGGTGGATGAGGGTGACACAGTGCTTAAGGGTGAATTATTAGCACAGTTAGATGACGCCGATTTTAATAATGCCTTAGCGATTACCAAAGCCAATTTAAATCTGGCCAATGCACAACTCGCTCAGGTTTTATCCGGCGCGCGTGCCCAGGATATAGAAGCGGCTCATCAGAATATCATTAAATTACAATCCAAGTTGGTGCTTGCAAAAAGCACCCTGCAACGCCAGCAGAGTCTACGAAAAACCGGCGCTGCCAGTCAAGGTGCCTTGGATAATGCAAAAGCCGCCTTTACCGAGGCAACAGCTGAGCTCGCTGCTGCAAAACAGACATATTCGTTATTAAAAGAAGGTCCGGATAAAGAGGATATTGCCATTGCCTATGCACAAATTGATATTGCTAAAGCACAACTTGCCTCGGCGCAAACCACCCTCGATGAAACAAAATTATATGCTCCAGATAATGCCATCGTACAGACGCGTATTTTAGAGCCGGGTTCCATCGTGAGCATGAATGTACCGGTGTTATCACTTTCAGTGCGCACCCCTGTTTATGTGCGTGCCTATGCTGACGAGCCCCTATTGGGCAAAATTTCACTCGGCCAGAAAATGGAAATCTATAGCGACAGCAGAGAAGCGCCTTATCAAGGTCATATTGGTTTTATTTCAGGCACAGCAGAATTTACACCTAAAACAGTCGAAACGGCGTCATTACGCACGGATCTTGTGTATCGCTTACGGATACTGGTGGATGGTGATGACATAGGATTAAATCAGGGTCAGCCGGTGACCCTTAAACTGCATAAAATGAACTCTAATGATGAGTAAATCTATCGCCGCTGATATTCAATCCGTCAGCAAACACTTTGGGAAAGTGCTTGCTGTTGATGGCATTAATGCGCAAATTGAAGCGGGCAAACTCACCGGATTAGTCGGCCCCGATGGTGCGGGTAAAACAACGCTAATGCGTATGCTGGCCAACCTGATGCAGCCAACCTCCGGCGGGATCAGTATAAAATCATCCAATCACCAGAATGATATTTGTGAGCTAGTGGGTTATATGCCGCAACGTTTTGGTCTCTATGAAGATTTAACCGTAATGGAAAATATGCAACTTTATGCACAGTTGCGCGGCATAGACAGTGATCATCAACAGGCCTTATTTACTGAATTATTAACCTTTACCAAATTAGGACCTTTTGTAAAACGCTTAGCGGGAAAACTGTCCGGTGGTATGAAGCAGAAATTAGGGCTGGCCTGCGCACTCATGGCAAGACCAAAACTGCTGCTTTTAGATGAACCCGGTGTCGGGGTTGATCCCGTCAGTCGTCAGGATTTGTGGGCAATGGTACAGGCATTAACCGATGATGGCATGGCAGTTGTATGGGCAACGGCCTACATGGACGAAGCTCAGAAGTGTGAGACTGTGTTGCTGATGGACAAAGGTAAGTTCTTATATCAAGGCACACCGCAAGCGTTAATGGCTCGCTATAAAACACCTTTGTTTGAGAATGCCTTTATTGAACTGCTGGGTGGTTTTTCAATGACTCATTCTGAAATAGCAAACAGAATGCCAGAAATAACCTTACCCCACCTGCCAGTTGAAGATCAAAGTAACGGCGATCCAAGACCGACTATGGTTGAATGCACCCATTTAACCAAAAAATTTGGTGATTTTAGCGCCACCGACAATGTCAGTTTTAGCGTAAAACAGGGTGAAATTTTTGGTCTTTTAGGCCCTAATGGCGCAGGAAAATCAACCACCTTTAAAATGCTCTGCGGTTTACTTTCGGTGACCGAAGGAAGCGCCAGAGTAGTCGGTTTAGAATTAGCCCATGCGGGTAAGCAAGCTAAATTACATCTTGGTTATATGGCGCAGAAATTTTCTTTATACAACTTACTTTCAGTAAAACAAAACCTCAATTTTTCTTCTGGTGTGTATGGCTTAAAGGGCAAGGAAAGAAAAGATCGGATTAATGAGATGATCGAGACATTTCATCTGCAACCTTTTTTAGAGAGTTCTCCTGAATCGTTATCATTGGGTTATAAACAACGATTGGCGCTGGCCTGCGCGTTAATGCATCGACCCGCTGTGCTTTTTTTAGATGAGCCAACATCGGGCGTTGATCCCTTAACCCGACGCGAATTTTGGATGCATATTAAAGCCTTCGCCGCTAAGGGCATGACCATTATGGTGACCACCCACTTTATGGACGAAGCCGAATATTGCGATCGTATTGCGCTTATGTATCGCTCGCAACTTATCGCCCTGGATACGCCCGAAAAATTAAAACAAAGCGTGGCTGAAAAAGGCCAGACTATCGACATGGAAGAAGCCTTTATTACCTTAATTAAACGCAATGAAGCCCATCGTAAAAACCCGGAGGTGGCTCAATGAGCAAAGCAATAAATGCAATGCGCTTAAAAGCATTAATTTATAAAGAAGCGCTACAGATCATGCGCGATCCCTCGGCCATTATTATTGCTTTTGTTTTGCCGGTGGTATTATTATTTTTATTTGCAACCGCGGTCTCTTTAGATATTAAGCAAGTCCCCATTGGGGTTGTGCAGTTATCAAATAGCCAGGAAGCTAATACGCTGTACAGTGCTTTTAAGGGCAGTCGTTATTTTAAGGTTTATAGCGTGCGAAATCGCGCTCAGGTTGAGACGCTGCTAATTGATGAAAAAATCGATGGTTTTGTGGTCATCCCGCTTGATTTAAAATCACGTTTGGTAAAACAGCAATACAACGGACTTGTCCAGGTGGTAACCGATGGCGCACAACCTAATACCGCGAATTTTGTGACCAACTATACCAAAGGTGTCCTGCAAAGCTGGCTCTCGAATCAGGGTGTAGAAGCG
This sequence comes from Psychromonas sp., assembly GCF_047632955.1. Taxonomy (GTDB): domain Bacteria; phylum Pseudomonadota; class Gammaproteobacteria; order Enterobacterales; family Psychromonadaceae; genus Psychromonas. The sequence continues at coordinate 30,899 of NZ_JBLIED010000006.1, read as the reverse complement.
ATGCAAATCCCCATAAAAAGCCGTGTTTGGTATAACCCCGAAATTGAAAGTAAGAAATTTCTGGTACCCGGCGCCATTGGTATTGTCATGACGATGATAGGCACAATGCTGACCGCTTTAGTTATTGCGCGAGAGTGGGAACGCGGCACCATGGAAGCTCTGCTTTCAACTCCAACCAGTATTAGTGAGATTTTATTAGGGAAACTGATCCCCTATTTTATATTAGGAATGACCGCAACCTTGATGTCGGCCATATTAGCACAATGGGTTTTTCAGGTACCCTTTCGAGGGTCCTGGTTTGCGTTATTTTGTATATCAGCGGCCTTTATGATCCCCGCTTTAGCGCAAGGTTTACTCATTTCTACCTTGGCAAAAAATCAGTTTATTGCCTCTATGACAGCACTCTTATCTGCCTTTTTACCGGCCTTTCTATTATCCGGATTTTTATTTGAAATAGACTCCATGCCTGTTCTGATTCAATGGCTTACCAAAATTCTGGCGGTGAAATATTTTATTACCAGTATTCAGGCAGTGTTTTTAACGGGTGATGTGTGGGAGCTATTTTTACCGGACATAGGCGCAATGCTACTGATAGGAATTGTTCTATTTGCGATAGCCTTTAAAAAAACCCATAAAAGTTTAGAGTAGCTTGTTTTAAAATGCAGCTTTCACCGCGAATTTAAAAAGAGAAAAACTATGTTTAGTATACTTTTCGCACAAATCATTAAAGAGTTTTTAAGTATTCTTAGGGATTCCAAAACCCGTATTATTTTAATAGGCCCCCCGCTGGCGCAACTGTTTATCTTCTCCTATGCCATTACCTTAGAAGTTAATAATGCCACCATCGCGGTCTTTAATCAGGATACCGGCGCTTACTCGCAGCCCTATATTAGTAAATTATCTCACTCTTATATGGTCAAAAAAATTATTCCTATTTACAGTCAGCAGGCGTTAAAAGAAACATTAGATCAAAGAAAAGCAATATTAAGTGTCACTATTCCTGAGAATTTTTCAGTGCAATTAGCACAAAAGAAATTACCGACATTGCAGGTTATCTCCGATGGAAGACGGGCCAATGCAGCGCAAATTGCGATGGGTTATATTCAACAGATTAGTAATCAATTTATAGCGGAAAAAATCACCTTATCAGCCACTATTTCACCGGTAATAGAAAGGCACTGGTTTAACCCTAATCTTTCTTATAAATGGTATGTAGTGCCAAGTTTATCGGGGGTTTTGGCAATGATTATTTCTTTGCTGTTAACCGGCTTAAGTATTGCGAGGGAAAGAGAATTAGGGACTTTTGATCAATTACTTGTTTCGCCAACCAGCAGTGGTGAAATTATTTTTGCAAAAATATTGCCGCCGATTGTCATAGGCATGGTCTTGGGAAATTTAATGATAACCGCAGGTGTGGTGATTTTTTCGGTGCCTTTTGTCGGCTCGCTGTTTTTATTAGAGCTAGTATTATTTGTTTTTATGTTGTCTATATCAGCCGTCGGTTTATGTTTTTCTGCGATATCAAATACCCAGCAACAGGCCATTTTAGGCTGTTTTGCGCTTGCCGTACCGCTTATTTTATTATCCGGATTTGCAACACCGGTTGCCAATATGCCGGCCATTTTACAGCATGTGGCAAATTGGGTGCCGTTAACCCATTACCTTGTTATTGTGCAAGGCACTTTTTTAAAAGCGCTACCAACCAACGTCATTATCGAGCATTTAATCCCGATGATCATTGTCGCCATTGTGAGTTTAACCGCAGCAACTTATCTGGTAAGAAGCAAACTGCAATAAGTTTTGGCGGTCTATAGATAATGAGAAACCGAAAGCCGGTTAAGGATATTTTTAACCAGCAAGGATGATCACCTTTATAGTTTTAACAGTTGCCTTTTTTAGCCTGGCCTGGAGGGCAATGCTTGCTACTGTTATTTGAATTGTCATCCACGGTGATTTTAGGGCCAGATACATGTACAGAAGGACCGGTTAGCTGACAGCCCGTAAGTGAAATTAATAATACTAGAGGTAATGCTTTAATTATTGTCATTGTTGTCATTGTTGTTCCTATTTAAATATGCAGTTTTTTGCGTAATCAGTTGCTTCATTCATCTTTGGGTTTGATAGCGACTGAGATTTAACTTGAATGTCACAATCACCACCAACAAAACGCCTTTATATCGAATCCAAAATTAAAAAAGCAAACTTTTTAAGTTTGCTTTTTTATGATCACAGAGCCTTTATCAAGACAGCTTTTATAAAGACACCCATGTTAATTATTTAACGAACATGATAACACCTGTTTATCAAGACACACTATTTAATTAAAATTTGCTAATTTGTGACTATGACCATCCATGGAGATTTCCCACTTTTACTTTTTGAAATGATGAACGGGTATTTGAGAAAAGTAGCCAACCAGAGTGAGTGAATTTAATTGAGCACATCACGCTGGTCATAAAGTGAAATATAATCATGATATTGTATTTTATTGTATAAACTTAGTTGTTTTAATTATGGCTTATGAGCTTATAATTTATTAATAAAGTAATCATATTAAGCGGGTTAATAATGAGTATAAAAAAACAAAAAATTAAGGTCTGGGATTTTCCGACACGATTTTTCCATTGGGCAATGGTTTGTTTATTGGGTGGACTATGGTGGACAGCTGACATTGGTGAAATGCAATGGCATCAGGTCTGCGCTTACGTGTTAATGACCCTGATAGCTTTCAGACTGGTTTGGGGGATAGTGGGAAGTGAAACATCCCAATTTAAAAATTTTATTGTATTGCCCAAGCAAGTCATAAACTATGCATTTAAGAAACAAAAGCCCCATTCAATAGGCCATAACCCCCTTGGTGGATATATGGTGATCGTATTGCTTGGTTTGCTTGTAACTCAGCTTGTCAGTGGACTGTTTGCCACTGATGGTATTTTTACAGAAGGCCCGCTTTCTTCTCTGGTTTCTTCCGATACAGCAGACTGGCTGACATGGTTACATAAAACCAATTTCAATATCATTCAGGCGATGGTGGTTGTTCATGTTCTTGCGGTATTAGTGCACATGGTTAAAGGTGAGAATTTACTTAAGGCAATGTTCAGTGGCTATAAATATGTTAGCTCAGGTATTACCGCACCTAAGCTGCGCTCACCATTGCTGGCGTTGGCGATTATATTGGTTATTTTTACGTTTGTATGGATAGCCTTATTGGAACCCGTTGTAAGCTTTTTATAATCCAGTACTTTTTGTAACCATAATAAAAAGCCCATTAAAATGGGCTTTTTATAGTCTATGACTTAAATCGACTGTTAGTCCTTTTTATAGTCGTCATGACAAGCTTTACAGCTTTTACCGGTGTCCATAAAAGCTTGTTTGAGGTTGTTTTTGTCGTCTGATTTAGCGGCAATAGCTAATACAGCGGCATAATCTTGAAATGCCTTCGCTTTGCTATCAAAGTCAGCCCTTTCTTGCCATATTTTAGCTAGTGCTTCCGTATCGCCCTTATCAGATCCTTCAATAAAGCCTTCGTATGGTATTTTAGACAGTGCAGCAACATTATCTGCACGACTACTAAATACCGCGGCATCAAAAGGTTTTTCACCTTTTAACATTGCCCCCATATCACCAAAGTTATAAGCAATTAAGTGGAAAGCGGCTTGACGGTATTCAATAGCATCTGCAGGCTTTTTGAAATTGTTTGCCGATACAGCGGGAATAATCATCACAGCTGCCACAACTGCTAGTAATATTTTTTTCATAGTAGTCCTTCACCTTTTATTTGAGGATGGTACAGCGCTGATACCCACTATAGCTTTAAACTATAAAGGGGTTGAACTTATTCTACACAATTTTAGCATTGTTCTTGGATATGTTTCATCAAAGGTGTGACCTATAAGTGAAATAAAAGTCATTTACCATCAGCCTTGGATTCAAATAGTAAGCATATTATAAAGGCACCCATTGTAATTATTGTTATGTGTTCTTTACCGCTAAAGGTATCGTTAGTATAACGTTTAAAATTAAATTGCGTTTTTATTGACAGTTAAAATTAATTCTTTATGAAACTTAACCCCATTTATGACCAAGGTGGAATGGCGACCAGTTAGGTGGCGTATCACGATCGATGAGATTAGAATGTGATCTACAAGAAAGGAGATTCCATGAACCAGTCACCCATAGAAAAAAAGCCCATTTGAAATCAGTCCGGAGCAAACCGTCCGCGAGCTGGTGGTGAACTATCCCGCGTTGCGTCCACAGCTGGAAAAGCTGGGGATCGATTATTGCTGCGGTGGCGTCCGTTCAGTGAAGCGGTGCAATCTGCCGGTCTGGAATGAAGCGCGGCAGAAAACGCTCTGAAGCTGGCCTGGACCTTCGGTAGATTGGAATGCGGCATCGCTGTCCGGTCAGGCCGATCATATTATCGAAAAGCACCATGCATTCAGCAAGGAGCAATTGCTTCGTCTCGATGAGCTGTTACAGAAAATTCAGCACGCTCATAGCGAATAGCACGGCGAGTTGTTAAGCGAATTACGGCAGGTGTTTGACGGACTTCAGGCCTTAGAAGCCGATTTCCACGAGCACATCTATCTGGAAAACAACATTCTGTTCCCGAAAGGCATCGCGCAGAAAACCCACATAAACCGATAAAGAGAAAACCCCAATGAAAATTCAAATCAAGCGTATCTACGATCAGGTCCAAGTGTCGGACGGGTGGCGCGTCCTTGCGGATCGTCTCTGGCCACGCGGAGTAGCCAAGGTGGTTGCAGAGGTCGATGAATGGGCGAAAGAAATCACACCCAGCACGGAATTGCGCAAGTGGTTTAGTCACGATCCCGGCAAGTGGAACGAATTTCAAAAAGAGTATAGGGCGGAACTCAAAGAGAAAAACGATGATCTCGCGCAACTGATTGACCGTTGCCCTAAAGAAACGCTGACGCTTCTTTTTGCAGCCAAAGACGAAACGCACAGCCATGCAGTGATTCTCAAGAAGGTGCTGGATGAAATGCTGCTGGATGAAATGCTGCTGGATGAAATGCTTAATAAGTGATGTAAATTTCAACGGGTTAAGGATACAAAGAAAAAATGAGGGTCAGGTCAGAATAGCACTGCATTAAGCCACATCGCGTGGTAATGCCATAAAAGCTATCTACTTAGAAGAGTGCCATTCATGCCTACCTCTATAACCCCGCAATGGGACTATCATCAAACCCTATCAATCAGAGGGTTACAAAATAAAAGACCCCATAGCCCTTTAGATACCTGAATAAATCATCTTAAATCCAATAACTAACAGCATGGTATGGACTATACGGCGAAAATTAATATTGTATTTAAACAATAAATGATAGCCCCACATTCCGAGAACAGTGCCTAAAAGCAATGCTGGAATAGCTTTTATACCATAGCTAAAAACATCTTCAGTTAATAACCCCTTGTGCCAAAAAACAAAAGCAGTAGGGAAAAGTTGTGCTAAAAACAAACACGATAACGTCCCTTTAATCTTATGTGCAGGCCAAGGCAGCATAGAAGTATAAGCAATCACCGGCGGCCCCGATGCGCCTACGCTAGCGCCGCAAACACCAGATAAAAAGCCGGCTAACAAGCTACTTGGCAGATTCTCTTTACTAAATAAAGTTGATTTTGAACTTAAACAATAGATGCTTGATACAACTAGAATACACCCTAAGATCAATAGCAGTGTTGTCTCGGGAAGATAAGTCAATAAACTTGCCCCAAAATAACACCCGGGCAGTGAACCAATAAAAAGAATACCAGCAGTAGACCAATCTATATATTCACGTAATTGCCATATAATAGGCAATGCGAATGGCGCACTGAAGATAGCAATTAAAGGAACCGCAACCTTAACGCCAATAATTAAAGATATAAAAGGAATGGTTACTAAAGCAATACCAAAACCTGTTAACCCCTTGATAAAACCACCAAAGGTAATAATAAAAAAAAATAAAAGTAATGTGAAATCCACGATTAATTAAACATCCTGTTAGCGTGATAAGTTTGAGCACATTTTAAGCAAAAGGCAGGATAAAAGTACCTTATCTGTCTTAAAATCATCTGTAAAAAAACATCATACTCTTACAAACTGAAAACTAACATTGCACAATAATAGATTGACTAAAAATGCAGGACTTGACCTTATTACTTTGGATTGGCGGTATTTTTTCATCTTTCTGACAAACGGAGACAAGACTAAAACGTCCGATGGGTTACTGACGAGGTTTAATAGATTCACACATTCCAGTTAAGACATAATGAAGCTAACCGGAGAAATAGAATGACAACACGTGAAAAATATTCAAATAGATGCAATATCGCTCGTCAATGAGAATGGTTACAACAATGCTGAGGCCGCTAGAAACCGAGGTATTAGCCCAAGTTTACTGGATAAATGGATTAGAAAGCCGAAAAAGGCGACGCCTCGCTTTCAGAGACAATAGTAGCTGAACACCTGAACAATTGGAAATCCGTCAACTCCAAGAATAAAACAGGAAACTTAACATCCTAAAAAACCGCTTACATGCTTAACTTCCCCCTTCTAACTAGAAGCACTTTTTAACACCGCTCATCTATACTATTCATAGACTACTGAAAAATGATCCGTCGCCTTTTGGTGAGTAAATTCCGTCAAAAAACTTGCTCTAAGGGGAACTGCGGATCCCATGTTGGCGGTAGAAAAAATTCTGTTTAGCGATGTGATAATATTCGAGACTATTTTCAGTTGCCATTAACTGAGTGTGGAGATAATTATTAAAAATAAACCCAAGAGTAATAAATGCCTACCTGTTATTAATTCGCCCTCCAGATCTGCATTGACAGCGCTAAAATAAGGCTAACAGCACAGGCTGAAATCACCTGTTTGGCATTTAAACTGAGCATATTTTTGTAGCAAAAAGGGAATAAAATGAGGCTGGCAATCAGAAAACGCACGGCAATAAAAATCTCTTCACACACCTTCACACAACTGATTTGGATGCTATCCATCCAACAGTCGCAAGCAGTGTGACTATTAACAGATGAAACTCTGCGCACATAGTATTTTCTCTTTTAAAGTAATACCAAATCCATTAAATCCATGCGTTTCCCCGGCGCCTAAATAGATCATCCAATGAGTGGAATTGGTATTATTTTCTGAGGTTACGACAAATTTCAAAAATAGCTCACAAAACTTTGTTTTTATTATAGCTTTGGTAGCACTTTGAGTCTTTTCTAAATAAATTTAAAGTTTGTGATGCTAGGAGCCTCCGCGCAGGGTTGCTCCTAGGGAATCGATTTAAGCTGAGGTCTGCCTATTGGTTATATTCAGGGTAATCAGTAAGCCCCTTTTGTGCGCCACCGAAGAGAGTATCCGGATCGTGTGCCGCTAAGGGGTAACCTTGTTTAATACGATTTGCAAGATCCGGGTTAGAGACAAAAGATCTCCCGAAAGCAATCATATCGGCTAGGTCTTCAGTAAGAGCTTGTTGTGCTTTCTCGGCGTTATAACGACCGGCATAAATCAGAACACCTTGATAAACTTCACGTAGCGCTTGTTTAAATGCCAGCGGCGTATCCGGTGCATCATCCCAGTCAACTTCAGCGATATGAAGATAAACTATCTTGTGGGTATTAAGTAAAGCCGCGGCTGCCGTGTATGTTTCAACCGGCGTAGCATCAACCGTACCATTTAGCGAGGTAAAGGGCGCCAGACGGACAGCAACACGTGACGCGCCTATCGCATCAACCATAGCGCCGACAACTTCGTCTAAAAAGCGTAATCTGTTTTCAATAGAGCCGCCGTATTGATCGCTGCGATTGTTGGCTTCTGAATCAATAAACTGATTAATCAAATAACCATTTGCAGCATGCAATTCGATGCCGTCAAATCCGGCTTCAATCGCATTGAGTGCTGCCTGACGATACTCTCCTACCACCTGCTTGATATCTGCGATGGTCATTGCACGCGGCAGTGCAACGTCAACAAAGCCGGTCCCCTCGCTACCGTTATCGACGAACACTTTGACATTTTCAGCTTTTATTGCAGAAGAAGATATTGGCTGCTCTCCGCCCGTATTCTTCGAATGAGAAACACGTCCAACATGCCAAAGTTGTGCGAAAATTACGCCATCTTTATCGTGTACAGCAGCGGTGACTTTCTTCCAACCAGCAATTTGCTCCGACGTATAAATACCGGGTGTCCAGGCATACCCCTGACCGAGTGCTGATATCTGCGTACCTTCGGTTACTATAAGGCCTGCGGTTGCACGCTGTGCATAGTACTCGGCCATCATATCATGGGGGACATTACCCGGCTGACTGGCTCGAGCGCGCGTCATTGGCGCCATGACAATACGGTTTTTAAGTGGAATGCTGCCCAATTGTAACGGCTGAAATAATAAGTTTGTCATTATCTTTTCCTTATAAATTAGTTTGTTTGAATCAGCTAAATTAACTGTATTAAGAAGAGTCTTTATTCTTTGATGATGAGAAATATACGCCCTTCGAATGCACATTTGAAATTATCATAAATTATTAATATGATAATTTTATGTTATCAATGTGCCGCGCGTGTCATGCGCAAACTGATAAAAAGGTGCAAGAAACACAACAGAGTAAAACTTCTAGGGCACTTGCAGTTGCAGTTGCAGCACAGAAATACCACGATAAGAGAAAGGTTTTAGGTGCGATATGAGTGGTTGTTGAGCTTTCGCATTCACTTGCAGCAGATTTTCTTCACTTTTGTTAGATGAAATACCGGGCCATCTCTTTTGCCATCAGCGCCGACTGTTTCATTCCTCGAGTATGCGCCATTACGATAGCCCCCTCGACCAATAAGCCGATTTGCTCCGCTTTATTCTCATCAGCTGCAGGCAGTTGTGTTCGAATGAGTTCAACAATCGCCTGTTTATGCTCAGCCGAAAACCTATGTATCGGATCCTGGGGATCGGTGTATTCGGCGCTGGCATTAATAAAATTACAACCAAAAAAAGTGTCGCTGTTAAACCACTCGTGTAATGCGTCAAATATCGCCAACACCCCGGATTCACCCGTTTTAATAGCCTCATCGACCCTAGTGCGGATCATCAATAACACTTGCTCGTGCCGCTGTTGTAGTGCCGCCAAAATCAACTCGTTTTTACTGCGAAAATGTTTATATAAGGTCGCTTTTGACACCCCGGATTGCGCCAAGATCAAATCAATGCCGGTAGCGTGATAGCCCTGCTGATTAAATAAAACTAACGCAGTGTCGAGCAAATGTTGTTTTCTTGGTTGCATAGCATTTTACCTTTGTGGCTGTCGCTAAAATATAAGGTTAAATTATAACAAGTTTTAACTTGACGTAAACAGTTCTGTTCACCTATGCTAGTAGACAGATTTGTACACCTCTTCAAAAAAACATAAAAAGGTCATTACTATGTGCAGCACAACAACGAATTCAACCTTCGATATAACGCCCGTTAACACTTTAGGTATCCATCATCTAGGCCTTAGCGTGCCCGATATCAAAGAGACAGCCGCTTTTTTTATTGAGCAGCTGCATTTTAGTCAAGTAGGTGAAAAACCCGATTACCCTGCTATTTTTATTTCTGATGGCACCGTCATGCTGACATTGTGGCAGATTAACGATTTAAACAAGATCACGGCATTCGACCGCAAACACAACGTCGGCTTGCATCATTTCGCACTTAAGGTAGCCAACCTCGAACAATTACAAGACTTAGATCAACAATTAGCACTGCTTGATAACGTCGATATTGAGTTTTCACCAGAACCATTAGGACAGTCATCTTTGCAGCACATGATGTGCCTGATCCCCGGTGGTATTAGGCTTGAATTAATCACCGCTTAAGGAATTAAAATGGATAATGAACTGGCATCGAGTTGGCATCAAGGTGAGTTAAAGGTGCAAAAGCGTGCAGGAACAGATAAACGTATGACTGAAATTGGGCCAAAGTTTATTCGTCAGTTTATGCCACAGCAGCACCGAGACTTTTTTCAATCCTTGTCGATGATCTTTATAGGCTATACGGATAACCAATCACACACTTATGCCAGTGTATTATTTGGAGTACCGGGCTTTATCCACTCAATCACTGAAAGCGAATTAGTGATAAACACCCAATCTTCGATGGCCGACTTTATCACTGATAACGTCAATATTGGTGATCGAATTGGATTATTGGGTATCGAATTCGACAGTAAAAGACGTAACCGCGTTAACGGCATTATTACCGATATCAATCAAAAAAACATTAAGGTCATAGTATTACAAAGTTACGGTAACTGCCCGAAATACATTCAAGCAAAAACATTCATACCTAATCGTTATTATGGCCAATTTCACACGACCATTGGCGTTCAACTCAGCCAAACTGATCGGCAGGTAATAACCGGTGCAGATACCTTTTTTATAGCCAGCAGCTTTAATGATGGCCGGCAACTCAATAACCGCGGTGCCGATATATCTCACCGCGGAGGCCCTGCCGGTTTTGTGTCGATTAACGCGAAGGGGCAATTGTTAGTCGACGATTATGTGGGTAACGGCTTTTTTAACACTTTAGGTAATTTGCTGGAAAACCCCATTACCAGCTTATTATTTTGCGACTGGCAGCAGGGTCACGCATTGCAGATAAGGGTATCGAGTCAAATCCTCTGGCATGATGATATCACGCCGAAAAATGCTGCGCTCACCGCGAGACAAGGCAGCGCAACGGCAAAAACTGCACGAACACTGTGCTTTACGCCACTGAAAATAGAACGCTTAAGCAATGGACTCGCTTACCGGCAAGCTCATCCATCACCGCCTTGATCCTTTAAAAAACAGCTCGTTATAACTCAAACAACACATCGCTGCGAATAATGTATTTCACGCCTGATAAAATAGGCTCCGAGCTATGAATACAATGCAGCGGATGCATGCCATGGGGGAAACACAGTACACTTCCGGCCGGCGTGCGCACATCGATTTGACGCACGTTATCACCGCGCTTAGCCGGTTTATCGGGGTGGTCAGCGTTAACTAAAAATCGGGTGGCACCACCTTCAAAGTCTTCGGTCAGTAAAATGAGAAAGGTCAGCTGACTATAGCGATCGCCAAAGGCATCATGCACTAATTGGTCGTCAAGCACTTGGCTGCCGGGCCAGGAACCATCGGAATGCGGTTTAAAATAATCCCCTGGGTTATAGCGATAAAAGCGAAAACGGTTATTTAATCCCAGCGCGGCTTTACCCTCAAAAATACCACCGTCGTCGGTCATCAGCGCTTGAATGCGATTCCAGATCAATCGCTCGGTAGTATTATCGACCACCCAGGTTAAGCTGTCGTTATGGCGAACACTGCGCGGTAATGACACCGCAGCATCGGGCAGAAAGCCCATACTTTCACTGGCAGAGATCAATCGTTTACACTCATCCGGGGTCAACACATTCAGTAACTGAAAGGCACCGGGCACTTCAGTTAACATTTTTTTGCTTATTCCACCGGGCTTAATCTCAGCCAACGCGGCTACATTTTCCTGGCGATTACCCCAGGTAGGCAACGCGGGATGCTCGGCACCCGGCTCATATTGGACCACAAAGTAATTTGATTTTACGGCAGATTCTTCCATCTTATTGCACCTTTTTCGATAATATCAACTAACGCTAACGCGCCAGTTCTTAAATTAATAACTCATCACCCGTATTTGGGAGAATTGACGATGCCCTGCTGCTGTGCCGTGAAAACCAAAACCACTCTGCTTGGCACCCACCCATGGTACATTGCCTCCACCAGCGCCTTGATTAACGCCAACCATGCCGGCTTCAAGCTGCTCGGCGACCGCCTTAGCACCTTGGCCACCAAACACTACCGCCCCTAAACCATAATGACTGCTATTGGCTCGACTAATGGCTTCTTCAATGTCACTAAAGCGGCTAATCACCACCACCGGACCAAAGGTTTCTTCACGCTCCAAAATCATCTCCTGCGTAACCCCGGTCACCACCGTCGGTTGAATAAAGGGTAATGGATAGTCATCGCTGCCGAGTAAAAATGTCGCACCTTTGGCGTTAGCATCTTGCAGCTGCGCCAGTACTTTTTGATGTTGTATTGGGTTCACCATAGGGCCAATATTGACATTAGGCTCGTTCCATTGACCGACGCGGTAACGGCTGGCCAGTGCAACCACCTTTTGTTCAAATTCAGCGGCGATACTTTGATCAACATAAACACGTTCAGTTGAGGTACACATTTGTCCGGCATTTTCAAAGGAGCTTGCCACGGCAAACCGCACCGCCGCATCCATATTAGCGTCCGCCATGACAATCATCGGATCGTTACCGCCAAGTTCCATCACCAGACGTTTTAAGCCGGAAGCCGCATTGGCCATAATGTGTTTACCCGCAGCCATAGATCCGGTAAATGCCACCATATTAATGTCTGCAGCCACTACTGCTTGCCCCAGGGTTTTATCACCTTGAACACATTGCAGTAGATGTTCCGGTAGCACTTTATTAAGGGTGTTAACAAATAATTCGGCCACCAGCGGAGTTTCTTCAGACGGCTTTAATAGCACGCTGTTGCCGGCCATTAGCGCCGGCATCAATAAATTATTGGCCATGGCTAAGGGGTAATTCCACGGAGAAATTACCGCTACCACGCCTAATGGCCGATATTGTAATTGTGTATGATTATCAATCTGCTCAGTGCTTAATGCAGCACTTATTTCACTGGCAAAATACCCTGCGTTTTGAACTGTACCGCCCACTTCATAGGTCGCACGGCGATAATCTTTACCCATCTCCTGGCCAATTAATGTTGCCAGTTCATCTTGTACAGACTCAAGCTGCTGATAAGCGGCTACGACTGTTTTCTGGCGCTCAAGTAATGACAAACTGGCCCAGTTTTTTTGCGCTGTGCGGGCATTGCTTATCACCATGGGTAATTGTGTAATGGTGGTTATGTGAACATTCCCAACCGCATTGGCTTCAATGCGCGTATCATTCTGATTATTAAGGTAAGTGCCCGGATTGTAAGATGTTAATACTGCCATGTGAAAAATTCCTTAATGGGACAAAATGGCGCTAGCCTGATTAGAATCTATTTTGATACTATGGAGCATAAAAGCAACTAGTATACTTTTAGTAACCTTATGGATAGTAAAAAAACAATAATTAAAACAATGAGTAATGGTTAAAAAATATTAATCTTTGTGCTGAACCTTACTCCATTGAGCCGGCCGTAATCGGTGCTGTGAGTAATAAATTAACGAATATCCTCTCAAAAAATGAGAAGCACAAGGGTTAGTGAATACGTGTATAACTCAATTGTCCGCCGGGGCTATAAATATAGCCCCCTTGAAATGAAAATTTAGGCAAGACGGGATGTTATTTGAACAGGCTTTTTGAAGTACTAGCAGAGTCTGCAATGCATTTAATAATCCAGCCGAAGTGATACGCGATGCTATTTCCACAGGATGGTTTAACGTTAAAAATTATTTTAAGTCGCTTCAAGTCGTCAGCATTTGCGCAGACTTTTCTCTCAGCAATTCTCTAAATGCGATTACCGCGGGGCTAACTTGCTTGCTGCTCGGAGAAATTAAATGCAGCTCTACAGCTGGTGACGGCCTGGTACACTATGTTATTAACCGCAATAGGCAATGATAACGACAGTAGTTTTACGCTTGACCTCCCCTCTGCAATCCGCGCTTACGAGGAGCGTGATCAGGCTCGTTGCTCGAAATGGCAAGCTAAGTTCCAATAATCTCTGTTGCTTAGGTCACCGCAGATATTTAATTTTTACAATCGACAAATTTGAACTAGTTTTAAGTGCAAGGCTTAACGGCAGATCTTTGTTATTTATTGATTTATTGTTGATCATCATGGTGCATTAAATGACTCCGCTGCACCACCATCAATGTTATCGCCGAATAACTTATCCTAACCCATTGTATTTAAATAATAAAATATGGAATACAATTTGCAAGATGATATGGACGGACTGATATGCACTGCCATTGACTGGTTTAACGTTATTAACGATTAAAAATAAGGATATCTATGTATAAGAATTTATTGTGCGCAGGTACTGCCCTGCTCTGTTTAAATGTGTTTGCTTCCCCGCAAGCGGCGGATAGCGTCGCCCCAGAAAGCGCCTCCTCCTATACACAAAAAACCACGGTTGTTGCTTCTCAATATATGGTTGCTGCCGCAAACCCTGTTGCGGTTGAAGCCGGTTATCAAGTTTTAAAAAACGGCGGAAATGCAGCCGATGCATTAGTTGCGGTTCAAACAGTATTAGGACTGGTTGAACCTCAATCCTCAGGGCTTGGTGGTGGCGCCTTTTTGGTCTATTACGACGCAAAGCAGAAGCTATTGACCACCTTTGATGGACGTGAAACCGCACCTTTGGCTGCTAAACCGGAGTTATTTCAGGACAGCCTTGGTAATCCCTTAACCTTTTACGATGCCGTTGTCGGCGGGCGTTCCGTTGGTACGCCAGGCACCCTTAAGTTATTAGCGACACTGCATGATAAATACGGCAGTAAAGAATGGTCAGAACTCTTTCAGCCCGCACAGAAACTTGCCAATAACGGTTTTACGGTTTCACCGCGCTTAGCTTTCGCCATAGAAGACGATAAGGAGCGCTTAAGCCGCTATCCCGATACCAAAGCGTATTTCTTTACAAAAAATGGTGAGCCGTTAGCCAAAGGCAGTTTACTGACCAATAAAGCCTACGCGAAAACCTTGTCAGTGATCGCAAAGCATGGCGAGAAAGCTTTTTATCAGGGTCAAATAGCACAAGATATTGTTAATAAAGTGAACGGTATAACGGATAATCCCGGAGTACTCGCGCTGGAAGATTTATCAACCTATAAAATAATTGAGCGTCAGGCGGTGTGCGCGCCTTACCATCAATATGATGTATGCGGCATGGGCCCGCCCAGTTCCGGGGCATTAACCGTTGGTCAGATATTGGGTATGGTAAGTCATTTTGATCTGAAAAAACTCGGTGCAGACAGCCCTGAAGCGTGGCAGATCATAGCCGATGCTTCAAGACTTGCTTTTGCTGACCGTGGTCGTTATATGGCCGATACTGACTTTGTGCCAATGCCCGAAGGCTTGCTTAACCCGGACTATCTTGCTGAACGCGCGAAACTTATTCAACCGGGTAAAGCGCTGACGGAAGTAGACGCAGGTAACCCTCCGTGGAAGAATGTTATCGCTTTGGCAGACGATCAATCCATTGAATTCCCCTCCACTACCCATATTGTGATCACCGATAAACAGGGCAATACCATCTCCATGACCAGTACCGTTGAAAATGGCTTTGGCTCCCGCGTAATGAGTAATGGTTTTATCCTTAACAACGAGCTGACTGATTTTTCATTCGAGTCTTATAAAGATGGTTACCCTATCGCTAACCGCGTGGAGCCGGGAAAACGGCCTCGTTCGTCCATGTCTCCGAGTATCGTCATGGAAGACGGCAAACCTTATCTGGCGTTAGGATCTCCCGGCGGATCACGCATTATCGGCTATGTTGCATCGACCCTTATTGCGCATTTAGATTGGGGAATGGATATTCAACAAGCAATCGATTTACCGCATTTAGTGAACCGTTTCGGAACCTATGACCTTGAAGCCGGAACAAAAGCAATAGGGTTTAAAGGAGCGCTTGAGCAGATGGGTTATGAAGTGAATATCCGCGACTTAAACTCAGGGCTTCACGCCATACTGTTTAAAGACGGGCAATTAATTGGCGGCGCAGATCCTCGCCGTGAGGGGATAGTTTTAGGCGATTAACGGCTTCAGCAAGCAGCCATTAAAAAGACCAGTATGACGCTGGTCTTTTTATTTTTATCAATAAGTTATGTATAAAAATAAAATTAAGTATTAAGGTTTTTTTATTAATTTAATCTATTTTACTTTGCAGACGTCTGTCTTCAACAAGCTACCGGGGAGACAACTATCGAATGCAGACCGCGTCAAAAACCAGCTTGACTTTGAATCATTTATCAATAGGATACGATGATATTCAGACTTTTAGATTGAGTTATATTTTTTGAGATTCTCGCGCTTACCATACAAGCCGCAAACACGTGCATCATGGTCATTACTGTTAGTGGCGATTGTACTCTTTGTGTGTCTTTCTCAAAATCTGGGAAGATCCTCTTTATGCCCTTTATCACCTCACTTAGCGTTGACAGAACAAGTGGCATCGGACACTCAAAATGATAGCGGCTCAAAATGCACCAGCAGTGAGCACCTGATCAATGTTTTTATTGTTAATTTAGAGTCTGCTATCCCCCTGTTTATGCTAGCGCTGGTGATTGTCGCTATAATAATCCAACAAACACGAACACCCCATCTCTTTACTGAACCCATTAGCTATTATGGGGTCCGGCGACATCTGGCATTCTGCACCTTTCAAGAATAAATACTCCGTTAATACCTTTCTCTTTGCAACTATTCAGAGCAGTGTTTTTTCGATACTTTAAGTGATCGTTATTTAGTTAAGGTTAGAGTGAATAAATACCCTTTTTTAGTATTTTTCTCTTTGAACTAAGCAAACACCTGAATATTATAAATAACAGATCGCATTTATTCTGCGCCTGGATGGTTGCATCTTTTATAAAAAATTTACGGAGTAATACTGTGTTTATATTTCAATTAATAAAAGTAGCAGCTAGATCACGATTGACCATGCTATTCGTTTTATCACTATTAGTGTCAGCTTTTTCGGTCTCAGCACAACCTCTTTCGACAGGTTGGCTAACCCATCCCGATCACCCACCGGTTCAAGTGCGTTTTATGCTTACCGGAGAGGTTGATAAAAGCACTCACCAAGCCAATGCCTTACTTGAAGTTAACCTTGAAGGAGAGTGGAAAACCTATTGGCGATCTCCAGGTGAAGGAGGCATCGCGCCAGCGCTTGACTGGAAAAAGTCAACTAACCTATCTGATTTAAAATGGCACTGGCCAACCCCCACTTATTATGAGCAACTAGGTGTGATGACTCTGGGTTACAAACATCATGTTATTTTCCCCATGCAGTTAACCCTTGATGACATTAATCAACCAATGGTTTTTTCAGGAAAATTAACACTTCCGAGCTGTACCAATATTTGTGTGCTCACGGAATATGAACTGGATTTGCCAGCGCTCACATTGGCCGATATTAAAACCAATGCCACCGCGCAACATTTGTATCAGCAGGGGTTTTCAGCCGTGCCAACCCACAGTGAATCAACCCAGGTTACTGGCGCTTCCTTTGACTATGATTCACAGCATCTGCAAGTGACATTACAGCAGGCAAACGAGTGGCAGGATCCACAGATTATTATCGATGGTGAGCAGGTCAGCGATGACTATTTTTCTCAACCTGCAATAAACATTAATAATAACATTTTAACGGCAACCTATAAGGTAATCAATTGGTTAGGTAAAACCAACCTAACCGGAAAGTCTGTTTCTATCACCGTTTCTGACACGCTTTTTGCGCATGAACTAAGTACAGTGATTGATGATAAACCCTTAGTACAAAGCAGCTCAAGCAGTTTACTGACCATGATTGGTTTTGCATTACTCGGCGGCTTAATACTCAATATTATGCCCTGTGTCTTACCCGTCTTGGGCATGAAAATCAACAGTATGCTGACCTCGTCTAAGCTCAGTAAAAAGACGGTTCGTCTGCAATTCTTAGCCTCTGCACTTGGCATATTGACCTCGTTCTGGTTATTAGCCTCAATGTTACTGATTTTAAAGCTCACAGGTCATGCAATGGGGTGGGGAATTCAGTTCCAAAGCCCCTGGTTTATTGCTTTTATGGTGACCATAACCGCCCTCTTCACGGCCAATTTACTGGGTTTATTTGAAGTGCAATTACCAGCTCGATTGTCAACAACAATCGCTAATAAAGGCGGGAATTCAACCCTGGGTCATTTTGTACAGGGGATGTTTGCAACACTGCTTGCAACCCCCTGCAGCGCGCCTTTCTTAGGGACGGCGGTGGTTTTTGCTTTAGGGGCAAGTCTGTTTGAAATGTGGATGGTATTTACCTTTTTAGGGCTGGGCATGGCGTTGCCCTGGCTAGTTTTTGCGTTATTCCCTAACCTCATCTCCTTTATGCCTAAACCCGGGCTGTGGATGAATAAAATAAGAGCCGCTTTTGGTTTAATGATGCTGCTGACAACCCTGTGGTTATTAAGTTTGCTGATCCCTTTTATCGGCGGCTTGGCAACTGTGATAATAGGTTTATTGTTCGGTGCTTATTTGTTATACCGAATAGCTAAAAATCAGGGCAAAAAAACAGTCTTTGTGATTTTAACCGTTGGCTTATTATCAAGCTGTGCCGGGCTTTTTATTGCCAGTCTGACCACCGAGCATTGGGCGCCGCTTATTAAGGACGATCTGACTTGGTTGCCACTCAATGAAAACAGCATTGATCAATATGTAAAACAGGGAAATAGCGTTTTTGTTGATGTCACGGCTGATTGGTGTATCACCTGTAAAGCCAATAAAATCGGCGTTATTCTGCAAGAGCCCGTCTATTCTAAATTGCAGCAGAAGAGCGTGATCACCATGAAAGGTGATTGGACCAAACCTAGCGACAAGATAACCCGTTATTTGAAAAGTTATCAACGTTTTGGAGTGCCTTTAAATGTGGTTTATGGTCCTAATGCCCCGCAAGGTTTGCCTTTATCTGTTTTATTAAGCAGTGATGAGGTGATTGAGGCACTGGAATATGCAGGGAGAAAACCACAATGACAGATCAGAAGATGAAAAAGCATAAGCCTAAAACAAAAGCTCAACGCTGGGTGAAAGAGATTCTCATATTAACCCTTATTCTGACGGTTTTTTCGATTACTATTGATGCCTGGCGCAGCAGAGAGATGCCATCGGCAAATATGCCAGCACTTTTGATGAGTACTTTGGAAGGTGACCTGGTCGATATTAAAAAGATGAGTCACGACAAACCCGTCTTAATCTACTTCTGGGCCACTTGGTGCCCGGTTTGTAACTTCGTCAGCCCAAGTGTCAATTGGCTATCAAAAAGTCACCAGGTCATTTCTGTTGCGATCACTTCGGGTGACGATAAACGCTTAGGGCAATTTATGGCTTACAAAGAGTACAACTTCAAGGTGATCAACGATCAATCGGCGAGCATTGGCAAAGTATGGGGCGTTGCTGTCACACCAACAATCGTAATAGTTAAAAACGGTGAAATATCTTCAATCACAACCGGCTTTACAACTCCGATGGGTATGTGGCTACGTTTATATTTTTCTTAAGGTAAAGCTATGAAATCAACATCAATTGCAGCATGTTAATACGTTTATAGTTCGCTTAAGGTAACCATATGAAATCAATATCAATTGCACTATCCGGCACTCCTATTAAGGTAACATTATGAAATCATTATTATTATCAACATCAATTGCAGCAAGCCTGCTGTTCTCTTCAGTCATCTCAGCGGAAAATATAAGCGCAACCCAGCAAAATCAATTATCCAAAATAACCAATTTATTGGAACAGAATCCAGAAGTTATTGAAGGATTATATACAAATTTAAGCAAGTACGTCGACAGTCAAGGGAGCATCAGTAATGCACTAAAAGAGCATTATGACTATTTGTATAATAACCCGATGCATCCTTATTTTGGATCAGAGTCCCCGAAACTAACCGTAATCAACTTTACCGATTACAGCTGCCCCTATTGCAAGCGCTTAGAATCAGAGCTGGTTGAGATAATTAAAAAGTATCCTGAAATTCGGGTCGTTAATATCGACTTATCATTTCAGCAAAGAATGATCCCTGATTTGAAGACCAATACAGCCTGGTATGCATTAAATGTCTGGGAGAATAATAGACCGGCCTTTGCTGAGGTACACCGTTTAATGATGGCTAAACCATCGCGACACGACAGAAAATCGATTATGCAGATAGCAGATATCACGGGTACTGAAGCGGCGTTAGCAGGAAGTGCAATAAAACAGCCGTTGGTGGATAAAAATGAGAGATTTTTCAGTCAATTAGGTTTGCGGGGAACGCCTGCCTTAATTATTGGCGATGAAATAATTCCGGGTTTTATTCCTCAGGCGGAGCTCGATAAATTGATCCAGGCACAATTAAAATAATATAAAAATCAGCACCCATCACTTAAATTAAAGGCTAAGGATGGGTGACTTTATTGAAGCACGACAGAGCAGATCTTTTGACAATCATTTTGATTGTCAATTTTTAAGCATCTATTCAATGACTGAAACTTCGTTTAGACACATTGCATTGTCCATATTAAGGGCAAAAACTTCAGTCACACCAACTTGTTAGCCACTCTGTATTGGGTACGCCCGTAAAATAGATAGATAAAAACCACCGGGGTTATCAGCAGATATAAATGCTGCAGTTGTTGCAGTGGCGCGTCATTGCTGTTGAAAAAATAACCGGCAACACTAAAAAATAATATAAGAGCAAACTGCGAATAATAACTTTTACAGATAATATATTGAATGGGCTGGGCTAAGCTTGCAACATCATAAAAACGTTTGTTAAAAGCGAGGCGAAAAAAACTGCTTAAAAAGGCAATCGACAGAACAGCTGAATATAAGAAAAGCGGACCTTCCTGCAGACTTAATTGTCCGCGCAGCAGCCAGGAAATAGCATAACCGAACACCGCAATAGTGAAAATTCGCTGGGTATTAGTACGGTCAATACGCTTTTTGATAAGGTAGAATATAAAGGCTAAAAGCACGCTTAATAGCACAATCAGCAAGCCCAGTTTTAACAGATTTTGCTGGGTCAGAAGATATAATGACAACACCCAAAAATAGCTTTCCAGGAATAAAAACAGACCATCAATTAAAAAAATCATTTTCGACTTAAAAGTATCTTTAAAGTTAAGCACCTCAAGCAGAGAGAAAGCTTTAGGTTGATGGCTGCTTAATTGTTCAATCTGGTTAACCAGCGTGCTGCTAAGCAGCCAATAACCTAGGGTGGAGATACTTATAAAGATGACAAGCAGCAGATTAATCTGTGCCGCTGCTAATAAATAACTGCCCAGCAATATCCCTAATTTCAGAACAACCATCACTAAAATCTGAAAATTTGCAAAGCGCGCACCACTGTTTGTGGTTTGCGTAATACGCTGAAACAAAACCCGTTGAGTTGACCAGTAAAAACATCCGGCTGCGCCATTAATCAATGCGCCTATGGTTAATAAAATAGGCGCAAAATCCCATAATAGAATAATGACCAGTAATATTTCCAGAACAAAAGAAAGCGCCACTATCTTTGACCAGTAAGCTGCTGCGCGTAATCTATCCCAAAAATAAAGCGCAAGAATAAAACCGAGGGCACTAAGCGCGATAAAGTGGGCAATCTCGTTGAGCGAAAGCCCTTTATTCCAAAGAATAACCGGAATAAATATGGGTAATAAACCGATCAGAAAGGAGTGTATTGCCACAAACAGATAAAAGCTGCGGACTAATCCTGTCATTAATAGGTGTCTTTTTGTTGAATATTAAGCTCTTCCAACTGTTTAAAATAGATCGACAGATCTTCTGCCTGGCCATAACGCGGAAAGGCATGCATTTTTAAATAAGGGCGTGAGTTAACCTCTAAAAAAATACATTTTTGCTGTTGATAATCCGTGGTGATGCCCTTCTCCATAATCACATCAATGCCTAATATATTGGCATCAAAGCGCTTCAGCACATCTTTAAACAATCTTTGATTGACCTCTGGAATAGTCTCTTTATCAATCACTTCAACCACGCCACCGGGTGCTAATGAGATGCGATAAAATAGCAGCACCTGTTCATTTAATTGCGGTACCGTTGCCAAGTTATAAGCTTTTTTGGCTAAAAAGGTTAACGTTTGTTGGCCTTTTTGCAGTGGCGAGATACAAGGGTATAAATTCATCTCTTCTCTGATGCTATTTTCCCGGTCAATCAACTCGCTGATCGAAGCTTGTCCATCACCGGTTACAAAGGGAGCATAACGCTGTAACACTGACATTATCTGCCCGTTTGCCACTACCACACGATAATTATTGCCCTGTAAATATTGCTCGACAACCGTATAGGGCCACCATAATTTGGCTAATAAAATCGCCCGCCACAATTCTTTGTGGTTTTCAATCGGAAAATAACTGCCCCGTGAGAAACCACTTACATTGGGTTTGATAACTAAAGGAAAGCCAACTTCTTTGGCAAATTTGATCGCTTTAAAGGGGTTTAGAAAAATGAGTCCCTGTGCATGCGGGAAATTCGCCGCGGCAAAAACATCTCTTGCCTGTTCCTTGCTACGGCAACTTTTACGCACTACAAGGTCATTATAATTACTGCAGCCGCCCATAAAATTTTTACTTATCCATGCGTAGATCATTTTTTTCAACTGCATCATGATGAAATCTCATTTTTAGTAGCTCTTTTTAATCGCTGAGCTGATTTGAATTTATTAAAAAATATCGCTTTAACGGCTTGGGTGCGCGGAATCGTGCTGGTGACTTTTACTAACTGCTTCATACTGCTCCGTATAAATTTAATTTTCTGCCAAAGGCTAACCTCTTGCACTAACAAAATTAGCGGCATAGGGACATAAAGATTGATTTCAATAACATGAAACTGCCCCGCAATCAGGCTTTCCAGGGAATCTGCACGAACGCCATAACGGGCAATACGAAAGTCACCAATTTTTTTAAGATGCGCCCAAATTTCATTTTGCTGTGTCAAACTAAGCTCGGCTAAACAGTCTCTGTAGTAGGTATTGTCATTATAAATACCGTTTATAGGCAGAGGATCATCGCCGCTGTTGCAGGTTTCAGTAATAGATAAAACGGAAAATTGCTGTAAATTATCTTTTTCTGGAATAACAAATATTTCAAATTCGCGTTTTCCCGGTGCGGCTTGCTGAAGCAGATAAAAAGGCGGGCTCACGCTGCGTGTCTGGCGTATTTTCTGCAGCGCATTCAGGTTATCAATACGCACAATACCCTGCGAGTTTTGTCCCCATTCAGGCTTCATAAAAACAGGGTAAGTGCTTGGGTTGTTATTACCAATATCCATAAACTGCACAAGCCGCCATTGCTCGGGAATACGCGCATCCATGTCTAATTTAGAAAACAGATTACGTTGTTCATTAAAGTAGGACGCGTTGAGCTGAAAATACTTCCAGGGTGCAACCGCAAACCGACAACAATATAAAATATATGAAACAACCAGTGCAATGCGTGTCAGCAAGTTGACCCCCTCGAGTGCAGATTTTTCCGGGTTAATTCCAATTTGTAGCTGCGAATATTAATAACAAAAAGAACAAGTCCCAAAAATACAATGGAAGTGGCCGCATAAAATAAACTGCCATGGTCACTTTGTCCTTGGTGGATCACCTCAATCCCAAGGGGCGTCAGCAGATGAAAAAAGACAGCGCCGCTCATAACAAAAAAAGCAAATAAACCGCCAAGGGCATGCATTAAAGATTGGCTAGGCACATAACTCAGCAGGTTAACTTTGCTTAATAACCACAATAACGCGGGTAACAATAAAATGATGCTCACAAGCAGCTCGAAAGAACCTACCACATAGGATCCGTAATTGCTGAACCAGGTGCCGATGTCCACCGTCAGAATACCCGTCATCCATTGTCCTATTGTACCAAAAATATGCTGTGTATCGGGGTGTAAGCTGAACTTGTAAGGGAGTGAAAAGAGGAAAACTTTACTTATCCACAATACAATTAGCCAACTAATAACTTTAGTTTTATTCAATGTCATTATTATTCCTTATCCAGTTTAGCCCAGCTTTCAGCGGCTTTTTTAATAAAGTTATCTTTATCCGCTAACCACAAATCCTGAATGTCCTGATCGTAATTAAGGTAGAGCTTATCCTGATAAATTGTCCAAAATGGTGGTTTGCCCGGTGCTATTTTATTCTCAGCCATTGCCCATGCGCAGTAACCACCGTACTGCGGCGCAAAATAGTCCGGATTTTTTTTAAACTGTTCTAAATTGTGCTGGCTGCTAAAATACCAATCGGCCCCTTTATATTCAAGGCTAAATTTTGCTGAGCCCTTAAGCGGTTTTTGCTCGCTAAAAAAAGCAACCGCATCAAACCCTGATATCGCCTTATGACTAAAATAGCCGGTATAAACTTGATCTACAGCCAGCACTGAACGGCAGCTGAAAATAGACAGCAGTAACAATATTTTTATTGAAATATTTGCAAGTTTCATTTTATGTCCTTATTTTCTGCAACTGAACTATTAGACCTAGGCAGGCTTGTAAATATTTCATATTAGTCTATTTTTTGCATGGGTGAAATGGTAGCACTGAGCACAGGTCTCTAAAAACAGCGTTTTTGTAGCTTAAAATTAAAGGCCGGGTTATGGTAAGGTTCGACAAAGTATAGATTTCGCCGAGCGGCTTTAGACTACTTTGGTAATCTGAAACAGTCACAAATATTGTAATTCCGCCACGTCATTATTGCACGATGGCTCTTTTTTCAGTAAATATTCACCTCATCAATTCAAAAGTGAATAAACTATTATTTATTTAAGCGCCCTCTGGGGAAATATTTTTGCCGTTACCTCGGTCATATAGGGGGGTAAATATTTTCAAATAAATGGAGAAACAATGAAGCAGCTGCGTGAAGCGACAGTAGAGGCACTACTGCAAGTACAACAATTAGTGATAGCGAGTGAAGGAAAATATTATAACCAACCTTCAATCCATAGCGAATCAGGCATCGGCAAACATATTCGTCATATCCTGGACCATTTTTTAGCGTTTCAGCAGGGTTTAATCAATGATCATATTGACTACAATAGCCGCCATCGCGACAGCGAAATTGAAAATGATGCAGGGCTGGCTTTGCAGTTAATTAAGCAGTTAATCGAATGGTTCAAGCAACCTCATGCAGAATTAAAAGAACGCGCTGTGAAGGTTGAGTCGGAAATTTCCTTAAAGCAGCAACAAAACATGTTGTTTGATAGCAGCCTAAGCCGGGAATTATGTTACCTCATTAACCATACCGTGCATCATTTGGCCTATGCCAAATTAGTGGCAAAAGAGTTAGATATCCAGGTCGATGAAGTGATAGGCATAGCACCTGGTACAGCGACTTATCTGCGTCAGCAAGGTCATTAATATGTGTACACTTAGCGTGCTGCGTTTAAGCAATTCATTAGTGATAACCATGAACCGTGATGAATCGCGCTCGCGCCATGAAGCCGGTTTAAAAGAGCAGCAACAAAATGGGATTGAGCAACTCTACCCCGTTGACGGACAAGCCGGCGGCACCTGGTTTGGTGTTAATAATCACGGGGTGGTGCTTGCCTTGCTTAATCGCTATCAAGACCCACAATCAGTTGTGGCACCCACCCGTGGAAATATCATTCCGCAAGCCTTAGCCTGTGGCGACTTTGACCTTGTTAAAAACCACCTGTTTGAGCAAAACTATCAATACTACAACCCCTTTGATTTACTGCTCGCTTGCCACGCTGAAAGCTTACATTTAAGCTGGAATGGCCGGCATTTAAGTATTTATGATACAAATCAGCCGGCACTGCTGCTTAGCTCATCGGCACTCAATACCGACGCGGTAATCGCTAAACGCCAGCAGCGCTTTCAACAATGGTTAACACAGCCCTCTGAGCTGTCGGCCTCTGAAGTCCTGCAACAAATTCACCTGCAGCATGATCCGAGCAGCCAGGGTGACTCGGTATTAATGGATCGCAGTGATGCACACAGTAAAAGTATCTGTCAGGTATTGCTCGATGCTGATTGCTGTGAGTTTAACTATTACCCGGAAGCCAGCCTGCAACAATGGCGCTACCATCTAAGCTCGGGTAAGCCCCCTTTGCTTAATCCTCAATTAAGCAAGCAACAACGACTTCTCGCGCTTAAAAAATGAGCAAAGTCTTGCTTTATTATGCTTGATAGCGCCTTTACCTCAATTTAACCTAAGAAATCACCAAGCTTAGGTTAAATTGAATATTGAATTAGTTGGAATTTTTGTTCACACTGACAACAGTGAATAATACTTTCAAGGACCTTTATATGAATTATCTTAGTTCCGTTAATAATCAATACGGTGGAACTTATGTCGCCCCAGAGGATCTACCCGCCAACAGCGCGGCTTTCGAAGCACAACTCACTGAGTCACTAAAAATTTGGCATATTCAAGAGATTAAGGTGGTGTGGATTAAGATTCCCAATGCACGGGCTAAGTTATTGCCGTTTTTATATCAGGCGGGTTTTATGAATCACCATTGCGCGGTTGATTTTATGATGTTGACTTTAAGGTTAGAAGACGGAGCGATGATTCCACCTTTCGCCAACCACTCTATTGGCGTTGGCGGACTGGTTATTAATGAGAATAACCAGCTACTGACTATTCGCGAAAAAGACCACATTAAAACACACCCTCACAACTGGAAGTTCCCAGGAGGAATGTTAGAGCCCTATGAGCATATCGAACATGGCGTTATACGAGAAGTCCTTGAAGAAACCAGCGTTCAAACCGAGTTTCAAAGTTTTATCGGTTTTAGACACCATCATCAGGGACAGTTCAATACCTCCAATATCTATGCAGTGTGTCTGCTCAAACCGCTAACCTTGGAAATTACCATTCAAGAAAGTGAAATTTTTGACGCCAAATGGTTCCCGATTGAGGATTATCTGACTGACCATAAAATTGGCAAATACAACCAGAATATGTTACGCAGCGCGCTCCAACACTCGGGGCTAAAAAACCTTAATGTGCCTGGTTATATGCCATCGGATCAGGATTACGAAGTGTTTATGACACAATAATAAATTCAGGATTACTATCTGCAGCAACGGTAAAAAAGGCACAATTCAACACATTTTATATTTAATGGCTCTCGTGTTTCTCGACAAAATGTCTTTCTAAGAAACGGTTGCATAATCCCGCGACATTTTCTTCGGATGATAAGGCAAAACTGATAAATGCCTGAGCAATAGGTGACAAATGCTTACCCTCGTGATGCACTAAATACCAGCTTTTTAACAAAGGAAAGGCTTCAATATCAAGCTCTACAAGGCACTTGGTTGCAAGCTCCAGTGTCACGCTATGGCGGGAAAGTGCGGAGATTCCTAAATCCGCCATCACCGCCTGCTTGATTGTTTCACTGCTGCCTAAAACCATATTAGGCTGTAGCGTTAACTGATGTGACTGCAGAAAATCTTCTAATGCCTTGCGCGTACCCGAGCCCTTTTCCCGGAAAATAAAAGGGTGCTGTGAAAGTGCCGCCAGCTTAATATTTTTTTTACCTGCCAACACGTGGTTGGGGCTGGCAACAATCACAATCGGATTATCCACAAAAGGATGGCAGGTGAGTGACATCGACTCCGGCACTAAGCCCATAATAACCAGCTCATCTTTATTTTCCTGCAGACGCTGAATCATCTGCTCGCGGTTGACTATATCCAAACCAAGGTTAACTTTCGGGTAACGTTTATGAAAAGCACCCAAAAGATGCGGGGTGAAGTATTTGGCACTGCTGACAGCGGCAAGGCTAAAGTCACCTTCCAGGCTGCCTTTCAATGCACTTAATGTCATATCCATACTGTCAAAACGGGCAAATATCTCATCACAAAAGTCATTTAATGCTTCTCCTGCGGGCGTCAAAAAAAGCTTTTTTCCTACTTTTTCAAATAAAGATAAATCAAGATTACTCTCCAGCTGTTTGAGCTGAATACTGACAGCTGGCTGCGTCAACCCTAACTGCTGGCTTGCTTTGGTGTAATTCATTGTTAAAGTCACTTGTTTAAAAACCTTTAACTGACGTAATGTTGCGCGCATAGCAATACTCATTAATAAAATTTATTCTTTAGATAATATATATTAATTTTTATTAATACTATTATTCTATTACTATGTGCCCAGTTTATCGTTGGTATTGATTAATAAAGATCATATATCAGTCGATTCAAAGAGGAAAAACCATGTCAGCAACAGACCAGTTAATTGCGGGATACCAACGTTTTAGAGAAGGATATTATGAACTGCATAAAAATCAATTACAGAAACTGGCCGAGCATGGACAATCTCCTAAGATAGCAATTGTCAGCTGTTCCGACTCACGGGTTGATCCGACTATTATTTTAGACTGCGCACCGGGTGATCTGTTTGTCATTCGTAATGTGGCTAACCTGGTTCCGCCTTTGGAAACCTGTGATAGTTTTCACGGCACCAGTGCAGCGCTGGAATTTGCGGTTAATGAACTGCAGGTAGAAAGTATTATTGTACTTGGGCATACGCATTGCGGCGGTATTAAAGCCCTGATGGATACCGAGCCGACTGCAATACCGCAAACATTTATTTCAAAATGGATGAAACAGCTGGAAAATGTCCGTAAAGAAATATTAGAAAATGATAACTGCACCAGCAAAGAACAGCATTACCATCTCTGTGAGCAAAAAGGGATAGTACAGTCTCTGGATAATTTAATGACCTTTCCCTGTATACAAAAGCGGGTTGCAGCAGGCAACCTCAAACTCCACGGTTGGTGCTACGACTTGAACAGTGCGGAACTGTTTGCAAAACAGCAAGACAGCGATGAATTTCAGAAAATAAGTTAAATAGTATAATAACGGATCTCGTTGTTGCGCGATCCGTTTAAAATAAACAGTCTGGTACAAACACAACAACTAGGTGCACTGCTCAATTCCATTTTATGTCTTTGTAATTTCATAGCACTACGGTATGCGCTTATATTAGAAAATTCAAAGTTAAAGATTATCGCCATTTTAATGCTAAAATCCCGCCATCTGATCCTATAACTTAACAAAGGCCGCAACCGTGGACGCTTTTATTTCCAAGCAGATTGATAACTCATTATTAAGATCACACCCGTGGACAACCATGGTATCCGACGATGACAATCTATATATCGACTTTAAGAAACAGCCTCAGTTGATCCGCAGCACCCTGGAAGATCTTATCCCCTTTAAAAAATGGGACTTTGTCGAACAGTTTTATGCTCTGATAGAATGGGTAAACAGTCCGTCTTCATTATTGGAAAGTAACGATTGTATGTTTAGTGCAGCCGAAGACAATCCAGATCAGCAGTATCCCTATGCGAAAAAGTGCAGCGCACGGTTAATGATCCTGTTTCGAGATATACCGGAAAACTGTCAGGCTAAAAGTATCGATTGGTTGATCCAAAATATACTGCAGTATATCTCTAAAACTAAACGCGGATTTAAAGCCGGCGCTATTTGTTTATCACAATCACCAACCTGTTATTTGGCTTTGGGTAATACAGCGGATACTGGCGGAATGGGTCATCAAGTAACCTTGACCTTTTTTGCTTACGGTAAAAATGATCGCCGCTGTTATGAGAATATGCAGGAAGTATTAGCAATTGCGCAAAGTAGCTTGCAGCGAGTCAATAAAGGCATTCACAATGGAGAGGTTGATAGTCTCTATGGTGAATAAATGCCTAGCTTAGACAGTTGCATTTAATCGTATTTATTCAACATTTCTTTTTCTATCACAGTTTTAATGCCGGCACTGTGCACCTTAATGCAGATATTATTCAATTTAAAAGCAATGGTCGGGTTAGCCACTTTTTCTCCCGCCACATGCGGCGCAGAACGCTTGACCTTAATCGCCGGGTTGGCAGCCAGCAGTGCAGCAATATCAGGGTTAATACTCTCGAGCGCCCGTTCTAACTCAGCCATCGTTTGGGCATTACCCGGCAGCACTAACTCAATATGTTCCCAACCTTGTTGCGGGTAAAGTTTGCCCGGAAAAGGCAGTTCAACACAGTCAATTTTCCAATCACCAAGCTGTAAGGGTTCATCTAATGCGATGATATAAATAGGCCGACCATTAATAATACTGTCGGAGATAATTTTCCCCTTTTTCTGCCACTGCGTCAGCAATGCCTCGGCAACGGCAAGATCATTGACCCGCAATGCAGCATGATCACAAACTAAGGCTAAGTCTTTTAACCCCAAGCGCTTCGCAAAATGTAGGATTGCTTGGGAAAATTCTGGCCACTGAGATTTAAGCTGTTGATACTGCATAGTAATTCCTTCTTATTATTATTAAAAAATAATAGCATAACAAACTTGTAAATCAGCGCTCCAGTCTAGTCATACCAAACGCATTAATAAAGTGATCTGATTTACTATTTAAAATTGATCATAAATTTAATGGCTGTCTTACTTGAACGCCAACGAACACGAACCATGACAACAAACGCATAGCTCGTAGGGTGCATTAATAAAGTAATCAGATTTACTATTCAAAATCATACCGAGGGCTTTGTGAGCGTAAATTTTTCCTTTGAAGCACTGATCATAAATTTAATGCTTTTGGTATCACTGTTGCATTTTAATTGCACGGAAATGTTCCCGAGAATATTCCGTCATTCCTGCGCTTAAACGAAAAAATCCCTGCTGACGTAGTCAACAGGGATTATTCGTTTATTAGGCGCTTGGCGATGACCTACTCTCACATGGGGAGACCCCACACTACCATCGGCGCAATTGCGTTTCACTGCTGAGTTCGGAATGGGATCAGGTGGTACCACAATGCTATGGTCGCCAAGCAAAAACTTTTTAAAGCTTGAGCTTTATTTTTGCTTTAAATTGTTTTGGCCGGTAGGAGATTAACGTCTGTTTGTTAATCTTCCGTAAGGCAACAATCTAAAGTCTTTATAAAAAGTTAATTAGAAAAGCTGGTTTTATTATTGTTTTTATCAAGCAATCGTAAATATTTGTAAAATATGTTTCGCAAGCATATTTTCTTGGTTACACACTAACCCACGTTGAGTTTTCAAAGAGAAGATTAATAATCTTCTCTGACACTCCAAGCTTATTTGGTCAGTCCAACACCTTTTAGGAGTTGTATGGTTAAGCCTCACGGGTAATTAGTACAAGTTAGCTCAATACATT
>NZ_JBLIED010000005.1:0-180946 GCF_047632955.1 Psychromonas sp. | reverse complement strand
AGCAACCTCATTACACCTCTATCGCTAGCTTTGTCGCTAAAATGAAAGACAAAATTGAGCCTCTCTTTACACAGGTGCTGATGATATGTGACAGGGAAGGATTGATTGGCCGTAATATGTTTGCGATCGATGGCTGCAAGATAAAATCGAATGCCAGTAAAGAGTGGAGTGGAACATTCGAAGAGTTGGAACGTAAACAGACCAAGTTACGTCGAGCCAGTCGACGAATTATTGAACGTCATCAAGCACAAGACGGATTGAGTGAAGATGAAGTGCAGCATGATTTAAAGCAGAAAGAAAAGCTCGATAAAAGTGCTGATAAAATAAAACAATTCTTAGTAAGCAATGAAGAAAAAATAGGGAATAGAAAGAAACCCGTCAAAAGTAATATCACCGATCCCGACAGTGCCAAAATGACCACCAGTAAAGGAACCATTCAAGGTTACAACGGCATTGCCATTAATGATGATAAACAACAGATTATCATGCAAGCACAGGTATGGGGCTCGGTGGGTGAGCAGCAAACCTTAAAACCCGCCGTTGAACAACTGCAAACACAACTCGCTAAACTCGGTACACCGGACGCATTTAATGAGGCTAAATTTACCGCTGACAGTGGTTTCCACAGTGAAGTTAATCTTGAATTTATGGCAACAACTGGACTCGATGCTTATATGGCCGACACTGCATTTAGAAGTCGTAATCCCTTATTTAAAACAAGCGAAACCTATCAAACTGAAAAGGAAAAACGGCGTTTAAAACGCAGTAAAGGTCGAGCCAGATTATTTAATAGTACGGACTTTTATTTTAATGAAAATGAGCTTACATGTCGTTGCCCAGCGGGTAAGGAAATGTGGTTAAGTGTTAAAAGCATTGAAACGGCAGGCCGTCATTATGTTCGTTTTTCAGGTTATTTAAAAGATTGCCGAGTCTGCCCACTTCAAGCACAATGCATGCGGAAAGTACCCAGTAAACAGGGGCGACAGGTCCAGTTTGAAACGAATAAAGCAGATAAATACATCTCATATACCGATAAAATGCGCGTCAAGATTGACAGCAGTCCTGGTCGACGGCAGTACAGCAAACGGCTTGGTACAATTGAACCCGTTTTCGGTAATATAACGGTGAATAAAGGGATGAATAAGTTCACGCTTCGCGGGCAAGAGAAAGTGAATGCGCAGTGGCAGATGTACTGCTTGGTTCACAATATAGAGAAGTTAAGGAATAGCTTACATTAAGACAAGGGCGAAGCCCTAATATCAAATAATCCTCCCTACACGCCTCAATAAACCAATTTACCACTCAATTTAATCAGTCACTTATTAAAATTTGAATAATCCATTGAATATCAAGTAAATATAAATTACCTTGGTTTTTATTTTAAGCGGACAGGCTGAAAATGAGAAATTCTACAGCCTCGTTAGCATGAATGGGCAAACTCGAGTCTGAGTCTTTTTTAAGCTTGTTATCCTAAAAAACTACGGAGTAGTAAGTGGGTAAAATAATTGATTTTAGGGAAATAAGGGCAGATGGAAAGCAAGTAGATGACTCAATGTCAATTGAGGAGTTGCTGGCTAAAGGCTGGAAGCCTTCTCCTGTAATTGAAATTCAGTGGAAGTGTTCTGGTAAAAGCTATAACTTAAAAAATGCTGATGGCTTGTCTGCTGTTTTATTAAATGACGGGGCAACAATAGCGGTCCTATATTGGAATTATCCAAATAATACATTTGATTTTTTGAACTCAGATGGAAGTCAGAGATTTTTAATTAGTAATGAACAATCAATTGAAGGTGAGTTATCAATTGGTAGTTTCAGTTCGCCTTCTTCTGAAGATGTTGAAGGCCATGCTTGCTGTAAAGTTATTTTTGATTCACCTCTGCTTCATAATTTATTCGAAATATATATTGATGCAGTGAAAGGTAACGTCGTACATGCAGATGAAAGAAGATACTAGTAATATCATGCTAACAAGGCGTTTAAACGGAACTAAAACAGTGGGTTACGTTTCGCTTCGCTACACATTTTAACCCACAATTTTAGTCCGCTTAACGCGGCGTTAGCTGTTTCTTAGTTTTGGAGTGTAAATGGTAGAATATGAATTTAAAAAACTATATAAAATATCCAATAATGAAATGGTAACTATCGTAATTGATGAAGATTTATTATCAATTATTGTATTCACTGAAACTAATGAAAAAATTGGAAATATTAATTTAGATGAGTTTGACAATGGTTTTTATATTATGTGGATGTACCTTGACCAACTTAGTTCTAAATATCAAAGAAAAGGAATTGGTCAGGCTTGTTTAGAATTTTTTACTGAAGTGTATCTAGCTCCTATTTTTGCATCTGAGGATAATGGTCTTGTTAAATCTGATGGGAGTCACCTAACAGGGAATGCTCCTTCTTTTATCGCAAAAATGCGAAGAAAAGGTATTGTCGGATAATACAGCTAACAAGGCACTTAAACGGAACTAAAACAGTAGGTTAGGTTTCGATTTGCTACACATTTTAACCCACTATTTTAGTCCGCTTAGTGCGGCGTTAGGAGCTTAAGTGAAAACTATCGAAAAATGGGCAGACCGCGTGTATGCGGAAAATGATTTTGGTCGTAGCATTGCAACTTCTATCGCGGGCTTAATTGGTTTAGGTGTTTATCTTTTATCAAAAGACTGGGTAATTGCAGCTTTTGCTTCAATTATTACTTTTCCTGTAATTCGTATAGTGGCTACAGGCATCAATGAAAAAGCTGAACGTAATAAAAAACGGAAAATAGAAAAAGAAGAAGCTGAGAATTTATACAACAAACTAAGCGCAGATGAAAAAAATGTGATTCAATCATTTTTAATGGCAGGTGGTAGCGTTTTAACTTGGACTCAAATGAATAATCAAAACGTTTCGTCAAACGGAATAGAGTCCTTAATTCAGCGTGAAATTTTATGGACTTCAATGACGGCTGACGGCATGCGAGAAACATTCGCTCTAGATTCAAATGTTTTTGATATTTGTAACGAAAAAATGGGGTTAACTAAAAGCTCCTAACAAGTTGCTGCACGCGGACTCGATACAGTTGTCGCGGTTTTTGCTAAAAGAAAAAGCAGCAAAAACAGCACCAACTTACTCGCCGGTGAGCAAGGCGTTGAGGCTGTAGAATTTCTCCAAAAAGCATATTTTTCGTTATTTTCTTATTACTTCAAGTTGTACGAAAAATGTACTTTATTGCACTGATCGTCTGTGATCTAATGGTTATTATTCGCTCTGAGTGAAATGTAATGGCCAATTATAAACCTGATTTATCCTGCCAAAGTAAATTCATTCCCATTGATTTTGCACAACAAATTATCCCCGGCACATTTGAATATGCACTTTCACATATTGTCGATAAGCACCTTGATTTAACTGCCTTTGATGATTGGTACAATAACGATAATGGCGGCGCAGCCGCCTATCCTCCGTCAGTCATGTTAAAGATTATTTTGTTTGGTTATTCACGGGGTTTAGTTAGCAGTCGCCGTATCGCACAAGCTTGTGAAACCAATATTACCTTTATGAGTTTGTCGGGTGACGAGCAACCTCATTACACCTCTATCGCTAGCTTTGTCGCTAAAATGAAAGACAAAATTGAGCCTCTCTTTACACAGGTGCTGATGATATGTGACAGGGAAGGATTGATTGGCCGTAATATGTTTGCGATTGATGGCTGCAAGATAAAATCGAATGCCAGTAAAGAGTGGAGTGGAACATTCGAAGAGTTGGAACGTAAACAGACCAAGTCAAAACAACAATGCCACCCATTTTTCTAACCAATAACACAGATTCTTTCAGCATTCATTGCAGTAGTCTTTTCTAAATATTCAACCGCATTTATTGAACTTTTTTTCAATAAATGCGGCTTTAGATTGTGAAATATGAGGAGTATGGTCGTTTTAAACCCATAGCAGAAGCTTGATATCAATCAAGCGGGAAATGACTTACTGGTGGTTGAAGAATTAAGCTTTAAGCGCACAGCCAGTGTTGGCAGTTGGCTGCACCGTGCCGTCGCTTTCGGTCTAAATGTTCACAGTATTCAGTTAATGCCGG
This sequence comes from Psychromonas sp., assembly GCF_047632955.1. Taxonomy (GTDB): domain Bacteria; phylum Pseudomonadota; class Gammaproteobacteria; order Enterobacterales; family Psychromonadaceae; genus Psychromonas. The sequence continues at coordinate 176,866 of NZ_JBLIED010000005.1, read as the reverse complement.
TAAGGCACCCACCGGCCCTTTAAATAAATGACCAAATTCGGTGGTAATTTTAAGCCAGTTGTCTGTCGGAATATTAAGTCGGTTTAGAATGCCTTGACTGCTTGAACTGATGGCACCGCGCTTATCTTCTCGTATAATTCGACCGGTATCTTCAACGAGCATAATGTAGTCCTTCACACTGAACATCAGCCCGTCAGGCATATTCAGGCGTTCATCACCTACAAACGGCAGTAATTCTGCTGGTTGCTCACCTTTTATGGCTGAATGAATTCTTCGCTGGATGCTGGTGTGATCGGAGGTTTCGGGGGTTGTCGCCAAATGCTTTACGTACAACACGTGAGCAGCAGTGATAGTAAGGTGTGTCATCTAAACTCACTATCGTTTGTCTTGGTCTGGCCATCATTCATTACCTGCAAGTAAATAAAGGTAATTAAATATTAGACCAGTGCACAAATATTCCCCAATAATTATGGGTGGCTATGTTAATTTGGCTATGTTAATTTTTGACTGTACAAAATGAAAGACATGCCCTTCTAATACCCTCTTTTCTTGCACATGAAATGGGCCCTTAATACACAAATGTCGTATTATTAGTGCTTTAACTTATTGAAAATAAAAGGTTAAATCTTTTGATCTGCAATTATAGATCTATCTATAAATACAGAAGCCTCATTTCCCCAATATAAAACATTAACTTACAATAATGCATTGAATCTATCTAACTGTTTTATGAGTCTGTTATCATATGATTGTTAAAAAAATTTAAATGTGTATTAGTGAGAATGCAGGCTAATACACTGTTATGTTTACACTGTACTTTTATACACGGAGGTCGTATGGCTAATCAAATTTCAGGTGGTTGTTGCTGTGGTAACGTTATTTTTACGCTAGAAGATAATTTTAGTAACTTTTATTTTTGTCACTGCGAACAATGTAGAAAATTAACTGGTTCGGCGCATGCTTCTAACTTGTTTACATCACCTGACAATATCAAATGGGCTAAAGGCCTCGATAGTATAAAACGCTACGATCATCCTGAACGCTCATTTTCTAAAGCGTTTTGCAGTGAATGTGGATCTGGTTTACCGTTTATCTCTAAAAGTGGGAAATCTCTAATTGTTCCTGCAGGAAGCTTAAATGATGAACCTTCAAAGCAGTTAGATGCCCATATATTTTGCGCGGAGCAAACTGACTGGCATAAAGCTGGACTCGAAGGCCCTAAAGCTAATGGCTTTCCAAAGCAAACATAACAAGGCGATTAAACACAACTAAAACAGTTGGTTACATTTCCTTCTCTACACATTTCAACCCACTATTTTAGTCCGCTTAGCGTGGCGTTTGTGCCAATTCAGGGAGTATTGTTTTACATGTCAGAATTAAATATCCGTAGTGCCAAAGTGTCAGATTTAGATAGATGTTTTGAAATTGAAAATGCCTCCTATGCAGGGGAAGAGGCTGCTACGAAAGAGAAGGTTTTAAAAAGAATTGAAACATACCCTGAGGGCTTTCTTATTTTAGAAAACAAAAAAGAAATCGTGGGGTTTATTAATTCTGGAGCTACACACAAAGTTGAATTGTCAGATGAAGAATTTAAAGAGTTGATTGGCCATGATCCGCATGGCGAGCATATCGTGATAATGTCAGTTGTAATTCATCCTGAATATCAGGGTAAAAGCTTTACTAGTCTGCTTATGAAACATTTTATCAATGCGATGAAAGAAATGAACAAAACAGAAATATATTTGATTTGCCAAACCGAGCTGATAAATATGTATGCGAAGTATGGTTTCGTTTATCTGGGTGAATCGGACTCTGATCATGGTGGCCTTAGTTGGCATGAAATGTCACTTTCATTGTCAGCACAACAAATTAAATCACTGGACGCATTCGCTGTCATATCTAAATAAGGGTAATGATGAACATTAAAGCTGTGCTTTTCGATCACGATGGAACAATTGCGGACTCAGAACAAGCTCACTTTGAGATGTGGCGAGAAGTTCTATATCAATATAATGTTGAACTGTCCCATGAAGAGTACGAAAGCCAGTATGCTGGAATTCCAACCACAACAAACGCCAAAAAAATTGTAGAGAATCATTCTCTTGAAGTTGAACCAACAACACTTGTATTAGCTAAAGCAGAAATCACTAATGCATATTTGGCTAAGCAGGCCTTCCCTCTTATGAGTGGTGCACTTGAGTCAGTGCGCTATTTCTATGAACGCGGTTTAAAAGTTGGAGTTGTTACTGGGGCCGGGAGAGAAGGAGTAAATACCACTCTAAAGAATCACGGATTTGAAAAGTATGTATCTGTAGTCGTTTCTGGTGATGATGTTGAAAATAGTAAGCCTGCGCCTGATTGTTATTTATTGGCTGCAGAAAAATTAGGCCTACAGCCATCGGAATGTCTGGCTATTGAAGACACCTATAACGGCAGTCTTTCTGCCATTCGAGCCAATATGGAATGCATCGGAGTTTCTTCATCGCAGCAAGTCCGTAATCTGTTTTCCAAAACCGCATACGAATGTAGTAACCTAAATATAGCCACACAATGGATATCACAGAATTTTCATCTGCAAGCAAGCGACTAACAAATTAATCATCAAGGGACAAACGGCGGTGGGATCATATTTTTCATTTTGCATTGTCTTGTTTTATCCGCAGCTACAATACGACTTACTGCTGAATAATGTATTTTAAAATAACCATCAATCTTTTTATTGTGCAACCACCCGATTGATAAGATTTGATGATAGCCTCATTGCCAGTATTTGACTGTACAAAATAAAAGCCCCTCCCCTCATGCCATTTCTAAAAAAGCTATTAATGCTATTTATCTTGGGCCAAGAATACCTAAAGAAAGTAGAGCTCTTTTATTTCGGTCTGTAAATAAAATAAAATCAATTGCAAAACATTTTAAAGGCCGAATATCTAGATAACAATATAAAATTAAATATGATGAAATCAAGGCATAACAAGGCATTGCTTACCTAAGTAGTATTAATATATTTCATTCAAAACGAAAGAATAAACAGTGACAAGTTTGGCACACATTATGCTAAAATTTCCCCTCAGTTGTCCAAAAGGAAGCCAGTGTCATCTGACCAAAAATGTTTTTATTATATATTGAATTAACTAGAAAATTAAAAGGTTGTTGATGATTAGATTTGAGTACTGCAATGTCAAGACCTGTGCTAATGAGTTACTTACCTTAGGTAATGATGACATGAAGATGTGGTACATCTTTAAGTGGTTATCTAAACATGATGAGTTGCAATATGGTACCCAAGCAGAAATCATTAAACTTTATGTCGATGATGAGTTGCTTGGCTATGCTCTTCTTGAGAATTTTGAAGCCCGTACTGATAAAATTGTGCATCATCAAGGTGTTACTTATCAGGATTTGGGTTTGATCCATTTCGTAGTTGTCCGTGAACATCGTAATAAAGGTTATGCCACAATGCTGGCAAATGCTTTGTATAAAGATATTATTGAACCATTGCTTGCACGTCATCGCGATGTTCATGCTTATGTTACTGCCACTGACCGTGCCGTCCCATTGATGGAGCGCACGAATATACCCGCGATTAATCTGATTAAACAATCCTATTCGGATGTGACGTTTAAAGTGAAGGTAATTAATTATCTAAGGGAGCAAGAATAAAGCGCAAAAAGGCAATACCTGCCCTTCTAATTTTTGAGTATTTTTAGACTCAAATGTTTCAAAGTTTAATACCTCATGGATCAGCTAATTAGGAGGGGCGGTGGTATCAGCTCTTTCATTTTGCATTATCTTTTTTTACTCGCAGCTACAAAATAACTTACTGTTGAATAATGTGGTCTACAATCGTCGCCAATCCCTTTCATTGCGTATCCACTTGATGATAGCCTCATAGCAAGTCTTTGACAGTGAAAAATGAATAACCTGCCCTGCTCATGCCCCTTTTTCTTGTACATGATATGAACCATTAATGCTTTAACTTATTGAAAATTAAAAGTTAATTTTTTATGATCTACAATTATAGATCTACCTATAAATACAGAAGCATCATCTCCCAATATAAAACATCAACTTACAATCATGCTTTGGGTCTATCTAACTGTTTTATAAGTCTGTTATCATATAATCATTAAAAATAAATGAAATTTAAATATGTATTAGAGAGAATGAAGACTAATACACTGTTAACTTTTCAGAGAGAGCCAATGAACTTTAACTATTTACCAATTTATATTTTAACGATTGCTTTAGGTGGATCATTTTATCTTGGATACTTACCACCAATTATATTTTTTATATACGTTATCGCTAGCACTTTAACTTTTTTTCTTTATGCAAAAGATAAACGGGCAGCTCAGAATGATGAATGGCGAATATCTGAAAGTACACTCCATATGTACTCATTACTTTTTGGCTGGCCTGGAGCGATAGTTGCTCAACAAAAACTCCGTCATAAAAGTAAAAAGCAATGTTTTCGGTCAGCCTTTATGTTCACGGTATTAATAAATTCCGCATTGGTTGTTGGAATGCATACTAATTACGGCTCTAATATGTTGCGGAGTAATACTCATAATCTCAAAAATTATGTAACAAAGAATGTTGATAACCAGTATGTTCGAAAGTCAGCTTTGTTTCTATTCAGCTTCCGTAATGATAATTATCTTTATTATGAAAGTGATACGTTTTATATACGAGAAAGCTAGCAAGCTATTAAACAAGGACGGAAAACACTTTGCTGTTAACAGGGAATTATATTTTTGAAACTAGTATAGGGAAATAGTAGTGTCTTTTTTAAGTGGCCGTTGGCCAAGAAAAACGTTCAACTTAGTGTTAATAGCTAGCTTAATTGCTGCTTATATTTTGATTGAAGTGTCGCCATTTTTTAATTTAGTTATCGAACACCTTGGCATAGGAGCTTTAAATCCCGTATTAATATTACTCACTGTATTATTAAATATAGGTTTTTTTTTAATAATAATATTACGCCTACACGATTTAAATCGCGCGGGTTGGTGGTCCCCAGTAATATTTATTCCCGTCGTTAATGTTGTATTTTTAATATTACTCATAATATGGCCAAGCTCAACGGAACGACATAAATTTAGAAGTATGTGTAAAACATTTGTAAAAATATTAGCCATACTCTTTTTGGCGGTGCTTTTACTGCAGGTAGACGATGATTTAAGTGTTGAGGTGTCAGAGTATGTTTCACTTATAGAGAATAGAGTAGCCAATGGAAGCGAAGCATATTTATACCTAAATGGAATGGCTGCACTAGAAGAAAAAAATATTCTAGCTCAAGGACGTCGGTTATTAACACATTACAATAATTCGCCTAAAAATCTTTTTGGTCCGGTGAGCGAGACTAAAAAGTTAACTAAAGATGAAAAACTACCAACGCCAGACAATAAAAATAAGATGTACTGTCAACTTTCTAAAGCTGGCTGCTTAAATAAGGTAATTGCCAGTTCGAATCACTGGGAAAATCAAATTAAGAAGTTTTCGGTTATCACAAAAAGGTATGAAAAATTTATTTCGTATTCAGAATTTACTACGATGACCAAAGCCGACATTGGCTCTCCATTGCCTTCTTATCACTACTTAACGTTTGGAAATAAAATAAAAATATTTTCAGCTCTATCACTTGCGCGCTCAGGTAAAGCAGAAGAAGCGATCGAGATGCTGCTTAATGACAATAAATATTTGCGAAAGCATCTAGTTTTAGCCGATAACTTAATACATAAACTAATCTTTATAAATCTGCTTTCAAATAACCTTGATATCATCGTTTATATACACTCGGCTTACCAGGTAGATAAACTAACTGAAATCGCGCATTTATCGCATTCAGAAATGAGCATGAAGTATCCTTTAGTCAGGGAATTTATACAGGAATACAATATGTTTTTAGATGCTGACCGAAATACCGATGGTTGGAATGGTTTGCCGTCATGGATGGTTAAGATCATCTTTAAAGTAAATATGACAATAAATGCTCGATTAATGAGCTACAAAGAGCTAATTTCACTCGATAACCTACCCGCTGAAGTGTTTGCGAAAAGCGTTGTAAATATTGAAGCGGCTCCAAAATTTGAACCAAACTATCGAAATTACGGCGGCAGCATCATGATTGAAGAGCCAATAACATATTTATCTAAATATATTGCAAAGGTACACGATCTGGACGCTAAAATATCGCTTGCCAATTATCTTCTCAGTAATAAAACACAACCTCTAGAAAGCCCATATGGGCCGCTTTATAATAAAATAACTGAGAGAGATAACTTCATCTGCTTAGATGGTCCGTCGAAGGAAAAATATAATATAAGATGTATTCCGGAAAAAATATAAGTTAATTAACAACGAAAAATACGGCTTGTTATCTCGCGGTGAAGGGCTGTAGAGTCAGATTTTTCATTATTGTATTTTTCATTCACAGCTACAATTCAACTGACGGATGAATAATATATTTTAAAATCGCAGCCAATCTCTTTCATTGTGTAACCACATGATTGATAAGATTTGATGATAGACTCATTGCAGGTCTTTGACTGTGCAAAATGAAAGACCTGACTCCATGAGTTTACCATTTGCTCTATTCATTCCTATTGGTGACTAACTGAGATGAAGTTTTGTTCGTAAATAAAATACTTTTTTTTGAAATAGTTAAGCTGGTGATATTCGTTAGGTGATAGATAGGATTTTGTTAAAGGGATAGGTTATGTTGGGTTAAAGATGGTCAGTTTATCAAGGAGATAGATTATGTCTGGAAATAAAATTAATATTGACGCTAAAAACACTTTCACGGTAAATGGTCAAGTTTATAGCTATTATGCGATAAATAGAGGCGAACTAGCGGGTGACAATTCGATAACACGCTTGCCCGTCTCAATCAAAGTTTTGCTGGAAAATTTATTACGTCATCAGCAGGATGATGGTGATAGCAGAAAAGAAATTGAAGCGCTCGCTAGCAGTCAAGGCCGAGGCAGTACGACAGAAATCAGCTATCAGCCTGCGCGCGTTTTAATGCAGGATTTTACCGGTGTACCGGCAGTTGTGGATCTTGCTGCGATGCGTAATGCCTTAGTTAAAGAGGGCCTTGACCCGCAAAAAATCAACCCCTTAGCCAAAGTTGATCTGGTAATCGACCATTCGGTTAACGTTGACAAATTTTCGAGTAAATCCGCTTTTGATGAAAACGTGGCCATCGAAATGTCCCGCAACAAAGAACGTTATGAGTTTTTAAAATGGGGGCAACAAGCCTTTGAAAATTTCAGCGTAGTACCTCCGGGCACCGGCATCTGTCATCAGGTTAATCTTGAATATCTGGCTAAAGTTGTATGGAGTGAAACAACGGGTGATGAGTGTCTGGTCTATCCTGATACACTGGTCGGTACCGATAGCCATACCACCATGATTAATGGTCTGGGCGTTTTAGGTTGGGGCGTTGGCGGGATTGAGGCCGAGGCGGTGATGCTTGGGCAACCGATTTCAATGCAGATTCCCGATGTTGTCGGATTTGAACTGACCGGTAAATTGGCAGAGGGGATCACCGCGACGGATCTGGTGCTACAGGTTGTGCAAATGCTAAGAGCGCACGGTGTAGTCGGAAAATTTGTCGAATTTTATGGTGCCGGTCTTGCTTATTTACCCTTGGCAGAGCGTGCGACCATTGCCAATATGGCACCGGAATATGGTGCTACCTGTGGATTTTTCCCAGTCGATCAGCAAACGCTGAATTATTTGAAATTGACGGGTCGAGATCAGCAAACCATTGATATGGTTGAAGCGTATTGTAAAGTGCAGGGGATGTGGCTTGATGAAACTACCCCAACGGCTGATTTTTCCGATACTTTATCTCTTGATATGAGCGATATTGAACCCAACCTTGCAGGACCTGACCGGCCGCAGGACAAGGTCGCCATGCGCCAGTTAAAAACCGCGACCGACGACTTTATTGATCTCAATGGAAAGGGTCAGCAAAAGACCACGGATTTTCCGCTCAATGACAGTGATCAGTCGCTCCATCATGGTTCACTGGTGATCGCCGCTATTACCTCTTGCACTAACACCTCCAACCCTGCGGTGATGTTGGCAGCAGGACTGCTGGCGAAAAAAGCCGTGGCAAAAGGGCTGGTTAAACAACCCTGGGTTAAAACCTCACTTGCGCCCGGATCACGGGTAGTGACCGATTATCTTGTGGAAACAGGATTACAACAATCACTTGATACACTCGGCTTTAATCTGGTGGGTTATGGCTGTACTACCTGTATTGGCAATTCCGGCCCTTTACCAAAACCTGTTCAAGATTGTATTGAGGAAAACGATCTTATCGTTTGTGCTGTTTTGTCGGGCAACCGTAATTTTGCAGGACGAATTCATCCACAGGTTAAGGCTTCCTGGTTAGCATCACCCCCTTTAGTGGTGGCCTACTCGCTGGCCGGCACCACTCGCATAGATCTCAGTCAGGATCCAATAGGCACCGGCAGTGACGGTGAAAAGGTTTATTTAAAAGATATCTGGCCGAGTAACGCGGAAATCGCCGAGTTGCTAGAAAGTGTCACTCATCAAATGTTCGAAAAGCGTTATAGCGCCGTATTTGACGGCGATAAAGAGTGGCAGGCGATCCAGTCCGGGACCGATGCCAATTATGAGTTTTCCGAAGAGTCCACTTATATTCAACGACCACCCTTTTTCGAACCACAATATCGCGATAATTTTAGTAATATTGTTGATGCACCTATTCTGGTTATGCTCGGAGATTCGGTGACAACGGATCATATTTCCCCCGCAGGTGCCATTCCCAAAGACAGCCCTGCCGCACAATATTTGCGCGACCATGGGATTGATGACAAAGATTTTAACTCTTACGGCTCACGACGCGGCAATCATCAGATAATGATGCGCGGTACCTTTGGTAATATTCGCATCCGTAATGAGATGACGCCGGATAAAGAAGGCGGTTACACCCATTTGCAGGGTCAGTCGCAAGCGATGTTCATCTTTGATGCCGCCATGCATTATCAGCAGGAAAAAAGAGCCAGTGTTGTTATTGCCGGTAGAGAATATGGTACGGGATCGAGTCGAGACTGGGCCGCTAAAGGCACTTTACTGCTGGGTGCTAAAGCTGTTATTGCCGAGAGTTTCGAGCGGATCCATCGTTCTAATCTTGCTGGAATGGGTGTATTACCCTTGCAGTTTATGGAGGGCGAGGATCGTAAATCATTGCAGTTAAGCGGCAATGAGTCCTTCGACATTATTGGTTTAGAGAGTGATATGAGTGCCAATCAAAAGCTCAACGCCGTTATTCATTATCCGTCCGGTGAGCAGCGCAAAATTAAATTGTTGTCTCGACTCGATACGGCCGTTGAGGTTGATTATTATCGCGCGGGAGGCGTACTCACTTATGTGCTTAACCGAATAGTTTCCCAGGGGTAAGCGTATTTTTAAGAAAAACAGATTAAATTGAGACTAGTTTGGATCTTGTTTTTGGGATCCAGTCCATATGGAGGAATATATGAATTCAAAATACCGCACTGAAAAGGAGAATTTAGGTGAGATTCAGGTTCCTCTTATGGCGCTCACGCGGGTTGTGAGGTCAGCTCTTTTATTTTTACTCGCTACTACAATACGATTTACTAATAAATAATGTATTTTAAAATAACCGCCAATACCTTTCATTGTTTAACCATCTTATTGATAAGCTTCGTCATTGCATGAGCATAAATGTGGTACATCAACAGACAAAGAGTGTAAAATCTCTAAACCGCTTTGTGTTCAAAGTGCTTCAGGTAGTGAAAATTCAAGCTATCCCCACGCTCGCTTCTTCCCAAAAAGAGAAACGGTATGGCTACCCTGCCTATTTTTAATTACGTTAATTAAGGGAATATATGAACCAAGTTATTGACCTTCTGAAAAACCACCGCTCAATTCGAAAATTCACACCGGAATCTGTCAGTAAAGAAAAACTGAATACCATTATACAAGCAGCTGGTTCGGCTGCGACTTCGAATAATATTCAAGCTTATAGTGTTATTAATATTACAGATAACGACAATCGAAAAAAACTTGCAGAACTGGCAGGCGGACAGACTTGGGTAGAAAAGAGCCCGGTATTTCTTGTGTTCTGCGCTGATTTAAAAAGATCTGAAGATGTTTGTCATTATGAGCAGAAAGAGATGGCGGCAGGATATACAGAACAATTTATAGTGGCAACCGTTGATGTGACCCTTGCTGCAGAGAATGCCATGGTGGCAGCGGAATCGCTTGGACTTGGAGGTGTATTTATCGGAGGTATCCGTAATAACCCAGAAAAAGTATGCCAACTTTTGAAAATGCCCGATTATGTTTATCCTATTTTTGGTATGTGCCTGGGATACCCGGACGAAAAACCAGAGCAAAAACCTCGACTTCCCGTTGAAGTCACTCTAATGGAAGACTATTACAGCGAAGATACGTCATACTTAGGGAAGTACAATGAAATCTGTCGTGACTATTACCAAAATCGTACTAATAATTCCCGATACGATACATGGACAAGCCAGATATCAGCGATGATGAGTTCACCATCGCGTACGCACATGAAAGATTTCTTAGAAAAAAAAGGATTTGGCACTCTATAATGTTAAATCGTAATGCGATTTGCTAATTAATAATTAAGCACAGCCGAACCTTTTGAAGGGCCCATTTACCTACTATATAATCATTATAGGACGATGGGTCAGGTTAAAATTTTATGGAATTTATCTGCAAGCGTCATTCTACAACCTTGTCAGACGAACAGAGGTTCAGTGGTGAAAATAGAAAGTAATGAGCAGTATTTCGAAGTCTCTTTTGATAAACAGGTGCTATTAGCTTTAAACATTTCTGACTCGGAGTTTGAAGACTGTGAGTTCAATGACTGTGATTTCTCATCGGCTGTGTTTGCTCGATGCAAGTTTCTTAATTGTTCATTTAATTGCTGCAATCTAAGTTTGATAAAGATCCCTTATTCTCGTTTCTTTGAAGTAAGTTTTGCTGAATGCAAACTGCTTGGTATTGATTGGACAAGGGCATATTGGCCGTCATTCCATCTAGATTCAGAGCTTAAATTTAGCAAATGCATTCTCAACGACTCATCATTTTTTGGTTTAACGTTGAATGAATTAAAATTTGATCAATGCAAGTTACATGAAGTAGATCTCAGAGACGGTGATTTTTCAAATTCATCAATGATTTACTGTGATTTTACCAACAGTTTATTTATGCATACTAATTTGCACAATGTAGACTTTAGCGAGTCAACCAATTTTAATATCGATGTTTTAGAAAACAAAATATCGAAAGCAAAGTTTTCCCGGTTTGAAGCGCTGAGTTTGTTGTCGAGTTTAGACATAGATTTGGTCGATTAGCGCTCAGGGTCTAATCAACACAACCTAATCAGTTTTAAAAATGATGTCGAGCGCTTGAAGCTACAGCTTTCTAATGACTCTTATAGTGCAAAGCACGCATTATTACCCCGAGGTAACCTTTCCTTAATTTTAAATTAATTATCTTTTGAATTTGCTCAAAACTCTTTTCCCAATGCAGATAACTCAACTGAATCCGCTGGTGTCGCCCATCTATACTCAGTACCAGTGATGGAAATCCATTAATCGGTAAAGTATGGGTTTGCTGTATTTCAGAAAGTAACTGCTGCTGAATTTCCGGCGAAGATAATTGTTTGGAGAAAGCTATTTCATCCAAGCCAATTTTTTTAGCCAGTGCAATTAAGGTATCATCATCGGATGGATTTTTTGCATTTAAATAATATGCTTCTTGAATCGCAACTATCATCTGTTCTTCTAGGCCAGATTCTCTTGCGATTAAACATGCTCGACAGGCAGGATAAGTAGAACGTCTAGGTTTACACTTTTCCCAATAATCGAAATTGAATTTGGTACCCAGCTGGTTAGCTATTCTTTTCCATCCATGTTTTAGAACTTCTTGCGTATGCAGGGACATTGGCTGATCAGAATCGGGGGCTAAACCGCCTAAACTGTAATTGATATGTACGTCGGGTAGTTGCTCATGTATTGCTTGTTGCAGGGCAAGCCAGCTCGGACGATAACCCCAACACCAACTGCACATCGGATCGTAAATATATGAAACCTGAATATTAACCTTTGATTGTTGTGACATATAAAAGCTTATTATGGCAAAAAATAATAACAGCAGTTATAGCATTATAATGTCTTTAAAAAAAATATTGGTGTAAGCAAGGTTGTAAATTGTCAAAACATTCCTGCCCAATATTACCTAAATATAGCTTAATACAGTGCTCTTCAGCCCTACCCGGAACTTACTAATGGGTAACCCTCATTATCCCAACTATTACCGTTAAACAGCTTCACCAACCTTAATTTAGTTTATTAAGTAAGTTTAAGCATTCGTACTTAAAGTGACGTTACGCCCGCCTAAATACCCAAACACACCACAGAGCAGACTTGCTAAAGCACACAACCACAGGACAGGTGCCCAGCTTTCAAAGTGAGTATGCAAAGATCCGGCAAACATGGGGCCGATAGCAGCAAGCAAGTAACCTACACACTGCGCCATACCCGAAAGCGATGCGGCTTGCCCTGAGTGATCAGTGCGTAAACTGATATATGACAGTCCTAAAATAAAAATTGCTCCGGAACAAAAGCCTAAAGTGGTTGACCATATAAAAGCAAAATTGGGTAAATACAGTAATCCTAAAGAACAAAAGAACCCGATTATCGCTAATCCCAGGGCAAGTAAACGTTGATCTTTTAATTTGGCTAATAGCGGAATAAGTACAATTCCGGGCACTGCCGAAGCAAGTTGATATGCACCATGCAGCACGCCGGCTTGCTGTGCATCGAGGCCGCCCTCCATTAATATATTGGGCAGCCAGGCAATCATCACATAAGTGAAAAATGAGTTAAGACCCAGGCACAAAGTAATATGCCACGCCAAAGCATGGTGCCAAATTTTACCTTGGGTGTGCGGCTGAGTAAGATCTCGAGTTGGTTTGGTATGTAACTTTAATTGCGGCAACCAAATAAGGAGACTTATCAGCGTCACTAATCCGTAACTGGCTAAGGCAATTTGCCAACCGATATCTTTATAAGCAGCTAAAGGAATAAGTAAGGCAGAATAACTACCGCCAAAAATCCCCATCGCGAGTACATAGGCAGAGGTCATTAGCGCGACCTTATGCGGAAAATCACGCTTAATTAAGCTCGGTAACAAGACATTACCAATGGCAATGCCTACCCCAATAACGGCAGTACCAATATAAAGCACAGCGGCAGAATCTATCAGCCTGGAACTCAGCCCTAAACCAATCAGCACTAATGCAATAAACAGTGATATTTCAAGGCCTTGCTTTTTAGCTAAGCTCGTTGCCATTGGTGAGGCGATAGCAAATGCGAGTAATGGTAACGTGGTTAGCATACCCGCTTGAGGAGCGCTTAATGCAAAGCTATCAATAATTTGATCAAGTACGGGTCCAATACCTGTTATTGGCCCGCGTAAATTAGCGGCTATAAATAAAATGCCAAGAATTAAAATAGCAGAAGAGAAAATAGATCGGGTAGGCGAAACTGGATACACAATAAAACTCAATAATTATAAAAAATCCAAGGATGATAGCAGAGTGATACAGGGTCACGCATTAATTTATTGCTTTAATTTATCGGCGATCATCGAAATATCTTAATGATTATTAATGAGAGCAAACCTGCTTTAGAAGTGGATTTTAAATAGTGTATTTTAAATTTTTCTTATCTTGGAAGCGGTGGGGATCTTTTATTTTGCATTATCTTATTTCTTACTCGCAGCGACAATAGGACTCACTGTTCACGAGGGTTGTTGGGTCACACATATGATGCTCTTTGATCAGCTCGCCGTGTTTATTGATGAGTCTTCCTTCGGACCAATCATCGCGGATAAGCCCTTGCCATTCGCTAGTAGTTAGCGTTTAATAACAGAGAGTTATTGAACGGTGTTCTTTCTATAGAGGACTTTCACCTCATTAATTCAGCCCATACAGGGTGTACAAACGGACAAATAACAGCTCGCTGTTATTTGTCCGTTTGGCGTTGGTTGTTTTCAATAACCATGATTTTTTATAAATGTAGAGTTTTATTTGATGGTAGAAGTATTAATTCTGGCAATAGCATTAAGTATGGATGCGTTTGCCGTATCAATTGGATTAGGAGCAAAACATAATACCAAGATAAAATCTTTAAGTATTATGTCAGGAATATATTTTGGTTTATTTCAGGGCATAATGCCACTTATCGGATATGTAGGTGGTAAAGGTGTCATGGGATGGGTGGAATCTTATGCTCCGTGGATTGCATTTATATTACTTTTAGTAATTGGCGGTAAAATGATTTACGAATCTTTTTCAGAGGGCATCGAAGAAGATCTTGTAAAAATCACCCATAGAGTGATGTTAATGCTTGCCATTGCTACAAGTATTGATGCAATGGCTGCAGGATTTACATTAACTATTTTAGATGTAAACCCCCTAATTGCGTGTCTTATTATTGGAGTAACCACTTTTATTTTTAGTTGGGTTGGAGTATTTATCGGCTCTAAAAGTGGTACTTGGTTAGAAAGTAAGGCCGAGTTTTTAGGTGGTGTTACGCTAGTGTTAATAGGTATAAAGTTAATAATTTAATGATTATCAACTCAGCACATAACTAATAAGGATAGGTCGTGTGAGCAACGCAAATCACGGCTTAATCCTATTGTTGGACAAACCCGAACGTTTATCTCTGCTATTTATGTCAATATTGGTTAAGAAATTCAGATTAGAGAATAAAAACCAAGACGTACATGATCTCATCAAATAAGATATTAATCATAAACACCTAATTTTCATAACTAGCTTACGCACCAAGCTGCAGATGGCGCTGACAATGGTAAGGTCGATAAATTAACGGTGTTCTTACCTTGGTATTTAGAAGTATAAAGGGCTTGGTCGGCATAAGATAACAATTGGCTTGGCAGATCCTTAATATCCAAGTGTTCAGGTCCTGCGCCCACCATGCCGAAAGAGCATGATGCATTAAATTGATGAGCACCAATCCCAAAGGATGTTTTTAAGATACTATTTCGAATGCCTTCAACAATGCTAAATGCATCACTGTCCATCTGCACGTCAGTCAAAAGCAAAACAAACTCATCTCCGCCTAAACGGGCAAAACAATCCGAGGGACGAATCGCATCTTTGGTGATATTTGAAATGCCCTTTAATAATTGGTCTCCATTCGCATGGCCATAACTATCATTAACCGCTTTAAAATCGTCTACATCAAATATACAAACGTATAATCCAATGAAACCGTTATGCTGCATAGTTTTAATCGTTTCGATCAGATGGATCTCAAAATAACTACGAGAGAAAGCTTGTGTCAAATGATCGTACATAAGGCGGTTACTCAGTAGGCGTCTATCTTGATAGAGGTTATCGATATCAAGAATAAGGATCCAAGCGATGCAACAAGTAACCAAAAAAGATCCGATCCATGTCAAGGGAGGCAGGTCAATCAGCTGTATTCCCGTTAGTGCATCTCCCAGGCCCGTTATCATCCAAATGAAAGCAGCACCCAATAATAGCTTGACCATGATTAAAGAATGCTTGTCTTGATTTTTACGTTGAAGTAAATAAATTCGGACAAGGATCATCAGGCTATAGACGGACAAAAGTAACACCCATCCACCCCAAAGTTTAAACAATGGGCCAAATGTCAGCCCTGTATAATAATGCGATGTAGCATAAAATTCTTTAACCAGAAAATATTGATTAGGTAGCAGACATAACAGTGAGAAAAAAGTGCATATGGCGTAACACTCTTTGAGTAATACAGCGCCTTTATAGGCAAAGAAAGATACATAGAAATGCAAGCTCAAAACAATGGTAAACATTGCGCAGATGATAGTCACCCGATTAGAGATATTGAGATAGTCGAGGTTTTCACCTGAATTTAATAAGACGGCAAAAGCCCCCAGGAAAACGCCACTCACTAGGGCCGATAAGGAAAAAACAAAATAGTACTGCACTGACTCTTCGTGACGTGAACTGAGGTGGTAATACAAAAACATGAAAAACCCACCTAGAATTAAACTAATACTCGAAGTGATAATAAAAGGTAATGTTAATAGTTGAACCATGCTGTTTCCTATACTGCAGCGGCCAGAGACGGTGCTACTGAGTTAGTCTTGGACTGTAGAATACAACTTAATGGAAGAGGCAATCTATTCAGAAGGACAAATCATTGTTGTCTGTTTGTTGTATTTAAAGATGCCCGTAATGTGCTGAAAATGCCAATAGAATACTGTTTATAGCTTAAGTAAAATAAGATTTTAAACTCTTTGTTGCTGCTGCTAATAGACTTCTGATAGTAATCGTAACAAATTGATATAATAGATTAAGTGTACAGGAGATAGAAGATACTTTCACGTGACATAAATATCATATTAGGCTTATAAAAGTGTGAATTAACTCTCACTATAGATGCTACAAAAGCATTAATGCCATAGGCAATAACAACACGGTTTGGGTTTCGATTAAGCAGCTGTGTGTCATTATATAATTAACATTGCAGGTTAATTTTCATCTGTTAATACCACCCTTTTCTAATATTTCCCTGTTTTGATTACCGGACATCAAAACCCCCTGTTGTTCAGTGTTTGTTATTCAGTAATGATTGAATCAGCTTATCAATCAAGCAAACTAAAGTTGCATATTCTTCGGTTTCAAAAATAATTCACCGGCACATTTAGCGGTTTTGCTTCTTTTATCGATCTCCCGGGATCAGGAAATGGAGCGCAACAACAGTACAACAGTTAGTAAATTTTTCCTTTAAGATCCAGTTGCGTGAGGTATAAACGCATTTCAAATTCTAACTGATGATACTCGGGCAGCATATGCTGGCACAATTGATAAAATGCTTTATCGTGAGCTTTTATGCGAAGGTGGGCTAACTCATGAACAACTATCATTTCTAAAAATGCTTCCGGGGCTGTTTTGAAAATTTCACTGATTCGGATTTCATTTTTACTTTTTAGCTTTCCCCCCTGCACTCTTGAAATAAAGGTATGCAGACCTAGCGCATTGTTAATGACATGAATCTTCTTATCGTAAATAATTTTACTTAAGGGTGAAGATTTTCGTAAATTATTATTTTTCAAATCCATGACATATTCACGAAGCATTTTATCGTTGTTAATATTATGTTTTTGAGGATATTTTTTAAGCAAAAAACGACCTAGAGTATCCTGTTCAATCATTGTTCTGATTTGAGCTTGAACGTCGAATGAATATGAAGATAGATACTTAAGTGAGATTGATTGCGTTTTTGAGAATGGCATATATTAATACTGTATAAGATAAGTTGAATGCATAAAATTGTACCTTAGTTATTTATAATCCGATAGTTGAAAAATCTAAGCAGTTACAGAGCGTAAAGCACAGCTGTTATTCATCCTATTACTCGATTATGCATATTCTTGGTTAACAGCGAATTAAATCATTCCTTTAGGTAAGAAGATAATTAAAGATTGCCGGTTATTACTGCACTAAGGTTAATGTGGATTTTAAATAACCAGTTAACTTGTAGGTTGGGTCTGTCTGTTGGGCGTGATTAAGCTAATGTTCATTTGGCTGTTTTCGCTTACTCTTCACTTTGGAAATGCTTTGAGTATTGCCTAACTATGGGTTGCTCAACATACCCTACTGAATTAGTATGGTATAAAATATCTATTATCTCAGCAAGGAACAAACCCATGCCGTTCAACCATCTTAAATTTGATAACCGTCTCCTCAATAATCTGCCTGCTGATAGTGAAACCGAAAATTATTGCCGTAGCGTAGAAAATGCAGCTTATTCCTTGATTTCTCCGGCAACAGCAACCGCGCCTAAATTAGTGGCGGTGAGCGATGATTTTGCCGAGCAATTGGGTTTTACGGCAGAAGAATTACGCAGCCCTGAATTTCCCCAATTAATGACGGGCAATCTGTTAGCCGATGGAATGCAGCCCTATGCACTTTGCTACGGTGGTCATCAGTTTGGTCAATGGGCCGGACAATTAGGTGACGGACGGGCAATAAATTTGGGCGAGTTGCTCAGCAAAAATTCAGGTCACCAAACGCTGCAGTTAAAAGGCGCAGGTAAAACCCCCTATTCCCGCCGGGCCGACGGTATGGCGGTGCTGCGCTCCTCTATTAGGGAGTTTTTGTGCTCTGAGGCGATGTTTCATTTAGGCATTTCAACCACTCGCGCCCTGAGCTTATGCTTAACCGGCGATCAAGTGGTTCGTGACATGATGTATGACGGTAATGCGGCATTAGAGCCTTCTGCGATAGTGTGCCGCGTATCTCCCTCTTTTTTACGTTTTGGTAGTTTTCAACTGCCCGCCTCACGCGGTGATGAAGCACTTTTAATCGAACTGGTGCAGCATTGTATTAACGCTGACTACCCGCATTTAGCGCCTGCTTCGGGCATCTTTGACCAACAAGTCTACCTTGCTTGGTTTGAAGAAGTCTGCGAACGTACCTGTGATACCGTCGTTAACTGGATGCGGGTAGGTTTTGTGCATGGCGTGATGAATACCGACAATATGTCCATTCTTGGCGAAACCATCGATTACGGTCCCTATGGCTGGATTGACGATTTTGACCTTAACTGGACACCAAACACCACCGATGAAGGGCAAAAACGTTATCGGTTTGGCGGTCAGGGAGAAATTAGTCAGTGGAATTTGTTTCAGTTGGCCAACGCTATTTTTCCGTTAATCGGAGAAGCTGAACCATTACAAACGATCTTAAGTGATTACGGCATCGATTATCACCGTAAATGGTGCGACATGATGGCGGCAAAATTAGGCTTTAAAAATTATCAGGGTGAAACTGACTTAGCGCTGTTTAAATCTTTAGAAACTTTATTAAGTGCGGTAGAAACAGACATGACCGTCTTTTACCGTTTACTTGCCAATATTGCCAATGATTTGAATACGCAAACAGCCACCCAATGGATGGCAAAATTAGGTCCATGCTATTACAGTCTGCTGGATCTTGATGAGCAGTATATTAAAGATTTTACTCAGTGGTTAGCGTCTTATCTTGCCCGAGTTAACGTTGATGGTTTAAGCCATGAAGATCGTGCTACGGCTATGAATAAAGTCAATCCTAAATATGTTATTCGTAATTATCTGGCGCAGCAGGCTATCGAACTTGCCGAACAAGGTGATTTCAGCGAAATCGTCAAACTGCAGAAAATATTAAAAAATCCCTACGATCAACAACCTGAATATAACTCCTATGCGCAGAAACGTCCCGATTGGGCGCGTGATAAAGCGGGTTGTTCAATGCTGTCGTGCAGTTCATGATATCAACATTATCGATGTTTTTTGTCTCCTCCTGAAGGCGGAGTATACAAACCGCTAGCGATTACAGCCGCTAATAACCTTTTAAATATGCTTAGAAAGCAGCAACCTTGCGCTTTTTCACTGATTTTTAGCTTTAAAAGTAGTGAAAATCCATAAATATTTGTGTAATACAAATTTTTTTGATCTGGGACTTTCATAATGGTCTCCTTAAGAGGTAAAATTCTAACTAATATTTTTAACAAACCAATATAAAGAGTCTAATCAGATGGGAAGAGCATATCAAAACCGCAAATTGTCTATGGCCAAAACAGCGGGCGCTAAAACAAAAGTTTATTCTAAATACGGTAAAGAGATTTACGTTGCAGCTAAAAATGGTGGCTTCGATCCCGATGGAAACCTCTCATTACGTCATTTAATCGATAGTGCCAAAAAAGACCAGGTACCAACACACGTGATCGAACGTGCCATTGAAAAAGCTAAAGGCGGCGGTGGAGAAGATTATGAACGCGCCAGCTATGAAGGTTATGGCCCTGGTGGTTGTTCTGTGATCGTGGATTGTTTAACCGATAATAATAAACGTACCTGGACAGATGTACGCAACTGTTTTATGAAAACCGGCGCTAAAATCGGATCCCCCGGCACTGTTGCGCATATGTTTGAACATCAAGCTGTTTTTGTATTTCAAGGCGAAGATGATGAAGCCGTTTTAGAAGAACTGATGATGGCTGACGTTGATGTTATCGATGTTGAAGCTGAAGACGGCAAGATCACTGTTTTTTGTCCTAACACTGAATTCTATAAAGCAAAAACAGCCTTAAATGAGATTTACCCGGATCTTGAGCTGGATGTGGAAGAAATTACTTTTGTACCGCAAATAGACCATGATATTGCGCCGGAGCATGTTGAAAAATTTGAAAAATTCATGGCTATGTTAGAAGACTTAGATGATGTGCAAGAGGTTTACCATAACGCCGTCTTACCTGATTAAAGTTACCTGATTAGTTTCAATCATTATTGCTTAAAATGCAAAACCACTCGAATATTCAACTTTCGAGTGGTTTTGTATCCAATTTATTGCTGATAAACTTTATTAAATTCCTTAACAGAAAAACCATTTATAAACTGATCCCCTATTTTTAGAATTGGCACCGCACGATAACCGCTTTTACTAAATTCTTTTTGCCCTGCTGCTGTTTTAACATTGACCAGACGAAACTGAATGTTTTGTTGTGACAGGTACTTTTTAGCCGCATCACAATGCGGGCAATTACTCATAGAATACAATACGACACGTTTCATAAACGCCACTCCTCGTAATAAATGGTTGCAGACATTATCTGATTTTCTGTTCATTGTTTAATCTGCCAACAATAAAACCTCAAGTTCTTTCATGTGCTTAATGGTCAACTGCTCACTCGTATTTTTATGCAAAGTTTCTTTATGCAATTCATGGGGATCATACAGGACAGCTCTTATGCCTCCGGCTTTTGCAGCTTCTATTCCGACCAGAGTGTCCTCGATCACTAAACACTGTTCCGGTTTAAAACCCATTTTTTTTGCCGCATAAAGAAATAACCCGGGATCAGGCTTCCATGAATTTATATCATAAGCACTGTACAGGTTATTCTTAAAAAAAGACGAAAGATGCGTTAACTGCAGCGCCTTTAGCATTTTATCTTTTGGACCATTAGAGGCGACGCAGACAGGCAGTTTAATACGGCTTAATAAATCAAAGACACCTTCACAGGGGGTTAATGATTGTTCAAAAAGATTTTCAACTATCGCCCTGTAAGTGGGGATGAAATCGTCCTTAAAGCTGATTTGATGTGCTTCCTGCAGACAATCTAGTACATACGCCAGCTTCATGCCTTTATAAAGAATCATTAGTTGCTCTGCAGATTGAGTGACGGCATATTCTTTTAATTTTATTTCAAGCCCAAGATTGCACAGATATTCACTGTCTACTAAAGTGCCGTCGCAGTCAAAAATAATGCATTTTATCATAGAATTATATCCACTTAATGTTAGGAATGATGAGCTTGTTCTTTCAAGTATCTGTCAGTCACTCGAGTAGTCTGCTAATAATATAACCAGCCTTGCAACACCTTCCCGTCTTTCAAACCTTTCAAACCTTTAAGCTTTCCTGTGTTCAGCCTTCAACATATTGTTGACTGACTCAATAGCCTGTTGATAATCACCGAAGGTTAAACGTGCATAAGCCTGTTGATAGGGAAGCCATTCAAAAGCACAATGCTCATCGGACAACACCGGATCCGTTTGTATTTCACTGAAAAAAACACATTCAATAACCTCTTTGGGATCTGGTCCATAGAGAACGCGCCATGCATCTTTAATCGGATAAGTCAGCTTAAAGCCGGTCGCCGTAAGCGTTTCAATTAACAGTCCGGTCTCCTCAAAGACCTCACGTTGAGCTGCTTTTACAAGACCCTCGTCTTTTTCGAGGGCACCACTGACGCACTGCCAAAAACCAGGTATCTTTAAATCAGTGCGCGGTACCCGTTTGAGCATTAAATATTCAATTTCTCCTGCCACTCTTTTATACAGAAACACATTTACGGAAAACGGTTGTCTCATTTTTACTCCCTATTATCCATCTAATATAGATGCTTGTTATGATCAGATTTTCAAGGTGCTAAAAACTAAGCTCCATTTGAAAATCATCCATTTTATAACCGCCACCGATATCAGCACATAGTTCTCCGGTTTTAATAAAACCAAATTTACAATAAGCTTTAATGGTGTTCTTATTATATTTATTAACCGTTAAAGATATTTTGCTAAGATTGTTTTGGCGTGCCACATTTTTAATATGTTCCATTGCCACCCTGCCAATACCCGTGCCCCGTTCAGATGCTAGAATATAAATTTTACTTAAAAAAAGCGCATCTGCTTGTATTTTAAGCCCAATATAACCAACCGCTTCACTATCCTTTTTTATCAGAAAATACAGATAATGATCGGCATTTATCTGCTGCGCTATTTGTGCCTTTGAATGAAAATGGTTGAGCATATACTCAACCTGTTCAGCGCCTATGATAGACGTGTAATGCTCCGGCCAAATACACCAGGCAAGATCAATCACTTGATCAATATCCTGATCTGTTTTTACCCTATAAAACATACTTAATGCACCTTATTTCAGTCTGACAACATTATAATAATCAAGATCTTAAATTATATAACAACAGTATTTTTACAGAAAATATTGGAATAATAAATCATTATTTAAATAATAACACTCAGGTCATTAATAATCATTTTTTTACCGGGAAGCAGGAGTAACAAGGGGAATTGGTAAGGTTATAACAGATTTGCAAGTGTGACTTCAGACGCGCCCGCGGGCTGCGCCTTTAAAATCACACTTTACTTGGAAAATTGAAAATTATTTTACTGAAACAGGAAAACGCATTAACACATCCACTTTTGATGACATTGACGCACTTAATGTTTGCTTTTTGTCTGTCGCAAGAATCACAATGCCATTATGGTTGGCGATGTTTTTCTGCAAATGATTAAGATCGAAACTTGCATCACGGTCATGGGAATCTCTCATTCCTGCACGCTTTTCAAATAACGAATCAGCACTGGACAACAGCAAAATATCGCGACTTATCTTGGCATCGGCAAACAGTTCGGTGACAGCTTCGTTGGTTTGTTTATCAAAAATCGCCGTAGAGGTGTGTACCGTTTTTTTTGTGAAACGTGTGATATCACCAATGATTGCACTCAGTTCACTGCTGCTGGGACCGTTCAGGGTGATCAGAAAACGCGACTTAAGATTGGCATGTTCAGCTAAATCGGGTAAAAATCGATGATAGCTTTTGCTCAGGTATTCTACTATTAACATATTATTCTCTTTATGACTTAATTATTACGAGGAAACTACCTAAAGATAGCGTAATCAGCAAGTGGTTTTGCAATGATAACCAAACTTTCTCACTGATTGAATGCAAAAAATTATGCAGTTATCTCTTTTTGCTGCGGTTTAATTAAACCGCGCTGAACAAAGGTGGCAAAATTGTTCAGAGCTTTTTCGATACGCGGTGAAAAATTATCAAAATCTATATTATCAAGCAGGTTTTTAATCTCCAAACCTAACTCGGTATCTCCTTCAATCACTAAACGCCGTTGAAAAAAGAGCGTGTCCGGGTCTTCTTTTCTGCCGGCAATCAATATAAATTCATTTAACGCACCGGAAAAGGTCACATCGCTCTTTTCGCATTGCTGTTTAATGACCAACTTTTGATCTGCAAAGCTTACATAACAGCTGAACTTAATATCTGTCACTTCGATTTTCAACCATTTATCTTGTAAAAAATCTAAATCATCATCTTCAATAGCTTCGGAAAGTAACCTTTGCAGCAACTCCGATAACACTTTTTTTTGTACAAAAAAAGGGACAATTGCGGCCGGATAAAGCAAAGCCTTTGGCGCATTAATAACCAGTTGGTGATGTATATTTGCAATGGCTGACGTAAACATTGATTTCCCCGCTAAAAAATTTAATTCGCATTATAAATACTAATCTCGTAAATAAATACAGCTGCCAAATAAAAACCGTCATTGAACAGCGTTTATCTCACCTTCTCCTGCATTATATCAATAAAAAATAATTACCGTTTCTTACAATGCCTTATATTTATTATTGTTAGGAATTTAAATGGAACTTCTCTGCCCTGCCGGTAGTTTACCGGCATTAAAAA
Source organism: Psychromonas sp. (assembly GCF_047632955.1). GTDB lineage: Bacteria > Pseudomonadota > Gammaproteobacteria > Enterobacterales > Psychromonadaceae > Psychromonas. The sequence goes on along the minus strand of NZ_JBLIED010000005.1, from coordinate 152,759 downwards.
CAGCGATTGATTGTGGCGCTGATGCCGTTTATGTTGGTTTGAAAGATGATACCAACGCACGCCATTTTGCGGGCTTAAATTTCAATGACAAGAAATTGAGTAAAGGTGCGCAATATGTTGGTGATCATAATAAAAAATTACACGTGGCGATAAATACTTTCGCCCATCCGGGCAATGAAAAACGCTGGTTTAATGCCGTTGATAAATGCGTAGATTTAGGCGCTAATGCGGCCATTATTGCCGACATTGCGACCCTTGATTATGCCGCCAATAAACACCCTGATTTAGAATTACATTTATCGGTACAGGCCTCTGCCACCAATATCGAAGCGATTAAATTTTATCAACAAAATTTTAATATTCAACGCGTTGTATTACCGCGAGTACTTTCTCTGCAGCAAGTGAAACAACTGTCGCGCGGTACCGATATGCCCCTCGAGGTTTTTGCCTTTGGCAGTTTATGTATTATGGCTGAAGGGCGTTGTTATTTGTCATCCTATTTTACCAGTGAATCGCCAAATACAGTCGGAGCATGCTCTCCGGCTAAATATGTACGTTACCAAGAAACGCCAAACGGACTTGAAACACGCTTAAATGATATTTTAATCGATCGTTATAAAGCCGATGAAAAAGCCGGATATCCGACCCTGTGTAAAGGTAAGTTTAATGTTGATGGCAACCTTTATCACGCCATTGAGGAGCCGACGAGTTTGAACACACTGTCGATGCTTCCACAGTTAATGGAGGCTAATATTTGCTCGGTTAAAATTGAAGGTCGGCAGAGAAGCAGCGCTTATGTTGAACAAATCACCCGCGTTTGGCGTGAAGCGATTGATTCCTACTTAGCAAATCCCGCCGCTTATCAGGTAAAAGAATCATGGGACAGAGTGCTGGCCAATGTTTCTGAGGGAAATCAGACGACCTTAGGCGCTTACCACAGAGCGTGGCAATAATCGTAGTAGCAAACAATCAATATTAAGGAATTCAAGTGAAGTTAGCATTAGGCCCCCTGCTTTATTACTGGGAAAAACAGACGGTAGAAACATTTTATCAGCAAGCACTAAGCAGCGAAGCTGACGTTATCTATCTTGGAGAAACAGTCTGCAGTAAACGCCGGGAACTCAAAACCCGGGACTGGATTGATTTAGCCAAAGAATTAGCCAACTCCAACAAAGAGATCGTTTTATCCTCTATGGCGCTATTGGAAGCGCCTTCTGAAATTAAAATACTGCGTCAAATATGTGAGAATGGACAGTTTAAAGTAGAAGCAAATGATTTAGGTGCAGTGCAGATATTGTCAGAAAATAAAGTTCCTTTTGTGTGCGGGCCGGCGATCAACTGTTATAACGCCAGTGTCATAAAATTGTTAATCAATAAAGGTATGCAGCGTTGGGTCATGCCCGTAGAGCTGTCCCGAGACTGGTTAGTCAAAACCTTAGAAGATTGCGAGCAATTAGGCATACGTGATCAGTTCGAGGTTGAACTGTTCGCTCATGGTTATATGCCGTTAGCTTATTCTGCGCGCTGTTTTACCGCCCGCTCAGAAAATAAAGCCAAGGATGACTGTGAATTATGCTGCATTAAATATCCGACCGGGCGTCCCACAACAACCCAGGAGGATCAGCAGGTGTTTGTCTTAAATGGAATTCAAACACAATCGGGTTATTGTTATAACCTGCTCAATGATGTGCCTTCAATGCAGGGACTTGTGGATGTTATTCGAGTTAGCCCGAGCGGCAATGAGAGCTTCAGCACACTCAAAGATTACCGGGCGGCTATTAAAGGCGAATTATCAGCAATCCAACTGGCAAGTAAAGAGTGCAATGGTTATTGGCATAAAATAGCAGGATTTCAAACACAGCAGTAAGTATCTGCAGCTATTAGGGAGTCATTGTCTTACTTCCTAACCTTTACTGAAGATTAAAAAGTGACAAAACAGTGTTTAAGCTCCAAGAATAAGCGTATTTTTGTAGATGCTGATACAATCAGCATCTACTCTTTAGTACAAAAAAGCGCTGACTAAACGGCTCAGTGATCATTATCCGTCCTATTTTAAGATGAGGATTGCATGCACGAGACAGATCGCCCCAAAGGGGATTCACTTAAACCCTTAAAAGCCCTTGTGCCCTTTATACGGCCCTATAAAAACACCCTGATTGTTGCCATTATAATATTATTACTGGCTTCGGCAGTCACGGGCAGCCTGCCGATTGTCGCCCGTTATCTTATCGACAGCGGCATAACCAGCGGTAATGCTGACAAAATAAATTTTTATTTTAAGCTGGTTGTGGGGGTTATTCTACTGATCAGTATCCTGTCAGCCACGCGCTTATACCTTATCACCTGGTTAGGCGAGCGAATCGTCGCTGATATACGCGAAAAAATATACGCGCAGGTACTCAGACAAGATCCCAGTTTTTTTGAAGTAACGCAAACCGGCGAAGTACTTTCCAGGCTGACCACCGATACCACACTGGTACAAGCAATCTCCGGCGTCGGTATTTCGATTGCGCTGCGCTCCACTATTATGTTATTTATTTCTCTGGCCGGCATTATGTATACCAGCCCGTCTTTAACGCTGATCATTGTCTTACTCATTCCCGCGGTAATCGGGCCCATTCTGTGGCTTGCACGCAGAGTGCGTAAACTGTCGCGTAGCGCTCAGGATAAAATTGCAGAGTCTAGCGGGATGGCAAATGAAATGCTCAATGCGATTGAAACAGTGCAGGCTTTTACTCTTGAAAAAATACAGAATCAACGTTTTAAAAAAGCAGTCGAAGCCGCATTTATAGCCGCCGTGGAACGCATTAAACTGCGTTTTGTGATGTCTTTCAGCAGCATGTTTCTCCTGCTTGGTGCAATCACCTTAGTACTTTGGCTGGGAACGCAGGAGGTCCTGGCGGGCAATATGTTACCCGGCGAACTTGCACAGTTCGTTTTATTCACCTTTTTGCTTGCAAGTTCGGGTGCGATGCTCAGCGAAATGTGGGGGGAAGTACAGCGCGCCGCCGGGGCAATGGAAAGGTTAATCGAATTACTCAATGCCCAACCAGGAATTTGTGCGCCACTAAATCCTGTAGCAATCCCCGTACTGGGCGAAGGCAGAATAAGCTTTAATAATGTCAATTTCCATTATCCTTCACGGCCCAATACCCATGCGTTAGAAAACCTTAACTTGAATATCACAGCCGGTGAGACCATCGCCTTTGTCGGCCCCTCCGGAGCAGGAAAAAGCACTATTTTCCAGCTCCTATTACGTTTTTATGATCCTCAATCGGGAGTAATTTCTATCAACGGGGTAGATATAAGCACGGCAGATCCACAGGAAGTGCGATCGATCGTGGCGGTTGTCCCTCAGGAAACCGTGGTATTTGCGACCAGTGCACTGGAAAACATTCGTTATGGCCGCCCCGATGCCAACGATGAAGAGGTTCGGGCTGCGGCGGTATCAGCATCTGCGGACCTTTTTATTTCGCAATTACCTGAAGGTTACAACACATTTTTAGGCGAAAAGGGTACGCGGCTCTCCGGCGGCCAGAAACAGCGCATTGCCATTGCCCGCGCCATTCTTAAGGATCCCCCGATACTGCTGTTAGATGAAGCAACCAGTGCGCTGGATGCTGAAAGTGAACGTCTAGTACAGCAAAGTTTGAACAAATTGATGCACAATCGCACCACCATTATCATCGCACACCGTTTGGCAACGGTGCTTAAGGCCAAACGCATTGTGGTGATTGATGAGGGTCGAATAAGGTCGATTGGCAGCCATGCACAGCTAATGCAAAACGATCCGTTATATGCACATCTGGCAGACTTACAGTTCAGCAGTGCGACGCAACAAGTATAGAAACCTTATTAGAATAACGCATTGAACATTACAAAAAAGTAACCTTGATGGTGATTCTGCTGTTAAAACACACCATATATTTTTTTGATTGAAAGCATAATGAGGGCATGGGGGAAAACTATGCAGATGATAAAAGGGCCATGGTTATAGAGTTATAGAAGAGGCAATCTGAGTCCCCTTCATCAGTTCTCAGGTACAACTAACATAATCAGCGACCCCTCTTGAATCCACTGATCATCATTATCAGGATCCGTTGCGCCAGAATTGCGACTACTGAGCAACGCATACCGAGTAACATATATAAAAGACCAAACACAGCTCCATCCTTTTTAATCTGTATCTAAAATAGTCTTTTTAACACTCTCAGAGCTTTGTGCAGCGAGTTCCGCTGCTTTGATTTTTTCATCATTACTCTCCTACATAGAGATCGAAGAGACAGAATACAGGCTTAAATTAAGCAGCATTATTAATTAGGGTCCCTGCTGAATATCAACACAACTTAGACTCACTTCACTCATTGGGCGATCTATTCAGGCGCAGAAACATGACTGCTTTTTTACAAAAAATTATTATATATTCAAGAGGCTGATTCTAATTTTATGCCTATAGAAGAGCGTGCTGTTAATGATCAGATTATCTTTAGAATACAGACAAAAATTTCGCCGACAACGCGCGAACCAGTTAGATTAAAAGTGCTAATTTTTCAAGTCAACCCGCTTTTTTTACCCTATTTCGAGCGCTCTATCAGACTGCAGCAGAGGCTAAATCCATGCGGATACACGGCCGCCATTATTTCCAATCGGTACAGTTTTTCGTCGAAGATAAAGTTAATTTCCCGGCCTCTTTTCCCACTTTCAAAGCAAGAAAACCAAGCTGATCTGCTTGTAAATAGAGCTTATTTCCGATTTATATTTTGATTTAGCACTGCTAAAATAGTTACAGCAGAAATCATTTGAGCTGTAACTATTCAATTGTTTCATTTTCGCCAACCAGGCCAAAGCCCTTTAGGACAAAGCATTTAGTGCGGCGCGTCACTCTTTTATTGCAGCACTTCCTGTTAATTTAACCATCATTCAATTCTGGCAACATTTAATTAACACTTGATAGTTAGGACACTAATCATTAGGATAGTGATTAATTGAGCGTTCAATTAACAACGTTTTCAACTACACGGAGAAGTTATTTATGCCGAGACCGCCGATCAAACAAGTCCGACAACAGCAACTTATTGATGCCACTTTAGTGTCCGTCGAACGTCATGGACTGCAGCACACTACAATTAACACTATTAGTGGTATAGCGGGAATGTCATCGGGGATCATCAGCCATTACTTTGGCGGCAAACAGGGGTTAATAGAAGCAGCCCTTAAGTATCTTCTCGATGAATTAAAGCAGGCATTGCTGGTCAGGACATCGGGCAAAACCCTCTCTCCCGTTTGCAGACTCTCCATGATTGTTGAAGCAAATTTCACCGAGTTACAACGATCTGAAGCGGTGGCTAAGACATGGTTAAGTTTCTGGGCTCAGGCGATGCATGATCCGGGTCTGGCAAGACTTCAACATATCAATAATCAGCGCTTATACAGTAACCTGCTTTTTTCTTTTAAACAGCTTCTTCCAGCGACTATCGCGATGAATGCCGCCAAACAAACCGCAGCGATCATTGACGGTTTCTGGCTGCGCAGTGCGCTGAGTTCAACACCTGAAGAAGATTTCAAACAAGCCCAAATTTTATCTAAAGCCTTTATTAATACTGTTATCGAACAGTATGGAGAAAATCAATGTCATCATTAGTCGTTTATCAAAATTATATCCACGGTCAATATATGCCCAATGACACAGGTGAAACCTTTGAAGTGATTAACCCCGCGACAGGTCAGGTTAGCTACTTAGTTGAAACCGCCGATCACGCAGTCCAGCAAGCCGCAATCGACAGTGCCAAATCCGGTTTTGCCAAATGGTCAAAAATGACCCCGATCGAGCGCAGTCGTATTCTGCTCAAGGCCGTTGCATTATTGCGTGAACACAATGATGAACTTGCAGCGGGTGAAGTGCTTGATACCGGTAAACCCTGGCAGGAAGCATCCGTGGTTGACGTTGTTACAGGTGCCGATACCATTGAATTTTTTGCAGGAATAGCTCCGAGTATTGAAGGTAATCAGCAGCAGGTCGGTGATGATTTTTATTACACGCGCCGCGAACCATTAGGCATTTGCGCAGGCATTGGCGCATGGAACTATCCGCTGCAGATCGCTTGTTGGAAAGCAGCACCGGCTCTAGCCTGCGGTAATGTAATGATTTTTAAACCATCGGAAGAAACACCACGCGGCGCAATGCGCTTAGCCGAAATGTTCACTCTCGCGGGTGTTCCAGATGGTGTGTTTAACGTGGTTCAAGGCGATGGTCGTGTTGGCGCCTGGCTCACCAATAATGAAGAGATTGCCAAAATCTCTTTTACCGGTGAAGTGGGTACCGGCAAAAAAGTGATGGCAGCGGCGGCGGGTTCACTAAAAGCCGTGACCATGGAATTAGGCGGTAAATCACCGCTGATTATTTTTAATGATGCCGAACTCGAAAATGCGGTATCTGCAGCGATGTTAGCTAATTTCTATACACAGGGTGAAGTCTGTACTAATGGCACGCGCGTATTTGTTCAGAAGGATATTTATCCGCGTTTTATTAAGCGCCTCGTTGAGCGTACCGAGCAAAATATTATCTGTGGCGATCCGATGATTCCTGAGACCAATTTTGGTCCTCTGATTTCCAAGGACCACCAACAAAAAGTACTCGACTATATTGAGATTGGTAAAAAAGAAGGCGCTACCCTGCTTACCGGTGGTAAAACATTACAGCCTGAAAATGCACCAAATGGCTACTTTGTTGCACCGACAATTTTTACTGACTGCACAGACGAAATGACTTTGACTAAAGAAGAAATATTTGGCCCGGTTATGTCGGTACTGACGTTCAGCGATGAAGATGAAGTTATTCGCCGCGCAAATGATACCCGCTTAGGGTTAGCCGCAGGTCTGTTTACTCAGGATATTACCCGTGCTCACCGAGTGATACATCAGATTGATGCCGGTATTTGCTGGGTTAATGCCTATGGCGCATCACCTGCTGAAATGCCCGTTGGTGGTTACAAGATGTCAGGTATCGGCCGTGAAAATGGCAGCGAAACACTCAAAGCCTATACCCAGATCAAAGCGGTATATATTGGTATGCAGTCACTTGAAAGCCCGTTTTAAGGAATGAATATGACTACAGCTCAATACGACTACATCATTGTAGGCGCTGGAAGCGCGGGTTGTGTGCTTGCTAATCGCTTGTCTGCAGATTCAAAAAATCAAGTATTGCTATTAGAAACCGGCGGCAGTGATAAGAGTATCTTTATTCAAATGCCGACCGCATTATCAATTCCGATGAACAGCAAAAAATATGCCTGGCAGTTTGAAACACAGGCTGAACCATTTTTGAATGATCGCCGTATGCATTGTCCGCGCGGTAAAGTATTAGGTGGTTCGTCATCTATTAACGGCATGGTCTATGTACGCGGCCATGCACGTGATTTTGACGAATGGCAGCAGTCCGGTGCTAAAGATTGGGATTATGCACATTGTCTGCCCTACTTTAAAAAAGCCGAGACCTGGTCATTTGGCGGTAATGCTTATCGCGGAGACACGGGCCCACTGGCTGTCAATAACGGCAATAACATGAAAAACCCGTTATATCAGGCCTTTGTGGATGCCGGTGTGGATGCCGGTTATTTAGCAACGAAAGATTATAATGCTGAGCAGCAGGAAGGTTTTGGCCCGATGCACATGACGGTCAAAAATGGTGTGCGTTGGTCTACGGCTAATGCCTACTTAAGACCCGCTATGAAGCGAAATAACCTGACAGTGGTCACACACGCCCTGGTACACAAGGTGTTGCTTGAAGGCAAAACAGCCGTAGGAGTTAGTTACGAGACTAAAGGTCAGTTAACCGAGACGCGTTGTAATAAAGAAGTACTGCTCTGTGCAGGCTCAATCGGTTCTCCGCATATTCTGCAACTGTCGGGTATTGGTGAAGCCGATACATTATCTAAAGCCGGTATTGAACAACTTCATGAATTACCCGGTGTAGGTAAAAATCTTCAGGATCATCTGGAATTTTACTTTCAATTTAAATGCTTAAAACCAATATCGCTTAACGGTAAAATTGATCCGTTCAATAAATTATTGATAGGTGTACGTTGGTTATTGCATAGATCTGGTTTAGGCGCAACTAATCACTTTGAGTCATGTGGCTTTATTCGCTCTAAAGCGAGTTTGGAATGGCCGGATCTGCAGTACCACTTTCTGCCGGCAGCTATGCGCTATGACGGTAAAGAAGCCTTTGCAGGTCATGGTTTCCAGGTTCACGTCGGTCATAACAAACCAAAAAGCCGCGGTACGGTTAAAGTTGTATCAAATGATGCCCATGTTGCACCGCAAATCCAATTTAACTATTTATCACATCAGGATGACATTGAAGGGTTTCGCGCTTGTGTTCGCTTAACCCGCGAAATTATCAATCAGCCCGGCTTAGATGAATACCGCGGCGAAGAGATTCAGCCGGGACTGAGTATACAAACCGATCAGGAAATTGATCAGTTCGTTCGCAGTACAGTTGAGAGTGCCTATCACCCTTCCTGCTCATGCAAAATGGGTGAAGATGCCATGTCGGTGGTGAACTCTGAGACGAAAGTCCATGGTATCGAAGCACTTCGGGTCGTTGATTCATCGATTTTCCCCACCATTCCTAACGGTAATCTGAACTCACCGACCATTATGGTGGCAGAGCGTGCAGCCGACATTATTTTAGGTAAAACACCCCTTGCGCCAAGCAAAGCAAAGGTCACTGTGGCGGATGACTGGCAGAGCAGTCAACGATTACGGGCCCCTAAACGGAAAATATAGGCAATTAGTCAAGTTTAAGTAATAAAAACTAATAGGGTGTTTTTCTCAGTCTATAGAGATAAAGCTCCCTATTTCAATCAGGCCGTTGAAAGACAAGCATTTCTTTAGCCGATGTTTTCAATGGTCTGTTATATCGCAAACTAAAAATAGGAACGATTATGAGACTAAAAAAAATACTCCCCATACTAGCGGCTACGGTAGCGTTAACGGCAAATGCTGCGGATCAATGTAACACCGTGCGTTTTTCTGATGTGGGCTGGACAGACATTACCTCAACGACCGCTATCACCTCTACCCTATTAAAAGGGATGGGTTATAAAACGGATACGCAGTTATTGTCTGTACCGGTAACTTATAAGTCGATAGAAAATGGCGACATCGACGTGTTCCTTGGCAATTGGATGCCAACAATGAAAGGTGATATTAAATCTTATAGTGAAGCGGGCACCGTAGAAACAATTCACAAAAACCTATCAGGTGCAAAATACACCTTAGCAGTACCGCAGTATGTATATGATGCAGGTGTTAAAGACTTTTCTGATCTGGTTAAATTTGCTGATAAATTTGATAGCGAAATCTACGGGATTGAACCTGGCAATGATGGTAACCGTTTAATCCAGGACATGATCGCTAAAGATGCCTTTGGTCTAAAAGACTTTGAATTAGTCGAGTCCAGCGAAGCGGGCATGTTGTCGCAAGTTAAACGAGCAACGCGTCGCAACAACTGGGTAGTATTTTTAGGTTGGGCACCACACCCAATGAATGCAAGTTTTGATCTTGCTTATTTATCGGGCGGCGATGATTTTTTTGGTCCTGATTTTGGCGGAGCAAGTGTGTACACCAATGTACGTAAAGGTTACACCCAAGAATGTCCAAACGTTGGCACATTATTAACCAATCTTACCTTTACCCTGACAGCCGAAAATGAAGTAATGGCTGCGATTTTAAATGACGGCAAAAAGCCGGAAGCCGCTGCAACAGATTGGCTGAAAAATAATCCGTCTGTTTTGAATGCATGGTTGACAGGTGTTAAAACTGTCGATGGCAAACCTGCTTTACCGGCCGTAAAAGCCTATTTAAAGCTTTAAGTTTTATTTCAGGTTGGCAACCGCCAGCCTGATTTTTTTTCATTAGACGGCGTTAAAAATATGAGTTTTATAACAGAACATAAATTACCCATCGGTCAGTGGGCCGAGACCATGATGGATGGGCTAATTACCTACTGCGGTGCTTTTTTTGATGCGGTTTCCATGGTACTGGACGTGATGATCGAAAGTTTGGTGGATTTTTTATTCATGCTGCCACCCTGGCTGTTTATTATTATTGTTGCAGGTTTAATATTTTGGCAACAGCGCAATAAAATTGTAACGGCATTTTTTGTTTTGTCATTGTTGCTGATTTGGAATCTCGGTTATTGGGAAGAAACCATTGAAACCTTTTCTTTAATTATTTATGCCACGGGCTTCTGCGTATTACTGGGTGTCCCGATTGGGATTGCCGCAGCACATCGCCCCAAGTTGTACCGCTTTATACGGCCGTTGTTGGACTTAATGCAGACGATTCCCCCTTTTGTGTATCTTATTCCAGCGTTAACCTTATTTGGTTTGGGCGTAGTTCCGGGTCTTATTTCGACCATAGTATTCGCCATAGCAGCGCCCATCAGGCTGACCCATTTAGGTATTTCCCAAGTACCACTGGAATTATTAGAAGCGGGCCGTGCCTTTGGCTGCACTAAGCGCAGCTTGCTTTTAAAAGTTGAAATTCCTGCGGCCATGTCCAGTATTCGAGCGGGCATTACGCAATGCATTATGCTCAGTTTATCGATGGTGGTTATCTCCGCCTTAGTGGGAGCCGACGGTTTGGGAAAACCCGTAGTACGGGCACTTAATACGGTCAACATTGCGACAGGTTTTGAAGCCGGACTCGCCATAGTATTAGTTGCCATCATGCTTGACCGCATATTTAAAAGCAAATAAACGACAGGACTTACTAAAATGATCGAATTTAAAAATGTTGATGTTGTTTTTGGCAAGCAGCCTGAGCGCGCATTACCGCTAATGGACAAGGGCGCAAGTCTACAAGAAATTCAAGAGCAGACCGGGTTAACCGCTGCCGTACGAGATGTCTGCTTAAAGGTCGGTAAAGGCGAAATATGTGTGTTGATGGGTTTGTCGGGTTCAGGCAAGTCAAGCTTATTACGAACTGCTAACGGGTTAAATCCGGTGACACGCGGCGATGTATTTTTGGAAACCGAGCAAGGGGTGCAGAATTTTCAAGAACTCAGTGAAGATGAGCGGCGTCATGTTCGAATGAACCGCATTTCTATGGTGTTCCAAAAATTCGCACTCATGCCGTGGTTAACCGTGGCTGAAAATGTCGCCTTTGGTTTGGAACAAAAGGGCTTGGATAAACGCATGGTGCGCAGCAAATCCATTGAACAATTAGAGCTGGTAGGCCTGGGCGAGTGGGCGGATAAAAAACCCAGTGAGCTTTCAGGTGGTATGCAGCAACGTGTTGGTTTGGCACGCGCCTTTGCAATGGAAACCGATATTATTTTAATGGATGAGCCGTTTTCCGCATTAGATCCGCTTATTAGAAGCGATCTGCAGGATGAATTATTACGCTTGCAGAAACAATTAAATAAAACCGTTTTATTTGTCAGCCACGATTTGGATGAAGCCCTAAAGCTTGGTAATTATATTGCGATTATGAAAGACGGCGTTATTGTTCAGCACGATACTCCGGAAAACATTGTTATGAATCCTGCGGACGACTACGTAGAGGCCTTTGTCGCTCATACCAATCCTATCGATGTGGTTAACGCGCAGGCGCTAATGCGCCTGTTAGATGACTACCCGGAACAAAAAAGTGAAATATGCCTTAGTCAGCGTGACGATTGTTGGTTATATCAAGGTGATAGTATTAATAACAGCTCTATTCGTTACGGCGATACCAAAGTACCTTTGGAAATATGGCGCGATGGTGATACCGACGACGTAAATAAAAAACGCGCCTTGGTAGTGCCACTGTGCACTAAAATGCAAACCGTAATGGCGCTTCGATATGAATCTGGACACGGCGTATTAGTCGAACAAGATGGTAAGTTAGTAGGTCATGTGGGCGACCGAGAGATTTATTATGCCATGCTTGGAAAGTTAATTGGCGATAAGTAGGTCGGGTTATTGCTGCGATAAAAATTCTGCGAAGACAATCCTGAAAAGACAATAAAAAGCCGTGTTTTACGACTTTTTATTGTCCTTCACATATTCACTCTAATCACTTTGATTACAAGATCGCCAGATAACAAGTTCAAGGTACATGGCCAGCCTAAGAAAAATATAAAAATGGCCTATTTAGCCGCGTTCAATTTTTCAGGGTTTAACTATCGTTAACACGATACTTAAGGCTTGAGGGACGCAAATAAAACATAAAAAAGGAGTTAACTATGTGTGTTAACAAGTTCCACTCGGAGGTCAAATAATGGCTGTTTGGTTATCAATAGGTATTTTATTTACCTTTACCGCAATTGCCTTCATTATTTACCGTTGGGGTAACATGAAGTGTATCGGTGTTACACCCGTACGTAAGTTTACCTTTATCGCCATTCTCTTTACCTCGGGTTTAGATGTTGGATTAATCATGTTCCCGCTAACCGAATTTGCAGGTTATGCTGATTTAGTAAACAGTCCTGAATATGCCTTTAGCAATCCCTTAGCCATTGAGTTTGGTTTTTGGGCTTTCTTGATCTGGGCATTCTACTTTCTAACCTCTTTCTACTTTTGTGTTATTGAACCAAGAGTTAAGTTTTTCGAAATTCCATTAATCAAATTTATTAATAACGTCGTCATTATTGGCACCTGTGCCTTTACGGCCTACTTATTATTGACCAATCTGCCCTGGTATTTACCCGATTTAGGTGACGGTAAAAGCATTGTCGGCAGTTTTTACGTAATTGTATTTGTGGTTATTGCTGCAGCGGTGTATTCCAGTACCAATATTCGTTACGTAAGAATTTTAAGTTTGGTCAGTACCTGGTTATTTTTAGGCTTAATCGCATTAATGTGGGCAGGAGCATTTTTATCTGATAAATCAAGTGTGGGTGAGTTCTTTACTACCTTTGCTTTATTAGGCGACTACTTCGGCAATATAGAAAACTTTGTCTTACCGATTAATGAGTATCATGAATTTTACTTATTCTGGTGGTTTGCATGGAGCATTATGATTGGTCAATTTACCGCACGTTTTGTTAGCGGAATGAGGACCTATCAGGTGTTATTTGCGATGATGGTATTCCCATCTATCCCCATCGCAATCTGGTTCAGCGTGCTTTATTACTACAGCGCTAATGCTATTCCGACAGTTGGTTTATATAATCTGGCGATGGTGATCGTGGGTGTGACATTTGTTATCAACTCACTTGATTCACTGGTTCGACTCTATACCGACAACTTAAATCTGACCGTCCAGCGTTTTGGTAAAGCGCGTTATATTATCGGTAACATTACGCTAATAAGCGGACTGACATTGCTGTTCAAATTAGATTTTTTACAAATCCAATGGGTTGGCGCATTGGCAATAGGATTAATTTTAGGCTGCTTCGCTTATATCCTAAAGAATCACTATCATACCGTCGCTGATATTGAGCGCTCACCCATCGGCAACAAAATAGACTTTACTAAGATTGAAGTTGCCAGCTAGGCAAAAAACAACAACAAAAAAGTGTTCAAAATCTGTGCTTCCGGTGTAATAACCTGTAGTTTATGAGCACATTTTGTAAAAAAGCAGAATAGCGCTCTTTCGTTATAGGGACATTCTGCTTTTTTTTATTTTACGCATGAGTCTTATGAATATTTCTGTTATTGTACGCAAAAATATAATGAGGGAATTATGGAAAAATACGAACAACTATTAATTTCATTACGCCAAGTGATTAGAGCTATCAGCATACATTCTCGAAAGCTAAATAAAGAGTCAGGATTAACCGTACCGCAATTAATGGTAATGCGTAAGATAGCGCAACTTGACGCGCCGCTTTCAAAGCAGATCGCTCAAGAAATAACCGTAAGCGCAGCAACGGTAACAACCATTCTTGATAGACTTGAAAGCCGTAATCTAGTGATCAGAACACGCAGTCAAACGGATAAGCGTAAAGTGCATTTATCGCTCAGTGAATTGGGGCAAAGGTTATTAAACGACTTGCCAAAACCACTTCAAGAGCACTTTATTAAGCGTTATAAAAATCTTGAAGAGTGGGAGCAAAGCCAATTACTTTCCGCTGTAGAGCGTATTGCAACAATGATGGATGCCGCCGAACTCGATGCCGCACCGGTATTATTGGTAGGAAAAATTCAAGCCGATGAGTCTTTATAATTGACGGTTGTATTCAACCCTCTGCAAATGCAGAGGATATAAGACCGTTTTAATAGCGATCTGATCTCTGCCAACCTTGGGATATTCGCTTAAGACTTTTTAAACTAACATGGCATTAATAAATATCATTTCACTTGCCGCTGTACCAGCGCCCTCAATCAGCTAATCTGTTGATAAAACAGCTTAGCGTTGTTTATCTGTTAAATATAAGAAAAGTCCTAAAGCTGACAACAAAAATGCGGTGCTGATAATGATCGCGACCGGATAGTATAAATTACCGGCCAATTCCAACTGACTGTATTTAATCACCATAATCAGTCCCTCCAGCGATAAAGCAACACAAACCGTGCCGATAAATCGGGGCAGCGTTCCCCGCAAACTGCTGATCGCATCATTACCCTCATCATCCATAGGCTCTGAATATTCTTTATTGATGATCAAGGCTAATTCAAAGACAGCTAACGCGATAATACCGGTATTGATACTCTTTAACAAAATTTCAGTGAGATCCGATTGATTATGCATCCCTTCCCAAATGTTGATAAGTAATGACAAAACAATAACCACAGCCAAGCCAAAAAAGATCACTGTAAGTACTTTTGCAAAAAATGTTCTGATCAATGAAACAATCGAATTATTCATTATATCCCCTAATAAAACCTAAAATTTTCGCTTAACTTAATGTACCTGAAGATCATTAGATATTAGCCTGCAATTTGCGGATCAGTATCAGCAGAGCCCGTTAAACTAATCGCAGGCTGACACAAATAACAATAGCACCATTCTCATCTTCAGTTGGTTTTTTGATTGCTGGAGTAACGCTTTTGAGGGTCTGCAGATGCTCAGACACGGCAGCAACATTTCACAGTTCCAGGGCTTAACAGCAGATAAAAAACCAGCTTAAATTAAAAACCCTCAGGGTAATAGTAATGCGCAAAATAGCACCACTTGCAAAGAAGATTGCATTTAGGGTTTTAAAAAATGGGTGATTGTGCACAGTGAAAACGATAAACAACGCACTTAAATAATGGGATTATTAATGATAACCGGTCATCTCAACAAATCCATCACCCTCGTGTGATCCGCTAAAAGTGACCATACCTTCGAAATATTCAATGCCAAAACGCATCACCTGCTGGTCGTTGATAATATTAATCATTAAGTTGATACCAAGCGGTTTAACTTCCAGCGTAAAAGACTGCGGGTAATGCTCTTGAAGCCTTGTCTGAGTTTTTAGTCTAATATCTTCAGCCGCTAATATTTTTATATCACCGCCGCTATCCATTAAACTACCGTACAGGAAATCATTTCCCTCTGAACGGATACGGTAAATCATCAACGCCCGGTCTTTATTTAAACGCAATGAAAACCAGTCCCAGCCCTGTTGTTCCGGTGCCAGCATTTTTGATCCCCACTCGCGGTCAAACCAAGCCGTTCCAGTGACACTCGAACGTTCCCCCTGCCATAAAAGATCACCTTTGACACTAATAAACGGTTGTGAATAGTAATAACTGGCGATATCTTTACTGGCATGTTTTTTACTAAAACCGTTCACCCCCTGCAGATAAAAAGGGTTGGCATCGGATAAAAAGAGGTTAACTTGCCAGTTTGTTAGCGGCAAATCAGAATCACCTGCCATACCACCAGCTAAGCCATACTTCGCACTGCCGTAAGTTAACTGCGCAGGTAATAACTGCGCAGAAGAGCGCCAGCTCCAATCGTCTATTAGCGCAGTAAACGGAAAGTTTATTAACTCAACATTGCCGAACTCCTCTCGTCCATCACGAAATTCGGCTAAATGAACGGTTGTATCCGCTAAAGCCGCATGGGCAAAATACCAATGCTGATCATTAATAGCAGTTCGAAATAGTGTCCACTGCGTGGCAAAACGTTGACCGCTTGCAGTGCTTAAATTGGCCGTTAAATACCACCATTCATGGCGAAATCCCCTATGCGGCCAATGCGCTTGTGGAAAGATGATCTTTTGATTTTCTGACGGTAATTCATATTCTGTATAATCATCGGCTAACACCTTCAGCGGGTTACCCTGCGGCAGTTCTTTCCTTAAAAGAGAAAGGCTCAATAAGAATAAAAAAAAGACAATCAATAATATAACCAATATTTTTTTAGCTGAAATACCGTTATATTTATTAACTTTTTTCAAGGACATAAATTTTTCCTGACATTCAGCTTAAGCAGGGGAATACTTAGCGCCGGAATTAACAACAGTAAACCGAGCAAACTGCTGACAACAAAGGGGGCAATATTGATCATCAGTGGCATAGACCAGCCAAAAGATGCCGGTAAAACCTCTGTGACTAATGCATTAGCCAGCAGCGTTGCAATCGGCCAACTCAATATAATAGCGCATAAAACAAGCACCAACCACTGTACCAACATGTGGGTAAACAGCACCTTTTTGTCATATCCCAAACTGTAAAGAATATATAAATCATTTTTACGCGCCAACTCCAAACTCTGTGCGGACAAAAACAAACCAAAACAGGCGACCAATAATAAAACCGCTGTCATCGCCTGAATCAGAATAAAGGTTTGCGAAAAAATTTCCAGCGCCAATATTTTAATCTGCTGCGGTTGATATACTTGTTGAGGATCGAGGTTTAACGCCGTTACAATCTCTTGTTTGCTAATCAACTGCCCTGATTCAAAAAACAAACCAAATCCGGTATCAACCCAGCCACTAAAATGAGTGGTTAACGGCGCATTATTAACGGTAACAGAATAACCCGGGTAACCATATTCGTAGTAGACTCCTTTTATGTTGCATTGATAAACTTGTTTGCCTTGTGTTATTTTTATTTTCCCCCCGATGCTGAGCTTTTTTTTCAAAGCCAGCTGCTCATTGACATAACACCCCTGTGCATCACTGTGGTCAGACGATTTAAGCAGTAGTGATTCCAACTGGCGCAGGGATTGATGATTAACTAGCTTAACTGACTCGGTTTCTATTTTTGCCCAGCTATGCTGAAACAGAGTATATTCTTTTAGTGCGGATTGAGTCCCTAACCAATCCTCTATCGTTTCTTTTTGCCAAGCCTTGTGGCGAATAAAAATGTCGGCATTTAATTGCTGATCAAGATAGCGTACAAAAGCGTTTTCAAAGCTATTGACCAATAACGCGGCAGCAATACTGGCAGTTAGCGCCAAATAAAAAGCCGCAAGCGGCAAATAACGCCGCTTTATCTGCTGATACGCATCTTTAATAAGGAACTTAAAGCGGAACGATTTACCTAAGTTGGCACCTGAAAAAAGCGTTAATTGTAAAAAAACAGGCAAAAAAGCAATACTTGCGATCAATAACAAAGCGTACTTAATCATCAACTGTAACCAGTTATTATTCGGCCAAAATATAAATAAAGCGAACAACAGAAGCGTTGCTATAACATTTTTTCGAGCAGAAAATTGCTCGCTTTGTAAGCGAGCGGAACGCGCGATATATTTACTGGAGAGCAGCTTAAACTGTTTCATTAATGCCAGCAGTACTGCAAGCGAGGAAATTAAAAATGCCCATAAATTATACGACCACTGCCAGTTAAAGTGCCCGCTGCTGTTTAAGGAATATAATTGTTTAAGGGTTAAACCTAACAGGGGGAGTAAAATAGACACTAAGCCGATGGCCAGTAAAATCCCTAATACAGTGGCCATCATAATTAAAAATAATGCTTCAATTATCAATGCCATTTTTATAGTAACCAGCTGCACGCCTAATAAGCGTAACTGTGCCGTTAATTGAGCACGTTTTCGCCATGCCTGATTGGCTGCCTGAAAAGCAATAAATAAACTGACTATAAAACCTAAAATAGCCAGCGCATTGAGATTGAGATGCAGTGCATCTGCAAAACCTTGACGTTCTTCTACTGACCATGGCTCATATAAAGTTAAATGTCCCGGTAAAACAGACTCCAGTGTTTTTTTACTTTGCTGACTCAAGGGTGCAACCAGTAAATAACTAAAATCCCCCTCTTCCGGGAATAGTTTCCAAGCAAGGGTTATATCGAGTAATGCTTGATCTTGCCATTGCCCTGCAGGTCTAATGCTGAAAGGGATAACGCGGTTGTCAGCTAAAGAAAATTGTTTATCCTGATTGAATAATAATAGGGATCTAACATAATCCTCCGGCAGTGATACCCTTTGGCTATTAAAGTGCTCCGCTTTTATCAAACTGAGTGCCAATAAGTCGATCGCGGTGAAGGTGATGTATTCGCCGTTAGTCAGTTTTTTACGAAAGCTTAGAACCGGGGTTATTTGGGTAAAACCTTTTTTTCTTAAACTGGAAAAATCTTGTTTCGTCAGTTTACTTCCCTGCTGGGCAATAATATGAAAACCCACGGGATTGTTTAACCCGGAATTTGCCTGTTGATATTGCTGCCTGCTGGCATGATTTAACACCAGAACAGATAATAATGTACTGGTTGCTATTGCCAGGCTAAGTATAAATGCAAGGTGTAATAATGGTTTATTTTTGTATTCTGCAACTTGGGTTTTTAATACCAAATAAAGGTCCGGTTTAAACCATTTTTTGATTTTAGCGACTGGAGTGGTAATTTTTGGGGTTAAGGAAGCCACTAACGCGTTCCCTTAATTAAGGTTAATTTACCTTTTGCCAGGTGATATATTTTATCCATTTTCCGGGCAACATTAACACTGTGAGTAACCAGCAATAATGCGCTGTTATGACGTTTTGCGAGATCAACTAACAGGGTCACGACACAAGCACCATTGTGTTGATCAAGATTACCCGTTGGTTCATCCGCCAGTAATAAATACGGTTGGGCGGCCAATGCCCGAGCAATAGCAACACGCTGCATTTCACCACCCGAAAGCGACGCGGGATAATTATCTAATAATGAAAAAATATCTAACTGGTTAATCAGTTTGCTGCAAATCAAAGGGTCATAGTGCCCGGCTAAACGCGCACTAAATTCAATATTGGCGCGAACAGACAAACTAGAGAGTAAATTATACTGTTGGAAAATAATACCGATCTTTTTTTTTCTTAATTCACTCAGTGCCTTTTCAGTCGCTTGCCCCAATTGCAGCTCAGCAACCTTAATACTACCCTGCTGAATAGGCTCCAGCCCGGCAATAAGGTTAAGTAAAGTAGTTTTACCACTGCCGCTATCCCCCATTAGGGCGACACACTCCCCCTGTGACACGGATAAATCAATATTCGACAGCAAGTTTCGCGTTTTATTACCGTCTGTGATTTGATGATTAAGCGATGCAATGATTAAAGACATATTTTCTCCTTGAGATATATCCAAACCATCTGCAGATGCATTAATAAGTATCTCTAACGACTGGTTATGCAGAGTTAATGGGTATCAGAAAATATTAGTTCAGAAAATGAGCTCCTGTAAGCATTAAAATAAATAACATCTGTTTAATAAGCTCTGGCTTTATTTATCAAATCTTCAGCTAGACGTCGTATCGTTCCTTCTGCGCCAAGCCTAAGTGCTTTTTGAGCAAGCGATGCAGCCTGATTGAAAGCACCTTCCTGATAGCGCAGTTCTCCTAAACGGTAATAACTTTCAGGAAAACGGGGCGCTATTCTGATCGCTCTTTCAAGCGAAGAAGCAGCCGCCTTAGTGTCGCCATTTTGCTCCTGCTGCTCGGCGCGCTTGAATAAAGACACAACCGCAGAGGGTGCTCTGGCCGCCCGGTCAACGGGCTTTTCCTGAGGCGCTACCACTGACGGTTCGGGAACAATCACCGGCTCCGGAGCAATATCAATAACCTCGGGTCTTTCAGTATTATCAATAGGTTGAGTCGGTATTGTGCCACAGGCAACCAACACCAATGGCAAACTCAGTACGGCACACTTTTTTAAAAATCGCATAATTTTCTCATATTTTATCGACTAAGTTTTTAAACCAATCGATCACTTTAGTTGCGCCCTGCTGACAACGAATCTCTTCTTCAGGTTCAGTGCCTTCAACAAAGGGCAGTGGAATGGTGTTTGTACAAGATGGCTGGCTACCTTGCCCGGTATCCTGATCAACCCAAACCATTTTAATATTTTCTGGGGGTAAGTTTTGAATAGGCAAGCGTGAGCGCTGCTTAAAAATATCTGCCCAGACACGCAGCGCACCACTTGAGCCGGTCAATCCGGTGCTAGTATTATCATCTTTGCCTAACCACACAACCGCCATCATATCGCCGGAAAAACCGGCAAACCAGCTATCGCGAAGATCATTGGTTGTTCCGGTCTTACCCGCAACCGGGAAATCCGGTAACAACCACTCTAAAGCCTTAGCCGTACCTTCGTGGGTAACAGCCTGCATGGCATGACTCAACATATAAATCGATGCCGCATCAAAACGTTTATCAACCTCCAGCGGATAACTGGTGAGTAACTCACCTTTAGGATCGAGGACCGCATTGATCGCCATTAAAGGTGTGTAAAAACCGTCGGATGCGATCGTTTGATACATCTGTGCGACTTCAATGGGCAGCAGATCCACAGCGCCCAGGGTCACCGAAGGTAATGCTGGGAAGTTCTGATCCACGCCCAACCGGTGCACAGTATCAACAACCTCATCTACACCGATAGTATTACCTAAACGCGCGGTCGCCTGATTATAAGAGTGGGCCAGCGCTTTATATAACAGCACATCACCGTGATCCTTAAGATCATAATTTTTAGGCTCCCACAGATCACCATTAGGAAGCGCTAAGGTATATGCGTCGTCACTTATCGGTGTTGCAAGCGTATATTCTTCAGACTGTTCAAGGGCGGTCAGATAAACAGCAGGTTTAAGTAATGAGCCGATTTGACGGCGCGCATCAAGGGCGCGATTAAAACCGGCATAACGCCCATCTTTTCCGCCAAGAACAGCGATCACCGCTCCCGTATTCGGACGAGTAATAACCACAGCCCCCTGCAGTTCTTTACTTTGTCCACTGGCCTCGTGGTTGGCAATGTTAGCCGCCAGGCTTGATTCGGCACTCATCTGTACCAGCGGATCAAAATGGGTGAATATGGACAGGCCGCTGGAACTTAAATCTTCTTCTTTGTAGTCGCGCTGCAACTGTCGGCGCACCAAATCCAAGTAAGCCGGATAGCGTTTATTGCGAGTAACACTGGGTCCGCCGATGCCCAACGGACGTGATTTAGCCTTCTCCGCCAAATCAATATCTAAACGCTCTTCGCGAACGGCAATATCTAAGACTAGGTTGCGCCGTTCCAATGCTCGAGCAGGGTTACGCCAAGGGTTGTAATAACTTGCCCCTCTGACTAAAGCCACCAATAACGCCTGCTGCTCTAAGGGCAGGTCCGCCAAAGGACGATTGAAATAATACTGGCTGGCGAGGCCAAAACCATGAATAGATCGCGGGCCATCCTGACCAAGGTAGATTTCATTAATGTATCCCTCTAAAATTTCAGACTTGCTGAAATGCAGTTCGAGCAGCAAAGCCATCACCGCTTCCTGCGCTTTACGGGTTAAGGTCCGTTCAGAGGTCAGGTAATAATTTTTAATCAATTGCTGAGTCAGCGTCGACGCGCCCTGCGAGATGCCACCATCTTTAATATTTGCTATCAATGCGCGGGCAATACCACGCGGAGAGATACCAATATGACTGTAAAAACGGTTATCCTCAACAGCGACGAGCATATTTTGCAAGGGCTCAGGGACTTCAGATAGCTGAACCAATAAACGGTCTTCATGATGAGAAGGGTAAATGCCGCCGATGGCAAGGGGCTCTAAACGCAGTAACTGCGCACCATCGCTG
Source organism: Psychromonas sp. (assembly GCF_047632955.1). Classification (GTDB taxonomy): domain Bacteria; phylum Pseudomonadota; class Gammaproteobacteria; order Enterobacterales; family Psychromonadaceae; genus Psychromonas. The sequence goes on along the minus strand of NZ_JBLIED010000005.1, from coordinate 130,847 downwards.
CTGCTAAGTTGAGAAATGCTACCGTCTTGAATACGCAAAGCAACCTTGCGGGCAGGCTCCAAGTCATCACTAAACTGAAATCCGGGAGTATAAATATTAACCGCATTGCCGTTAATGTTGGCTTGTCCGGGATTGTCAAGACGGGATACAAAACGATAACCCAACATGCCTAACTCTGTTTTGAGATCTCGGACAGTCAGCGGTGCTCCTTCATACAGTTCTAAAGGCCGTGCATAAACCGTCGACGGCACAGACCATTTTTTACCAGTGAAAGTTGAGCGAATAGTAGAATCAAGATAAATAATGGCCATCAGTGCAATCACTCCTGCGACCAGGAGCAACTTCCACAATAATGCCAATTTGGATTTTTTATTTTTATTTGTAAAGGACACATCTACCTCTTTTTTACGTAATGCCGTTGCTAACAGAATTTTTAGAAATCAAATTATACCTATTCCATGAATTTTTTGTTTTATATTTCACCTGCCATTATCATTTACTCAGTAAAATGACCCAAACGATTATTAATTTCAATCCGTATAAGTGAGCAAATTGTCATTTCCTCCCACCATTATTTGGTCTTAAGGGCCATCAGGATAGAAGTTTTTTTTAACTGAATGGTCAACTATCAAGTGCTGAAATACTCATGGCTTTAATATAAGCAAAAATATTCTGCTTCACTTTTAACTCTAATTCATTTAAAGATTTGATGGTTATTTTAGCCAGTATTTTTTGGGTTCCTGTATTTAAGGTTAATAAAACGCTGCTGGTCGGCAGCTGCTCTATCTGTTCTATTTGAACACGCAAACAGTTTTGCAATGAGCTAAATTCTAATTTATGAGTTGCAAGAATCACATCTTTGCTCTCAATTTTGATCTGTATATCTTCAAGAGTCGGCGGTTTTTCCATCGCCACCAGAATCGCCTGCTGATCAATTAAACCGTGCAGCACAGAAAACTCATCATCCCAGTGGATAGCCTGCACATTGACCATTAAACCTGAATGTTTATGTTTTGCTAAGCTTAAATTTAAATTCAAAAACAGTGCATGCGGATCACCAATACTTTCTATTTCCCCCTGATTAATGAGGATCATTTCCCGGCTCAGGTAAAAAACTTCCTGCATTGAATGGGTAATATAGATGATCGGAATTTTTTCACTGAGCTTTTTAAAAAAGGGTAATAATAACTGTCTGCTGTGCTGATCTAAGGATGATAATGGTTCGTCCATCAGTAACAGATCGGGGCCGGTTAAAATGGCTCTGGCAATAGCAATGCGCTGTTTTTGACCGCCCGACAGTTGCTGAATTTTTTTATTGAGGAGCGGCTCAAAATCAAGTAGTTTGGCCAGTTCGGCAATAGTGTATAAACTGTTGACGGCCTTTTTAGTCGCTAACTTCAGATTACCCAGTGTATCTAAATGAGGAAACAAGCGCGGCTCCTGAAATACCATGCCAATGTGACGTTTTTCCGTTTTAATAAAAGTTGAATTATCCTGCCAGGTTTTTCCTCGCCATTCTAAGGCACCATAAAAATGTTTATCCAGCCCCGCGAGAACTCGGAAAAAAGAGGTTTTACCGGCCCCTGAATCGCCAAAAACGGTGCAAATTCCCTGCAGTTCCACTTGCCCTTGGAAATGAAATAAGGGTTTGTGCTGTGCGGATTTTTTAAGGTCAAATTTAAGCATGGATCATTCTCTGTTGGCGTTTTTGTAAGACACCATAAATAAGCACCAGCAGTATCATCGAAAAGGCTAACAAACCAAAAGAGAGCAAATGCGCCTGCTGGTATTGTAATGTTTCGACATGGTCAAAAAGGGCAATAGAGAGCAGCTGCGTTTCCCCGGGAATATTTCCGCCGATCATCAGCACCACGCCAAATTCTCCGACCGTATGCGCAAACCCCAGCGCCCCGGCAATAATAAAACTCGGTAAAACCATCGGAAAAACAACTTTATAAAAGGTTTCGATAGGATTAAATCCCAGTGTCGCTGAGACCTCAAGGTAATCTTTATCTAAATTGACAAATGCACTTTGTAAAGGCTGCACCACAAAAGGTAAGGAGTAAATAATAGAAGAAATGAGCAAACCAATAAAAGAAAAAGCCAGAGTATCACCGGTTAAACTTAACCACCATCCTCCGATAAAATTATCCGGTGAAAATGAAATTAGCAGATAAAAGCCTAAAACCGTCGGCGGTAATACCAGGGGCAAAGCCACTAATGCTTCGATAAAGGGGCGCAATACAAAACGACTGCGCGCCAGCCACCAGGCTAAAGGCGGCGAAATAATCAGCAAAATGAGGGTGGTTAAACCCGCCAGTTTAAAGGTCAGTAAAATGGCGCTGTAATCTAATTCGGTTAACATATTTGCTTACAGATACCCTTTTGAACGGATCACTTTTTGGGTTTTTTCAGAGGTTAAATAATTCATAAAATCCTGCACTTCGCGGGTTTGTGTTGAACCGCTGAGCAGCACCCCCTGTTGTAAAATAGGCTGATAATAACCTGCCGGAATCAAGACAAAGTGGTCGGCTTGGTGTTCCAATAATAATGAATAGGCCACAAAACCGGCTTCAACATTACCCGAATCTACAAATTGATAAGTCTGACTGATGTTAGCCCCCTGTACATAGGAGAACTGAGTTAATAAATTCAGGTGGGTAAGGGCTTGCTCGGCGGCTAATCCATAGGGTGCAAGTTTAGGATTAGCAATAGCTACTCGCCCTCTAAATTTTTGCAAGCTGCTCAGGTTAACAGGCTCAAGAGATTGCGGCATCCACAGGGCTATTCGCCCTTGCGCATAGGTAAAACGCGACCCCTTCACGCCTTTATTTGAGTCTTCGGTTAATTTGGCACGTTTTAGGTCAGCGGATAAAAACAGATCAAAGGGTGCTCCCTGTTGAATCTGGTGATATAAAATCCCCGTTGACGCACTTGATATTAATATCTGCTGCCCGGTTTGTTGCTCATAGTCTGCCGCAATTTCCATAAGCGTTGTTTTAAAATTACTGGCCACCGCAACTTTAATGCTCGCCTGTACTGAAAAACTGCAAAGTAGCACTGATAAAAGCAGGCTACTGGTCATTTTTATGAACAATTTTTTAGTCATTTTTCGGTCCATTTATTCAAGGCACTGAGGTCGGATTCTCGTGCATCAACCCAATAACTTGTCCCTTGACTATTGCACTCTTTTTTCCAAAAAGGCGCTTGGGTTTTGAGATAATCCATAATGAATTCACAGGCCGCAAACGCGTCTCGGCGGTGCGACGTGGCGATACCGACAAAAACAATTTGTTCGCTTAGATTTAACTCACCAACACGATGAATCAAGGTACAGGCGAGAATATTCCAGCGCTGCTTAGCCTGCATCACTATTTCGCTTAATGATTTTTCGGTCATCGCGGGGTAATGCTCCAGGGTTAAACTTGCAACCTTCTCTCCATGATTAAGATCACGTACTAACCCCGTAAAGGTGACCACTGCGCCGACGCTGGATTGCTCTCGCAGAATGTCGTATTCACACTGCTGATTAAAATCTTCAGTTTGTACTCTGATCATAACTAACCTCCCGTTACCGGTGGGAAAAAAGCAACTTCATCACCGCTACTGAGCGCGGTATTATGGGAGCACATGGTTTGATTCACGGCAACCATTAAGGTGCTTTTTGAAAGCACTGACAAGTAGTTGTTATCACGCAATTTCAAGTTGCTTAGCAAGGTAGTGAGATCGTTATTTTCAGCGCTCGGCACCTCGAGTTCACTGACGCCTAACTGATCGCGTATTTGTGCAAAAAATAAAACTTTAATCATCGAAATTCCTTACTTACTGGGATTTAAAGTGCCCGGATTTACCACCGGTTTTCTCAAGCAGTTTGACCTGAGTTATCACCATATCTTTTTGCACCGCTTTACACATATCATAAATCGTTAATGCTGCCACGGACGCCGCCATCAATGCCTCCATTTCGACCCCGGTTTTGCCGCTTAACTTGCATAAACTTTGAATACGTACACGGTTAAATTCAGGCTCGGCCACTAACTCCACCTCGACTTTAGTCAGCGCTAACGGGTGACAAAGCGGTATAATGTCCGAGGTTTTTTTGGCCGCCATAATACCGGCAATACGCGCAGTGGCAAAAACATCTCCCTTATGGTGCTGCCCGTTTAAAATTAGCGCCAAAGTTTCAGCTTTCATTTCCACGTAGGCTTGCGCAATGGCTTGCCGCTGGGTGGTGTTTTTGTCCGTGACATCAACCATATTGGCTTTGCCGTCTTGATTAATGTGGGTAAATAAAGGTCTCATAATTTATCTTCTAAGTAATGGCGTATAAGTTTTAGAACATGAACATCAACACTGCGTTGATGTATCACATTGATATATATAAACATTAAAGTGTAAGATGTTTATATCAAGGTTCACCGATTTAAAGACCAATATGGGGCATAAAATTACACGGTTTATGCTGAGAATTTAACTGTTCAACAATTATTTTAGACCAGGCGGTTTTACAAGCCCCGGTAGAGCCCGGCATGCAGAAAATAACCGTTTTATTGGCAAAGCCGGCCAATGCTCTGCTTTGAATCGTCGATGAACCAATTTCCTGGTAGGAAACATGACGGAAAAGTTCACCAAAACCCTCAACTTCTTTGTCAAATAAAATAGACACGGCTTCGGGGGTGCTATCACGCGAAGTAAAACCGGTGCCGCCGGTGATTAATAGCGCATCAATTTCCGAGTCGGCAATCCAAGCAGAAACAACGGCGCGGATTTTATAAAGATCATCAATAACAATCTTTTTATCCGCCAGTAAATGGCCCGCTTGTTGCAAGGCCAAAGCAAGGTAACCACCCGAAGTGTCGGTTTCTTCATTACGTGTATCAGAAACGGTTAATACTGCAATTTTTGCGGGTTTAAACTCTTTTGTTGAAAGGTGACTCATCTTTATTCCTTATTATTTTGCAGTTTTTGATAGCTTTCCTGACAGCTTAACCACTCGCGGGGTGTATTGCTATTCTGAAATCTGTGTTGCTGCTGTTTTATAACATTAACCGCTTGTATGTTGAGTGTTTTAAGTAAACGGTAAAGAGAACGATCTTTGTTGTGCGTTGAAGCTAACGCTTCTGTGAGATGATTTTTAAGTGCGACGGTGAGCGGTAAGATCATCGGAAAATTAGCCGCTTCATAATACACACCCTGTTGCTGTTTTTTAAATTCGAATAATAAAAAAGCACATTGCTCTATCCCCATTAAGGGCATATCTACGGGTAAAATAAACAACGCATCATAATCAGGGTAAAGTGCCTCAACGCAGGCATGCAAACCGCCAATGGGTCCGGCTTGTTGATAGATATCGGTAATATAGTTGAAATCCGGGTAAAACCCACTGACAAAGGTTTTCTCAATATCCAGAGATTCAAGTAAATTAACGCTACGTGTTAATAAACTTTGTTCCGCTAATTGTAAACTTGCTTTATCCTGGCCCATTCGCGACGACAATCCACCCGCTAAAACAATTCCTGCAATCTTCAATTTATCATATCCAGCTGTCAAAAAAAAAGGAGCATAAATGCTCCTTCACAGTGCCACAAGTATACTCCCATAAAAATCAGAAATATAACTTGATTACCAGCCTTCTATGCCCTCCATATTCGGCAGTCTATGGGCAATGCCTTTATGGCAGTCAACACAGGTTTTTTCGCCAGACGCAAGTGCGGTAGAGTGTTGTTTTTTACTGCGGGTATCTTGTTCACTAAAATCCATAAAATCAAATTCATGACAATGACGACATTATTGAGATCAGAATCATAACTTCATTACCAGCCTTCTATGCCCTCCATATTCGGCAGTCTATGGGCAATGCCTTTATGGCAGTCAACACAGGTTTTTTCGCCGGACGCAAGTGCGGTAGAGTGTTGTTTGGTACTACGCGGTCCCTGTTCACTGAAATCCATGAATTCAAACTCATGACAATTGCGGCATTCCTGAGAGTTGTTTTCTTTCATGCGATGCCATTCCCGATTTGCCAGGTAACCGCGCCGCGCTTGAAATTTCTCTTCGGTATCGATGGTGCCCATGGCAAACGCGACTAACTCTTTGGATGCCTGCACTTTGCGAATGATTTTGTCAGTCCAGTTATGGGGGACATGACAGTCAGAACAAATTGCACGGACGCCGGAACGGTTAGCATAGTGAATGGTTTCTTTGATTTCTTTAACAATAGGCGCATGGCAACCTGAACAAAATTCTTCTGTGTTGGTCACCTCCATGCCCGTATTAAAACCACCCCAGAAAATCACTCCGCCTAAAAAACCAATCAACAGGATAAATCCCATCGCGGCAGAAGAGGGGGATTTCATAATGGTCCACAACCGTTTCAATAAATTTAGCATAAGTAGTTTGCTCCTAACTTACTGTAACGATTCAACGGGACGGAAAGTATTTTCCACCAGAGGTTTAGCATCTGCTTGAGTGACGTGGCATTGTAAGCAGAAATAACGACGCGGTGATACATCGGATAATGTAGTACCTTCACGTGTTTCAAAATGGGTGACGCTGATTTTTGTTGCCCCCATTGCGCCTGCATTTTTAAAACTGTGGCAGGATAAACATTTGTTGGCGTTCAGGTTAACCTGATAACCTCGAGTGGAATGAGGAATAACCGGAGGCTGCTGCACATAGTTTCGATCTACCGTGGAATGATCTCTTGGTACGCGTTTAAGCGCTTCGGATTTGTTGATTTCTGAGATTTGTTGATAACCGCGCAGCGAATTAAGGCCACCATTATCGGTTTGCATTACCGTTTCGGCACTCCATACTGATGTACTTAGTACAAAGATGCCGAAAGCAATAATCCCGGTCAGTTTTTTTTTCATAACTTGATCCTTTTTGCTGTTAATGCTCATGCTCAAATAACAGCGAAGAATTTAAATATTTTACGGCAGCAACACAGAGATCTCTGAGAATTAATGCCGTAAACTGTAGGTTAAACTTTTTTAGTGATTTTCACGGCACATTTTTTGTAATCCGTTTGTTTAGAAAGCGGATCCGTTGCATCAAGGGTGATTTTATTCACTAACTGTTTGGCATCAAACCAGGGCATAAATACCAACCCTCGTGGCGGTCTGTTTCGCCCGCGTGTTTCCACACGAGAAGTTAACTCACCACGCCGCGAAGCCAGTACTATCTCATCACCACGTCTTACACCGCGGGCTTTAGCATCATCGGGATGCATAAACACCACCGCATCGGGGAAGGCTTTATAAAGCTCAGGCACACGGCGGGTCATGGAGCCGGAATGCCAATGTTCTAAAATACGTCCGGTGCTTAACCACAGGTCGTACTCTTGATCCGGTGATTCAGCGGGTGGCTCATAGGGTAGTGCAAAAATAACCGCTCTATTATCCGGTTTGCCATAGAACTGTATTTCACTGCCTTTTTCAACATAGGGATCATAACCTTCACGGAAACGCCACAGCGTTTCTTTACCGTCAACCACAGGCCAACGCAGACCACGAGATTGATGGTATTGATCAAAAGGCGCTAAATCGTGACCGTGGCCACGGCCAAAGGAAGCGTATTCTTCAAACAAACCTTTTTGAATGTAGAACCCAAAATCACGCGCTTCGTCATTTAATCGCTCGTCAGCTACTTCGTCTAAACCAAAAGCATCAACCTGACCATTTTTATAAAGCACATCATATAACGTTTTGCCGCGCACTTCGGGCATTTTGGCGATCAGATCTTCCGTCCAAACTTCTTCAATTTTAAAACGTTTGGAGAATTCAACTAATTGCCATAAATCAGATTTTGCACCTTCAGGGGCTTTAACTTGTTGATGCCAGAATTGCGTACGACGTTCCGCATTACCATAAGCGCCCTCTTTTTCCACCCACATTGCAGTCGGCAAAATAAGATCACCCATTTGCGCAGTGACGGTTGGGTAGGGGTCAGAGACAACAATGAAATTTTCCGGATTACGGTAACCCGGAATAATTTCTTCATTAATATTAGCCCCCGCCTGAACATTGTTATTACACATTACCCAGTAGGCATTTAACTTGCCGTCTTTAAGCATACGGTTTTGTAATACAGCATGATATCCAGGTTTAGGCTCAATGGTGCCTTCCGGCAGTTTCCATAATTTTTCGGCAATGGCACGGTGTTTAGGATTTGCGACTACTAAGTCAGCCGGTAAACGGTGAGAGAAGGTACCCACTTCGCGTGCGGTACCGCAAGCTGAGGGTTGGCCGGTTAATGAGAAGGGTCCGGATCCAGGTTTAGAGATTTTCCCAGTTAACAGATGCACATTATACATCAGGTTATTTGCCCAGACACCACGGGTATGCTGGTTGAAGCCCATTGTCCAATAGGAAACGACCTTCTTGGTCGGATCCGCGTAGACTTTTGCTAATTCAATTAATTTATCAGCAGGGACACCCGACATTTTAACGGCATAATCAACATCAAATTCTGAGACATACTCGGCAAATTCATCGAAGGTCATTGGCGTCGAAGCACCGGAATCTGGATTTGCAGCGGCTTTTTGTAAAGGATCCGTCGGCCGTAAACCATAACCGATGTCGGTAACACCTTTGCGGAAATTAGTATGTTTTTTAACAAAATCTTTATCAACCGCATCGTTTTGAATAATGTAGTTGGCAATAAAGTTTAAAATGGCCAAATCAGATTGCGGGGTAAAGATCATACCGTTATCTGCAAGCTCAAATGAACGGTGTGTGTAGGTAGACAACACGTGCACTCTGACATCGGGGTTACTTAAACGGCGATCGGCTAAACGCGACCAGAGGATCGGATGCATCTCCGCCATGTTAGATCCCCACAACACAAAGGCATCGGCATTTTCAAGATCGTCATAACAGCCCATCGGCTCATCAATACCGAAGGTGCGCATAAAACCGCCGACGGCGGAAGCCATACAATGACGCGCATTTGGATCTAAATTGTTAGTCCGAAAACCGGCTTTCATTAATTTAGAAGCCGCGTACCCTTCCCACAAGGTCCATTGACCTGAACCGAACATGCCCACAGACGTGGGTCCTTTTTTCTTCAACGCGTCTTTAAATTTGTCAGCCATAATATCAAAAGCGGCATCCCATGAAACGGCTTCAAACTGGCCATTTTTATCATAGAGTCCATTGGTCATACGCAGTAAAGGAGTGGTAAGACGATCCTTGCCATACATGATTTTTGACAGGAAATAACCCTTTATGCAATTTAATCCTTTATTGACCGGTGATTCAGGATCCCCTTGTGTTGCAACCACACGCCCATTTTGGGTACCGATCAAAACACTGCAGCCCGTACCGCAAAATCGGCATGGCGCTTTTTCCCATTTTATTTTTGATAAATCCTGACTTGCAATTAAATTGCTCGCTGTTGCTGGCAATGCAATACCAGCCACAGCGGCTGCCGATGCTGCTGCCTGCGCTTTCATAAATTCACGTCTCGTAAATTTCATGTTGTTTCCCCGCTATATAATGAAACTAAATAATTTAATTGAGTTACCACTGGTTAATTAATTGAAATTAGGATTCTAATTTTTCAAACTCGTGATAGACAAGGCCGGTATTAATCACCCCGTCTAAAGCATTGATGGTATCAATCACTTCCATAATAACGCCTTGATTGGGCGCTTCTAACACCACCACTGCCTTACCAATGGGTGACATGGTTATTAATTCAGCACCGTCTAATAAATTGATACTGATTTCTATTTCCTGCAGTTTTTCAGGTCTGATGTGAACAATTAGACTAGATATATGTAACTCTTCACTGTTCATGCTAATTCCTTTATAAAAATCGATGACGTTGGACAAGGTGCAACACAGGCGCCACAACCAGTACATAAATCAAGGTTGATTTGAGGGACGGCACTTAACCCTATTTGGAAAGTGAGTGCCTGCGTTTCACAACTTTCACTGCAGCTGCGACAATAAACATTTTCATAGGCTAAACAGGATTTTTCGATGTGCGCTTTTTTTAACCAGGGTGTTTGTTTTACTGGAACAAAAATCTGTTCATCACAGACCTCCGCACATTGCCCGCAGAAAGTGCATTCACCGAAATTAAAATCAATATTGGGATAACCACCATCACCCTTGACGATAATTTTTTCCGGACAAGCTGTAATGCAATCGCCACATTGCGTACAATTTTTCAAGAACAAATCCACATCTTGAATCCAAGGTAGTAAATTATTAACCGTCACTTTGTCGTTTTTTTTGAATAAGTTTCTTTTACTATTATCAAATTTCACTAAAAAGACCTTAATTATTAAAGGGTTATTGGTTGGTAATTTATTATTGAGTAGAATACAGAATTGATAGGTTTAATTTTTACAAACGGTAGGGTTCTTGATTGAGATCAAACTCTAAATAGCAACAAGTAGAGGTTGATCCTGATTTTACTGTTAAGTGCTTAAAGTATAGGAGTGATTTTATTTTGCAGGCAAAAACGTCTGAGCAGACATCGCCTGCACAGATTTAACCTCCGATGGAGGCAAGGTGTGGTGTTCCCCCTAATTTTCCTTCTGCCAAATAATGACTTACTTTTTTACTTTTCAATGAGTCTAATATGCGTTGTTTGAGCTTTTCTTTATCCGCCGGTGAACTTAAAAGATCGCGTAAATCGACCCCTTCTTCACCGAATAAACATAGATGCAGGCGACCAACCGACGATACCCTTAAACGATTACAGGTTTTACAAAAATCTTTACTGTAGGGCATGATCAAACCTATTTCTCCCTGATATTCAGGATGGCAAAAAATTTGTGCCGGGCCATCATGGCTTAAGGATTGTTTTTTAGTCCAGCCATTTTCTAACAGATATTGTTTAATCCATTCACCGGAAAGGTGGTGTTTATCAAAGAATTCACTATTATCTTCGGTCTGCATTAATTCAATGAATCGTAGTTGAATGGGTTGATCTTTTATCCAGTCAATATACAAATCAATGTCAATATCATTAAGCCCCTTCATTAACACGCTGTTGATCTTAACCTGTTTAAAACCAGCCTTGACCGAATCATTGACCCCCTGCATGACCTTTTGGAATATATTTTTCCCGGTAATAAGATGAAAGGTTTTTGCATCCAGGCTATCCACACTGACGTTGATGGCATCGAGTCCAGCATCAAACCAGGCTTGGGCGTTATTGCTCAAATTGTAACCGTTAGTAGTGGTGGCCACTTTTTCGATACCCGGGGTATTAGCAATAGCTTCAATTATTTGCGGAAAATCTTTGCGCAAAGCAGGCTCTCCGCCTGTAATACGCACTTTTTTTGCACCCAATTCGGCGAAAGCAGTCACTAAGTTGGTTATTTCCTGCTTGTTTAAAAACTGTTTTTCATGGGTGCTTTGATAGCCATCGGGCAGGCAGTAATTACATTTAAAATTACAGACGTCGGTTATCGACAGACGCAAGTATTCAAACTTCCGGTCGAAATTATCAACAAGATGTTGGTTCATATTAAGTTCCTTTCCAAATACGGGAGGCAAAGACATTTCTCTCTTTACCCTTCTTGTACTGAGCAATGTCAGACAAGCGGCTTAACAGACTTATTTGCCTTAAAAAGGAAACTTAGTCTTATTAAGCTCGGAGCTGGTTTAAAAAATCCCATTAATTTACCGAGGGAAACCGATGGGGAAGCAGATCTGCTGCGCTTACTTTCGTAGTTATACTTTATTTTGGCCTATATATATACATCTCTTGAATAACTGTTCAATAAGTAGTTATAAGATCTGTGCCTAACTAACGCCATAAAAGTATGATAGAAATTCTGTTTAGTGGCGATATTTTTGTTAAAATGTTTTTTTTACTTTAACCGCGATATATATGCTTCCAGATTCCCTAAAAATAAAGATTCGTGCAGGTTATACTCTTATTACAGAGGCCTTGCCGCATTTCGCAACGCGTAAAGCACAGAATTATCTGGTTGCCGAAATAGCCAAAGTACTGTCGGGTGAATATGACAAATCACGGCGCATACTAGTTGCCGAGGCCGGAACCGGGATTGGTAAGTCATTAGCGTATATTCTTGCAGCGCTACCCGTTGCGCAACATGCCAACAAAAAACTCATTATTTCGACGGCAACGGTGACCTTACAAGAGCAGTTAATGCATAAGGATCTGCCCTTTTTTTTGCGTCACAGTGAATTTAAATTCACCTTTACCTTAGCGAAAGGACGTCAGCGTTATTGCTGTGAGCATAAACTGTTCAGCACTCAGGAAAGCAGTGAACAGCAGGTTTTATTTACAGAAAAACCGCAGGCGGGTGATCAGGAATTACTGAAACGTCTGCACAGCGCTTATCTTGAAGGGAAATGGTTGGGCGACCGTGATAGTTGGCCGACGCCCATTGCAAATCGCGTCTGGCAGCAGATTGTTTCCGATAAATTCAGCTGTAAACGCGCTCTGGCGAATCATCGCCAGTGTCCTTTTCATCGGGCTCGGGATTATATTAATAAAGCCGACGTTATTGTGGTAAACCACGCATTACTGTTGGCCGACCTGGAGCTCGGCGGAGGGATCATTTTACCCGAACCGGATAACTGCTTTTATGTTCTGGACGAAGCCCATCACCTGCCTAAAATATCCCGCGACTTTTCCAGTGCGCGCGCCAGTATCAAAGGCAGTCAGGATTGGCTAAAAAAAATCAACCAGTTAAGCCAGCATATCAATAGGGTCATTAAACGCCATACCACCATCACACCGGGTATTAATATGCTCGAAAGTGCGCAGGAAATAATAAAAGATCTGAAAATTGTAGAGTTATTTTTCAACAATAATCCAAGTTACTTTAATGAGTCAAATCAATACCGATTTGCTTTGGGAGAGTTACCCGAAGCCTTACATAACCCCGCCTCTAATTTAAAAGATGAAACTAAAAAATGTTTATCTGCTTTAAATAAATTGTCCAATATTATCAGTGAAGAGATCAAAGACGGTAATATCAAAACTAAAGATATTGAACCCTTAATGATTGAACTGGGGTTTTTCCTGCAACGTATCGAAAAGATGCATACCCTTTGGGTTATGCTGACCAGAGAGAGAGCCACTAAACAAGCTCCCATCGCAGCATGGGCAGAAATAGAAAAAGCTGAGATTTATTTAAATGCTTCACCGATAGAAGTCGGCGGGATATTGGAATATATGTTTTGGTCACAGGCCGCCGGGGTTATTTTATGCTCGGCCACGCTGACTTCACTGAATAATTTTGAATACTTTAAGCGCCAAAGCGGGCTCAAAAGCAATGACGGCACGCAGTACCTGCGTTTAAAATCTCCCTTTGATTATCCTGCCATCCCTTTAATTATTGCGGATATGGAAAACGATCCGACGCAAGCGGGTTTTGATGATGAACTGATTGAAAAAATAGAACATTATTTGCGCGATAATGAGGGAAATTTAGTTTTGTTTGCATCCTACTGGCAAATGAATTTAGTCGCCGATAAACTTGATAAAAAATACCAGGATGCTTTATTAATACAGGGGGTATTATCACGCAGTAAACTTATAGAAACGCATAAACAGCGTTGTGATCAGGGTAAAACAAGCATTATCTTCGGTACTGGTGGTTTATCCGAGGGGCTGGATTTACCCGGCCATTATTTGACCAACTTGATTATTACCAAATTGCCTTTCGCGGTGCCAAATTCTCCCGTTGAAGAGGCGCATTCTGAATGGATAAAAGCCCAGGGCGGTAACCCTTTTTTACAGCTTTCGATTCCGGAAACAAGTAAAAAACTGATCCAGTCATGCGGACGATTAATTAGAAAAGAAAATGATACGGGGCAAATTATCATATTGGATAAGAGAGTCAAAACGAAACGTTACGGGAAAGGTTTGCTTGATGCTCTCCCCCCTTTTGCTATTGAATTTGAGAATAAACATTAATGACTGAACTTTTTTTGGACCCCGGTACTTGGGCTTTACTGGTTTTTGTAGGCTTGATTGCAGGTTTTATTGATGCAGTCGTTGGCGGTGGAGGCATGCTGACTGTGCCGACATTATTAAGCTTAGGGTTACCTGCGCATTTAACCCTCGGCACCAATAAATTATCGGCCTGTTTTTCTTCGGGTACAGCATCCTATACTTACTTTAGAAAACAATTATTTAATCCGCAATTTTGGCGAAACAGTTTCTACAGTACGCTAACAGGTGCATTGATTGGCACCATTTTTGTTAATTTAATTGATACCCAATGGATAGAGAAAATACTGCCGGTTATTATTTTAATTGCCGCTCTCTATACCTTATTAAATCGAATACCCGATGTTGATAATCATAAGCTTCCTGAAAATAAGTCAGTTTTTCGCATAAAACAGCTCATTCAGGGATTTTTGTTAGGATTTTACGATGGTTCCTCCGGCCCAGGAACCGGCGCATTTTGGGTGATTTCCAATATGCGCCTTTATAAACTGAATATTTTACTCTCTAGCGGTGTTGCCAAGGCGATGAATTTCACCAGTAATTTCACCTCCCTGTTAGTGTTCATCTGTTTTGGTCAGGTAGACTGGCTGATTGGTTTAACCATGGGTGTCTGTTTGATGCTTGGCGCATACATAGGCGCGCATTCTGCTATTCATTTTGGTGCTAAATTTATACGCCCCATTTTCATATTGATTGTGGTGATAATGGCCATTAACTTAGGGTACAACGCATGGTTCAGTTAACTTTACCAATCGAGCAATTAGAGAAACAATTAAACGCCTTAAGTGAAAGATGCAAAGTACTGGATGCTAGAATACGGCAGACAGAAAACCACTGTTTTGTTTTTCAAGTACATATATTCCCTAAACGTTGTCTCACCCTTTTAGGTTATATCCAGCAAATACAACATACGGTTCAGTCATTACAAAATGCACTGACTAAAAACCTTCCGGAAACGCTGATTGAATATGAATGCACACTTTTTGTTGATCAGTTCCAGGTATTATTACAACTGGTACAAAGCTTAGAAAAAGGGAAAGCTGAAAAATTATATAAATCCTATTCATCTATTAAAGAAAATATCTACCAACAGTTACAGAAACAGTATCACTACGAAGAACGTTTATTAAACATGATTGCAGAGCAGGAAGAGTTGATTATCAATGCAGACCAGCAGCAAAAAATAGGCATTAAAGAAAAAATAGAGGTCTTAAAAGGACGTTATCAAAAGTGTAATACCTATACCCAAATGTTGGAATTTAAATTGCAGGATATCAGTGATGAGTGAGAATAATCCCCAGCTGGCCAATGCACCGCAAGCGGTGCAACTAGCCGTTGATTTAATCCAGCTCCTCGAAGAAAACAACATCGATAAGCAGGTGGTTGTAGACGCTTTAGAGATAGTGTTAAAGGATTTTAAAAATAAACAGTCCTAGCAAGTAACAAAATCATTGCTTTTCCGATAGGGAATTTCACTGACCGTGATCCCGCTTACGCGTGCGGTTTTAGGGCCTATTTCAAGCCATTTCAGCATTTTGGCTATCTTTTCACGCGGACCATAGATAACAACTTCAACGTCACCGCATTGTAAATTCTTTGCATGCCCCATAAGATTATACAAACGTGCTTGCTCACGGGTAAAATAACGGAAACCAACCGCCTGCACTGTTCCTGAAACAATCACTTTACAACCAATATTATCCATTATCACCCTCTCTTCAAATAATCATTTCAGTGTCACTTTTTTAGGTAAAACAGAGCCACAGTCCGACACAGAGCATTAAGCTACCGGCAATTCTATTCAGCAGAATAACATTACCACGCTGCTGCAAAAGATGGCGCAGAGTATGCCCGCCTGTTGCATAAAGCAATAAACAGACAAACTCAAAACACAATATGATAGTCACTAAAATCATAGCCTGTGGATACAATGGTAGCTCAGCATTAATAAAAGGAGGTAATAATGAAATCATAAATGCCCACCCTTTGGGATTGGCAATGGCAGTCACAAAACCCTGGATGATAAGTGACTTGCGAGTAACATTATCCTGTTGCGCAAAATTTTCAGGAATCGCCATTTTACCGCGGGAGCGCCACATCTGTATGCCCAGATAAAATAGATAACTGCCACCCAGATATTTGAGCACCAGAAACATATTCGGTCGGGCTAATAAAATAGTTGCCACACCAATAAGTGATGAAATGGTCACCAGTGCCACCCCGACTAATTCACCTAACATCATCCACAGGCTTTTTCGTACGCCTATGGTCATGCCCAGGGTCATTGCCAGGGTCATGCACATTCCGGGCGTCGCCGATACCGCAAAAAAAGTGGGTACAAATAATATCAGAACAGAATATTCCATTTTCTCTCCATCTAATAAAAGATGCCGCTATAAACGCCAGAATTTGTGGCTTTAGTAAAATTAACTTACTAAAGCCGTCAAATGTGCTAAAAAAGTGCTTGAAAAATGCTTAAGCGCTAAAAAATACTTACTGTTTTCGCCAAGTTGTACCGCTCGGGCCATCTTCTAAAACGATTTTTAATTCAGCCAGTTTATCACGCGCCAAATCCGCCGCCGCCCAATCTTTATTGGTTCGAGCATCATTACGCTGCTTGATCAGTGCTTCAATCATGGCAACTTCATCTTGAGATTCATCACCCTGCAGAAACTGCTCTGGTGATTGATTTAATAAACCAAGCACATTAGCCAGGGTCACTAATAATCGTGCAGATACAGATGCCTGTTTAATATCTGACTGTTTAAGACGATTTATCTCTTTAGCAAGATCGAACAATACGGCTAATGCTTCAGGCGTATTAAAATCATCATCCATTGCTTTAACAAATCTTTGATAATACGGATTAGTTTTATTCTGCGCGGTGTCTTTAGCAAAAGTCAGATCACGGATAGCAGTGTATAAACGCTCCAGACTGGCACGCGCCTGCTTTAAATTATCTTCAGAATAGTTAAGTTGGCTGCGGTAATGCCCGGAAATCAAAAAGTAGCGCAGCGACTCACTGTCATAAACATTTAATACATCTTTAATGGTAAAAAAGTTATTAAGGGATTTTGACATTTTAACTTTGTCGACTTGTACCATGCCCGAATGCATCCAGGTATTCACGTACTGGCCATGATGCGCACAACAGGATTGCGCAATTTCATTTTCATGGTGCGGAAAAGCAAGATCCGAGCCACCACCATGGATATCAAAGACTTCACCAAGATGTTTATGGTTCATGGCAGAACATTCAATATGCCAACCGGGACGGCCGTTTCCCCAGGGAGAAGCCCAGAAAGGCTCAGCGGGTTTTGCCTTTTTCCAAAGCACAAAATCCAACGGGTTACGTTTACTCTCTTCAACCTCGACACGCGATCCAGCCCTTAACATCTCCAAATTTTGACCGCTTAATTGACCGTATTCTTTAAAACTTTCAACGGCAAATAAAACATCACCATTTTCGGCAAGATAGGCGTGCCCTTTGGCGATCAATTTTTCAATCATAGCGATAACTTCCGGCATATGATCTGTCACACGAGGTTCAATATCCGGGCGCAGCATAAACAGCGCATCAAAATCCTGATGCATGGCCTCGGTGAAACGTGCTGTTAATTGCTCACAGCTTTCATTATTCTCAGCCGCCCGTTTAATTATTTTGTCGTCTACGTCGGTGATATTACGAATATAATTAAGTGAGTATCCGCTAAAACGCAAATAACGCGCCACAGTATCAAAAGCAACAAAGGTGCGACCATGGCCTATATGGCAATAATCGTAAATAGTTATACCACACACATACATACCAACTTTGCCTGGAATGAGAGGTTTAAACAGTTCTTTTTGTCGCGTTAAGCTGTTGTATATTTTTAACATGGGGCTTCCAATCTGATCACTATAGAACGGGCATTCTAACCCGCAATTAGTAGAAATTCACCCTTTGTATTTAATGAATCTGATGCTTTAGGGTATGATATGCGCAAACCCTGAGGGGATTTACTTTTTTTTCAATTACAGGATCTAAACATGGTTACTTTACACACAAACTTCGGTGATATTAAACTTGATTTAAATGCAGAAAAGGCACCTAACACCGTTGCCAACTTCATTAAATATGCTCAATCTGGTCATTATGACCATACTATCTTTCATCGTGTTATCGATGGTTTTATGGTTCAAGGTGGTGGATTTGCAGCTGGAATGGAAGAAAAGCCAACCAACAAACCGGTTAAAAATGAAGCAAACAACGGCCTGTCAAACACCAAATATTCCGTCGCAATGGCAAGAACAATGGAACCTCATTCTGCGTCTGCGCAATTCTTTATTAATCTTAATGACAACAAGTTTTTAGATTTTAAATCAGAAACAACTGATGGTTGGGGATACTGCGTATTTGCACAAGTTGTTGAAGGCACAGATGTTGTTGATAAAATAAGAAACGTGGCGACGGGTAACTCTGGTTTTGTGCATCAGGATGTACCACTGGAAGATGTGATCATCACAAGTGTCACTGTTGCTTAACGGTTAACGGGTGTCTTCTATGCGCACACTGTTCATCGCCGATCTGCATCTCAGTGAAAAACATCCGCAAATAAGCCGTTCATTTTTTCAGTTTCTGCACAATGAAGCTGAAAAGGTGGATGCCTTATATATTTTGGGTGATTTATTTGAAGTGTGGATCGGTGATGACGAACGCACTCCCCTAATGAATGAAGTGGCGCTTAAATTATCGGAATATTCACTAAAAAATAATATACCACTGTATTACATACACGGTAACCGTGACTTTATGATTGGCAAAAAATATGCACAACAATCATCAATGCAATTGTTACCGGAACACTGTGAAATAAATTTATATGGCAAAAAAATATTGATTTTACATGGTGATACGCTTTGTTTAGCAGATAAAAATTATCAAAAAATGCGTAAGCTGATCCATAACCCGCTACTGCAATTCGTTTTTAACCTTCTACCGTTATTTCTGCGTAAAAAAATAGGTTGGAAAATTCGTCATGCAAGCCAGTCTAAGAAAGTCTATAAACATCGCGAAGTGATGGATGTTACTAAAGATGAAGTATTACGCTTAATGGAAGAACACCATGTTCAAACTTTAATCCATGGGCATACCCATCGTGTCGCTTGTCACGATATTTTGGTTAATGGCCAACCTGCGCAGCGCTATGATGTGGGCGACTGGCGTAATAATTTAAGTTATGTCGAAGTTCAGCAGGACAAAATTAATTTAGTTATTCGTCCGATTGATTTTTATAACTAACCTTATAGCAAACAGGCCAATCCTATGCGGTTAAAATTAACAGTAATAAATTGGTAACAGCTAAACTAACAATATAAAAAAGCCGGCTATTATATAGCCGGCTTTTAAAATCAAAGACACAAATTAAGAGTTACTATAATCCAGCGTAATAGCAGCAGCTTCAAGTAAAAATGCATCGATAGGTTCAAAATCATCGGGAACATCATCCAGTGATTTCACCTCGGATAAACCGGCACGTTTTAAACGCTCGTTAACCCGCACTAAAGCCTGCTTTTCGTTTTCTTCTCGTAATTTAACCCGCTCACTTTCTTTAAGAGAAATTGTCGTCATATCTTTTTCTTGAAGGTATTCTGCAATATCCTTTTCTAAGTAAGTAAACTCAACTTCATTTTTAATGCGTAAATTATGCTTTTTAGTTAATGACTTAACTACAGGCTTTAAATTATCTACGGGAGAATAATTAGCTGATTTTATATTATCCCAGGGTAATGCGTTATCTTCCAGACTTTCACCCGTTTCACTGGGATCGATTCCAGTTGGAAACTGAATATCAGGAATCACGCCTTTGTTTTGCGTACTGCCACCGTCGATACGATAAAATTTAGCAATGGTATATTGAACTGAACCAACCAGATCCGCGTCTTTATCATAAAATCGAGAAATACGACGGTGCTGTTGTACTGTCCCTTTACCAAAACTTTGTTCGCCAATGATAATCGCACGTCCATAATCCTGTAAAGCCGCAGCAAATATTTCAGAGGCCGATGCACTATTGCGATTAATCAGAACGGTTAAAGGCCCATTATAACTGATTGCTTTATTTTCATCCTCGTGGACTAAAACTTGATTACGTCCGTCACGTACCTGTACAACGGGACCTGTTTTGATAAATAAACCGGTTAATAATGTTGCTTCGCTTAATGCACCGCCACCATTATTACGTAAATCAATAATAATGCCCTTAACATTTTCTTTTGCTAATCCGGCTAATTCTTTATCAACGTCTTCACTTAATTTCATGTAAAAGCTGGGAATCGTAATAACCCCAATATTTTGACCGTCAATTACTTCTACAGATGATTTTGCTTCCCGGTCTTCAAGGTGTATCTCCTCGCGGGTAATGATCACAATATGGCTTTTATCTCCGGCTTTACCCGATAAAATCTGTAATTTAACATCGGTGCCTTTCGGGCCTTTTATTAAATCGACAATATCATCTAAGCGCCAGCCAACCACATCGACAATTTTAGCATCATCTTGTCCGACGCCTATTATTTTATCGTCTTTGAATATTTGCTTAGAACGCTCTGCGGGCCCACCGGGCACAAGACTTCTGATAACAGTATAATCATCTTCGAGTTGCAGAACTGCCCCTATTCCTTCCAGAGACAAGTTCATTTCCATTTTAAAACGTTCGGCATTACGCGGTGACAAGTAGCTTGTATGGGGTTCAATGGTTCGCGCATAAGCATTCATAAACGTTTGGAAAACGTCTTCACTTTCAGTTTGAGTCAAATGTTTAAGCGCGTAATTGTAACGCTTACTTAATAGCTCTTTGATTTCTTGCCATTTTTTACCGCTTAATTTAAGCACTAACGCATCGGATTTTACTTTTTCCTGCCAAATATGATTAAGTTCAACGGTATCTTTTGCCCAGGGGGCCTTGCTACGGTCAAATTGAAACTCATCCGCAGTATCAAACTTGATCTCTTTGTCGAGCAAAGATAAAGCATAACTAAAACGTTCATAACGACGTTTCAGACTGAGTTGGTAAATGTCATAGGCAGGCTTTAATTGGCCTGTTTGTAGATTATCATCGAGGGAAAATTGATATTTTTTTAATGCATCAATATCGCTCTGCATAAAGATTTGTTTATTATAATCGAGCTGCTCGATGTAACGCTCAAACACTTTTTGCGAAAGAGCGTCATTTAACGGTATATATTTGTAATGAGAACGACTGAATAGGTCGCTCACTCTTTTCGTCACTTTGGCATGTTGTGCTTGTTGCTCTAATTGCGGGAGATCTACGCTGCTGACATCGGCTGGAACAGCGTAAACTATACCAATATATAAATAACCAGCTATAACGGCTAAGTGTCGAAAATATTTGTTCATCAATATTCCTTTAAACGATTAAATGTTTGGCTTTAACTTTTACCATCATTCCAGAAGCAAGTTGTACCTGCACATCATCTTTTGAAATTTCAACAACAACGGCTGAAACGGGTGATTTTCCAAGTAAAACTTTGACAGTTTGTTTTAGCGTAAGTTCAGAGTGAGTTGCCTCTTTATAATTACTCAGGTCAGGAGAAGGTTCTTTTTTGAACACTTTTTTCTCTACACGTTTAGGCACATTAACTTGTTTGGCGGCTCTGACGGGTGCAGCTTCTTTCTGGTTTTTTTTCTGTTTAGCAAACACTTTCTCTTTGCTTTCTTTGAGTGTTTTTAAAGCATGCTCTGCATGTTCAGCAGAAACGCTGTCACCTTCGCCACCGTCTAAATCAACACGTTTTTCTGATTCTTTTATGCAGTGCAGATAACGCCAACTTAAAGTGTATTGACGTAAAGCACCACGTAGTTGCGTTTTACTAACCCGTTGCTCATCTTCTAAACGTACAGCAAGATCTTGAAATATACCAATTTTCAAAGGCTTTGCGGGATGATTAGCCGTCGTAAAACATAAAGGAAACTGTTCAGTTAGAAAGTTAATTATTTGTTTGTTGTTAGTAAATTTTTCTGTGTTTTCCATGTAGAACCTAATTAGTGATGCCAGTAGTTCAATGATTAAAACGTCGTTTTAATTCACTGGGACTATAAAATTATTCCATAGTATAGGGATGCGATAGTAAAATGTGAAACTTAATTTATGTTTGTTCATGATTTTACGGGTTGTTAAGGCTTAAACTGACGCCCTCCTAGGCTATTTTTACTTTAATCTGTTCTTATAGCACCTAGAATTGATCTGACCCCAAGACTTTATAACCAAAGCAAGTAGAATATGCCGCCCATAAACCACATGGTTTACCCTGACTTGATATCAGAATAGAGATTTATTATGACTCCTGAATTACTTTCCCCCGCCGGAACTTTAAAAAATATGCGTTATGCTTTTGCCTATGGAGCAGATGCTGTTTATGCCGGTCAACCCCGTTACTCACTGCGTGTAAGAAATAATGAGTTCAATGTTGAAAAATTAGAAATTGGCATCAATGAAGCACACGCACAGGGCAAAAAGCTTTATGTTGTCTGCAACATTCAACCCCATAATTCTAAATTAAAAACATTTATTCGGGATATGCATCCCATTGTGAATTTAAAACCAGATGCTTTAATCATGTCTGATCCCGGTTTGATCATGATGGTACGGGAAGCCTTTCCTGATATGCCGGTGCACTTAAGTGTGCAGGCGAATGCCGTGAATTGGGCAAGTGTGAAATTTTGGGAAAAACAAGGTATTGAACGGGTTATCCTATCTCGGGAATTGTCATTAGATGAAATTGAAGATATTCGACAACATTGTCCTGATATTGAGATTGAAGTCTTTGTTCATGGTGCACTGTGCATGGCCTATTCTGGCCGTTGTTTGTTGTCTGGTTACATTAACAAACGCGATCCCAATCAGGGAACATGCACCAACTCTTGCCGCTGGAAATATGATGCGCACCCGGCAACAGAAAATGAAACCGGCGATATTGTTGCTATTCAGCGTCCGGATCCAACCCTGGGTGAAGGCAAACCGACTGATCAAATGTTCCTATTACAAGAGCAAGGTCGTCCCGATGAATACATGCCCGCCTTTGAAGATGAGCATGGTACTTACATCATGAATTCCAAAGACTTACGCGCGATTCAACACGTTGAACGTCTTTTAAGTATCGGGGTGCAGTCCTTAAAAATTGAAGGCCGAACCAAAAGTTATTATTACTGCGCGCGCACTGCACAGGTTTATAGAAAGGCAATGGATGATGCCATCGCGGGTCGACCATTTGATCCTAAGTTGATGGGCACATTAGAAAATCTTGCTCATCGGGGGTATACGGAAGGTTTTTTAAGCCGTCATAGCCATGATCAATATCAAAACTATGATTATGGTTACTCTATTAGTGATACTCAACAATTTGTTGGCGAAATGACAGGGCGTGACGCTCAGGGGTTCGCTGAGGTGATGGTTAAAAATAAATTTTTAGTCGGTGACCAACTTGAATTGATGACACCGCAGGGCAATATTAATTTTACCCTGGAGCAGCTGCAGACCAAAAAAGGTGAACTTGTTGATGTTGCACCCGGTTCAGGGCACGTACTCTATATGCCGATTCCAAAAGAAATCGACCTGAGTCATGCTTTGTTAATGCGTAACCTTAATAACGGCCAAAACACCCGTAACCCGCACAGTAAATAACCATGGCACTCTTAATTAAAGATAACTGTATCAATTGTGATATGTGCGATCCGGAATGCCCCAATGAAGCCATTTTTTTTGGCGTAGAGATCTATGAAATCAATTCGGATCTTTGCACTGAATGTATCGGTTTTTATGAAAAGCCAACTTGTATGGCGGTCTGTCCAATCAACTGTATTATTATTGATCCTGAAAATATCGAATCAGAGCAGCAATTGATAGATAAATTTGCAGAATTATACAGTTAGTTATTGACTCAACATCTAATAACCATGTTCTCATTAGTGACGGACATGGTCTATTTGGTGCACATTGATGGCCGCGATAGGTTATGCGGCTGCGATGTTATTATTACCAGCTTTAAGTTTGCTTTGGTAACATCAAAGAGTGGGAAAATAACCAGAAAGCTTGCCGATATATTACCCGTTTCAACCTATATGCTTTTGGCTTAACAACTTTCTTAAATTTTATTGCAATGATCTGCCTTAAAATTTGAGGGATATGAAATTGGTTACTGTCTCAAATGCAGCTAAGATGACGCAGGAAACCACGCCTTTTTGTCACCCTTAGCACTTTCTATTTTCAAGCCCCGGGTATATTGTATGGTCAAGCAGTAGGGAAAATATTATTTCTTCCTTTCTCTTTGTTATTAACCTATAAGATAATGAGTAATATAGAAAAAATATAAATAAAATGATCCAGCTTCAATTTATTGGTCAATTTTGTTAACAATAAATAGTAATATTGCTCTAATCAAAAATGGCGAAGGATTTATGCCCAAATTACTTGAAGATGCAGGCATCAGCAAGACGATAAATGATAATATTCTAGGCACAAGGCTGATTATGTCGTTATTCAAAGTCCAAGTCTGCTAACAACGAAGAGCATTGTTTATCACCTTCAGGGAGTTGGCTATATTTATATATCAAATAGGATAATAGATTTGACCAAGCATTTTATTGTTATTTTTACTACGGCACTTATTTTAAGTGGATGTTATCAGAGCGAATCCTCACTAAAGGATAGTTTAATATACTGTCCGGAAAGTAATGCTCTCTCTTTTAATCCGCAAATCAGTCACGATATTTCAAGCTTAGATGCAACAACTCATCAGTTGTATAGCCGCTTGGTTAAAAGAGATCCAACCACTCATCGCTATATTCCTGATCTTGCGACAGGCTGGTTGTTAAGTGAAGATAAACTAAGTTATACTTTTTTCCTGCGCAACAAGGTTAACTTTCATCAAACCGATTATTTTACTCCGACCCGTTATTTCAACGCTGATGATGTGATCTTTAGTCTAAAAAGAATGCTCGATCCCAAGCATCCTTTCCATTCCGTTAATCACGGGATGAATTATTATTTTTTTAACCACCCCTTTACGAATTTAATAACAGATATTGTCAAAATTGATGATTACACAATTAAGTTTATTTTAAAAAAACCGGATATCACCTTGCTTGACAATCTGGCGGCTCATTATTCAGTGATTCTTTCTAAACAGTATTCCCAGCGATTGATGGCTGCCGGCACGCCTGAAAAAATTGATTTTTATCCTGTTGGAACAGGTCCCTATAAATTTAAAAGCAGCAATGATGCCGGGATCACCCATTACATCAACCATCCTAAGTTTTGGGGAGATAAGGTATCGGTAAACAATCTTATCTTTGACGTGACGGAAAATAATACCAAACGTTATGCAAAACTACTGACGGGTGAATGCGATATTATTGCCAATCCGGCACCCAGCCAGTTAAAACAGATGAGTGAAAAATCTAATATATTGCTCAGCAGCGAACCTACCGCCAATATCCTGCTATGGGCATTCAACAGTAATAAAATGCCTTTTACAGAAAAAAAAATTCGTCAGGCATTCTCTAAAGCCGTCGATCAAAAAAACCTTTTAGAGGCAGTCTTTTATGAAAGTGCGACCGCAACAAGCACGCTATTAAGCCATCAATCCTGGGCGTACAATCGCAGGTCAACTGACATTCAATACAAACCACTAGAGGCATTAAGCACCCTGCAGGAAATTGGTTATGATTTTAATAGTACCATCAGTATTCTTACACCCGTCAAAAATTCACTTTTTAACCATAGTTTCTATAAAATAGCGGAATTAATTCAGGCAAACCTATTAAAAATAGGCGTAAAAAGTGACATAATCCTTTTGACTCAAAGCGAACTTGAAAAACGTTTGCTCAATGGTGAATATGATACCTATGTGACTGCGGTCAATGGAAAAATAAATGATCCGGATAGTATATTCAGACCCTTATTAAGTTGTGATTCAAGCGTATTAGAAGGCAACTCCAGTCAATGGTGCAGTAAAGAGGTGCAGTCTTTGCTGAATTTAACTCTATTAGAATCAAACTTCACCACTCGAATAAAAAATTATTATAAACTGCAAAAAATTATTCAGGAGGAACGTATTTATTTTCCAATTGCACATGTACTTCGTATGGATGCATTTAATACCAACATATCTGGCTTTTTGGTTGATCCGTTCACCGGTATAAACTTCCAAAATGTCAAAAAAACAGAAGCTCATTAACTATGCTTAACTATTTATTCCGCCGCTTAAATTTATTATTAATGACAGCGCTTATCCTTTCTATCATTGCATTTACAATTTCACTTTGGTCAAGTCAGGATCCGCCCGTTCAGCATATTAATCTATTTATGCTTTATCTAGATTACATGGGTAATATTTTACAAGGTCAATGGGGTGTTTCATTAATTAATAACAAATCTCACCTGCTCAATGGACTGATTGCATTTTCTTCAACACTGGAACTCTGTTTAGTGGCTTTGCTCGCTTCCGTTATTATTGGTATCCCCCTTGGGGTTCTTGCCGGAATTTATCGTAATGGGATCATCGATTATGCCATTATGTCAATTGCACTTATTGGTCTGGCGCTGCCCGCATTTTGGCTCGCGATCATGCTGATTATGTTGCCTATAACCGTCGATTTAGGCCTGCCAATCGATGGCAATATCAGTCCTATCTATGAAATTCCAATGGTCACCGGTTTTCAGCTGATAGACAGTTTATTAGCCTCAGACCTGTATAACCTATCAGCCTTTGTGGACCGTTTAACGCATCTGATATTACCCTCGGTGGTTTTATCTTTTTTCCTCACCAGTGAAATAATCCGGCTCACCCGGCATTCAATCACTCAGGTCATGAAAAGCAATTATATAAAAGCTGCAAATGCTAAAGGGCTGACGGTCATAGAGATTATTTTCCGGCATGTGCTGCAAAATGCATTGCCGCCCATTATCCCGCAATTAAGGCTGCAGTTAAATACGATTATATCGCTTGCTATGACGGTCGAAATTGTATTTGCTGCGCAAGGCTCGGGGGTGTGGTTATTAACCAGTATCAGAGGCGGCGATTATTTGGCACTCTCTGCCGCTGTTATCATTATTTCAGGATTCATTTTATTATCGAGCATAGCCATCGATATTTTACAGATGGTTATTTCCCCCACGACACGGAAAATGTTATATGCTGATAAATAACGAATTTAACGAGCAAAAAATACAATCTCCATGGCACTATATTTGGTCTATTTTCCTCAAAAATAACTTTGCGGTGTTTGCCATGTGGGTTGGGATTGCGCTTATTCTGATCTCCTTATTTGCTGATATTCTGGTACTTTATTCCCCCTTTTTACAGGATCCAGAACGCTTGTTATCACCTCCCTATTGGATTGCAGGCGGGACGACTGAACATCTGTTTGGTACCGATGATTTAGGCAGAGATACCTTAGCGCGTTTAATTAAAGGTTTTCAATTCACCTTCGGTGGCGCATTACTGATAACTTGTGTTATCACATTCTTTGGTACTCTTATTGGATCGACTGCGGCTTTAACAAGAGGTGTTAAAGCCAGTGTTTTACATCATCTTCTCGATGCTCTTTTAACTATTCCGACCTTACTTATTGCACTTATTTTAATTGTATTATTCGACCCAAGTTATCAAAACGCATTAATAGCCGTCTCTCTTTCACTCCTTCCGCAGTTTATACGTGGTATCTACAACACCATCGACAGTCAATTGAACAAGCAATATGTCGTTGCCCTGCAACTTGACGGAGCAACCAATATGCGTCTTCTACGCTTTGGTATCTACCCGAACATTCTCGAACCGATAGTGACCCTGGTAAATAGAATTTTCACTATGGCCATATTAGAAATAGCAACGCTTGGTTTCTTGGGGTTTGGCACTCAATCACCTGATATTGAATTAGGCAAGCTAATAGCTGACAGCATCGTTTTATCTTATTTATCCCCATGGCTTATCATACTGCCAGGTCTGGTGATCTTTATTATCATCATGGTAGTTAATATATTTACGGAAGGTTTACGTCATGCAATTATACAAGGGGAAGATTGATGGCTCTATTAGATATCCGCAACTTAAGTATTGATATCACCACGGCGCAGGGCACTACGCGGGTGGTTGATAAAGTATCATTACATATTGTTGATGGCTCAATTCACGGTTTATTTGGAGAGTCAGGCTCAGGTAAAAGTTTAATTGCCAGCGCCATCTTAGGATTACATAACTCTAATTGGACGGTAACGGTCGATAGAATGTTCTTAGATTCAAAGGATTTAACTAAGCTATCTCCCTCTGAGCGACGTAAGATAATGGGCAAAGAAATCGCCATGATATTTCAACACCCGCGATCTTATTTAGATCCGAGTAAAAAAATATTCCTGCAAATAAATGAAGTTTTACCCAAGACCTCTTTAAAAAACCGACTATTAGATAAAATAAAACACAATAGAAAAAAAACGTCAACGCGGCAAATAAAAGAATTATTTCACAAAGTGGGCATTCAGAATGATCGGGCTGTATTACAAAGTTACCCTCACCAACTATCGGAAGGTATTTGCCAGAAAATAATGATCGCAATGGCCATTGCTAATAATCCAAGACTTATTATTGCAGATGAACCAACCAATGCCATGGAAGCCGTTACTCAGGCGCAAATACTGCGCTTATTATATAAATTAAACCGCTTGCACAATACAACCATTCTGTTACTAAGTAATAACTTTGGCGCTATCTGTAATTTGTCCGATTTTATTACTCTGATTTACTGTGGTCAGGCCGTTGAATCCGGTAGTTATAAACAAATTAATGAAAGCCCAATGCATCCTTACACGGAAGCGATGATAAAAACCACGTTGAATTTTAACCAGGATCTTATTCATAAAAGCCAATTATATACATTACCGGGCAACATTCCGTCATCCAACCTGTTACCCATAGGTTGTCGTTTAGGACCACGCTGTCCGCGAGCGCAAAGAACCTGCGTAAAAAAACCTGACACTTTAAATTATAAGGGCCATATGATCCGTTGCCATTACCCAACCTTAGATGACAAAATAGTATGACAGCACTTCTTCGTATCGATAATTTATATAAACAATATAAAGGTAGTAAGTTTTTTTTATCCTCGGGCTTTCGTAACGCCATCGGGCCAATAAATTTCACCCTTGAGCAGGGACAAATTTTGACCATTATTGGTGAAAATGGCTCAGGGAAAAGCACCTTGGTACAAATGATTGCAGGCGTTATTCCAAGCACTTCCGGTAATATATATATTAATGGTCATGCTGTTGCGAGCATGTCACGCCAGGATAGGTGTAAATCGGTTCGTATGATATTTCAGGATCCGACTGTTTCCCTAAACCCTAAAGCGACTATCGGCAAAATATTATCCGCCCCGCTCGACTTAAACACTGATTTAACGGCATCACAAAGAGAACAACAGGTCATTGCAACATTGGAGTTGGTTGGGTTATTACCTGATTATCTGCAATTCTATCCAAATATGTTGTCGGCGGTTCAGCAACATCAAGTCGCCATAGCACGGGCGATGGTCTTAAATCCTGATATCGTTATTGCAGATTCAATTTTATCAACCTTAGATATCTCTCTCGGTTTCAAAATAGTGAATATTTTATTAGATATACAAAAGAAAAAAGGGGTCAGTTTTATATTTATTTCCCATCATATGAATTTGGTACGTCACATCAGCGATCAAGTTATTGTTATGCAAAAGGGTATCATCGTTGAAAACAATACGGCGGATAATATATTCAATTCGCCGCAACAGATGATCACTAAAAATTTGCTTAAAAGTCAGCAACCAGACTATAGGAAATAATATTTAACATTAGATTTATTTAACTTTTATATATTAAAATCAATAAGTTTTAATATATAATAAGCGATAGGGCTGTCCGGCAGTTTTAACCAGAAGAATATATTATCGTTCATAAAATTACGGAGTCAATTTGCATGAACAATTATAAAAAAACCATGTGGGTAAGTTATTTATTTATATTTTTATCAGCAGTGGCAATCACTTTAGTTATAAGAGTTGTCTTCTATCCGCTTCTTTCTCAGCAACAAGAACTGCTTATTCAACAACTCAGTTTAGATGAAACCCCCCTTATCCTGAACGACACCGGATTAAGCCGGTTAGTTGAAGAAAATCAATTTTCTTATATTAAGGTGACTAATCATCAATTGCTGCTTCCTCTGGTTTATGAAAACAAACAAGCCGTTAAGATTAGCCACTTGTTATTTTCCATCCCTACAACTTTTGTGACCTCCGAAAATAGTAAGCAGTTAATTGAGTATAAGTCTAAAAATAATATGCTGTTCGGGCTGATACAAAATATTCTATTTGCCATCTATAGCGGATTAATCATTGCGGCGACATTTATAATTTTTAATTTCTGGCGCGTGTTAAAAAAGATTGAAACAAGCTTCATTGACGAAATATCAGAGTCCGAGGCACCGCCGGGTCCTTATACTAAAGTTTCCGCATTATTAAGTGAGCAAAAAAAATCATTGCAAGACCGCTTAAATGAACAGCAAGACAAGATCAAAAAATTAACCCAGCAGGCAAATACCGACAACCTCACTGGCGTCAATAACAGAAATGCTTTCCGCAAAACCTTAAGCGAAATTTTAAACGCAGAAAGCGGGCAAAAACATGCCATCTTATCTATTATTCGAGCAAGTGAATTACTGGCAATAAACGCTCAGCAGGGCTTCCTGCAAGGTGATTTATACCTTGAGAACCTAACTGAAATGATCCTGAAAGTCACCTCTCAGCATGAAAACATCTCGGTTTACCGAATCAGCGGATCCGATTTTGCGCTGATCGCACCGGGAATGAACGTCAGTGAAGCTCAACGTGTTGCACAGGACTTGAAAATACGATTTGACCAATATCAAGATCGCCATAATCTCGACAGTATTGCCTACAACGGTATCTCATCATTCATCTCGGGACAGCTACCTGAACAAGTCTTAGCACGCACTGATTTAGCCTTGGCAAAAGCACAAACAGAAGGTGTTAATAGCTGGGTATTTCAGCAGAGTAATGATAATGGCAACCAATCCGGACAGCAACAGTGGCGTCAGGTGATAGAAAACATCATCGCTAAAAAAGGTATCACATTATTACACCAACCGATTTTGGCACTGCGTCCTAAGATGAAAGGCTACGAAGAAATTTTCACCCGATTCGTCTCCGATGAAGGTCGAGTGATACCGGCTGATACTGTTTTTGCAATGGCTCAACGTGTTGATATGACGATTAAACTTGAGCAATTGATTATAGAGAAAATAATAAACCAATGCCGTAACAAAACCGACCCCAGCAGTCGTTGGGGAATTAATGTTAGCAGTACCGCTATCCAAAATAGTAGCTTTATCGTATGGCTGGAAAGATTATTAAGACGTGAATCGTTGATAGCTGGAACGCTGATTTTCGAAATGCAGGAAGAGTTACTTGATTGTAATATTGTTTCCAGTAAACGGGTTTTTGATATGCTCAGACGTGTGGGCGCAAGATCTGCAATTAGTAACTTTGGTAAAGGAGTGGGTTCATTCAGTCTATTTCGTACCCTTAAACCTGATTTTGTTAAAATTGATGCAAGTTTAATAAATAATATTGAACATGACAGCGCGGATCAGCAGTTTGTAAGGATGATTATAGATATTGCACACCGCATGGATTGTTATGTTACCGCCGAAGGCGTGGAACATTTAGCACAAAGAGAGATGCTGGAATCTATGCAGATAGATGGCATTCAAGGTTACTTAATCGCGCGTCCGCGTGAACTTAAAATCACCCAACCAAGTGAACTCGAACATAATAAATAAGCTTAATGTCCCGATGCGATTAAGTCGGGCTTTGCATCTTAAAAATTAATTTTGTACAATGCTCGAAATCATCAGCTCTCTTTTCCAAGGTTTATTAATGTCAGACGTACTTTCTAAAAAACAACAGTTCTCACTAAAAAAATTGAACAAGTCTTTACGCAAATCCACTGGTCAGGCGATCTCAGATTACAATATGATCGAAGACGGTGATCGAGTAATGGTTTGTTTGTCCGGTGGGAAAGATAGTTTTACCATGCTTGATATTCTGCTTGAATTACGCGCCGCTGCCCCCATTAATTTTGATATTATTGCTGTCAACTTAGATCAAAAACAGCCAGGTTTCCCCGAACATATCCTGCCGGAATATTTACAAAAATTAGGCGTTGATTATAAAATAGTCGAGGAAAACACCTACAGTATTGTGCAGGATATCATTCCCGAAGGTAAAACAACCTGCAGTTTATGTTCACGTTTAAGACGCGGTATTTTGTACCGGACGGCTAAAGAGTTAGGGGCGACTAAAATTGCGCTTGGGCATCATAGAGATGATATGCTGGCAACGCTGATGTTAAATATGTTTTTTGGCGGTAAATTAAAATCTATGCCGGCAAAACTGGTTTCAGATAATGGTGAACACGTGGTTATTCGTCCATTAGCCTACTGCAAAGAAAAACAGATTGAAGAGTACGCAAAACTAAAAGAGTACCCTATTATTCCCTGTAATTTGTGCGGTTCACAGCCTAATTTACAGCGTCAAATAACCAAGAATATGTTAAACGAATGGGATGTGCAATTTCCGGGCAGGTTAGAGACTATGTTTACCGCCATGCAAAATGTTGTGCCTTCGCATCTTTCTGATACCGCACTTTTTAATTTTAAAGAGATAGATAAAAGCTCCGGCGTCATTGATGGTGGTGATATTGCTTTTGATAAAGAAACGTTAAATCATCACCACCAAGAAACCACCGCAACCGAAACACAATATTATCAACAGCATCAAGCAGTAAAAATAAAACAATTAATTTAGATTTGAAAGATAAACTTTCAATCTATGGGCTTTGTTATAGATCATGGAATTGTCTCTTAGAAAGCATGATCTGATCATTTTCTAAAAAAAAGGTAGGCTTAACCTAAGAGTCACTTATAATTGAATTCGAATTTTAATTTAATAGCAATAATGGAGAAAAGCATGAGAACACCACTAGTAATGGCTAACTGGAAATTAAACGGTACAAAAGAATCTGTGTCTACTTTAGTCAAAGGCATTGAAGCTGCAGCAGATGCTGCAAAAAATGTTGAAGTTGCAGTTTGTCCCCCTACTATTTTCATCGAACAAGTAGCAAACCTAGTTGCAAATAACAGCATCGAATTTGGTGCTCAAGATATAAGCACCCATGTTTCAGGTGCTTTTACGGGTGAGACTTCACCTGTCATGGTTAAAGAGTTCGGTGCAAAATACAGCTTAGTCGGTCACAGCGAACGTCGTCAGTATCACAATGAAACTGATGCAGTTGTTGCCGCTAAATTTGTTGCAATCCAGGCAAATGCTTTAGTCCCTGTATTATGTATCGGTGAAACGTTAGAAGAACGTGAAACAGATAAAACATTTAATGTTGTAGAAACACAGCTTAAAGCGGTTATCGATGTTGCTGGTATTGAAGCATTAGAAAACTCAGTCATCGCATACGAACCAGTTTGGGCTATCGGTACAGGTAAAGTTGCCTCTTCAGATCAAGCTCAAGAAGTTCATGCACACATCCGTACTTGGTTAGCAGAACAAAGCAAAGTTGTTGCTGCAAAAGTACAAATCCTTTACGGCGGTAGTGTTAAGGCTTCAAGTGCAAAAGAATTATTTTCACAGCCTGACATCGATGGTGGTTTAGTTGGTGGTGCTGCACTAATAATTGAAGAATTTGTTGGTATTATCGAAGGCGCTAAATAACCTTTCATTTAATTTCATATTAAATACCAATAAAAGGCGCTATTAAGCGCCTTTTTAATTTCCACTCATGCTTCCCCGTGCAACAGAAATTATCACTTCATTAAAATCATAACTCTACAATCTCGTTTTTTCTCATCGATCTTTTATCACCGACCTTTATAGATAATATAAATGATAGCGGCTGTTTTTCATTAAGAAGAAACTGTGCATCTGCAAGTATTTGGCTATGTATTAGAAAAACTAGCGCATTTAATCAATGCCGTGCTATTATCAAATATGATTCTTATGAACAACTTGGAGAGAAAAATGAATTCACCCATTACTGATACTCGCTCAAAGAGCCAGGGTATTGAAATTAATAAAGTACTTAGAAACACCTATATGCTATTGGCCATGACGCTGACGTTTTCTGCTTTAACAGCCACTTTAGCGACTATGATGCAAATCGGTCCGACCGCATCTTTAGTGCTTATGCTTGTGGGTTTTGGCTCATTGTTTGTTGTCTCTAAAAATGCAAATTCCAGTAAAGGGATCTTTTGGGTCTTCATCTTTACCGGCGTGATGGGAGCATCACTGGGTAATATGCTCAACCATTATTTAGCAATGGAAGATGGCGCGGCACTTATAATGCAAGCGTTAGGTTCAACCGCTATTATTTTCTTTGCTCTGTCAGCTTATGTATTAACATCACGCAAAGACTTTTCATTTATGGGCGGCTTTTTAATGGCGGGTATGATTGCGGTTATTATCGCCATGGTTGCAAATATTTTCTTACAAATACCTTTGATGCAGGTTGTTATTAGCAGTGTGGTTGTCTTAATCATGTCCGGCATGATCCTGTTTGATACAAGCCGTATTATTAACGGCGGGGAAACTAATTACATCAATGCGACCGTATCGTTATACTTAAACTTATTTAATATGTTTGTTCACTTACTGATTTTATTAAACATTTTAGATGACTAATAGAGTTTAATCTTAAACAAAAAACGCACTTATAGTGCGTTTTTTTATATTCTAATTTTAGGGAGATACAATGCAACGATCTATTTTTTATTTTCCCGTTTTAGCTTTTCTTCTTTCCTGTTCAGAGCCAACCATTATGTTAACCCCCCTTAGTCAAGAACAACCCATATTAGCTTTTGGTGATAGCCTTACTTTTGGCTATGGTGCATCAACAACACAAAGTTATCCTGCTCAGTTAAGTGAATTAATCAATATCAGTATTATTAATGCAGGGATAAATGGCGAATTAAGCCGTGACGGCTTGGCAAGATTAGACGCTCTTTTAGCATTACATAAACCCCAATTATTACTTTTGTGCCATGGTGCAAATGATATGATCCAAAAGCGTGATTTAACATTAATGGCAGAAAACCTGAAGGAGATGATAGGGTTAGCAAGAGAAAGAAAGATTCAAGTTGTTCTTATTGCGGTTCCCCGCCCGGGACTGATTTTATCCCCCTTTGCGCAATATCAGCAAGTTGCCGATGATATGCGGGTAGTGATTGAAAATGACATAATCACAGATACATTACAGCAGCCTAAATACCACAGTGACCTTATCCATCCTAACGGCTTAGGTTACCAACAAATCGCTCAAGCTATCGCCAATTTATTAGAAAAACATGGCGCGCTCAATTTGTAATCATTCGGTTTATAACCTTAACAGGCAATCTAATGAGCAAAGCCCAGTTCCAATGCCGGTTGAATATTACTTGCTCGCCAGGCGGGGTATAGGGTAGATAAAACACTCATCAGAAAAGCGGCGATAACTACAACGGTGACCTGTTCATAATTTAAAGATGAGGGTAAAAAATCAATAAAATAGATATCACCCGATAAAAATTTATGGCCTATGACAGTTTCTATGGATTTAACGATAGCCGTTAAATTAGAAGCAACATAAATGCCGATAACCGCGCCTAAAAGACAACCAACCAGACCATTGAATGCCCCTTGCACGATAAATATGCCACGTAACATCCATTTTGAGGCGCCCATGGTTTTTAAAATTGCAATATCGCCTCTTTTTTCATTAACTGCCATGACCAGAGTAGAGACTATATTAAAACAGGCAACCGCGATAACCAGTAATAAAATGACGTACATTAAAGATTTAACCATCTGAATATCTTGATATAAATAACCCTGGCTGGTGATCCAGCTTTTTATATAGAGATAATCATTTAGGCTGTACCCCACATCCCGGGCGATTTTTTGTGCATCTAATACATCAGCCACTTTGAAGGCAATACCGTTAGCGCTGTCGAATCCCAATATTTGTTTGGCATCGTCTATATGCATAAAACCAAGGGAGTTATCCAACTGCCCTCCCATTGCAAATAAACCCACCAACGTGAGGTTAATTTGACGGGGCGATTTTAATTGCGGCCCCGAGTCCTGCGGTAATAATAAGGTCAACGAATCACCAACCTTCAAGGCAAGTTTTAACGCGACACTTTTACCTAATATGATTGAACGCTGCCCGCTTTTTAATAACGCCCAGCCACCGCCTTTTATATAACTTTCGACAGAAGTGACTTCCCTTTCACTTTCCGGGGCTATTGCTCTAATTTGTAACGCTTTTATTTTGTCATCTTTTTGTAACAGACCGTTTAACATAATATACGGGCTTGCAGCAATAACATCGGGATGCTGCCTGACCTGCGTTAATGACCTGTCCAGGTTTTTAAAGCTGCCATTGACCGTTTCTAACTCAGCATGAGGAATAATAGCTAACATCTCATCACGTAATGCTTTTTCAAAACCATTCATTGCCGATAGGCCGACAATTAATGCCGTCACCCCCAGCGCTATGCCTAATATGGATGCCATGGAAATAAACGAAACAAATTTATTTTTATGTTTAGCTTGGCTGTAGCGTAAGCCGACGAAGATTAACAAAGGGCGAAACATTATACTTTTTCCTGTAAGACACCACTGTTCATATGTTCCTGGCGCATTAATTTATTAGCTAACTGTTGATCGTGAGTCACCACCACAAAAGCGGTACCTGACTCTTCATTAAGGCTGACAATCAACTGGTAAATACTCTCGGCACTCTTTGCATCTAAATTACCGGTAGGCTCATCGGCCAAAACCAATTTAGGTTCATTGATTAAAGCACGGGCAATCGCAACTCGCTGTCTTTCTCCGCCCGAAAGTTCAGAGGGCCGGTGTGAAACCCGATGCTCCAAACCAACACGTTTTAAAATAGCCTGCGCTTTTTGGGTTGCCACTTTAATACTTTTACCCGCAATTAATAAAGGCATAGCAACATTTTCAAGGGCACTAAATTCAGACAGGAGATGATGGAACTGATAGACAAAACCCAAACATTGGTTACGCCATTGCGCCTGTTCATTTGCGCTTAATTGATGAATATTCTTACCCTGATAAAATACCTCGCCTTGAGTTGGTATATCCAGCGCGCCTAACAAATGTAATAGGGTACTTTTGCCTGATCCGGAGCTGCCCACAATGGCTAATAATTCCCCCGCTTTAACGGATAAATCAACGTTATGTAATACCGTGGTTGATAATTTGCCGTCAACATACACTTTACTTAAATTACGGCACACTAAAAGTTCATCATTCATATCTTAATGCCTCTACAGGGCTGACTTTCCCGGCTTGATAAGCGGGGTACAAGGTCGCCATTAAACTTAATAACATAGCACCAAATATGATTGCAAATATCTGTACTGGTTCATACAAAACCGGTAATAATCGAGTGCCTCCGGATGCATTAGAGAGCAGGTTAAGCCCCAGGAATGATAATATTTCATTGATGTATGCGCTCACCAACATTCCCAATGCGGTACCAACAAGCGCACCAACAATTCCACTCCAGGCACCTTGAATAATAAAAATAAAATTAAGGGTGGAGCCTTTAATGCCCAGGGTCTTCAAAATGGCCACTTCCGCATTTTTATCATTGACCACCATCACCGAAGAAGAGAGTATATTAAATGCAGCAACGGCAATAATCAGGCATAACAATAACCAGATCATGTTTTTTTCCATTTTTACAGCAGCAAATAATTCACCATGGGTTTGCCGCCAATCATGCAGCGTTTGTCCCTCTTGTAAAACAGGCGGCACCCAGTTCTGTACATCAAAAGCATCATTAAAATAAAGCCGTAAGCCGGTCACTTGCTTTTGGCCTATGCGGATTAACCGTGCAGCATCTTGCGCATGTAATAAAACAAGTTGTTGATCAACATCGGATCCAACTTCAAACAACCCTGCCACGGTAAAATTTCGCTGACTGGGAATCCGTCCTAAAGGCGTGAAACGACTGCCTCTGGAAGAGATAATGCGAATTTTATCACCCTTAGTGACATCCAGTTGCTGTGCTAAGCTTTGACCAATAATAACATTGTATTGTCCCGCTTTTAAATCACTTATGTGCCCCATAATAATATGATTTTTAACCACATCACTTGCATATAACTCGGGTATAATACCGTCAAGTTGGACCCCCTGAAGGCTTTTACTGCTCTGGATAATAGCTTCAGTGCGAACTACAGGCTCGACGGCCTTGACCAACGGCATCTTCTGTAATGCCGGAAGTCGGCTTTGCCAATCATCTATAACCTGTTCTTCATTGCTGATGATCACATGCGGAATTGCACCTAATATTCTGACTTTAAGTTCATTTTCAAAACCGTTCATCACCGATAAAACAGTGATCAGTGCCAGCACACCTAGGGTAATGCCGCCCGTTGAAAACAAAGAAACAAATGAGATAAATTTATTATTACGCTTTGATTTTGTATAGCGTAAGCCGATAAATACACAAAGGGGATAAAACATAAATACCTTTATTATTTAAGCTGTCATTTTGCCATTAACAATGGAAATTAAATGCTGAAAAAATCAGAAAATGGCAAATAACTCTTTGATTAAAAATTATTAATCGACATTCTAATGGATTCGCAAAGATCAAGATACCCAAAAGTATTTAAATCAAAGCGATGGCCTATTTGTTGCTAAATACGCAACAGAAAGTTCAAAGTTCATTGCATATTTGCCGTAAACAGTTAAAAATAGTTAAATAAATTTTTTAATGAATAAAATGGATAACACATTCAATGACTGACCTAGCTTTATTATCTGTTCCTGCATTAAAGAAAAAATCAGATCATTTAATATTCGGAAATTTACTCGGTAGTAGTCAAGCTTTGGCTATTAGTGAGTGCGCCAAACAACAAGCATCCCCCTTAATCTTGATCGTTAATGATACCCCCACGGCTTTAAAAATCAGGCAGGAACTTGATTTTTTCGTTGAAGATAATATTGAACTCGTTACATTCCCTGATTGGGAAACACTGCCCTACGATAATTTTTCGCCTCATCAGGACATTATCTCCAACCGTATAGAAACATTATATAAGTTACCAAATCTTAAAAATGCGATATTAATTGTCCCAATCAGTACGCTGTTACTGCGTATCGCCCCCCCTTCCTATTTAAAACAGTACGCTTTAATAATAAAAAACAAACAAAAAATTGAATTACAAGCACTGCGGACGGACCTTCAGGAAGCCGGTTATTATGCGGTTGAACAGGTCATGGAGCACGGCGAGTTCTGCGCGCGAGGATCTTTGTTAGATATTTATCCGATGGGCAGCGATACCCCCTACCGTATTGATTTTTTTGACGATGAAATTGACTCTATTCGTCCCTTTGACAGTGAAAGCCAGCGCTCTTTAAAACCTATTGCAGAAATAAGATTATTACCCGCGCATGAGTTTGCAACGGACAAAGACGCTATTAAGCGTTTTAAAGCGCAATTTACCCATAAATTCCCTTCACCGTTGTCAACCGCTAAAGACTCTTTCTTTGAGCAAATTAGTCAGCATAATTTACCGGCGGGGATTGAATATTATTTACCTCTTTTCTTTGCTGACAGCGCCAGCTTATTTGATTATTTTCCAAGTGGCGCCAGGCTGGCAATTGCCGGTGATATCAATCAAGCCTGCATTGATTTTTGGCAAACCATCTCAACCCGTTATCAGGAAAAATCCGTTGATCTGTTGCGCCCTTTACTGCCGCCCGAAGAATTATACCTGCGTCATGAACAGTGTTTTGAACTTATAAACCAGTGGCCTCGTTACGATTTTCGCAGGCAAGCTTTTGAGCACCCAAAAAGCGCCAGGCAGAACTGCGCAGTACAACCGATGCCAGATATTCAGATTGAACATAACAAAAATGCGCCGTTAAAAAAGCTTCAGCAGTTCCTCACCAATTTTACCGGAAAAATATTATTTAGTGTTGAATCGGCGGGACGTAAAGAGTCTTTATTAGAGTTATTAGCGCCTTTAAAATTACGCCTTGGCGACTTTTCTACTCTGAGCTCTTTTGTCAAAAGTAAGAAGCAACTTGGGATCACAATCAGCCAGGTTGAAAACAGTTTTATCTTGGAAGATACCGGATTTGCCTTTGTCACCGAAAATGAATTGTTGGGCCATAAAGTCACCCAACGGCGGCGACGTAAAGAAAATAACGATGAAAACTACAGCACTGATCATATCGTTCGTAATTTGGCAGAGATTAAAATAGGCCAGCCCGTTGTTCATATTGATTATGGTGTGGGTCAATATTTAGGCCTGGAAACGATAGAAACTGCCGGCCATTTAACCGAGTTTGTTAAATTGGAATATCTGCGCGGTGATAAACTTTACGTGCCCGTAAGCTCGCTTCACCTGATCAGCCGCTACAGCGGTCATGATGTAGAAAATGCCC
The DNA here is from genome assembly GCF_047632955.1 of Psychromonas sp. Classification (GTDB taxonomy): domain Bacteria; phylum Pseudomonadota; class Gammaproteobacteria; order Enterobacterales; family Psychromonadaceae; genus Psychromonas. The sequence goes on along the minus strand of NZ_JBLIED010000005.1, from coordinate 90,316 downwards.
CGATTAATAAATTAGGCACCGAAACCTGGCAAAAAGCCAAAAAACATGCCGCAGAAAAAGTTCGGGATGTCGCCGCAGAACTGCTTGAAGTTTACGCACAGCGTGCTGCAAAGGTCGGGTTTAAATATAAATTTAATAAAACTAATTATGCGCTGTTCAGCAACGACTTTCCTTTTGAAGAAACCCATGACCAGGCGCTTGCCATCAAGGCGGTTTTATCTGATATGTGTTCTGCACAGCCGATGGACAGGCTGGTTTGTGGTGATGTCGGTTTCGGTAAAACCGAGGTGGCCATGCGCGCGGCCTTTCTCGCTACGGATAATGTCCGTCAAGTTGCTCTTCTAGTGCCAACCACCTTGCTCGCACAGCAGCATTATGAAAATTTTAAAGATAGATTTGCTAATTGGCCGGTGCGTATCGAGGTTCTGTCGCGCTTTAAAACTGCAAAACAGCAGAAACTGATTCTCGAAGAGGTAAACCAGGGAAAAATTGATATTCTGATCGGCACTCACAAACTGCTCAGCAGCGACGTGACATTTTCTGATTTAGGGTTGTTAATTATTGATGAAGAGCATCGCTTTGGAGTGCGCCAAAAGGAAAAGATCAAAGCCCTGCGTGCACAAATTGATATTTTAACCCTGACCGCGACTCCCATTCCCAGAACATTAAATATGTCTATGAATGGCATGAGAGATCTGTCGATTATCGCAACACCTCCGGCGAAACGCTTAGCGGTAAAAACCTTTGTCGTGCAAAAGAAAGATCAAATTATCAGCGATGCAATAACCCGTGAAATCATGCGTGGCGGACAAGTTTATTTTTTACATAATAACGTCGCAACCATCGAAAAAGCGGCCCAGGAGATACAGCAGCTTATACCACTGGCAAAAGTAGCTGTTGCTCATGGGCAAATGAATGAACACCAGCTTGAAAAAATCATGGCTGACTTTTATCATCAGCGTCAAAACGTGTTAGTTTGCAGTACCATTATTGAGACCGGTATTGATATTCCCAGCGCCAATACGATCATCATAAATCGTGCTGACCACCTTGGCCTTGCACAATTGCATCAACTGCGCGGCCGCGTTGGCCGTTCACATCACCAGGCCTATGCGTATCTTTTAACACCAACACCCAAACTGATGACTAAAGATGCACAAAAAAGGCTTCAGGCTATTGAGGCGTTAGATACTCTAGGAGCCGGTTTTACACTGGCGACTCATGATTTAGAAATTCGCGGCGCCGGTGAATTATTGGGCGATGAACAGTCTGGACAGATTGCCAGTATTGGTTACAACCTTTATATGGAGATGTTAAATCAAGCGATCGAGGCATTAAAAAATGGCCAGGAACCTACATTAGAACATCTGCTGGCAAGTCAAGCGGAAGTTGAACTACGTATTCCGGCATTGATTCCAACGGATTACATGCCTGACGTTAATCAGCGCTTATCTTTGTATAAGCGTATTGCCGGCAGTAAAAATAAACTGGCATTAAGAGAAATTCAGGTGGAATTAATAGATCGCTTCGGCCTATTACCCGCTTCTGCTAAAAATCTTATCCAGGTGGCGACAATAAAACAACAGTGCACGCCATTAGGTATTAAACGTTTAGAAGCGCATACAAATGGTGGTAATATTTTATTCACAGAAAACACACCGGTGGATCCAATGTTCTTGGTGTCATTGCTGCAAACACAGGCAAATACCTTTAAACTGGACGGCCCCACTAAACTTAAATTTATTTGTGACCTGTCGGACAACAAGCATCGAATAAACTGGATTATGCAATTACTTCATAGTTTTGAATCACATTTAATAAAACAAGCTAAAGGATAACACTTTGAATTACAAACTTTTTTTACCAATCATACTGCTGTGCTTCTCATTTTCAGCCAATGCTGCAGAGCGCTGGTTTGAGGTTGAAGTACTGCTTTTTCAACGTGATATCAGTTTTGAAAAAACCGGTGAAAGATTATCTGACGATTTTCTTACGCTGGACACTGCCAACAGTACCGAAATATTAAAGGTAAATGCCGCGGGGCAGACTAATCCGGTGGTTATCGGTGCGCAGCAATTTGTTCAAAATGCCAATAACTTTATCCTCTTAGACAGCTCGCACCTGCAACTCAGCGCACAACGTAAAAGCTTAGCCGCACATGCAGGCTTTAAGCCAATTTTGCACATGGCTTGGCGGATGCCCGTGAAAAGCAATAACAGCGCAAAACCCATCCATCTTTTTGGCGGTGAAAATCTCGAAGCCGGACCTCAATCGGAAAATAAATGGGCAGTTGATGGGAATTTTAAAATATACTTAGATCATTATCTTTATATAGACAGTCAATTCATTATCCGTCAAAAAACAGTACAGGAAAAAATCAAACCACAGATCGCGCCTGTACAAAATTCAAATATACTTGAAAGTGAAAATGGTGTTGAAATCATCGATCTTAATAGAGACGCTAACCGCGTTGAAAATAATCAGGAAATTGTGATTAAAGAAGCTTTATTTGATCAGAGACGTCGCTTAAGAAGTGAAGAAATTCATTATTTAGACCACCCATTAATGGGTGTTATTGTGCAAATAAGAAAAATTGAAGGGAAATAATTTTTATAAATAAGGTTGTTAATTGCTTTGGCAATAACGCCAAAGCTATTGAATTTTAAATATATTTCCAAAGTTGGGTGGGTAAATCACTTAAAATTGCAACGGGGTTGTAGCGGGATAAGATGCTTTCGGAGTGCACGCCATAAGTCACGCCAATACAATCAATATTAGCATTATTTGCCATTTCCAGATCAAAGGAAGAGTCCCCGATCATCAGAGCTTGTTCTGCATTGATTTCTAATTCTTTTAATATGTTGTTTAACATCAGAGGGTGAGGTTTAGACAGCGTTTCGTCTGCGCAATAGGTAATTGAAAAAAGATCTGTTACCTCATATTGCAAAAGCAATCGGTCAAGTCCTTTCCGCCCCTTCCCCGTGGCAACTGCGAGCAGGTAACCTTGCTCTTTTAACAACTTAAGCCAGACTTTAATGCCCGGGTAAAAGGGAGTTTCTTGTTTATTCAAATAGGTATATTGATGACGATAGGTCTCGATCAGCTGAGCTTGTTTAGCGAAAGATAACATCGGAAAAAGTGTCGCCATTGCCTTCTCTAAGCTGAGACCAATAATATTACGAATTGATTCGGCAGAGGGAGCAACTACATCAGTAAGCTTTGCGGCTTGCGTAACACAATTGATGATTTTATCAATAGAGTCCATCAGGGTGCCATCCCAATCGAAAATAATAACTGAATATTTATTATTGTCCGGATTCCCAGGCGGCAGTTTATTTGAGTGCATAAATTTCCGTTATGTTTAATAGCTTAATGTTGATATTTGAGATTTAATTTTTATAGCCGGGACACTTAAATAATGCCCCGGCTATCAACAAAACTGAAGTTTGATCTTAACTTTTTTGCAGTTTTTCTAACAGAGACGTCAGTTCATTACAGAGAGGCGCACTCACGGTCATCTTTTTTTCTAATACCGGATGAAAAAAAGTAATGTGCGCCGCATGTAAAAATAAGCGATTTAAGCCCAATGCGTGCATCTCTTTGCTGAATTGCTCATTACCATAACGATCATCACAGGCAATATTATGCCCTTTAGATGCACTGTGGACACGTATCTGATGCGTTCTTCCCGTCACCGGAGATGCTTCAACTAATGTCGCTCCCTGATAACGCTGTAAAATTTTAAAGCGAGTTTCAGATGCTTTACCTAGTTCACTCACTTTTACAATGGAGTCCTGCGCCTTTTTAAGTAACGGAGCAGTCACACTACGCCATTTTTTTTCCCAGGTTCCTTTAACCAGAGCATGATATTGTTTATTCATTGTTTTATTGCGTAGTTGTTCATGCAATGCACGTAACATGCTGCGTTTTTTAGCGATCAGTAAACACCCCGAGGTGGCTTTATCAAGTCGATGTACTAACTCCAAAAATCGCGATTCCGGACGTAAAGCACGTAATCCCTCGATAACGCCAAAATCAAGGCCGCTGCCGCCATGTACAGCAAGACCTGAAGGTTTATTTAAAATGATTAAAGCATCGTCCTCATAGACGATTCGCGATTCCAAACGCGCTATTTGGTTCAATTTAGGGGAAGGCAAGGCATTTTCTTTTGCAACACGCACGGGCGGAATACGGACAAAATCGCCCGTTTGCAGTTTATAATCCGGTTTGATACGCTTTTTATTAACACGTACTTCTCCCTTACGTACAATCCGATAGATCATACTTTTAGGGACGCCTTTTAAATGTAAACGAAGATAATTATCGATTCGTTGTTGTGCATTTTCTTGAGTAATCTCAAGTATGCGTACTAAGTGGTTTATCTGTTCCATCTGTTAAGTTTATCACGTGTTAAACAGTTAATATCTAAAAATTTATATTGCGGGTAAAGTACTATTAATGAGACAATCGATAAGTTAATGACTCGTTAATAAAAATATTAGCTAGCAGTCTAAACAACCAAAAAAAACATAATGTTGAGTCTTAAACTTATTCTTGTATTTTGATCTATATCAATCAAAAAGAATCAGACCGTTGCTCTCACTTTCAAATGCACCTCTACATATTTTCCAGTCGCGAGACTGTATAACCAGACTCGAGGTCAAGTGAACAAATACATAACCAACAAATTAAAAATAACTATAAAATATAAGAGTTTATTAAATGAAAAGAATGTTAATCAATGCAACTCAAGCAGAAGAGTTGCGTGTAGCCCTAGTAGATGGTCAGATGTTATATGACCTAGATATTGAAAGTCCTGGCCATGAACAAAAAAAAGCAAATATATACAAAGGTAAAATCACTCGTGTAGAGCCTAGCTTAGAAGCTGCATTTGTAGAATATGGTGCAGAACGCCACGGTTTCCTTCCTCTTAAAGAGATTGCCCGCACTTACTTCCCCGAAGGTTATTCTTTTAAAGGACGTCCGAACATTAAAGACGTTATAAAAGAAGGCCAGGAAGTTATTATCCAAATTGAAAAAGAAGAACGTGGTAATAAAGGCGCAGCCTTAACCACCTTTATCAGTTTAGCTGGTAGTTATTTAGTTTTAATGCCAAATAACCCTCGCGCAGGCGGTATCTCACGTCGCATCGAAGGCGATGAACGTACTGAACTCAAAGAAGCGCTTAGCCACCTTAAACTGCCCAACGGCATGGGGCTTATCGTCCGCACCGCGGGTGTTGGTAAAACACCGGAAGAACTGGAATGGGATCTGAATGTTTTAGTAAATCATTGGCAAGCCATTGACGAAGCTGCGCGTTCTCAGCCAGCGCCATTTTTAATCCACCGTGAAAGCAATGTTATCGTGCGCTCTATTCGTGATTATCTGCGCCGCGACATTGGTGAGATCGTGATTGATCATGCAAAGACCTTTGAACTTGCTAAAAACCACATCGCCATGGTGCGTCCTGATTACGTTAACCGCTTAAAATTATACCAAGGTGAAATTCCATTATTCACTCATTATCAGGTGGAAAGCCAAATTGAATCGGCTTTCCAACGTGAAGTTCGCTTGCCTTCCGGCGGTTCAATTGTAATTGATCCAACCGAAGCGTTAACCTCTATTGATATCAACTCTGCACGTGCTACACGTGGTGGTGACATTGAAGAAACCGCTTTTAATACCAACCTCGAAGCAGCCGAAGAGATAGCCCGCCAATTACGCCTGCGTGACTTGGGCGGTTTAGTGGTTATCGACTTTATTGATATGACCCCACCTCGTCATCAGCGTGAAGTTGAAAACCGCATGCGCGAATCCGTGCGTCAGGACAGAGCGCGTATCCAATTAGGTCGTATTTCGCGTTTTGGTTTGATGGAAATGTCCCGTCAGCGTCTACGCCCTTCTCTTGGTGAATCGGCTTCGCGTGTCTGCCCGCGCTGTCATGGTCAAGGTACTATCCGCGATAATGAATCCCTCGCATTAGCCATTTTACGGTTAATAGAAGAGGAAGGCTTAAAAGAAAACACAGTACAAATTCAAGCGACAGTGCCGGTTGCCGTTGCCGCTTACTTGTTAAATGAAAAGCGTAAAGATGTTCAAAAAATAGAAAAACGTCATTCTTGCGAAGTTTATATCATTCCTAATGCGAACCTTTTAACCCCGCACTTTGAAATTAAACGTACCCGTAAAGATGGCAAAGAAGATATCAATTACGATGCGCTTGAAAAACAACATACGGTTTATGTTCCTAATGTCATCAAAGATGAACATAACAATGAGGCTGATCCTGTTTTGTCCGGTTTTTCAAGCCCCAAACAAGCTACTACACCGGCAAAAGTAGCAAAAAAAGAAACGGTCTCTGCACCAAAAGCAGTAACGACAGCAAAACCTTCTTTCTTTTCGAAAATAATTTCTGCGATATCTGCTGCATTCACTGAGAGCGAAAAACCGCAGCCTGTTGAGAAAAAAGAAGTACCACCTGTCGCAGAGAATGTCACTGCTCCTCGCAATAACCGTAACAACAGTCGTAATCGCAACCGTACTCAAAATCGTCCCGATAAAAGTCGTGCTGCGCAAGCGCCAACGGAAGCTAAAGCCACTCCCCGCAAAGAGCCTGAACGCCCTAAAAAGCAAGAAACCGCTGCAGTGCCTCCGGCAAATGATGATGTCGTTGCAGTTCGCCGTAAGCGACGAAATATGCGTAAAAAAGTACGTATTCAAAATACCCGTGAAGCAGAGCCGGTCAGTGCAGAAGAGCCAGCTGTTGAGCAGTTAAAAACCCAGGATGTTAAACCTGCCGTTAACACGCCTAAAGTTAAAAAAGCGTCAACACCAAAAAGTAAAGTTGTAAAAGCTGAAGTCACTGATACAAAATCAGAGCTGACAGACAATACTGTTCCAACGGAAGGTGAAACTGAAGAACATAAAGCAGTTGCAATGCCAAGTCGTCGTTCACGTTACCTGCGTAATAATGCTCAGCGCACTAAGAAAAATACAACTTCTGACAGTGATCAGGATGCATCACCCGTAGCAGAAGATTTACAGGATCCGGTAAGCAGTCGCTACCCGGAATCTGAAAATGTTAATAGTGAAGCTAAATTTGTGCCCGTTGCAGATCAAGCCATGGCCGAAATCAGCGGTAAAGAAGCTCAAGCTTCCGTTGCAGCGGACATTGAAACCATTGATAACAGCGCTACTGTTCAAGAAACGGTCGAACAGATTCAAAGCAGCGTTAATGCTGCAATTGCAGAAGCTCAGCTAATTTCATCTGCTGCCGCAGGCATTCAAGCTGCTACAGTTGAAGAAAGCACTGAAGTTAAAGAAACTGCTACAGTTGAAAAAACGCCTAAAGTTGAAGAAACCGCAGCAATTGAAGAAACCGCAGCAGTTGAAGAAAGCGTTACGGTTAAAGAAACTGAAGCAGTTGAAGAAACCGCAGCAGTTGAAGAAAGCGTTACGGTTAAAGAAACTGAAGCAGTTAAAGAAACCGCAGCAGTTGAAGAAAGCGTTACGGTTAAAGAAACTGAAGCAGTTAAAGAAACCGCAGCAGTTGAAGAAAGCGTTACGGTTAAAGAAACCGCAGCAGTTGAAGAAAGCGTTACGGTTAAAGAAACTGAAGCAGTTAAAGAAAGCGTTACGGTTAAAGAAACTGAAGCAGTTAAAGAAACCGCAGCTGTTAATGAAAAACAGGCACCTGCCGGCAATTTCAAAAAATCTTCAACTTCACCAATGACTAAAACCGTCAGCGGACCGCTTGATACGAATGCTCAAATAATTATTGTTGCTGCCACTGAGCGCCAGGCAATAACTAAATCAGAACGCCAAGCCGGCAGTAGTTTTGCGACCAATAGTGCGAGCAGTGAAACTGTTAAGGCTACTTTATAATAGAGATGTAGTTAATAGGCTTTAACTATCAATTTGAACGGATATTTCAATGAAATATCCGTTTTTTTTTACTGTTTTTTTTTTCAGAGGGGTTAGTATTAGCCCCTATAATTTATCTCTCTTTTTCAAGGAATCTTTATGAGCGAAATAAAACATCACAAATTATTAATCTTAGGCTCCGGACCTGCGGGATATACTGCAGCGGTTTATGCCGCACGTGCAAATCTAAATCCTGTGTTGCTTACCGGCATGCAACAAGGTGGACAACTTACCACAACCACTGATGTTGAAAACTGGCCAGGTGGTTCGGCTGATATGACCGGCCCCGCTTTAATGGACAGTATGAAAGAACATGCAGAGCGTTTTGATACTGAAATAATTTTTGATCATATCAATGAAGTTGAATTAACCAAACCGCCCTTTACCTTAAAAGGCGATAATGGTTCATACAGTTGTGACGCGTTAATTATTGCCACAGGCGCATCGGCACGCTACTTAGGACTTGACTCGGAAGATGCATTTAAGGGACGTGGTGTTTCAGCTTGTGCGACTTGTGACGGTTTTTTCTATAAAAATCAAAAAGTTGCAGTGGTTGGCGGCGGCAATACTGCCGTTGAAGAAGCATTGTATTTGTCAAATATCGCCTCCGAAGTGCATCTTATTCACCGCCGTACCGGGTTTCGCAGCGAGAAGATTTTGTTAGACAGACTCAATGAAAAAGTGGCAAACGGTAATATTATCTTACATACGGACAGAACCTTAGATGAAGTTTTGGGTGATGAAATGGGCGTAACGGGTCTGCGCTTAAAAGAGACTCTTTCCGAAAAAACAGAACTTCTGGAAGTAATGGGTGTTTTCATTGCGATTGGCCACAAACCTAATACCGATATGTTTGCAGGGCAACTTGAGATGAATCACGGTTATTTAAAAGTGCAATCCGGTAACGAAGGAAACGCAACACAAACCACTATTAAAGGTGTCTTTGCGGCAGGTGACGTCAGCGATCATATATATCGCCAGGCAATCACTTCATCCGGCACCGGTTGTATGGCAGCCTTAGATGCTGAGCGCTATTTAGATAACATCTAATTATTAACTAAAAGAATCTAAACAAAAAAGGTAACTTATCGTTACCTTTTTTATAAGAAAATCATTTTAACATAAAAGCAAGCGGGTTATTTTTTACCTTTAGCCGTCTGTAAGTTTCTTTGAATAGTGGCTAACTCTATCAATGAATATTTATATTCAATAAACTCATGAATATTTGTCGCGGTGCTTAATTTAAAGTAATAGATAGCTTTATCTAAATTACCTGACAATTTATGCCACTGCCCAAGATAAAAATAGGCTTCACATAAACGCCTGGCAAGATCTTTGTTGGTGCGAACACCGTAGGAAAGACTTTCAAGAAAATCTTTTTCTGTTACCCTGCCCGCTATAACATCCACGATTGCCCAAGCAAAACGCTTATCATCGCTGAGTTGAGTTGATGATTTAAGTGTCTGTAAAGCTTTTACCTGATCGACTTTACTGTTGATAATAAAACGCCATAAAACGCGATAGGGATCATTTTTATCAAGCGCATAGAACCTTTCAATATCATTCATTGCTAATTGATAACGCCCGACTTGATAGAGGCCAACTGCCCGGTGTAAATAACTGTATTGCATATCATCGGATAATTCTAATGCCGAATCAAAAGCATCAAAGGCCTCATCAAAGGATTGGGATAATAACAGATACAGTCCTAAAAAATTGTAAGCGTCTGCAAAGGTAGGATCAGCATTCAATGCCTGGGTAAAATCATAACGACTGTGTGCCGCCAACCCCATTCGGTCATAAATAACCCCACGTTCGTAAAATAATGCGGCCTGTTGTCTAGCATCCAGGTCTTTTTCTTCCGCAAGCAATTGATTAATTTTTAATAATTTAACTTCATCTTGGTAGTCTACTTGGACAGCAGTAGAGAGAGGTAGTTTAGTAATGACTTCATTTGTCGTTGAAAGATCCTGCTCAGTGTGGGAAAGGCTTTGACAAGCAGTTAATGTAAATAAAACCGGTAAAACAAACAATATTGAACGATAAAATCTCATGAAAAAACCTTTTAAGAGAAGAGATTTAAGAGTGAACTATAACAACCTGAAAGTAAAGTTAGATGTGTTGAAATAAAAAAGCACTGCGGGCAGTGCTTTTAAGGTACTTAGTTCATCTTATGATAAGGGAGCCTGATCTGCGCCCTCTTTTTCAACAACTTCTGGAATCATATGTTCACGTGAAATGCCTAATCTGATGGCGAGTGCACTGGCGACATAAATAGACGAGTAAGTACCAACAACAACACCAATCAACAATGCGGTAGCAAAAGCATGGATCAACGCACCACCAAAAATAAACAGTGAAATCAATACAAAAATAGTGGTTCCGGAGGTAATTAAGGTTCGGCTTAAGGTCTGCGTAAGTGATATATCGACAATTTCAATGGGAGGAGTGGTTGTCAGCAGGCGGAAATTTTCACGTATTCGGTCAAATACAACAATAGTATCATTGAGTGAATAGCCGACAACAGCTAATAAAGCGGCTAATACCGTTAAGTCCACTTCAATTTTAAAGAATGAAAATATGCCAAGCGTTATAATAATATCATGGGCTAAAGCTAATACAGAGCCTGATGCCAAGCGCCATTCAAAGCGAATACTGACATAAATTAAAATACAGATAAGCGCAATGATAATAGCTAGACCACCGGAATTGGCTAATTCAGCACCTACGTTAGGTCCGACAAATTCAATTCGACGCATATCCACTTGTCCGAAATCAGCATTCTGCAATGACTCCAAAACCTGAGTGCCGATAACTTCCCCTTGAACTCCCTCACGAGGCGCTAAACGAATCATAACATCATGACTAGTACCAAAATGCTGAACGATGGCATCGGAAAAATCACTCGATGCTAATACTACTCGAACATCTTTTAATACCGCAGGTTGCTCAAAACCAACTTCAATAACGGTACCACCGGTAAAATCCAGACCCCAGTTTAACCAGTTAATACTTAACGCGGCAAATGAGGCTACAATTAACACCATTGAAAACCAAGAAGCCGGTTTTGAATAATGCATAAAACGCAGCGTTTTTTTAGCTTTAAATAACTCAAACATAATTTTTCCTTGCCCTAGATTGATAGTTTCTTAATATCATTACGACCACCCCAGACAGCGTTTACAATAGCACGCGTTCCGAAAATAGAAGTGAACATAGAAGTTGCAATACCAATCGCGAGCGTAACAGCGAAACCTTTAATAGGTCCGGTACCCACAGCAAACAAAATTATTGCGGTGATGAAAGTAGTGATATTCGCATCGGCTATGGTAGAAAAAGCATTAGAATAACCTTCATGAATTGCTTTCTGGATTGATTTCCCAGCAGACAATTCTTCTCGAATCCTTTCAAATATGAGCACATTTGCATCAACGGCCATACCAACGGTCAAGACGATACCGGCAATACCCGGCAGGGTTAATGTTGCCCCGGGGATCATAGACATAAAACCAATAATCATGACGATATTAAATAACAAAGCAGTATTAGCAATAACACCAAATTTTCGATAATAAACAAACATGAATAAGACAACAGCAAGTAAGCCATAGACCATTGCTTTAATTCCGTTATCTATATTCTGCTGTCCTAAACTTGGTCCAATAGTACGTTCCTGTACGATTTGAATAGGCGCAATAAGCGCACCTGCGCGTAGTAATAGTGCCAAATTGTGTGCTTCTGCGGCGTTATCAAGCCCGGTAATACGAAAACTCCGGCCAAGCTGCGCTTGAATGGTGGCCACATTGGCAACCTCTTCACGCTTTTCAATGATCGCCTTACCGTTCGGCTTTTTCTTGCCTGTCGGTAAATACTCGATAAACAGAGTTGCCATCGGTTTACCAATATTATTTTTGGTAAAACGCGACATCATGCTGCCACCTTTTGAATCAAGTGAAATACTAACTTGCGCACGTCCCATTTCATCGTTGCCAGATTGTGCATCGACGATATGGTTACCGGTTAAAATAATCTGTTTCTTAACCACCACGGGGCGACCATCTCTCTCTTTATAAACGATAGAAGAAGAAGGCAGACGTCCTGCTAACGCATCATTAATATTTGTATCTGAGTCAACCGCATGAAACTCAAGCGTGGCAGTTGCACCAAGAATTTCTTTCGCACGCGCCGTATCTTGAATACCTGGTAGTTGAACAACAATTCTGTCCGTACCTTGACGTTGAACGAGTGGCTCAGCGACGCCCAGTTCATTAACCCTGTTACGAAGAATAGTCAAATTTTGCTGCAGCGCGTACTCTTTGCTCGCTTGTAATTTCTGCTCTGTCATTTCAATTGTGAGAATATAATTGTCATTATCGACAGATTCAGAGAATTGATAACCTGGATTAATAGGTTTTAAATAATCAATCGCATTATCGAGAATGGATTGGTCAGTAAAGGTCAACTCTACACCCGTTGCGCTTTTAGCTTTAGAGATACCACGAAATCTGATTTTCTCTGAGCGTAAATCGCCACGTAAATCCTGGACCATTTGCTCTTGTGTTTTGCTGACGGCTTCATCCATATCTACTTCCATCAGAAAATAAACACCGCCGCGTAAATCAAGACCTAATTTCAGTGGCCCGGCACCAATAGCTTCTAACCAGGCAGGGGTTGAAGGCGCTAAATTAAGCGCAGTAACAAAACTGCTATCTAATTCATTCACAACGGTTTCACGCGCTAACAGTTGATCTTCACTGGATTTGAGACGAACTAAAAGCTGTCCATCTTCAAGCACAACACTTTTAGGCGTGATATTTGACTGCTTGAGAATATCTTGAACTTTATCCAGAGTGGAAAGCTCGACTTTTGCTCCACGGGTTGCAGAAATTTGAATGGCAGGATCTTCCCCGTATAGATTGGGGGCGGCATAAAGTAAACTGATTAAAACTATAAATAAAAGCAGCAAATACTTCCACATAGGGTATTTATTTAACACTGTATTGTCCTTAAATGAAGCGCCTAATAAAATGAGAACGAAGTAATGTTTTTTTATTACTTCGTTCTTTCTATTAAAAAAGCTGAATATTTCTTAGATAGATTTAAGCGTACCTTTTGGTAAAACAGCTGTCACATAATCTTTTTTAATCGAGATAACATTATTTTCATTTAATTCAATCTGAAGATAATCGTTTTCGGTATTAACTTTAACAACGCGACCAATTAAACCACCCTGGGTCAAGACTTCGTCACCTTTACCAATGCTTTCCATCAGACTTTTATGTGCTTTAGTGCGTTTTGACTGAGGACGGTAAATCATAAAATAAAATATCGCAGCGAATACGACCATCATCAAAATAAAAGACATACTGCCTTCAGGTTGACCTTCTGCTGCTGCATGTGCTTGAGAAATAAATAGACTCATTTTGTTACCCTTTTAAATTAAAATTGAATATTATTGTTATTGATAAATTTGTTAAACGTTTAGCAACGGTTTTTGTTTTCCGATGCGTTGATAAAACGTATCAACAAAGTCTTCTAATCTACCCTGTTCAATGGCTTCACGCAAACCTTTCATTAAACGTTGGTAGTAACTTAAGTTATGGATAGTGTTTAGTCGCGCACCCAGTATTTCTCCACATTTATCAAGATGATATAGATATGCTCGAGTATAATTTTTACAGGTGTAACAATCACATTCGGAATCTAAAGTAGTTGCATCTTCACGGTGTTTAGCGTTACGAATTTTCACCACACCATCGGTGGTGAAAAGATGCCCGTTACGGGCATTGCGGGTCGGCATAACACAATCAAACATATCAATACCGCGACGTACGCCTTCAACTAAATCTTCAGGTTTACCAACGCCCATTAAGTAACGGGGTTTATCCTCAGGGATTTTAGGTGCGACATATTCTAAAATACGGTGCATATCTTCTTTTGGCTCACCCACTGCAAGGCCGCCAATAGCATAGCCGTCAAAACCTATCTTGGTTAGTCCATCTAATGAGATATCGCGTAACTGCTCGAAACACCCACCTTGAATAATACCAAATAAAGCATTCGGGTTTTGTTGTTCGTTAAAGCGATCCCGGCTGCGCTGTGCCCAGCGCAGGGAAAGTTTCATTGAGATCTCAGCTTCTTCTTCGGTCGCCGGATAAGGCGTACATTCGTCAAAGATCATTACAATGTCAGATCCTAAATCGTACTGTATATCCATCGATACTTCGGGTGATAAAAACACTTCACTACCGTTAATAGGGCTGCGAAAATAAACGCCTTCTTCTTTTATCTTGCGCATTTTTCCTAGGCTAAATACTTGGAAGCCGCCGGAGTCGGTTAAAATGGGCCCTTTCCAATTCATAAAACCATGCAAATCACCGTGTGCTTTGATGACTTTCTGTCCTGGGCGTAACCATAGGTGAAAGGTATTCCCCAATAATATTTCTGCTCCGGTTGCATCGACCTCTTCAGGCGTCATCCCTTTTACTGTACCGTAAGTACCAACGGGCATAAATGCTGGGGTTTCAACGCTGCCGCGATCAAAGATCAAACGGCCGCGACGTGCACGCCCATCTGTATTAATTAATTTATATTCCATGATTTTCCTTATCAGATGAACAATCTGATTTTATTTTTGTTGGTCTTATCTATAACAAAAGCACTTGTTGATTCAAAAATAGAATCTTCAAGTGCTTTAAATAGTTAACGGCTGTGGATTTTTCTTAGTTAAAAACATTGCATCACCATAACTAAAAAAACGATATTTTTCCTGAATAGCAATTTTATATGCATTATCAATATGTTCTTTGCCTGAAAAAGCGGACACCAGCATCAGCAGTGTCGATTCTGACAAATGGAAATTGGTAATTAGTGCATCAACTATCTGAAATTTATAACCCGGGTAAATGAAAATACTTGTTTCAGCAAAAAAGGGAATAAGGTCATGACCACTTTTAATACTAGCTTGTGCTGCGCTTTCAACAGATCGTACAGAGGTTGTACCAACGGCAATAACACGCCCGCCTTTTGCTTTGGTAGATTTTATTTTATCAATAACTTGTTGAGATACCTCAGCATACTCGCTGTGCATTTGATGATCGAGTATATTATCTACTTTGACGGGTTGAAAGGTTCCCGCACCAACATGCAGGGTAACAAAAGCAAAATCAATACCTTTATCCTGCAATTTTGTCAGGACTGCCTGATCAAAATGCAGACCTGCAGTGGGGGCCGCAACCGCACCCGGATTTTTATTATAAACGGTCTGGTAACGCTCTTTATCGGAATCTTCGTCTGGCCTGTCGATATAAGGGGGTAATGGTATATGGCCAATTGATTCCAACATGTCTAATACAGAACTGTGATGATCAATGTGTATTTCAAATAAAGGACCCTGACGTTTTACCATCACAGCATCAATGCTGTTTTCTAAACGTAACTTACATCCCGGTTTCGGTGATTTAGAACTGCGCAGATGGGCAAGGAAGCTTTTGTCATCTAATACTCTTTCAACCAGCACTTCTATTTTTCCTCCTGTCTCTTTTTCACCAAACAGACGAGCAGGAATAACCCGTGTATCGTTAAAAATAAGTAAATCATTCTCATCAATAAGGTTGACTACATCGGTAAACTGTAAATGTTTTAATTCGCCGGAATTTCCTTGCACCGATAATAAACGGCTGGCCGAACGGTCTTTCATAGGATAACGAGCAATTAATTCTAGCGGCAATTCAAAAGAAAAATCTGAAACTTTCATGCAAAACATTCCGAAAGGATAAAACGATGTAGTTTAAGGATGATCAAAGTGAAGTCAAGCGGGAGCAACTTAAAAAAGAAAAAATGATGCAGCATATTTTTAATTTGAAATGAATTGTACTTTATCTTCATCTCAATTCAATTAAAGCGGCTTGTGCGTATTATTGTACCAAATCCATTAATTTTCTGCACATTTATGCTGGTTAAAACACCTGCTAGCTAGATAAAACTACGTTTTAGTCTTTGTTATTAATTTTATAATTAGAACATCTAGTTACTGCAATCAATGCCTTGCTTTCATGAATTTTTCCGGCGCCTAATTAATAGAATTGCTATAAAATATCCCGAATGTTTTATAGCAATAAAATAAGAGGGAACAAAACCCCTTAAAAAAAATTTCTCCTGCGGAATCAGGATTAAAGTACTAATTTTGTCGAGATAAGGCCGCTTGCTGCTCCAAATAAGCAAATGCAGTGAGCATCGCCTGGGTTTGAAATTGTTTCAAACCGACTTCGCGTATATCGGGTTTTACCTGAGCCATAGATAAACCTTCTTTAATATAATGACTTGATAAAACGTGCACCTTTAAATCTGCCACCAACTGTAATGCGCCTTCGATTTTGAAACTCAAAGGATTACCGGCATATTTTCCTTTTAAATCACGCTGTTTTATAACAACGGTATCTACCTGATAATCTTTCATTAATTGTGAAAATTCAAACTGAAACTTTTTAAGGGGATCGGTATTAATCGCATCGGGCAGGCTGAATTTAGCCGCGCGCACTTTAGGGACATCATATAAACCATTTTTTAACTGTATTATGCTGATAATAGCTTCATTACCCGTTAACTCTACACCACAAACTCGCATTATTATTTCCTTCTCTATTACTTACCTGATTTTTTACGTAGTCTAACTAATTACAAGCCAGTAACCTATTAAAAAAGCCTTAATCGAAGGATTAAGGCTTTTTTACATGTAACACTTATTTAGCTGTTACTGTTATGCAGTTTGAGATTAATCATACGAATCGTTGCGCCGATACCTGCCATGACCTGATTGGCATTAACACCACGCGTGGTAAATTGGTTTTTTTCATCTGACCAGATAATAGTACATTCGGTTAACGCGCTGGTTTTTCCACCTGGTGGTATACGCAGTTGATAATCAATTAATTCTGGGAAAATGAATGTTTGTTTATCTAATACTTTTTTCATCGCACCGATAAATGCATCAAAACCACCATTACCACTGCCGCTTGCTTTATAAATTTTATCCTTAACCCGCAATCTGATACTGACCGTGGATTCTAAGTCTAATCCGGAATTGATCGAACAGTTTAACAGCTCAACATAGTTGTAATGATTTCGCTCTAAAAGGTCGGCAATAATAAAAGGCAGATCATCTGCACTGATACTGGCTTTTTGATCGGCTAATCTGACAATACGTTTGAGCAGTTTTTTCTGCTGATCCGGATCAAGCTCAATATTCATCGCTTCTAAATTTTTGGCGAGAGAGGCTTTGCCACTCATTTTACCCAGGGCATAACTGCGGGAACGGGCGAAGCGCTCGGGGGTTAATGCAGAGATATATAATCCCCCTTTGCGGTCGCCATCGGCATGTATTCCACTGGTCTGGGTAAATACATCAGCGCCAACTATAGGCGTATTATCGGAAATACGTTTACCCGAATAATTTTCCACAAGGCGGCTTAAATTAAGAATTTGGCTTTCATCAATATTCACCGTTTTGCCAAGTTTGTCTTGTAAAACCACCGCCACTTCAGACAAAGAGGCATTACCAGCTCTTTCACCTAAACAGTTCATTGTACAATGTATCGAAGACACGCCAGCTTTGACCGCAAACATGGCATTTGCCGTCGCCAGGCCGTAATCATTGTGAGGGTGAAAATCAAAATTCAACGTTGGAAAACGCCCTACCATATCCGTTAAACTTTCAAACACTTCATCGGGAGACATCACACCCAGTGTATCAGGCAACATAAAATGAGCGATCCCGCTATCCTGTAATTGTTCGACCATTTGATAAACATATTCAGGACTGTCTTTGTAACCGTTTGACCAGTCTTCCAGATATATATTAACCTGTAAATCCTGCTGCTGCGCGTAGCTGATAGTCTCTTTGATATCAACGATATGCTCAGCCAGTGTTTTGCGTAACTGCTCGTTGCAGTGTTTCAAACTGCCCTTGGCAAGCAGATTTAACACCTTTCCGCCGGTATCCGTTATCCAGTCCACGCTTAAGGTATGATCGACAAAGCCTAACACTTCTATTTTGTTGATGAAGCCTTCGCGACTTGCCCAGCTGTTGAGTTTTGTTACAGCTTCTTTTTCACCTTCGGAAACACGCGCGGAAGCCACTTCAATACGGTCTATTTTTAATTTCTGTAATAATGCTTTGGCAAGACTTACTTTTTCAGCAGGCGTAAATGAAACCGCCTGAGTCTGCTCTCCATCACGTAATGTTGTATCCATTAACTGGACAACGTTTTCTCGGCTCATTGCCTTACTCCATTAAATTTATTCACCAGATCACTTCTAAAAGTAAAAAACTTATTTGATTAAAATAGTTAAAAAAAGGGGATTTAATCGAATAAATTCTTCATAAAAAAGGCGCAATCAATGCGCCTTATAATTTATGTTGTTTTTTCAGACGTTAAAAACGATTATTTCCATAACCAAGGTAATGTTTGTTTTTGTTTTTCTTCAAAAGCAGTAATTTTATCTTGGTGTTTTAATGTCCACGCAATATCATCAAGACCACCCAGTAAAGATTCTTTACGGAACGGATCCACTTCAATATGAATAACAATACCGCCTGGTGTGGTTAACTTTTCAGCTTCAAGGTCAACCGAAAATTCAACCCCTTCATCAGCATTAATTTCCGCCATTAATGCAGCAAGTTCAGCTTTGCTTACTCTAATCGGCAGAATAGCGTTTTTAAAACAGTTAGTGTAAAAAATATCCGCAAAACTGGTTGAGATAACAGTATTAAAACCGTAATCAGCGATCGCCCAGGGAGCATGCTCACGCGAAGAGCCACAACCGAAGTTTTCACCCGCAACTAAAATTTTAGCGCCTTTAAAGGCAGGTTTATTAAGTTCAAATGCAGGATTGGGGGTGACATTATCTGCCAGAAAACGCCAATCATGAAAAAGGTGAATACCAAAACCCGTGCGCTCAACTTTTTTCAAGAACTGCTTTGGAATAATCTGGTCTGTATCAACGTTACTGCGATCCATTAATGCCGCAATGCTAGTATGTTTTTTATAAGCTTCCATTATTGTTCCCTTTATGCCCAATCTCGAATATCTACAAAGTGTCCGGCAATAGATGCCGCTGCTGCCATTGCTGGTGAAACAAGGTGAGTACGTCCACCCTTACCTTGACGACCTTCGAAATTACGGTTTGAAGTAGAAGCACAACGTTGACCGTCGGTTAATTCATCACCGTTCATAGCAAGACACATTGAACAGCCTGGTTCACGCCATTCCCAACCGGCATCAAGAAATATTTTGTCTAAACCTTCCGCTTCCGCCTGCTCTTTTACAGGATAAGAACCAGGGACTGCAATTGCCTGAACACCAGCTGCAACTGTTTTACCTTTAATCATCTCGGCAGCAGAACGAAAATCTTCAATACGACCGTTAGTACAAGAGCCTAAAAATACAATATCGACATTAACGTCGGTTATTTTCTGACCAGCTGTCACTTCCATGTATTTAAGCGCATTTTCACAAGCCTGTGCTTTAACTGCATCATCAAAATCAGTGGGTGCAGGAATAAATCCATTCACTGACATCACCTGTTCAGGTGAAGTTCCCCAGGTAACCTGTGGCGCGATATCTTCAGCTTTAAGGGTGATCACTTTATCAAACTCAGCGCCCTTATCAGAAGGAAGGGTTTTCCAATAGGTAACGGCCGCATCCCAATCATTACCCTTAGGTGCAAACTCTTTACCTTCTAGGTAATCAAAGGTGGTTTGATCCGGTGCAATAAGACCTGCACGTGCGCCTGCTTCGATAGCCATGTTACACAAAGTCATACGACCTTCCATAGACAGGTTAACGATGGTATCGCCAGCAAATTCAATAACGTAACCAGTACCGCCTGCGGTACCCGTTTTACCGACAATGGCTAATGCAATGTCTTTAGCGGTCGCATATTTAGAAAGTTTCCCCTCTACTTTTATCAGCAATGTTTTTGATTTTTGTTGTTGTAATGTTTGTGTTGCCATTACATGTTCAACTTCAGAAGTACCGATACCAAATGCAAGTGTACCAAATGCTCCGTGTGTTGCAGTATGGCTATCACCACAACAAACAACCATACCTGGATGAACAAAACCATGCTCAGGAACAACAATATGAATAACACCGTTGTTAACGTTGCTCATATCATAAAGATTTAAATCATGTTCTTTACAGTTAACCGCCATGGTTTGAATCTGTTTTGCCGCAACAGGATCAACAATTTTGCTGCGATCTTTGGTCGGTACACAATGATCCATTGTGGCTAGAATGCTGTGCTTGTTGCGCACTTTACGGTTTTGCAGTTTAAGGCCTTCAAATGCTTGTGGACTGGTCACTTCATGCATTAGGTGTCTGTCAACAAACAGAATTGGAGAGCCTGCTTCTGGTTCATAAACCAAATGCGCATCCCAGATTTTTTCATACATTGTTTTAGTCATTTTTTTCCTTACCACCCTCTATGCATTTACTATTAAGCCCTACCATCTATATAACAGTCACTTGCAGATATAGGTTATTTAGTTCCGTTTAGAAAATTTATTCTAATTGATCGATCTCAATATAACAATATAGCAAGATCAAATAGTGCATTCTAGTTAAATCTGTAAGCAATTTCCCAGCTCAGCGAATGGATAATCCGATCCTATTTTAAATCAAAGCCTTAACTACCAATATGATTAAAATAAACTCTATAATCAAGTGTTTAATGTTTATTTATTGGATCTTAAATGCTTTTCCTATGCAATTATTTAGAATATCTATGCATTTAACGTAAATATTTATAAGTGTACGGAAAATGTGAATATCAATGGCAGATCAGCAACTAATTACGTAATATAGCCCCTTCTTAAATTAATAATATATAGGTTGCACCGATGCAATTTGAAATAATTACAACAACAGCACAATTGCATGATTTTATAACAACCCTTGATAGCAGCCCGATTTCACTTGATACCGAATTTGTTCGCACACGCACTTACTTGGCAAATTTAGGCTTGTTACAAATATCTCAAAATACCCGTATCACCTTAATCGATCCTATTGCGGTCGGCGACCTGTCAAGTTTTTGGCAGGCGATTGATAACAAAAACATAATTTTGCATGCCAGCAGTGAAGATTTGGAAATTATACGCGAACATAAAGGTGATCTTAATTTCACTCTTTTTGATACCCAAATAGCCTGTTCTTTTCTCAACCTGGGCGCCTCGCTGGGTTATGCTAAAATGGTTGAAACATTGGAGGACGTTATTGTTGATAAAGGTGAATCACGAACAGACTGGTGTGCCCGGCCTTTAAGTGAAAAGCAGATAAGCTATGCGGCGATAGATGTTTTACATTTACAACCCTGCCTGGAGAAACTCCAAAAACAACTTGAAGATAAAAACATGCTGCATTTCTTTGAGCAGGAGTGTCAGGCGGTGCTTGATCAAAAGATGCTAAAAACCGATCCCGATAAAGCTTATAAGTCGCTTAACAATTTATTTAAATTGGATCGTCAGGGACTGGCCATTATAAAAGCGTTGGCAAAATGGCGTTTACTCACCGCACAGGAACGTAATCTGGCGCTTAACTTTGTCGTCAAAGCTGACCACCTGTGGTTATTGGCCTATTACCAACCCACTTGTTTAGAAGATCTGCGTCGTTTACATTTATTACCCAACGAAATTCGTATTCATGGACAACAAATTCTGACCATCATTACCCAGACACTCAACCAGGACGAAAGTCATTACCCATCACTGGTGATACGTTTGGTCGATTTTCCCGGGTATAAAAGCACCATGAAATCAATGCGCGATAAAATTCAAGCATGCGCTGAACAATATAATTTACCCCTTGAGTTAATCGCCTCTAAACGAGTAATTAACGAATATCTAAGCTGGTTGTGGAAATTAGACGCTCTGCAAAGACAAACTGCCAATAAACCCAAGTTGTTAACGGGCTGGCGATTTGAATTAATAGGCCATCAGTTCGAACACTAAACTGACGTTGTATTAACCCGTCATAAGGTTCATTCTCTAGCGCTCATATATTGCCGGACTAACCCATGTTAAAATTACAACAATGATGCGGATAATCATTATCTGCGTTGCTTTAATCAAAAGGAAAACCTAATGAGCACAACGCTATCTTGGAAGGATACCTTCCACAGCTATTTAGATAAGCGCTTGTTATGGGTCTTTATGCTTGCCTGCTCAAGTGGTTTCCCCTGGGTTTTAATCGGCTCCAACATGTCAGGCTGGTTAAAGGATGCCGGTTTAACGCGTGCCGCAATAGGTTATTTTGGATCAGTATTTACTGTCTATGCCTTTAATTTTCTGTGGGCGCCGTTAATCGATAGAGTAAAACTCCCTCTTCTTTATCCCCTTCTGGGACAACGTCGCAGCTGGATATTCCTTTGCCAGGCATTCATTTTGGTTTTCACCTTGTTGATTGCAGGGACGCACCCTGCTACTAATCTGATGATGACTTCGATGCTGGCATTGGGCATTGCTATCGCCTCTGCTACCCAGGATATTGCCATTGACGCCTATCGCATAGATACCTTTCCAAGACAGCAAACCAGTAAATTACCGCAAGCTGCGGCGATGGCGGTGATCGGTTGGTGGACAGGTTATTCGCTGCCGGGTTATTTTGCTTTTATGAATGCTGACAGTATGGGTTGGAATGGTGTTTATTATGGCATGGCGGTTGTCGTTGGCGTGTTAATGTTATTTACCCTGTTTGTTGGGGAGCCGGTCACTGAACGCGAAACATTGCAGAAACAAGCTGAAAATAAATATAACAAAGTACTTAAGTCTAAAATGATGACTTTCTTAAGTGTCACCGTGATTGAGCCTTTTTGGGATTTCTTTAAACGCAATGGTGTTCAAGTTGCACTCACTATTTTATTGTTTGTATTCTTATTTAAAATTGGCGAAGCTTTTCTGGGTCGAATGTCGATTGTCTTTTATAAAGAGATTGGTTTTAGCAATGAGCAAATAGGTCACTATTCAAAACTTATCGGCTGGGGGGCAACTATCTTCTTCACTTTGCTGGGCAGTGTCTTTAACGTCAAATTTGGCATTGTGCGTGGTTTAATGATTGGTGGAACGGCAATGGCAGCAAGTAACTTGATGTTTGCCTGGATAGCCCATGTGGGCCCGAATGAGCATCTATTCTTAGCAACCATACTGGTTGATAACTTTACCACGGCATTTTCAACGGTCGCTTTTGTGTCATTTTTAACCCTGTTAACCGGTAGCGCATTTTCTGCCACCCAATACGCCCTGTTAGCTTCATTGGGCAACCTCGGACGTACTACGCTCGCGTCATTCAGTGGTCAATTGATTGATATATTAAATGACTGGTCAACGTTCTTTATTATCACCGCATTAATGGTTATTCCAAGTTTGATAATGCTCTATTCATTACGGCACTTCTTTGACCATGTTTCTGATAAGCACCGAAGTAAAGCAAAAGTTAAAAGAGAAAAAAGTTAGCAATTGAGAGAAAGTAAAAAGGAATATATTTTACGGGTCGTAAACGTAGAATAAAGAAATGCCATTGTAAAAATGCATTACAGCCAGACTCTCAAAGTTAAAGCTGCGAGAATCTGCCTGCATATGTTCAAAGGTTGTATGCTAAGGAACAGCTAGCCTATATGTGTCAAGCCACCCATGTATTGTTGTAATACCTGCGGGATTTCAATACGACCGTCTTCCAGTTGATAGTTTTCAAGCACAGCCACCAAAGTGCGTCCCACCGCCAACCCAGAGCCGTTTAGAGTATGTAATAACTCCGGCTTTTTAGCACCTGTCGGGCGGAAACGAGCCTGCAAACGGCGCGCCTGAAAATCCCCTACATTTGAACAAGATGAAATTTCACGATACTGATCCTGAGCCGGCAACCACACTTCTAAGTCATAGGTTTTAGTTGCGCCAAAGCCCATATCACCGGTACACAAAACCACTTTACGGTAAGGTAACTGCAGATTTTTTAAGACCTGCTCTGCATGCCCGGTTAACTCTTCTAATGCTTCAAAACTTTTGTCAGGATGCACTAACTGCACCATTTCAACTTTATCAAACTGATGCTGACGAATGAGGCCACGGGTATCACGACCGTAGGATCCCGCTTCACTTCTGAAACAAGGAGTATGGGCAGTTAACTTAAGCGGTAACTCCGATTCATCGTAAATCATGTCCCGGCTCATGTTAGTGAGCGGAACTTCAGCCGTTGGAATAAGGGACATACCGATGCCTTCTTCGGTTGCCGGCTTGGTATTAAACAGATCATCGCCAAATTTAGGCAGTTGCCCGGTACCGTATAAGCTATCAGCATTAACCAGATAAGGGACATACAACTCAGTATAACCATGTTGCTCAGTATGAAGATTCAACATATACTGCGCTAAAGAGCGGTGTAATTTAGCGATTTGTCCGCGCATAACAATAAAACGTGATCCACTGATTTTAACCGCTGATTTAAAATCTAAACCGCCTAGAGCTTCTCCCAAATCAACATGATCTTTAACTTCAAAATCATACTTCTTCGGCTCACCCCATCTTAATATTTCTACATTTTCACTTTCATCTTTACCGATAGGTGCTGATTCATGCGGTAAATTGGGCATATTGTATGCGAGGTTTTTAATCTGCTCGGCTAACAAGGTAAAATCTTCTTTAGCCCGGTCTAAATCTTCGCCTAATAACCCCATTTCAGTGCGCAGCGCGGTAATATCTTCACCACGTTTTGCCGCCTGGCCAATCTCTTTGGAGCGGCTGTTACGCTGAGCTTGCAAAGTTTCAGTGGTAATCTGTAGCGTTTTCCTTTTTTCTTCGAGTTGATTGACTAATTCAACATTCAAAGTATATCCACGAGAAGCTAACAGTAGTGCAGTTTGTTCTATATCGTTACGTAAAAATTTTGGATCTAACATGCTTCTTCCTAACTTTTAAAGACTAATAATGTGCCAACATATGCGGCTAAAAGGCAGACCACAACATTTAATGCGACATTTAAAATCGCTTTAAATAATTCCCCCTGCTGCAAGAGCAGTAAATTATCCATTGAAAACGTTGAAAAGGTGGTTAATGCACCTAAAAACCCAACACCAACCAACGGCCACCAGGGTGATGCTGCAATGGTTTCTTGTTGAACAAGTTGAAATATACAGCCCATGATCAACGAGCCAATGATATTGACCGAGAGTGTAGCAAAGGGGAAACCTTTTCCAAAGAGGCTTATCACACCCATTCCGATTAAATAGCGTAATGTCGCCCCAAATGCCCCGCCACTGGCCACCAATGCCAGATTTATAACCATACTATTCATATAAGTGACTCATACCTTGTGTCTGTTGCACTGTAAATACGTTATAAAGATCATCCAATAAACAATCCGATCACTGATAACGTTTATTATTACTCTGCTGGTTTAATTGCTCTAAATAATCAAGTTTAGCGGAAATTTGCTTTTCAAAACCACGATCCGTTGGCTGATAGAACTTGCTGCCTTGTATCTCTTCCGGCAGGTAAACTTCACCCGCAGCAAAAGCACCGTCTTCGTCATGGGCATAACGATAACCTAAATTATGGTTAAGTTCTTTCATTAATTTAGTCGGCGCATTACGAAGATGTAACGGCACTTCATATTCAGGAAAATCTTTAACGGCTTGCTTGGCATTGGCGAAGGCAATATAAACGGCATTACTTTTAGGTGCACTGGCACAGTAGACAATAGCCTGGGCGATTGCCCGCTCACCTTCATAGGGCCCAACGCGCGCAAAACAGTCCCAGGCATTTATTGCGATTTGCATCGCCCGCGGATCGGCATTACCGATATCTTCCGATGCAATCGCTAATAACCTGCGCGCCACATACAGCGGATCACATCCACCAGCGAGCATACGCGCATACCAATAAAGTGCGGCATCGGGATCGGAACCACGCACCGATTTATGAAAGGCCGATATCAGGTCGTAAAAAAGGTCCCCTTTTTTATCAAAGCTAACCCCCTCACGACCGGCAATCTCCTTCAACAGGTCCAGATTAATGGATAAACGTTGCTCGGAATCAATCGCCATATCGGCTAATAATTCAAGATAATTAAGGGCTTTTCTGGCATCCCCCTGAACAAGCTGCGCTAATTTTTCTTTAACATCACCAATAAATTTAATATTTTTATCGGCGAGTCCATCCTCTGAAGCACAAGCCTGATCAATCACCGCGATTATCTCAGCTTCACTGAGTTTTTTTAATAAATAAATTCGTGCTCTGGATAACAGTGCATTATTAAGCTCAAAGGAGGGATTTTCCGTTGTTGCCCCAATAAATAAAATGGTGCCATCTTCAATATAGGGTAAAAAGGCATCCTGCTGCGCTTTGTTAAAACGATGTACCTCATCAACAAACAGCAAGGTACGAATACCATTAGTGCGATTTTGCTGAGCAATTTCAATCGCAGCACGTATCTCTTTAATGCCCGAGGTCACGGCTGAAAGACGCTCTACATGCGCATGACAGTAGGTCGCAATTAATTCTGCTAAGGTTGTTTTGCCGGTACCGGGTGGACCCCATAAAATCATGGAGTGCGCGGCGCCGTTTTCCAAGGCAATCCGTAACGGCTTACCGGTACCGATAATATGTGACTGGCCAATGTAATCTGCAAAAATTTTAGGCCGCATCCGCGCCGCTAATGGCTGAAAATCATTATTAAATTCAAATAGATCTTTCATTAACGTTGATCGTCTATTTCAACACCCGCCGGAGTTTCAAAATGAAAATATCCCGCAGGCCAGGGTTTATCTAACACTTTATGGGTCAGTGTAAACTCACTGCGTTGTCCGAGCGCTTCGATGACTATAAATTTACTAACCTGACCTGTCTTGTTAAATTCAAATATAAAAGATCTCTGCTGCGCAGTGTCGGTAATATTCTTGACCATGAACTGATCGTTAACTTTTTTTACCTGATAATTCGCCCATTGCGACTCATTCGCTCCGGAAAGCAGGATAAAGGGAGTTCCTTGTATTGCATCGCTTAAGTTAAGCAGAGTGACCTGTTCAATAAAAGGGCTATACATCCACATGGTTTGACCATCGGAGACTATTAACTCCTCTTCGGGCGTAACAGCTTCCCAGCGGAATTTACCCGGGCGAGAAATGGCTAACCTGCCCTTGCTGTCATCTAATATTTTACCATCCGGACTGCTTACCCGTTGCGAAAAGTCAGCATTAACAATACTGAATTTGGCTAATTTTTCTTTTAATAACTGAGAGTCCGTCGCTGCCGAAACGGCAGAAGACAGAAATGAGCTTAACAAGATGGAAATGATTACAACCATTTTTTTCATAAATTAATCCTTAACGGGAGACGGTGCGAGCACATCGCGATTACTATTAGCACCTGATGGTGCACTGATCACACCCTGAGCTTGAAGCTGGTCCACCAAACGCGCAGAGCGATTGTAACCGATTCTAAATTTACGCTGAATACTTGATATTGATACTTTACGAGTTTCAGTAATAAATTCAACTACTTCATCAAATAAAGCATCGATATCGTTATCCCCATCAGCTTCTTCGCCGGGTAGCAGCATATCTAACGTATTATCACCATCGATGATCTCCTGTACATAATTAGGCTCTCCGCGTTTTTTCCAATCCGCTACCACGCGATGCACTTCATGGTCATCAACAAAGGCGCCGTGTACACGAATCGGCACGCCAACACCTGGCGGCATATATAACATATCGCCGTGACCTAACAGGGTTTCTGCACCCTGCATACCTAAAATAGTTCTTGAGTCGATTTTACTTGAGACTTGAAATGCAATTCGCGTTGGAATATTTGCTTTAATCAAACCGGTAATAACGTCTACCGATGGACGCTGTGTCGCTAAAATCAAATGAATGCCGGCGGCACGTGCTTTTTGTGCAATACGGGTAATTAACTCTTCACATTTTTTACCAACAATCATCATCATGTCGGCAAATTCATCAACCACCACCACAATACTGGGTAATTTTGTTAATTCCGGCGCACTCAAGTCCATACTGTCCCCTTCTTTCCAGAGAGGATCTGTTAATGGCGTGCCCGCTTCAGCGGCTTCTTTTACCGTACTATTATAACTTGCTAGTGTACGCACACCCAGTTCAGACAACAGTTTGTAACGGCGCTCCATTTCGCCAACACACCAGCGTAATGCATTTGCCGCGTCCTTCATGTCAGTAACAACTTCCGCTAATAAATGCGGAATTCCTTCATATACGCTCAATTCCAGCATTTTAGGGTCAATCAGTATCAATCGTACGTCTTCAGGCGCGGATTTATACAATAAACTCACCAGCATACAGTTAACACCCACGGATTTACCCGAACCCGTTGTACCGGCCACTAAAAGATGCGGCATTTTAGCTAAATCAACCACCACGGGTTGCCCGGAAATATCAGCACCAAGCACCATACTCAAGGGTGATTTACTTTCTCTAAATTTGGCACTGCCTAATACTTCCGAAGAATAAACAATTTCCCGATGTTTGTTCGGTAACTCTAAGGCAATAACCGACTTACCGGGAATTTGATCAACCACACGCACGCTCATTGCCGACAGGGCACGCGCCAAGTCTTTTTCTAAACCGGTCACGGTACTTACTTTCATGCCGGGTGCTAAAGCAAGTTCAAAACGGGTAATAACCGGTCCGGGTAAGACATTCACCACTTGCGCTTTAATTTTAAATTCAAGTAATTTAGCCTCAACTAAACGCGCCGCAGTGTCCAGCTCTTCCTGCGAAATAGGATGGCTTTTTTTATTGGGCCGATCTAACAAGTCGATACTTGGAAAGGGAGCCAGGTTTTCTTCCACTGTCTTTCTTTTAATAGCGGGTCTTGCATGTTCCGGCAGATGGTTAAAATTATGTTTAGGCGCGGCAGCCGGTTGCGCTTTAGCAGCTTTGGGGGCTGCGGGTTCAGTGACAAAAGCAGGTATATTTTCTGTTTCCGGCGCTGCAAATGAAAAATCCGGTAAATCCTTTTGATCATCTTCAACAAAGTCGATATCAAAGGGGGCATCGAAATATTGCTGATCACTGTTTGCATCATCAAAAGTTGAATCGTCAAAGGATGAATTATCAACATCTGCATCATCAGGGAACTCAAAAACTTTATCAGCAGGCGTTTTTTTTGCAGCGAGTTTAGAAGCTGCTCGCTGCTCAAGCGCCATTTTACGCTTATTTTTTGGTACACTTCGATTCGGCGCATTTTCATTAAGCCTTAATAGCTTTTCTGCTTTGCGATTGTTCCGCCACAGTGAAAAGCGTTCTGGCAATGTTATCAGCCAGGTAAACATAATAATAACAACAGCCCCGGTACTATCGATTAAACTAAGCCAGGAAAAACCGAGTAACAGCGTTGTGCCTGAAACAAGCAAGGTTAACAGAATAAAATTCACTGCTAACAAACTAAAAAAACCGGACATGCTTTGCGCAATAATGTCGCCCACCAAACCACCGGAGGGGTAATAATGATAATCATCAAAGTTCAGAGAAGCTAATGCTGTAGTACTAAACACCGTAAAGATAAACCCGATAATACGTAATCCGAGATTCAAAAAATCAATATCCAAACTAAATTTTGGTTTCCATAAAAACATCCAGGCAAAAACACCAATCAGTACAGGGACAAAATAGGCGAGTAATCCAAAACCATAAAAGAGAATATCTGCTATCCAGGCACCAACCCGACCACCCGAATTGTGAATTTCTGCCACCCACTGTTGTTGTGACCAACTCGGATCAACCGGTGAAAAGGTGAGCAATGAAATACTGATAAAAACGCAGACAAACGCACAGGTGATTATTCCGACTTCTAATAATTTTTGTGCACCGGAGAGCCGGTTAAGAAAGTTGTTTTTAGACAAAAGAGTTATCCTGTTATAAAAAAGAATGAAAAATTAATTTAGTTTATTTAATCCAGAAAGTCATCGGGAAGCTGATGACGTAAATGCAGCCAAATTTTACCGCTGGCGAAAGCCGAATCGCGCACAACCTGCATGATCTGATGTATCTCCCCTTTCTCCAATACAACTTTAATGTCAGAGTAAAAATCCAGGGCAATAGATTTTGCCTCGGTATTTGAAAAATAAAAACCGCCAACCCGACGATACAAGTCCTGTAATCCATTTAGAATCAGAACATAAATCATATTATTGGAGGAAACCGCAACCTGATGATAAAAACGGTAATCAAATTCGGTGAACTCTTCACTGCTGGCATCAATCGAAGGTACTTTATCTAAAAAAGAAAGCACACTTTTTGCATTATTCTTGGCAGCCATGCGTAAAATAATGGCACTGACATTAGTACGTACTGACATAAGCTGGTCAATATAATCTGCCCGCCGCTCAATATCAAGGCGGGTAATAGTACTTAAAACATTTAAACTTGAGGTTTCCCAAAAATCATTTACTTTTGTTGACTTACCATGGCAAATAGTAATCCAGCCGTCTTTAGACATACGCTGCAAAACTTCACGCAGCGTTGTGCGCGTCACACCTATTTTATCGGCCAGCACGCGTTCAGCCGGCAATGCTGAATGTACTGGTATAGAGCCATTCCAAATGGATTCTATCAAATACTGCTCAGCGATGTCTGCAGGCCCTTTTATGTTTTTTACCATATAAATGTTCACCCTTACTTTTTATCTTTCTATAGTAACACAGAGGTTAATAGACAAAACAGGTCCTTTATCCATGTAAATCAAGCATCAACAGTCAAAGAAGGGTCTCTGTACGAATACTGTGTAAAAATACAGCTATTTTAATGAGCACAGCGAATTAGTTTATTATATTCGCTTAATAATTTATAAATATTATGGCGTTGAAATCTTTTCATTTAACCCTTCTAAATGATAAAGTTAGGTTACTCTATTTTTTGGTATTAGGAATCTTTGTGTTAGCAATTTTAAAAACGATCTCCAAGCAGCGTTGGTCCTGGTTATTATTGGCAGCAAGCGCGCTATCCCTTGAATTATGTGCTTTATATTTTCAGCACGTGATGCGTCTTGAGCCCTGCGTTATGTGCGTTTACGAACGTCTTGCCATGCTTGGTATTTTATTCGCAGGTTTAATCGGCGCCAGTGCGCCAAAAAGTGTTTTGATTCGTTTGACTGCTTTTTTATTATGGGGAATAAGTGCCGTTTGGGGGACTTTATTAGCGATACAACATACGGATTATCAAATGCACCCTTCTCCCTTTTTTACCTGTGATTTTTTCCCTAATTTCCCGAGCTGGGCACCTTTACATGAATGGCTTCCATGGTTATTTAATCCCACGGGAGACTGCTCTGATATCGTCTGGAAATTTTTAGATTATTCCATGCCGCAATGGTTAATTGTCAGCTTTTCAATCTACACACTGTTGTTTGTGATTGTAGCCATCAGTTCTATGTTTAAAAACAAGGTTTAAAAGCGTTTAAAAACAGTGCTTAAAAGCAAAAAAAATTATCTAGCCTGCTTTATACTCATGCCCAAAGGCGTTAAAGAGACCTCTTTAACGCTTTTGCATAAATGCACATTAAAAAACATGTTAGTGCTTTACTTTTTATGAATCGATTCTCAGCATCCTGTTTATCTTATTAACGTTTTTAATCCAATCGATACGCTCATTACCCGCTAGCACTAGAGGTCAGTAACATGACAGAGATTAAATTTTCACAAGCAGCAACAGCGTTATTAAAGGCACGCAAAGCAGGCGTAAAAAGGGGCCGACTGGCTGAACAGTTTCGTCCCAATTCAAGTGAGGATGCCTTACAAATACAGCAACAAATGATCGCACAACGTGCAGATCAGGTGGGTGGATGGAAATGTCTGCACCCTTTAGGGAAAGATCAATTCATTGTTGCCCCGATCTTTACCGATACTATTCAACGCGGCGCACAATGTTTTCTATTCGCCGACGACAGCCTGGCGCAGCTTGAACCGGAAATTGCTTTTGTATTAGGCGAAGATTTACCTGCCCAGCAAAAGGATTACAGTGAACAGCAAATAGATGCAGCTATTGCCAGCTGCCATATGGCACTAGAATTAATACAGAGCCGTTTTGCCAATGATTGTGATGCGTCCTTTTATGAAAAATTAGCCGATGGTTTATCAAATCAAGGTTTATTCATTGGCCCTGAAATTACTAAATCGCAGGCCTATGCGGCAAGTGATATAAAGGTTAGTTTTAAACAGGGAGCACAGAGCCAGCAATTTAGCGGTAAGCATCCTAACATTTTTCCGCAAAGCCCAATCTATTGGTTAATTAATTTTATGAGCAAACGCGGCACGGACTTTAAGGCAGGAGAAGCGATAATCACCGGCTCCTATGCGGGTGTTGTCAAAGTGCAATTTGATCGAGTGACGGAAATAGAATATAAAAATTTGGGAAAATATTCGCTTGAATTTAAAGCATTAAAATAGCGAGTCTTTGTAACTGTTATAGATAACTGTTATAGATAGAAAACTGCGATTTATCCGCGGCTTACTGCTCAGTCAAGGTTATTTTTCGAATCTGATTTAAAAGAATATTTTTGTTTAAATAAATTTTCATTTTCTTTAAAAGTATTAATACAAGTCTGGCAGATACATGATTTACCGATAAACCCGACCGGCAGTAAAGCCATCAATGATTTGGGTATTCGCACCTCAAAACACCAGCAAGGTGATGCACTTTCTGCCATACACTCATTAACGCCATCGCAAAATGGGCATGAGGTTTTATTATTATCAATAAGCATCGGCCGTTCCCCTGTTTTTCCGTAAAAAATATACAGCGCTTATTGTATCGGTAAAAAACCTCTCTATACAGGCTTAGTTAAATAATTAAGCCTGTATAGAAAGGTTATTTAATGTTCGCAATATTTTCTTTAACTTGTGTTTATTTAGGCAGATCTTTACAATGCACCCATCATAGATAAGTACGGAAAAAGAGATGAACAGAAAGAAAAAATTAAACAGCATTCTTGATAAACGCATCAAGCGAATGAATGCTAAAAAGAATCCGGGTTTAAAACCTAAATATGTTTCTAAAGCAGAGCGTGCAAGAATAGAAGCATTAGAGTCGAACAGCGAACCACAAAATGCGCTAATGGCTGAGCAATAACCACTAAACCACACAATGGTTCTCTATTAATAGTTAATATACACAAAAAACAGTTCACTTTTAATAACGAGATTGTTAATCTATAGACACTTAATCAATAGAGAATTATGTAACCATGAAAAAAATCATTCTGAAATCGCACCACCATCATATTACCTAATCTTTCAGGATCTTATTCTTGGGAGAATTTTTGCGTTCTTCCAGTGGTTACCAAAAAAATAAACCCCCGGAAGTTTCACCTCCCGAGGGTTTTTTAGTTTATAGGACAAGGAAAAAAATAATGCCAGAGCAGCGTTTAAGAATTGCAATACAGAAGAAAGGTCGTTTAAGTGAAGATACCGTTAAGTTATTAAAAGCTTGTGGTGTAAAAGTTAACCTCAATACCCAGCGCTTGATTGCACACAGTGACAATATGGCTATTGATATTCTGCGCGTGCGCGATGACGATATTCCAGGCTTAATAATGGATGGTGTGGTTGACCTTGGTTTTATCGGTCAAAATGTACTTGAAGAAGAAAACATGATGCGTGCAGTGGCAAAAGAGCCCACCGCACATAAAGTAGTTAAAGAATTAGCTTTTGGTGCCTGTCGTTTCTCACTTGCGGTTGATAATGATTTTGACTATCAAGGTGTGCAATCACTTGCAAATTTACGCATCGCAACCACTTACGTTCATATCCTTAAACGTTTCATGGAAGAAGCTAAAATCCCTTATACTTCTTGTATGTTGACCGGATCCGTTGAAGTTGCCCCGCGTGCGGGCCTTGCCGATGCAATTTGTGATCTTGTTTCAACCGGTGCAACGCTGGAAGCAAATGGTCTTAAAGAAGTTGAAGTTATCTATCGTTCAACGGCTGTTTTAATCCAGCGGGCTGAACCATTAAACCAACTAAAGCAAGATTTAGTCAATCGTATTTTAACCCGTATTGATGGGGTGCAATCGGCTAAAGAATGTAAATACATCATGTTGCATGCACCAACCGCTAATTTAGAAGCAATCAAGTCGCTATTACCGGGTTCAGAGCAACCAACGGTGATGCAGCTTGCAGGCAGCAGTGACCATGTCGCCCTGCACGTGGTCAGCAAAGAAAACTTATTTTGGGAAACAATGGAGCAGCTTAAAACATTAGGCGCGAGCTCTATTCTAGTGTTACCCATTGAAAAAATGATGGAGTAGGCATGCAAACTAAAATGCGGACAGTTAACTGGTTAGATTTATCAGATGAGCAACAAACAGCACTGCTTGCTCGTCCTGCAATGGCGGACTCTGCCGGTCTGAAAACAACTGTCTCTGAAATAATTTCTGATGTTCGTATTAAAGGCGATGGTGCTCTATTAGATTACACCAAACGTTTTGACAAATTAGATGGCGAAAACTTTACCATCTCAGAAGCACAAATTAAGCAGGCGAGCGCACGTTTAGGTGATGACATTAAAACGGCTATCCGTACCGCTTATAACCAGGTGGTTAAATTTCATCAGGCACAAGTGCAGGATGTGATCCGCGTTGAAACCATGCCCGGAGTGGTCTGTGAAATGCACACTCAAGCCATTGAATCAGTTGGCCTTTATATCCCCGGTGGCAGCGCCCCGCTACCTTCAACCGTTATTATGACAGCAGCACCGGCACAAATTGCCGGTTGCAGCCGCTTAGTACTGTGCTCGCCGCCTCCATTGGCTGATGAAATTTTATATGCCGCCTCTCTCTGTGGCGTAGATGAAATTTATACCGTCGGTGGTGCGCAGGCAATAGCCGCTTTAGCCTACGGCACTGAGACCATTGCCGCCGTTGATAAAATTTTTGGCCCCGGTAATGCCTTTGTTACCGAAGCAAAACGTCAGGTCAGTAATGATTTTGCCGGAGCTGCCATTGATATGCCGGCGGGTCCTTCTGAAGTATTGGTGATTGCCGATGAGAATGCTGATCCCGCTTTTATCGCCGCAGATTTGCTCTCTCAAGCTGAACACGGTCATGACTCACAATCCATACTAGTAACTCCCAGTATTGCGATTGCAGAGCAAACCGCCATTGAAATTAACCAGCAACTGGCTGTTTTAGAACGTCGGGATATCGCCTCAAAAGCGATCGCCAACAGTGTCAGTATTATTTGTGAAAATCTTGATCAAGCGGCTCAAATATCTAACCGTTATGCTCCCGAGCATCTGATTGTACAAACTAACTCACCACGCTCATTGCAGCCGAAACTGAAAAATGCCGGTTCAATCTTCCTTGGCGCCTGGACGCCGGAGTCTGTGGGTGATTATGCCAGTGGCACAAACCATGTGTTACCTACCTATGGTTATACTCGTACCTATTCGAGTTTAGGCTTAGCAGACTTTGTTAAACGTTATACTGTGCAGGAGTTAACCAAAGAAGGCTTGCTTAATTTAGCTCCTACGGTTACCTGTCTTGCAGATGCAGAAGGATTAACGGCACATAAACGCGCAGTTACTATCCGTGTTGATAAATTAAACAGTACAAAATAGCCGCCTGTAGATATACCCAAATCATTTAAAGATACAGAAATCCGCATCTTCAAGTAGTTTGGGTATAATACAGTTAATTTTTAATAATTTTGGGCAAATATTTAGTGTTGAAAACATTTGCCCACGGACATCAGAAATTATTCGCAAGGGAATAAAATACATGAGCAGCATTAAACTCCTTGCCCGTGAAACGGTGCAAGCATTAACACCTTACCTTTCTGCACGTCGTATTGGAGGCAAAGGAGACGTTTGGTTAAATGCCAATGAATCCCCCGACTGTAATGAATATCAACTCGACTCCAGCAAACTCAATCGTTATCCAGAATTTCAACCCCCCTCTCTCATTTCTGCCTATGCAGACTATGCAAGCGTTAAGCACAGCCAGGTTTTAAGCACCCGCGGCGCCGATGAAAGTATTGAAATACTGATCCGCACCTTTTGTGAGCCAGGATCTGACAGCATTTTAATCTGCCCGCCAACCTACGGCATGTATGCAATCAGTGCTGAAACCTGTGGTGTTGCGATTGAAGAGGTGCCCTTAGCAGATAACTTTGATGTTGATTATCAAGCCGTTGAACACGCGGTGACCAAAGCCGGCAGTCAGGTTAAATTAGTATTCCTATGCGCACCTAACAACCCCACCGGTAATATGCTCGACAGACAGAAACTGATCGCATTGCTGCAGGCAACAGAAGGTAAAGCGTTAATTGTCGCAGATGAAGCCTATATCGAATTTTGTTCAGAATTAAGCCAGGCAGATTTGATCGCACAATATGAAAACCTGGTGATCACCCGGACCCTGTCAAAGGCCTTTGCCCTGGCCGCTATTCGCTGTGGTTTTACTCTGGCGCAGGAAGCGGTTATTGAAATGTTGTCAAAAGTTATTGCGCCTTATCCGGTGCCCGCTCCAGTTGCTCAGATAGCCATACAAGCTCTTTCAAGCAGCGGCTTAACGGTTATGTTGGAGCGCGTTAAAATACTTAATAACAACCGCCAACTGTTACAAAAGGCACTGCAGAACGTTGATTGTGTCAGCGAGATTTTTCAGGCAACCGGTAACTTTTTACTGGTGCGCTTTAAAGACTCAGCAAAAGTATTCGCAGCCTTTGCCAAAGACGGCATCATTATGCGCGACTTTGCCAACAAGCCGCGACTGGAAAACTGTATTCGCATTACTATCGGCACCGAAGCTGAAATGCAGGCAACATTAACCACCTTAAATTCGCTATAGGAAATAAATAATGAGTAAACAAAAATTTCTATTCATCGACCGTGATGGTACGTTAATTGATGAGCCGATCAGCGACAAACAGGTTGATAGTTTAGAAAAACTGATCTTTGAAGCCAATGTCATTCCAAGTTTACTGACATTACAAGACGCCGGTTATATTTTGGTCATAGTGTCAAACCAGGATGGTCTGGGAACCGACAGTTACCCGCAGTGTGATTTTGATATTCCGCAAAATAAAATGATCGAAATCTTTGCCTCGCAAGGTGTTAAGTTTGAAGCCACTCTGCTTTGTCCGCACTTCCCAGCAGATAACTGCAGCTGCCGTAAACCCCATTTGGGGATGGTCAGCGAATACCTAAAATCGGGACGCATCGATTTTGCACATTCCTATGTCATTGGCGATCGTATAACCGATATCCAGCTTGCTGAAAATATGGGTATCACCGGCATTATGTACAACCGAGAAACCTGTGGCTGGAATGCAATTGTTAAACAGTTAACCAGCAAAGGCCGTACGGCATCCGTTACCCGTACAACTAAAGAAACCGATATTAATGTCACCGTGGATTTAGATAATACCGGTGAAAACCATATTGATACCGGCATGGGCTTCTTTGACCACATGTTAGATCAAATTGCCACCCACGGCGGTTTTCAGATGGATGTACGGGTTAAGGGTGATTTACACATAGACGATCATCATAGTGTTGAAGATACCGCTCTGGCGCTTGGCGAGGCCTTAAAAGAGGCGCTCGGAGACAAACGCGGTATAGGTCGTTTTGGATTTGTATTACCCATGGATGAAACAAAAGCCAGTTGTACGTTGGATTTATCCGGCCGACCATTCCTTAAATTTAAAGCGCAATTTCCACGTGAATTAGTCGGCACTATGTCAACGGAAATGGTTGAACACTTTTTCTATTCCTTAGCACAAGCGCTGGGCGCGACGTTACACCTTGAAGTTGAGAACGGTAATGCGCATCATATGGTTGAAGGTTTATTTAAAACATTCGGCCGTACCCTGCGCCAATCTATACAAGTAGTGGGAACCGACTTACCTTCAAGCAAAGGTGTTTTATGAAGATAGTCATTATTGATACGGGATGCGCTAACCTCTCCTCGGTTAAATTTGCCATTGAACGTCTCGGTTATAAGGTCACGGTCAGTAAAGATCCGGCCATTTTACAGCAGGCAGATAAACTCTTTCTACCGGGCGTCGGCACCGCTAAAGAAGCGATGGCCAACCTCATTGAGCGTAATTTAGTTGAACCGATTAAAAGCCTGACTCAGCCTGTTTTAGGGATCTGTCTAGGAATGCAGATGTTGGCCAGCGCCTCTGAAGAAGGCTTTGGTGATCAACCCATTATTAAAACACTGGGAATAGTGGAAGGCCATATCGAAAAGATGGATGTTGCGCCACTTAGATCCCCGCATATGGGCTGGAATCAAGTCACGCCTAAACTTGATGACCCGTTGTTTAAAGATATTCCTGCGGGCAGTTACTTCTATTTTGTGCACAGTTATGCCCTACCCGTCAATGACAATACCATTGCCAGTTGCGAGTACGGTACGCCGTTTACTGCTGCCGTTAATAAAGATAATTTTTACGGGGTGCAGTTCCACCCTGAACGCTCGGGTAAAACCGGCGCACAACTGATTAAAAACTTTCTGGAGCTTTAATATGATTATCCCAGCACTCGATCTGATCGATGGCAAAGTCGTGCGTTTATATCAAGGTGATTACGCACAAAAAACGGTTTACAGTGATGATCCGCAAAGCCAGTTTACCATCTACAATCAGGATGGCGCAGAGTGGTTACACCTTGTGGATCTTGATGGCGCCAAAGACGTCACTAAACGTCAGCTCAATGTGATCACCAGCCTGATTGCCAATACGCCGGCTAAAATTCAGATTGGCGGTGGCGTGCGCACCGAGCAGGACGTAAAAGATCTCTTAGATGCAGGCGCACAGCGTGTGGTTATCGGCTCTACCGCGGTTAAAGAACCGGCTATGGTAGCCGGTTGGATGAAAAAATACGGTGCAGAGCGTATTGTGCTGGCACTGGATATCAACATCGACGCACAGGGTAACAAAATTGTGGCCGTTTCCGGCTGGCAGGAAGCCAGTGGGCAAAGCATTGAATCTCTACTGGAGACTTACTTAGCCGTTGGCCTGAAACATGTACTTTGCACTGATATCTCCAAAGACGGTACCCTAACCGGTTCCAACGTTGACCTTTACAAAGAAATGGCCGCAGCCTACCCGCAGGTAGCCTGGCAGGCATCGGGTGGAATCGGCTCATTGAATGACATTACCGCCGTTGCCCGCTCCGGTGCGTCCGGTATGATTGTCGGCCGTGCGCTGCTCGAAGGTAAATTTAATGTGAAGGAGGCAATCAAATGCTGGCAAAACGCATAATTCCCTGCCTTGATGTTAAAGACGGGCAAGTCGTAAAAGGTGTACAATTTCGTAATCACGAGATTATTGGTGATATTGTCCCTCTGGCAAAACGTTACGCGGAAGAAGGCGCTGACGAGCTAGTTTTCTACGATATCACTGCTAGTTCAGATGCCCGTGTGGTAGATAAAAGCTGGGTAAGCCGCGTTGCCGAAGTGATTGATATTCCCTTTTGCGTAGCCGGTGGTATCAAGACTATCGATGACGCACGACGTATATTAGAATTTGGCGCAGATAAAGTATCGATTAACAGTCCGGCGCTTGCAGATCCGAGTTTAATCAACCGTCTTAGCGAAAAATTTGGCGTGCAGTGTATCGTCATTGGAATCGACAGCTACTATGATGCGGAAACGGGTTTATACCAGGTTAAGCAATTTACCGGTAGCGAGCATGCCACGGTCACCACTAAATGGAATACTTTTGATTGGATCAAAGAGGTGCAATCACGCGGAGCAGGTGAAATTGTACTGAATGTGATGAATCAGGACGGCGTTCGTGGCGGTTACGATATCGACCAACTCGCCCAAGCACGTGCAGTTTGTAATGTACCGTTAATTGCTTCTGGTGGCGCAGGTGAAATGATTCATTTTGCCGACGTATTTAACCAGGCAGATGTTGATGGCGCTCTGGCAGCGAGTGTATTCCACAAACAGATAATTAATATTGGTGAGTTAAAAGCTTACCTTAAAACACAGCAGGTTGAGATCAGATTATGAGTAATGTATTAATGAATGAAGAGCAGCTTAACGGACTTGATTGGACAAAAGTTGATAACCTCATGCCGGTTATTGTGCAAAACCGCACCTCCGGTAAAGTATTAATGTTGGGTTATGTAAACCAAGAAGCGTTAGCCGCAACCCTGACAAGCGGGAAAATGACTTTTTTCAGCCGCACCAAACAGCGTTTATGGTGTAAAGGGGAAGAGTCTGGTCACTTTTTAAATGTTCTAGAAATCAGCACCGACTGTGATAATGATACCCTGTTGGCTATCGTTGATCCCGTTGGCCCAACCTGTCATCTGGGCACAGAAAGCTGCTTTAAAGGTGAATTACAACCAGCACTCACTTTCATTGCCGATTTAGAAAAAATCGTAGCCGGACGCAAAGATGCTGATCCAAAAAGCAGCTATACTGCAAGTCTCTATGCGCGAGGAACAAAACGTATCGCCCAAAAAGTGGGAGAAGAAGGTGTTGAGGTTGCGCTTGCTGCAATGGCCAAAGATATGGATGAATTAACTTGTGAAAGTGCCGATCTTTTATATCATCTCACCGTATTATTACAAAATGAAGGTTTACAACTATCCGACGTTGCTGATAAATTACAGGAACGCCATAGCAGTTGATTTTTAATTTTTCAGAGAAGGGTTAATGATAACAATCTGTTGATTAACCTTTCTCTTAAAATGCTCAATACCATTCAAGTCAATAAACAACGAACACAACTGCACAGTTAAGTTATATCTTTCCTTTTAATCACATGGCCCAAAAATTAAAAAAATTAACACATTTAAATAATAGGTCCTTAAAAGGATTGAAAAAAATGCAACTGTATTTGATATTAACTGCTAATGTTAATTAACCTTCACGGATATTATCTCAAGTTGCAATTTATTAAATGGAGATAGGCATGGATAATTTTACTTTTTTTAATAACACACGTATTCATTTTGGCGAAGGTCAGATTAGCAAAATCACCTCTGAAATACCAAAAGGCAAGAAAGTATTAGTGCTTTATGGCGGAGGCTCCATTAAAAATAATGGTGTTTATGATCAGGTTAAGAATGCCTTGGCAGATTATAACTGGGGTGAATTCTCCGGCATTGAACCAAACCCTAAATATGATACGTTGCTTAAAGCCGTTGCATTAATCAAAGCGGAAGATTTTGATTATCTATTAGCCGTTGGCGGTGGTTCTGTCATTGACGGCACAAAATTTATTGCGGCGGCCTGCAAATTTGAAGGTCCTGAGTGTTGGGATATTTTGGAAGCACAGGCGGCGGTTAATAGTGCGCTTCCTTTAGGCTGTATACTAACGCTGCCCGCAACAGGATCTGAAAGTAACGGCAACGCAGTTGTTACTCGAGATCACGACAAACTTGCTTTTAATTCACCGCTGGTTCGCCCGGCTTTTGCAATTTTAGATCCCACCACAACGTTAAGCTTATCACCACGTCAAAGTGCCAATGGTGTTGTCGACGCCTTTGTCCATGTCATGGAGCAATACCTCACTTATCCGGTTAATGCCAAAGTACAAGATCGTTTTGCAGAAGCTCTATTATTGAATTTGCTCGAAGAAGGTCCAAAAGTATTAAAAACACCGAATGATCTGGCCGTTAGAGTAAATATAATGTGGAGTGCAACGCAGGCATTAAACGGT
Organism: Psychromonas sp.; assembly: GCF_047632955.1. Classification (GTDB taxonomy): domain Bacteria; phylum Pseudomonadota; class Gammaproteobacteria; order Enterobacterales; family Psychromonadaceae; genus Psychromonas. Next base: position 48,689 of record NZ_JBLIED010000005.1, on the reverse strand, counting down.
TTAATTGGTGCCGGTGTGCCGCAAGATTGGACATCGCATAGTATTGGACATGAGCTTACCGGTAATTATGGTATTGACCATGCACGCAGTTTAAGTATTATTTTACCCGCAGTAATGAATATATGCAGGGTCGAAAAGGAAGAAAAATTATTACAATATGGCGAAAGAGTTTTTGCTATTACTGAAGGTTCAATTGAGCAACGCATAAACCAGGCAATTGCCGAAACAATTCATTTTTTCACCATCATGAATGCGCCAACAAGCCTCAATCATGCGGGGCTTGAAAGATCGTCCATTGAAGTGATTTTAAATAGTTTAAAAAAACATGGAATGGTTGCATTGGGGGAACATGCTAACATCGATTTAAGCCGATCACGTAAAATTTTAGAAGCTGCTCTGTGAACTTTAACTGCACATAAATCCAAGCCTGCACAAAATTTTCTGCAGGCCTCTACTTAACCCGTATCAGACTATGTATGTAATTTTCAAACTCGATTACAAGCACCTGTGAACGTTGCATCTTGTCGACTTTTTTAATATCTCCTGCTGAATAGCCTTTGTCATACATCCAATGCATCGGCGTATCGAAACTATCTTCATTGATCAAATAGGTATTATTAAAAGCACTATTTTTCTGCTGTTCGCCCTGTTGAATACTGACAACCCAAATTCGTTGCTGGAACTCTTGAGAAGCATGAAAAGCCTTAGCGCATGGTTTCCAAACTTTATTAAATAGTCTAAACATATTGTAAATATCTCTACTGGTAGATTATGGTATTTTGGTCAGTCTTCTCTTCGACCTTGCTAACATCGCCAGCTTCAGTAAATCGTTTCATAAGGCTCAATACAAGTATCTGGTCTTTCTTTTATTGCTTTGAAAATGCCTATAAGAGCGCTCAATGGATCATAATGAGTTACACTACTCTCTGTTATTAAGTCATCCGTTGAAATAAAATTTTCCAGTAAAATAGCACACAACAGATATTATTAAAATCACTTACTTTAGGCCAATGACTATCATCAAGAGCTTACTTTTATGCATTTACTTTAACCCTAAACAGAGCAGCAAAGTAAGATATATTGACATAAACAGACCTACTTTAAATTATATAAGTTTCAAAAGATAAAATAAAGCATGCATATAGGGTTTATCACAGCCGCTTTTAGCGCTCTCTACCCCCCTTTTTATTACGTAAGCTTTGTCGGTAATTTTCTTTGGCAAGTTTCTGTAGATCTGCAACTTGGTCACTTTCATCCACGATTTCACGGCCAAGTAAACTTTCTACCGCATCTTCTAAGGTAACAACACCTGAAGTTTGACCGAATTTATCTTCAACTAAAAAAAGATGTTCCCGGCGTTTAATAAAAATATCAAATAGATTCAAAAGTGGGAACTCTCCAGATATTCGATAAATAGGAGATTTAATCTCCTTTAGTCGTATAGCCCCCTGCCCTCGCCGCTCACTTTCATAGAGTTGACCCTTAATAATAAACCCGGTGATATTATCAATAGTCTCAGCATAAACGGGAATACGAGTGAAAATAGCCGTTTTATCCAAAGCTAATGCCTGCTCAACCGTTGTCGATTCAGGCAAAGCATGCACCATAGTACGCGGGGTTAAAATATCTTTTACCTTGGCATCGCGTAATTTAAAAATATTTTCGACTAACAGCTTCTCTTGCGTTTCAATCCCTCCCACTTGATAACTCAAGGCTGCAAATGCCAAGACCTCTTCACGGCTGATATTTTCATTTCCATGACGATGGAACAAGCCGGTCAAACGTGTCGACAGCCAAACTAATGGATAAATAAAATAAACCAGAAAGCGAATAATATATGCGGCAGGAATGGCAAGTTGACGCCAAAAGGTAACCCCTAATGTTTTGGGTATAATTTCGGATAGGTACAAAATAGCCAGGGTTAATAATAATGCAACTAAGGATTCCCACTTTTCACCAAAAACCCGAATAGCCTGCGCGCCAACGCCAGCGGCCCCCATTGTATGAGCGAACGTATTTAAAATAAGGATACTGGAAATAGACTGGTCAATATTTAACTTGGTATTTGCCAATACCTTGCCGGCACGTTTATTGGTTTCCTTGACCTGCTCAATAAAGGTTGCCGTGATGGACAATAACACCGCCTCCAATAGTGAGCATAAAAAAGAAATACCAATGGCAATAAAAATATAAAAAAGAAGTAATGTCATAGTGCCCTATGAGTCTGTCTTTAATCTGTATTAATAGTATAGAGATTATTTAACTTTGCTCGCTGCCTCTCTTTATATACTAATTTGGATTTTTTTCTTTAATAATATCTTTTAAGTTATCCAACAAATCAATCGGCATAGGGAAGATAATAGTGGACGTTCTCTCATTCGCAATTTCAGTTAACGTTTGCATATATCTTAACTGCATCGCATTAGGCGCTTTACTTAAAACCATTGCAGCCTGCTGCAATTTTTCAGAGGCTTCGAATTCACCCGTTGCATGAATAACTTTTGCCCGTCTGACACGCTCCGCCTCAGCTTGTTTGGCTAACGCTCGGATCATACTATCATCAAGATCGACATGTTTAACTTCAACCGTTGCTATTTTTATGCCCCAATTATCCGTTTGTTTGTCGAGAATAACTTGTATGTCTTTATTCAAACGGTCCCGTTCAGCGAGCAACTCATCAAGTTCATGTTGCCCTAACACCGACCTTAAAGTCGTTTGTGATAATTGACTGGTTGCCTCAAAATAACTTTCTACATTGTTGATAGCCATCTGCGGATCCACGACTCGAAAATAGACAACTGCATTAACTTTAACCGAGACGTTATCACGTGTGATTAAATCTTGAGTGGGTACGTCTAAAACGATTGTTCGCAGATCAACTCTTACCATTTGCTGAATAACAGGAATTAAAATAACCAATCCCGGGCCCTTCACTTCCTGAAAACGCCCAAGAAAATAAACCACACCACGCTCATATTCACGTAATACTTTGAACATGCTAAAGAGGAACGCGATTACTAAGATGGAAATAAAACCACCGATTATACTATAAGTCATCATCATCTTTCTCCTTATTAATGGACACAAGTTTTATACTGGTTTTATTCCGTGACTTTCAATATCATTCACACAGACAACCAGGTTTAATCCACTGACTTGTTGAATGCGTACTTTTTGCCCTGCCAATAAACTATCAGCGCTGGATGCGTGCCAACTCTCACCTGCTACCTCAACCCAGCCCTGGCCTCTATCAAAATCATCTTTTACAGTAGCAAGCCTGCCAACCAAACAATCTACCCCCGTAGTGACTTTTTTCTGTCTGACTTTTAATAACAGCGCAATCATCAACAGAATAAAAGCAGCCGATAACAGTGATACGGCAATAATCAGAGGCTTAGCAATTTGATATTCCGGTAAGTCACTGTCCATAAGAAAAATGGAACCCAGTATAAATGAGACAACCCCGCCAAGGCCCAAAACACCAAAACTTGGGCTAAAGGCTTCACCTACAAGTAATAAAAGCCCCAGTAAAATCAAAGCTAATCCGGCATAATTTATCGGTAACATCTGCATCGCGTACATTGCCAGCACTAAGCAGATCCCTCCCAAAATACCGGGGAGCCCACCACCGGGATTGTAAAATTCAAGTAATAATCCATAGATACCAATTAACAGTAATATATAAGCGATATTAGGGTTGGTAATAGTCGCCAAAAAAGAATAACGCCAATCAGGTGTGCGCTCGATAAGGCTGACCCCATCTAATGATAGCGTTGTATGATTACCCAATAATATAATTTCCCGGCCATCGGCAAGCTTTATCACTTGTTCAAGATCATCGGCAATAAAATCAATAACATTCTCCGCTAATGCTGTTTGTGCATCGATACTGGCAGCTTCCCTGACCGCTTTTTCCGCCCACTGTTCGTTACGACCATGCAGTTTTGCCAAGCCTTTAATATAGGCACTGGCATCATTAATCGCTTTCTTTTCAAGTGTCGTTTTGGCGCTGACCTGCTGGTTCTTTTCAGCGTCTTCCGGCTTTGACGGTGCATTTTCATCACTAGGCGAACTATCCGGTCCGGAAAGACCAATAGCAACGGGCGTGGCTGCGCCAAGATTGGTTGCATTTGCCATTACAGCAATATGGCTAGCTAATAAAATATAGGTACCGGCACTTGCTGCGCGCGCACCGTTGGGGCCGACCCAAGTGGCAACGGGAACAGTTGAGGAAGTAATATTTCGAATAATACTGCGCATAGCTGAATCTAAGCCACCCGGCGTGTCCATTTTAAGAATCAGTAAAGAGACGTCTTGCTGCTGCGCTAATTCAAACTCCCGCTCTATATAATCAGAGGTCGCAGGGCCAATAGCGCCCTGAATGGGAATAACCCAAACTTCTTTAGCGCTGGCAGTAAAACTGAAAAACATTGAAATTAAAAACCAAAAGATAGGCAATTTATTCATGATTACCCCTCCAAAGTTACAGTATGATTTAATAATAGTTCACTTAGGGAGTGCTGTAGACTTTTTAGGAAAGGTTTAAATAGAAGGGAGAAAAATCACGCGGACTTATAATCATAACTGATTGATTCGATATTTTTATTTTAAAATAGGCTTTAAATAAACGTAATACTCCATTTCTGAAATATTACGTTTTATAGTAATAAAATTTAATTTATGAAATTGTCTTGGGTAAAAGAAGATTCAAAAGTATCGCCACAAGTGCACATAAACTGACGCCCTGCAGACTAAAACCACCAAAGTCAAAGGCCATTCCACCTATTCCAAAAACCAAAACGACAGAAACAATACATAAATTACGCGCGTTGGACAGATCAACTTTATGCCGGATTAAGGTATTTAATCCAACCGACGCAATAGTCCCGAATAATAGGATCATAATACCGCCCATAACAGCCGAAGGAATGGTTTGTAATAGAGCACCAAATTTACCAATAAAAGCCAAGAAAATCGCAATAACGGCAGCCCAAATCATTATTTTGGGATTAAAGTTACGCGTTAACATCACAGCACCAGTCACCTCGGAATAAGTCGTATTGGGGGGACCGCCAAATAAAGAAGCTGCACTAGTTGCCAAACCATCGCCAAACAAAGTACGGTGTAAACCAGGTTTTTTCAGAAAATCTTTCCCGGTTACATTACTAATGGCAAGAATATCTCCAACATGTTCAACTGCAGGCGCTATTGCTACCGGCACCATAAATAAAACTGCTTGCCAGTTCCATTCAGGCGCGACAAAGTTAGGAAGACTCAACCAAGCCGCATTACCAACGGGAGCAAAATCAAGCACACCAAGGAAAAATGACAGCGTATAACCAAGCACCACCCCCGAAAGAATAGGCAGTAACTTAAAAACGCCTTTTGCTTTGGTCGCAACTAATAAAGTACAGATCAGTGAGGAGAAAGAGATAATCATTGCGGTATTTTGTTCTATTAACACAAAACTGCCATCACCCGCTTTACCCAGCGCCATATTAACGGCAACGGGAGCAAGGCTTAAACCAATCACCATGATCACCGGTCCAACCACCACGGGAGGTAATAAACGATGGATAAAATCAACCCCTTTGAGCTTAACCGCATAGGACATCAGCATATAAACAACACCGGCTGCAAACAATCCGGACATCGTTCCGGGAATTCCCCAGGTTTGAATGCCGTAGGCAATAGGAGCAATGAAGGCAAATGAAGAGGCTAAAAATATTGGCACTTGTCCTTTGGTCACTAAGTGGAACAATAAAGTACCAATACCAGCGGTGAACAAGGCAACATTTGGATCAAGTCCGGTGATTAATGGCATTAAGACCAATGCACCAAATGCTACAAACAACATTTGTGAACCCGCTAAGGCTTGCTGAAATACATTAAAGTCAGCAGTCACATCTTCAACCGCACCTTTTTCTGGTGATTCCAATTCAGAACCTGTTCGAGCCGTCATCTCTTTCTCCGTAATACTCAAAAATTCACCCTGGAAATTTAAGACCAGAGTTAAGTTATACCAATCCCTTAGATTAACTATTAATCAATAGGATTGGTTAGGAAGTTATTTTGTACCAAAAATTTTATCACCAGCATCACCAAGACCCGGTATGATATAACCTTTTTCATTTAAATGATCATCAACTGAGGCGGTATAAACTTCAAGATCCGGATGGGCAGCTTCCAATGCTTTCAAACCTTCAGGAGCAGCCACTAAAATGAGTACAACTATTTTAGTGCAACCGGCTTTTTTGATTAAATCAATGGTGGAAATCATAGAGCCACCCGTCGCAAGCATCGGATCAACAACAATTGCCAATCGTTCATCAATGTTGCCCACTAATTTTTGGAAATAAGGTACCGGCTGCAATGTTTCTTCATCACGATAAATACCAACAACACTAATTTTAGCGCTTGGCATATGCTCCAAAACGCCATCCATCATGCCTAAACCAGCACGCAAAATCGGTACAACAGTGGCTTTTTTACCTTTAATCTGTTGTACTTCTACCTCTCCATTCCAGCCTTGAATTGTCACTGTCTCAAGTTCCAGATTCTTGGTAGCTTCATAAGTCAGTAAACTGCCGACTTCGCGCGCTATTTCGCGAAAACGTTTAGTACTAATATCGGCTTCACGCATCAAACCGAGTTTGTGTTGAACCAATGGATGTTTAACTTCAATTACTTTCATGTTATTTATTCCTAATAATAAAATAAAAATCTACTTGTGCGGGTTAAATCCAAGAGCAATTAAGATCCCAATAACCTTTGCTGTAGGTGTATTTGATATGAATTAATGGCATAAAAAAAGGGATAACTTATGCAATCCCTTTTTTCTCTTGTAATCAACTTATTGGTTGTTTACATTAATTGCGCCAATTTTATGTATTGAGACATCCGCCCCATTGAACTCCTCTTCTTCTGAGAGGCGAATGGGTATAAAGTGATTAACCAGTCGGTACACAGCAAAACCGCCAATCACCGCTACTGACACGCCGGCAAGCGAACCGATTAATTGACTGACAAAACTGACGCCGCCTAAACCGCCTAGGCTTTGCAGACCAAAAATACCCGCAGCGATACCGCCCCACAGGCCGCAAACACCATGTAAAGGCCACACACCCAACACATCATCAAAACTGGTGTATTTTTTTTGTACATAAGTGAATAACCACACAAATAAAGCACCGGCCACTAAACCGGTGAGCAATGCGCCCATCGGGTGCATTATATCGGAACCGGCACATACTGCGACGAGTCCGGCTAATGGACCATTATGAATAAAACCGGGATCTTTTTTGCCGATAACCAGTGCGCTAATAATGCCGCCGACCATTGCCATTAAAGAGTTCATTGCGACTAAACCGCTAATTCCTTCAATGGCTTGTGCAGACATAACGTTAAAACCGAACCAGCCGACCGATAAAATCCAAGCACCAAGTGCTAATAAGGGGATATTAGAGGGAGCAAAAGCGACTAACCTGCCGGAACGATAACGGCCATTACGACTGCCCAAAACAATAATCGCAGTAAAGGCAATCCATCCACCTACTGCGTGTACAACAATAGAACCGGCAAAATCGTGGAACGCCGCACCAAAATTTACCGCAAGCCAATCCTGAAAGCCGTAATTACCGTTCCAAATAAGGCCTTCAAAGAAAGGATAAACCAGGCCAACACATAATGCAGCTGCGATTAACATCGGGTTAAACTTAGCTCTCTCGGCAACACCACCGGAGATAATTGCCGGAATTGCGGCAGCAAAAGTCATTAAGAAAAAGAATTTAACCAATTCATAACCATTATTTTCAGCTAATACCGCGGCACTATCAAAAAAGGTAACGCCATAAGCCAGCCAATAACCAAAGAAAAAATAAACCAATGCTGAAATTCCAAAGTCAGACATAATTTTAACTAACGCGTTTACTTGGTTTTTATGACGGACAGTGCCAACTTCCAAAAAAGCAAATCCTGCATGCATGGCGAAAACCATGATTGCACCTAATAAAATAAATAACGTATCTGCACTACTGACTAATGCCGTAACGTGATTTTGTATTAAATCCATTTGATTCTCTATTTTTGGTCCAAAAAAATTTAACGGATTTTAACTTAAGCTGTGCATATATCAAAATATTTACAGGTGTTTTTGAGAAGATATAACAAAAAAATGACAAAGATCAGGATTAATGTAAATGATCAATTTAAATACAGTGTTAATGAAATAATAACATTTGCCGCACTTCTCGATGTTTTATGAAAAGAGAATAACAACACAGTATGGGAAAGGTCTGTAAAATGGGTTTCTGTAGATATAAGCTAAGCAGCTGATAATAATTGATTATTGTGAGATTGAGACAATGTTGATTAATAAAATATATTGATTTGAATATGAGTAATTTATCATATTAAATATGCTAAGTGAGAGTTGATTTAAACAGAAGGAATTAATAGCGTTAAAGATGGTGGGCGATACTGGGCTTGAACCAGTGACCCCCGCCTTGTAAGGGCGGTGCTCTCCCAACTGAGCTAATCGCCCATCTTTAATGGAGAATTCATTTCACTTCCGAATAAAGAAGATTAAAGATGGTGGGCGATACTGGGCTTGAACCAGTGACCCCCGCCTTGTAAGGGCGGTGCTCTCCCAACTGAGCTAATCGCCCATCTTTAATGGAGAATTCGTTTCACTTCCGAATAAAGAAGATTAAAGATGGTGGGCGATACTGGGCTTGAACCAGTGACCCCCGCCTTGTAAGGGCGGTGCTCTCCCAACTGAGCTAATCGCCCATCTTTAATGGAGAATTCATTTTACTTCCGAATAAAGAAGATTAAAGATGGTGGGCGATACTGTGCTTCGAGCATTGCTCTCCGCATAACGGCACAACCGCCTATCTTTAATTTTAACTGCATCGAGCAAGCTCGAAGCAAAACAACATTTAACAGCGTGTTGTTTGTGGGGCGTATTATAGGGATCCGCTTTTTTCAGTCAAGCCATTTTTATAATAAAAACTCTGAATTATGTTCAATCGCTCAAAGGGTAAACAATGCTTGCCTGTTTTCTGGCTAATGAGTTCTTTTGTCTCACTTTGTTTTCGAGAAAACAGAAATAGTTAATGTAATTACAATGGTATCCGTTAAAATACGCCTATTATTTTAGCGCCTATCCATAAGGACATTTTTCAATGAAAGTTAAAACACGTTTTGCCCCAAGCCCCACTGGTTTTTTACATGTTGGTGGTGCGCGTACTGCGCTTTATTCCTGGTTACAAGCAAAAAATAAAGGCGGTGAGTTTGTACTGCGTATAGAAGATACCGATATTGCGCGTTCAACTCAAGAAGCCGTTGACGCAATCTTAGAAGGTATGACTTGGATGGGCTTGACTTGGGATGAAGGTCCTTATTACCAGACCAAACGTTTTGATCGCTATAAAGAGATCATCGCAAAGATGCTTGCCGACGGAACAGCTTACAAATGTTACTGCACAAAAGAACGCGTTAATGAACTGCGTGAAGCGCAGGAAAAAGCAGGCCTATCACCTCGTTATGATAGTAAGTGTCGCGACTTAGCACCGCAGGACACAGATGCCCCTTACGTTATCCGCTTCAAAAACCCTAAACAAGGCAGCGTTAAATTTGACGATCATGTACGTGGTCCGATTGAATTTTCAAATACCGAGCTTGATGATTTAATTATTCAGCGTACCGATGGCACACCGACTTATAATTTTTGTGTGGTTGTTGATGATTGGGACATGGGCATTACTTATGTCGTTCGTGGCGAAGATCATATTAACAATACACCACGACAAATTAATATATTAGAAGCATTAGGAGCACCTTTACCAGAATATGCGCATGTTGCGATGATTTTAGGGGATGACGGCGCAAAACTTTCTAAACGTCATGGTGCCGTATCTGTCATGCAGTTTCGTGATGAGGGTTATTTACCTGAAGCACTTAAAAACTATCTGGTACGTTTAGGCTGGTCACACGGTGATCAGGAAATTTTCTCAGAAAAAGAGATGATTGAGCTGTTTTCGTTAGATGCTATTAATAAAGCACCTTCTGCATTTAATACCGAAAAATTAGTTTGGTTAAATCAACATTACATTAAATCACTGGATCCGGCCTACGTTGCACAACATCTTGCTTGGCACATGGATAATCAAAAAATCGATACTAGTAATGGCCCTGCCCTTCCTGAGATTGTCAGCGCACTTTCAGAACGTGCTAAAACATTAGTTGAGTTAGCAGCCACCAGCCGTTACTTCTTTGAAGAGTACGATGAGTTGGATGCCGCTGCCGCTAAGAAACATCTTCGCCCGGTAGCCAAAGATGCGCTTGTTTTAGCCCAGCAAAAACTGCAGGCAAACGATGACTGGACAGATGCCACGCTGCATCAAATAATCAATGATACTGCCGATCAATTAGAAATTGGTATGGGTAAAGTGGGTATGCCATTACGGGTTGCTATCACTGGCGGTGGTCAATCACCTTCTTTAGATGTCACCCTGCGCTTAATTGGTAAAGAGCGTAGTATTAAACGTATCGATCGCGCACTTGAATATATCGCTGCACGTGTAGCTGCTTCATAAAAACGCTAAATATAAGTTATTTTGCAAGTTTTGGTTGACAGTTAAGAGCAAGGTGCATATTATGCGCCCTGTTCTTGTTATACCTAACCAATTCAAACGGTTAGTTAAAGATTAAAGTGGGGCCATAGCTCAGCTGGGAGAGCGCAACGCTGGCAGCGTTGAGGTCTGCGGTTCGATCCCGCATGGCTCCACCACTTTAATTACTCTACCTTTTCTAAATCCATTAACAAGCCCCTCTATAGATCTTTTATACTTATTTAAGTCACCTCATCTCTTTATATTAAAAAACCTTTAGCAGCACTCATACTCTAGTACTGATTCCATCATTCTTGTACTCTTACATATAAGATAATTCACAGTAGCAGCAACTATCAAATCCTAAGATCAAATGAATTGAGCATGCCTTACGCTTGATAAATAAGCACGAACAAGGCGTGAACTGCATTCGCTAGTTGTCCTCACTTCATAAAATCCTATTGAACACCTTTTTAATTCTTTTGCTATAACCATTAAAGCATCGTTTATCTAAATGACCTCACCATAGCCAACTCCACACCCGTGAGATAGAACACTACATCAATCGACCCTGCATCCATGCATTCCCCCAACATCTAAAATGGTTAATTCAGTTAATCAAATCCCTGTTAAGCATGCCCTTAAAAACCCCCTATTTATGACTTCCAGGCAGCGCTCCTCTCTGGTGCAAACTGTGAAATAGGTAACATTTATGGTGCATTATTTTCCTTCCAGAAAAACTAAAAGAATGCCTAACATCATGTTTGTTTTAATTTAAAAATAAGTGGCATCATTTTTGCTTAAGTCTTTATGTTATAAAAATGTTAACTTCCTGAGTTAAGTGACAATCGTTTTCTCAGGTAACGGAAAGACACACAAAAAGGATTCCACTATGCGTTGGATTAACCCAATGAAGTTTGTAGCACAAAAGATAGTATTAACTATCGCAATATCATCCACCCTTGTTTCTTTTGCTCAAAGTGAAAAACTGGGCTATCCGGAAAAAGAGGAATTAAAATTTGGTTTTATTAAACTCACGGATATGGCGCCAATCGCGATAGCTTATGAAAATGGCTACTTTGAAGATGAAGGATTGTACGTAACCATAGAAGCGCAGGCCAACTGGAAAGTACTGCTCAATGGCTTAATTGATGGCAGATTAGACGGTGCGCATATGCTCGCCGGTCAGCCCATAGCAGCCACTATGGGTTTTGGAACTAAAGCTCATATTATCACCCCTTTTTCGATGGATCTAAATGGTAACGCCATTACGGTTTCTAACGATATCTGGGAACAGATGAAACCTAATATTCCCAAACAAGCCGATGGCAGACCAGTTCACCCCATTAAAGCAGATGCTTTAAAACCGGTTATTGAATCCTATAAAGCACAAGGAAAACCTTTCAATATGGGCATGGTTTTTCCGGTATCAACACATAACTATGAACTTAGATATTGGTTAGCCGCAGGTGGAATCCATCCGGGTTATTACGCACCGCATAAAGGCGATACCAGCGGCCACATTGACGGTGATGCTATTTTATCTGTAACACCACCACCACAGATGCCTTCCACATTAGAAGCCGGCACTATCTACGGTTATTGTGTCGGTGAACCATGGAATCAACAGGCGGTATTTAAAGGTATCGGCGTACCGGTTGTAACAGACTACGAGATTTGGAAAAATAATCCTGAAAAAGTATTTGGTTTAACCGCTGAATTTGCTGAAAAATATCCAAATACCACCATTCGTTTAACACGAGCACTGATTCGAGCGGCAATGTGGTTAGATGAAAATAACAATGCTAACCGCCCAGCGGCCGTAAAAATCCTGTCTCAATCAAATTACGTGGGCGCAGACTATGAGGTTATTGCCAACAGCATGACGGGCACCTTTGAGTACGAAAAAGGCGATAAACGTGCCGTGCCTGATTTCAACGTATTTTTCAGACATAACGCCACTTATCCGTACTACTCAGATGCCATTTGGTATTTAACGCAGATGCGCCGCTGGGGACAAATACCCGAAGCTAAAACCGATGACTGGTATAAAGACTTAGCGAAAAAAGTATACCGTCCGGATATCTACCAGAAAGCGGCACAATCATTGATTGATGATAAGTTAGCTGATGCTAAAGATTTTCCTGACTTTGCTACTGAGAAAGGCTTTAGAGCACCACAAACACACTTTATCGATGACTTAGTTTATGACGGCAACACACCCAATGCCTACATAGATACATTTAAAATCGGTCTCAAAAAAGATGACATGCTTTAAATATTAACCTTCAATAACATTTTAAAATCATAATCCCTTAGGTCCGTGTTTATCGGCGCGGGTCTAAGCAAACAGCGTTTAAAAAGGATGAGTCATAATGACAATTACCTCACTCACGAATAAATTAACCATAACAGCACCTTCATTGGCTAATATTCAAGGTTTTTTAAAATCAACAGGTAAGTTATTAATCCTGCCATTCCTCGGTATCATGCTATTTTTGCTACTCTGGACCATTACCGCTAAAAACATCCATACCTCGTTAGGTGACTTTCCAGGCCCCAGCGCCGTTTACCAGCAGTTTCACTCTTTATATGATGAGCATAAAGCAGCAAGAGAAAAAGCAGATAAATTTTATGTACGTCAAGAAATAAGAAATGACAAACGAGTCGCTGCCGATCCTAGCTACGTCTCTAGAACAATAGATTATACGGGCAAAGAAACATTTTTTGACCAAATAATAACCAGTTTAATTACCGTTAGCAGTGGTTTTTTATTAGCCGCAATAATCGCAATTCCGCTTGGTATCGCCATGGGTTTAAGTAAAAACTTAAATGCAGCAGTCAACCCTATTGTACAAATATTCAAGCCAGTCTCGCCGCTTGCATGGTTGCCCTTAGTGACTATTGTGGTGAGCGCGCTGTATGTATCGGACGATCCATTAGTCTCGAAATCATTTGTTAACTCCTTACTCACAGTTACTTTATGTAGTTTATGGCCAATGGTTATTAACACCTCTATTGGTGTGTCATCGCTGGATCAGGATTTAAAAAATGTCAGCCGCGTTTTACGTTTACCTCTGGGTAAACATATTCAAAAGATTGTATTACCCGCTTCAGTACCAATGATATTTACCGGCATGCGCTTATCCTTTGGTGTCGCATGGATGGTCTTGATTGCAGCAGAGATGCTGGCGCAGAATCCGGGACTTGGGAAATTTGTTTGGGATGAGTTTCAAAACGGCAGTTCGGATTCTTTAGCACGTATTATGGCAGCCGTGATTGTGATTGGGTTGATAGGTTTTATTCTCGATAGAGGCATGTTGCAGCTGCAACGTATTGCATCTTGGGATAAGTCCACAGCAAGCGTTTAAAACAGACTGATTTAATAAGAGATTAAGGAAAAGTATAATGACCACATTACTTGATATCAGCCATATTGATATGGTATTCCCGACGCCTTCTGGTGGTTTTACCGCGCTTAAAGATGTTGATTTACAAATAAAAAAAGGTGAGTTTGTTTCATTAATTGGACATTCTGGTTGTGGAAAATCAACCGTATTAAATGTTGTAGCAGGGCTTTATCAAGCAACCAAGGGCGGCGTGATACTCAGTGGTAGAGAAGTCACTGAGCCGGGACCGGAGCGTGCAGTGGTTTTTCAAAATCATTCCCTGCTGCCCTGGTTAAGCGCTTATCAAAATGTTGAATTAGCCGTTGACCAGGTGTTTGGCTCAAAAATGAGCAAAGCGGAAAAGAAAGAGTGGATCGAGCATAACCTCAAATTGGTGCACATGGACCATGCGATGCATAAACGCCCCAATGAAATTTCCGGTGGCATGAAACAGCGTGTCGGTATTGCACGTGCGCTGGCGATGCAGCCTGAAGTGTTGTTAATGGATGAGCCTTTTGGCGCATTAGATGCGTTAACTAGAGCGCATATGCAGGATTCACTGATGGAGATTCAAAACGAGCTTAATAATACGGTGATCATGATCACCCATGATGTTGATGAAGCGGTACTGCTGTCGGATCGTATTGTGATGATGACCAATGGGCCTTCAGCAACCATCGGTGAAATATTGCATGTCAATTTAGAACGCCCTAGAAACAGATTGAGTCTGGCCAAAGATATTGAATACAACCGCTTAAGGTCTGAGGTATTAACCTTCCTATATGAAAAGCAGAGAAAGGTCGAAAATATCAAAAGTAAAACGGTCGCAGTCGCGATCAATAAAACCGTCAATGTATAAATTATAGCCACTATATAAACAATGATTAACAGCACAGCACGACAAGAATGAGACCAAAGCACAACAGTTACTAAGGCCCGGATAATGGGGAGAATGCCTGTATCCCCATTATCTACGCTATTTTAACAGCCTTTATTGTGCTCCGGATAATCGCTATAACCTTTTGCATCCGCTGCATAAAACGTCTCCATGTCAGCCGCATTCAAAGGTGCATTAGTCTGCCAGCGCGCTGGCAAGTCCGGGTTTGCAAGAAACGGACGCCCGACGGCAATCAAATCCCCTTTGCCCGCCGCAAGATCACTTTGTGCTCGCGCGGCATCATAACCTCCCGACAGGATCAGGGTCTGTTTAAATAAACGGCGCATGGTTTTTTTCATCGAATCCGGCACGGTCGGTGCCCCCATCGATGCGTGATCCACGATATGTAAATACAACAATCCCAGGGCATTTAATTTTTCAGTCAAATAAACGTAATCCGACTCCATCGCATTATAAAGTGGCATGTCATTAAATACGCCAAAGGGAGATAAACGGATACCGACCTTATCCTTGCCAATCGCAGCGACGGTTGCCGCGGCGACTTCCAGCACAAAACGGGCTCGATTTTCAATTGTGCCGCCATACTTATCAGTGCGAATATTTGAATTAGGGCGGATAAACTGCTCCAGTAAATACCCGTTTGCCGCGTGTAATTCAACGCCATCAAAGCCGGCTGCAATGGCATTTTTAGCCGCCATAACAAACTCTTTTTGAGTACTGATAATATCATCATGGCTCATAGCCGTCGGTACGGGGTACGCTTTCATCCCCTGTGCATCAGTATACATTTCACCGTCCGCTGCAACGGCAGAGGGGGCTAATATTCGAGCTTCTTGGTGCAGATTAAGGGAATGTCCAATACGTCCGGTATGCATCAACTGGACGAATATTTTTGCTCCTTTTGCATGTACAGCTTCAGAAACTCGCGCCCAACCCACCACCTGCTCCGCTGAAAAAATTCCCGGGATGCGCGGGTAGCCAAGACCATTCGCTGAGGGTGAGGTACCTTCGGTAACAATCAGTCCGGCCGTTGCACGTTGTCCATAATACTCCACCATAAGATCATTTGGCACATTACCGATCGCCCTATTACGGGTCATCGGTGACATAACCAGATGATTTTGCAAAGTGTAAGAGCCGAGTTTACCCGGACTAAATAATTGCTTGCCGACGGTCGAATTTGACATTTTAATTCTCCTTGTTGATCCAAGTTTTATTTGCAATAACAAAGAATAGATTCAAATGAAAAAACCGGAGTATTAATCAAAGAAAAAACCGAAATTCAAGCCTTCAATATCTTTGAATTTGGTAAATAACTACCCTGCCCGTAAAATATTATTACCTATCTCATTTGATGATAGTGATAAGGCAGTGCAGGCATTCTGGCCGTTATAAAAACAGTCAGAATGAAGAGGAATTTCAAGACAAGGTTTATTTTAAATTAGTGATCATTATTTCCGGTAAGGCGATGGTTAAATCTCGATAAAGATTAATCGCTAAGGTTTCAGCTAGAGATAAAAATGGCGCGCTTAAAACCTCACTCTCTCCTTTTACAACCGTTGGTATTCCCTGATCCGTGTCTTCCCGGTATGTTATATGTAAGGGTAAGGCCCCTAAAAAGGGTAAATTAAATTGTTCAGCCAGTTTTTTACCACCACCCGTACCAAAAATAGCCTCCTGGTGGCCGCACTGACTGCATGAATAAAGGCTCATGTTTTCAATAATACCTGCTACATTGACTGCGACTTTGTTGAACATGGAAATGCCCTTTTTCGCATCAATTAAAGCCACATCCTGCGGCGTTGTCACTACAACAGCCGCTGTCACGGGCACATTTTGCGACATAGTTAACTGAATATCGCCGGTGCCAGGCGGCATATCAACCACTAAATAATCAAGATCTTGCCAATCAGTTTCATTGATCACCTGCGACAACGCTTTGCTGGCCATCGGGCCGCGCCAGATCATCGCATCTTCTTCCGCCACTAAAAAACCAATGCTATTACAAACAATACCATGGGCCTTAATCGGCAGCATTAATTTACCATCGGAACTGACCGGCTTTGCATCTTTAACACCGAGCATAGTCGGAATAGATGGCCCGTAAATATCGGCATCCAAAATACCTACCTGAGCGCCATTTTCGGCCAGAGCAAGGGCTAAATTAACACTCACAGTGGATTTACCCACGCCGCCTTTACCCGAGGCAACGACGATAATATTTTTTATCTTGGGCAGGACCGATTTACTGCTGTCATTTTGTAACGCGACCACCTGATGATTAACCTCCCAGCTAACCGCTTTGCCAAATAATTTTTCAAGTTTAGCAGCACAATCAAGTTGCAGATTTTGCAACCAAACAGGGGCATAAAAAGGCATTTTGATTTTTATGGTAGCGCCCTTTTCATCGATTATCATTGCCTTATTGGCAATTAATTTAGCGACCACCTGAGTGGAATCATTTTCCTGCAGACAGGCGCTGACTTTATCTAACAAACTTTTTTTATTAAAAAACACAAATGCTCCTTATTTTTAAGCAACAAAATCTCCTGTTACGATAAAAACAGTGTAACAAAACCTGTTGTTATTTCACCCACAAATAAATAAGGATTTTACAAGCCCATTTAAGAGTGGGATTTTAAGCCTTTTTTGGGTAAACTCCCCCCTTAAAATTTAGATTTAATACAACGGGAATAATAAATAAAATGGAAATTCAACAACGTAAAATCCTTGTTACCTGCGCTCTACCCTATGCAAACGGTCCGATTCATCTCGGCCACATGCTTGAACATGTTCAAGCTGACATCTGGGTACGTTTTCAGCGCTTACGTGGTCATAATATCCATTTTATTTGTGCAGATGATGCGCACGGCACGCCTATTATGCTTAAAGCACAAGAGATGGGTATTAAACCGACCGAGATGATAGCGGACATTCGATCTTCCCATGAAAGCGATTTTTCCGGTTTTAACATCAGCTTTGACAACTACCACAGTACCCACAGCGAAGAGAACCAGGCGCTGTCTTCACAAATCTATATCGCCCTGCGTGAAAATGGTTTCATTACCAATAGAACCATCTCACAATTATTTGATCCTGAAAAACAGATGTTTTTACCGGATCGTTTTGTAAAAGGCACCTGCCCCGAGTGTAAAGCTGAAGATCAATACGGCGATAACTGTGACGTTTGTGGCGCAACCTACAGCCCAACCGAGATGATTAACCCAAAATCAGCGGTTTCCGGCAGCACGCCCATTATGAAAGACACTGAGCATTTCTTTTTCGATCTGCCACAATTTGAAGATATGTTAAAAGTCTGGACTAAATCCGGCGCACTGCAGACAGAAATGGCAAATAAAGTCGGTGAATGGTTTGAAACCGGCTTAAAACAGTGGGATATCACCCGCGATGCACCCTACTTTGGTTTTGAAATACCCGATGCACCGGGTAAATATTTCTATGTCTGGTTAGATGCACCGATCGGTTACATGGGCAGCTTTAAAAACCTCTGTGATAAAACCGAAGGGCTTAACTTTGATGAATACTGGAAAAAAGACAGTGCAGCTGAGTTATACCATTTCATCGGTAAAGATATTGTTAACTTCCACAGCCTATTTTGGCCGGCTGTGTTAGAAGGTGCAGGGTACCGTAAACCAACCGCGATTAACGTCCACGGTTATGTCACGGTAAACGGCGCTAAAATGTCAAAATCTAAAGGCACTTTTATTAAAGCCAGCACATATCTAGATAATCTCGATCCTGAGTGTCTGCGTTATTATTATGCCGCCAAATTAACCAGTCGTATTGACGATTTAGATTTAAACCTTGAAGACTTCACCCAACGAGTGAACTCTGATGTGGTTAACAAACTGGTTAATCTTGCCTCACGCACAGCAGGTTTTATTACTAAAAAATACGACGGTCAATTATCCAACAGCGTTTCTGAGCCGCAGTTATATCAATCTTTTATTGATGCAGGGGAAAGCATTGCCAGCTTGTTTGAACAACGTGATTTTGCCCGTGCGATTCGTGAAATAATGGCATTAGCCGATATAGCGAACAAATATATTGACGAAAAAGCACCCTGGGCATTAGCAAAACAGGAAGGCAGCGAAGTTGAGGTACAGGATATCTGCTCAATGGGAATTAACTTATTCCGTGTCCTAATGACTTATCTAAAACCTATTATGCCAAAACTGGCAATACGCAGTGAAGACTTCCTGGCGGAAACCCTCGATTGGGAAATCATTAAAACGCCCCTTGCCGGTCATCGCATCAATAAATTCAAAGCGTTATTCCAACGTATTGATCCTAAACATGTAGAAGCCATGGTTGACGCATCGAAGGACAGTCTGGAAGCCGATAAAGCTGCCAAACAGAAACAAGCAGCAGCGCAACTGGAAGCTGACAAATCAGAACTTGACAAAGAACCGCTGGCGCCGGAAATTGACTTTGATACTTTTGCTAAAACAGACCTGCGCGTTGTATTAATCGCAAAAGCAGAAGCGGTGCCTAAGGCTAACAAGCTGCTTAAACTAACCTTGGATTTAGGCGGTGAGACCCGCACCGTATTTGCCGGCATTAAGTCAGCCTATACACCCGAAGAGCTTGAGGGCAAACTGACGGTGATGGTTGCCAACTTAGCACCACGACAAATGAAGTTCGGTTTATCAGAAGGCATGGTATTAGCAACAGGTCCCGGCGGTAAAGAAATCCACATTCTAAATCCCGATGATGGCGCAAAACCCGGCCAACGTATTATGTAACCGTTAGATGCTCTTTGATTTTATTGAAACTATGATCGCCTGTTAATATTACGGGCGGCATATCAATATTAAAAAGCCCTAAACAAGCTAATTGTTAGGGCTTTTTTGTCACTCAGTTAAACATTAAAGATAAGAATTTTTCTATTAGAGTCTGTTGACCTTAGCGCCTTATAAAATGTAATAAACGGTTATTGGCTGGCATGGCATAATCATCAACAAGTTGCAGCCCTGCCAGCTTTGCTAATGCTAATATTGCTTCAAAATGACGAATCGCACTGTGAGGAGCTTTACGCTTTAAAAATTGATCAAAATCTTTATTGCTGTTACTGGTATATTCCCCTCGATAATTAAACGGCCCGTAAATAAATAAATCCCCCTCAACTTGAAGAACATTTGCTACACCGGTAAAGAACTGTTGAACATTATTCCACGACATTATATGCAGTGTATTGGCCGTAAAAATAACTTCACAAGGTCCAATTGGCCACTCTTTTTCACTCACATCTAAAGGTAATGGTGCAGGCAGGTTTGCACCGTTAAATGCGCTTATTGCTTCGCTTAAATCTGAAATCCATAAAGTGCGCTCGGTGCTTTGCCAGGTTATATGGGCAAGCTGCTCGGCAAAATAGCGAGCATGCTGCCCCGTGCCGCTGCCTATTTCGACAATATGGCAGCGATTTTTTAATAGCGGCTTTAATACATTGAGTATAAAAATTTTATTTTTTTCACAGGATTGGGAAAAATTGACAGTCATGATTAATCTTCACTTTTGTTAAGCACCATGAAAATGACTGAAGATGCAGTAAGCCGCACCTTCAAATTACAAGGCTATTTTAGAGCTGCCGGCGAAATGCCCGCGGTTAACATAAAGCGCATTGCATCTTCAAAAGGCCAGTCAACATAAATAAGCTCGCTGCGTTTGACCAGTGAAGTGATCCCTGCGACCTGATAACTCATTTGAATTAAAACAGGCACCCACTCATCTTCTGGTAAAGCATCATTGACTACCTTAGGGACAGTTTCTGAGGTCACAAAGCCGACAATATAAGTGCCATTGCCTTGTTTGAATAAGACCGTCTGACGTTTTTGATTTTTTGAGTCGTCACTGCTTGCCAGGGATGCTAAATCCTTGATCGAGGTATAAATGGTTCTAAAAAAGGGAAAGCGTAATATCTGTTTCTCAAGCTTTTGATACAACCAAATGATTGGGCTGACACTAAAGGCCACGCCGGCCACCAGTAACAAACAAAAAATAAGAATGAAACCGCTGCCCGTCCACTGATTACCTAGACCGATTAAGGTTAAAACAGCATGCCCCATATCATCGAGCGCCACTGTAATGGACCAGCATAACCACACCGACACGGCCAAGGGTAATATATTTAATATGCCCCGTAATAATGTTTTTTGCATGATAAACCCTGTTTACAAAAATAGAATACGTACTGTACATAAGAATTCCATAAACAAAAGTAAAACTGTAATAAAAAACAAAAGCACTTAAACGATTTTTCTTTGGCAAAAGAACAACATCCGTGCCACAAAGAATGCTGCAACAGCTTTAGCTCGATACCTAAAATATAAATTAAAAATAATAGCGATATAATGTATTGTCCGACATCGCTAAAAACCTTCATTATCATTATAAAAATGGCTACACTATCAATCTTTTCATGCCCGAACGGGCAGATCTTAATCAACTACCTGTCATAATTGGAAACTTCATGCCATTTCGTCTATCCTGTGTTGCACTCTTTTTGTGTTGCTGTACGCCTACTTTTGCTACCGAGCAAGATGAGCAACTCGAAGAGTCCCCTGCCATTGAATTAGCATTACCTTGTCAATCTGCTGACGAGCCCTGTGTTACCGATCCTAAAACGCCTTCGGCCAATGATTTAAAGGAAATAGTACTTCCTGCAGAAAAAAATAGCGCCGCAGAAATCCCCATTACTGAGCTTGAAAATGCACCCGCAGAGCCTGTTTGGGAAACCATCACACTCTTGGGTAATACCTTACCCATTAATAGTAAGACCACCATTAAATGGTATTCCGGCCATATATCGGGCGGTTTTGATCTGGCAACACCGGTGGTGGTTATTCATGGTAAAGAGCCTGGTCCAACGGTCTGTTTAACCGCTGCCGTGCATGGAGATGAGGTGAACGGTGTCGAAATTGCGCGACGCGTGGTACAAAATATAAAATCCGAAGATCTTAAAGGTACGCTTATTTCAGTACCTGTCGTTAATATGGATGGTTTATGGCGTAAAGATCGTTACATGTCAGACCGTCGCGATCTTAACCGCGCCTTTCCCGGCGATATTAATGGTTCCACCGCATCTCGGGTAGCCTACAGTCTGTTTAACAATATTATCAGTCACTGTGACAGTTTAATCGATCTGCATTCTGGATCCATGTATCGCGAAAATATCACCCAACTGCGGGTTGATTTGACCATACCGGCGGTGGCTGAGATGGCCAAACAATTTGGCGCGGTTTCAGTACTACAAAGCAGCGCACCTTCGGGTAGTTTACGGGGTTCTGCGACAAAAGTGGGGATCCCAACGGTGGTCATGGAAGTCGGCGGACCTTTCACCATCAATATCGCCTTAATTGAAACCGCAGTAAAGGCGCTGCGTAGCTACCTCAGTTCAATTGATATTTTACCGCACTCATTTTTTTGGTCCTCCCCACAACCAACATTTTACGCGTCTCAATGGCTTCGTTCCCAGCAAGGAGGTATTTTGATTAATAAAGTGGCGCTGGGAGAAAAGGTCAATAAGGGAGAATTACTGGGCAAAATAAGCAACCCCGTCAATGATCAGGTTGAAATACTCTTTGCGCCCTTTGATGCGGTGGTATTGGGCCGAGCTGAAGACCAATTTGTGAGTGCAGGTTATGCGGTATATAACTTAGGTAAGCGTAGCAACATAAAAGAGTTAGAGCAGCAAGGTTCAGAGTCCAAGAAAAATGTAGTTAAGCAAAATGCACAAGAAGTGGGGTTAACCATAACGGATCAGGAAGCAACAGAAACAACATCCCCTTCAGAGCAACAATAACGACAACTATTTTGGGCTATTTTTTAGCCCAAAATAGCTCACTGCGTTTATTGCCTTCGCAACAACAGGCACGGAAATAGATGCAGTGTTGATAGTAATTCGCTTAATTAAGCGAATTACTATTATTCACTTATTATTTTGTCTTAACCGAGGGTTCTTTAAGTAACAAACGCCAGAAATTAACCGTTAATTTATCAATACTGCGCGATTCGGCATTGGCCAGGATAACTAACCCTATCTGCTTATCTTTTGAATAGGCAATCACGGCTCGATACCCCTCAACCCAACCGCTGTGAAAATATAATATATCATCATGATATTGGTAAACACGCCAGCCAATAGCATAATGCGCATCATCAATAATGCCTTTCCAGGTGCGACCTGTTATATCTTTTTCGGTACTAACAACCGGCTCTCTTACCGTGTCTAATAACGGTGCAGAAATCACATTAGGCCTATGCCCCAACTGCGCAATCAACCATTTGCTCATATCAGTAATGCTCGCATTGATACCGGCTGCAGGCGCGACTTTGTAGAAATCTGGTTTAACTTTCACCTGATGCCAAGGCCCATTGCGGCTGACTTTAATATGAGGGTAGGCTTTATTAATGGTATTTTGATAAGCTTTAAAACCGACGCTTGCATTATTCATTGCTAACGGGGAAAAGATCATCTGCTGCATCAATTGTGCGTATGTTTTACCTGTACTGCGTTTAAGCACCTCTTCGATAAAGCTAAACAGAACATTCTGATAACCGTAACATGCTCCGGGAGAGCAATAAGGCGCTAGCACTTCAAATTTTGATATAATATGGCTAAATCGAAAACGACCTTTTAAATACCCGTCAAAAGCATTGGGCATTAATCCGCTGCTGTGACTCAGTACATGCTTGATGGTAATAGCTTCGGCCTGACCTGCCTCTTTAAGCTTAAATTCAGGAATATAATCAACAATAGAATCGTTCCAGGAAAAGGCTTTTTTTTCAACCATCAGCGCAGCCAACTCGGCGGAAAATGTTTTTGATACCGATGCCAATCTAAATGAAGTATTTTTGTCGATGGCTTGTTTATTCTTTTTGCCGCGTACGCCATAGGTTTTAATAGTCGACACGTGATCGCCGCGCACAATGGCATAAGCGGCACCGGGGATTTTATATACCCGCATCGCCTGCTTAAACTGTTTGTTGAACTCATTTTCTATTTTTGAAGGGGAGGCTGATTTAGCGGATACGGGTGACAAGACACTCAGCACAAGCAGTGCGGAAAAAAATACGATAATATGCTTCAAAAAAACATCCTCAACGGCAGTTAAACAAAAACACAGTCTATCTTAGACTTCCGCAAAAGATAAGCCTGCCAGCACGGTTAATCCCCCCTATTACCAAATAAAGGCCCTGTTTAGGGTGCAGGAAGCCAGCTTTTAAGCAGTTTAAATAGGGCAACTCTTTAATAAATTTCATTAAGAGTAAATAACCAACAAAATTTCTTTACCTTTGATTTAACTCTAAGGTTTATACTTAACACCGGATACCTCAGAATAGGATAAAAAATGTACCGAATCGGTGAGCTTGCAAAGCTCTGTAATATAAAGACAGACACCTTAAGGTTTTACGATAAGCAGGGACTTTTTGTGCCGTCATCAAGATCTGAATCTGGGTATAGACTCTATACAAAAAAAGATGCGGAGCGATTACGCTTTATATTAAAAGCCAAGGCCATCGGTTTTACCCTAGTGGAGATTTCAGAGTTGCTTTCTATTGAGCTCAATAAATCCAATAAAGCCTGCGTAGACGTGAAGTGTGTGGTTGATCTTAAATTAACAGATATCAGTGAAAAAATAGAACAACTCAATTATTTTAAGCGCGCTTTACAACAGCTCTCCGATGCCTGTTGTGGCGGGCTGGAAAGTGCTGAACATTGCTCTATTCTCGAGGCATTAGAATCAAAGTCATATCCGATAAATTGCACTAATAGCGGGCATCTACAACCCCATATACACAGACAAAATAAGGCTTAATTATGCTACTACTTAATTTTATCGATCTCTTTCTGGACTCTGCTCCGTGGTTATTACTGGGGTTAATATTCGCGGGTTTGCTTAAGATGTTTGTCCCCATGAAATGGATCCACAAGCAGTTGGGCGGGCACGGTTTTAAAAGTACCCTAAAAGCGGCTTTAATCGGTGCACCTTTACCCTTGTGTTCATGCGGTGTTATTCCTGCCGCAGTCGGCCTAAGACGCTCAGGCGCATCTAAAGCGGCAACCACTTCTTTTTTAGTCTCAACACCAGAAACGGGCGTTGATTCAATCACAGTTTCTTATGTCTTACTGGGTCCTTTTATGGCGGTAGTGAGACCAGTCGCCGCAATCACCAGCGCAATAGTTGCAGGTTTATTGGTAGGCAAAGATGAAGTACAAAAAGAAAGTGAAAAAAACGTAAAGAGTAGCAGTGTTTCCCCTTCCAAAGAGACAAATAAGAGTACCTGCTGTTCGAGTCACAAAGCACCCGAAATTAAATCCTGTTGTTCAGGCACAGTGTCTGAGCAACCTGAAACTGAACAATGCTGCGAGTCAACTGAAGATATTGCCACACAATTGCAGGGAACCTCTATTATCGGACGGATCCTTAAGGGATTTCATTTTGCGGCAACGGATTTAGTAAAGGATATAACAGTTTGGCTGCTGCTCGGACTGTTTTTTGCGGCTCTGGTACAGACCTATGTCCCCGCTGATTTTTTAGTGAAATGGGGTGATGGCATTTTAGCCATGCTGGTGATGGTGATCATTTCCGTGCCTATGTATATCTGCGCAACGGCTTCAACGCCGATCGCCGCCGGATTATTATTAGCGGGCGTCTCACCGGGAGCCGTATTAGTGTTTATGTTAGCCGGCCCTGCCACTAATATAGCGACCCTGGGCGTGGTCGCGAACGAACTTGGAAAACGCGCATTATGGGGCTATCTGGGGGGAGTGTTAAGCGTGGCATTAGTATCGGGCATATTAGTTAACTATCTGGTCAGTACTTTTGGTATTGCAGTCATACCTCAAATCGGTGAGCAACATCAGTTATTACCAGAGATAGTGGTTCATACTTCAGCCATTATTCTGGCAATATTAATGGCAAAAGTTCTTTATAATATGATCCCTAAAAAACTAAAACAAAAAAACTGCTGCTCTTAATCACTCTGGGCGCTTAACAGACGCCCTTTAGACTATTGTTAAACGCTTCGGTCATCAAATCAACTCTCATACCCGTTACCACTAATACCACTGAAAAATCAAAACTTATCCCCCAGAATCAGCAAAACCGTATTAAATTAGTAAAATCATTATTGTACCTGCAATGGTCATTAATACATTAGCAATGGCATAAGTCCCGGCATAACCTAAAGCGGGGATGGTACTGTGGGTATGCTCATTAACAATGTCCATCGCAGGTGCGCAGGTACGGGCACCAATGATGGCACCTATTAACAGTGCCCTATTCATTTTTAGCAGGTAAGCCCCTACTAAAAAGGCCAACATCACAGGTATCACACTGACGATTAAAGCCGCAGCCAAAATTTTAAATCCGGAATCCGCAAAATATTCAAAAACATTACTGCCCGCGCTTAAACCGATGCCCACCATAAAGACTAATAGACCGAGGTTTTTCATCATATTTAACGCACCTTGAGGGATATAACCAAAGGTCGGATGGTTGGCACGTAAAAAACCAAGACTGATACCCGAAATCAACAAACCAACGGCACTGCCTAATCCAAAGGTAAGTTGCCCGAAGCTCATGGTGACCATGCCAAATAATAACCCGATGATAAAAAACACACAAAAAGCCAGCAGGTCAGAAACCTGACTGTGAATGGCAATAAAGCCTATCTTATCAGATAGGCGGTGCACCTTACTTTTTTCACCGCTTACTTGTAAAATATCACCTTTAGACAAAACAATATCATGCTCAATGGGCATTTCAATTTGTGCGCGTTGCACACGGTTTAAAAAACAACCGTAGTCAGAAAGGTTAAGATCCGATAACCGCTTATCTGCAATACTGTCATTTTTAACGACAATTTCCTCTTCAACGATACGTAAATCTAATAAGTTGCGGTCAAATACCTCTTTACCATGGCGAAAACTGGGGTCCAATTTAGCGTGACTGTCCGGATAACCTACCAGCGCAATTTCATCACCCTGCTGCAAAATATAATTACCATCGGGATTGGCCAAAATACCATTACGGCGTATACGTTCAATATGGCACCCTGTTTGACGATGAATACCCAATTCACGCAGGGTTTTACCGGCAGTCCAAATAATCAGTTCAGGCCCGACACGATAAGCACGAATGATCGGCAGGTATACTTTGCGTTTGCCAACGCTACCGATGCCCCTTTTTAAAGCAATTTCCTGGGCACTCTGTATTAAATCCTGCTTTTGTAATTTCGGTAATAAACGTGCCAATAAAATGACGCTGCTTAACCCGATAAGATAAGACATAGCGTAACCGACACTGAGGTTATTAATCACTTTATTGTATTCCACACCAACAGGTAAGACAGCTAACCCGGAATTTAAAGCGTCCTGTGCTCCAACCAGAATGGGCGTTGCAGTTAACGCCCCAGCCAACATACCGGCGGAAAGTCCATAATCTAATTTAAGATAGTGACCACACAGCAGTGTAAGGCCGATGGCTGAAACCAAAACTACTAAGACCAGTATTAAATAATGCTTTCCGTCACGCATGAAAATACCAAAAAAATTGGGTCCCGCCTCAATACCAACACAAAAGATAAACAGCATAAAACCGATATTTAATGCTTCCGGGGTGAATGAGTAACCAAGATGGCCGACGACAATTGCGACACTCAAAACGCCAATGGAATGACCAATTTGGAAGTTTCCGATATTTATTTTCGCAACTAACAAACCTAATGATAAAACCACAAACAACAATAAAATATCGTTTTCAGATAACAAAACTGCAATGTCAATATTCACTTACTTTTCCCAATAAATACATCAAAGAACTAGGGATAGATTCTATCCTAAATACCCAGTTCGCGGCTATAATTTTGATAACTTTTTATTGTAATACAGACACTTACTATTTGAATCTATTGGATTTAAAGCATCTTAATGAAAACGCTAAAAAGAGTAAGCTTTTAAGCGTTTTTTTTAATCAATGATTGTACCCATAATATGGCGTTATTCTATACTCTAGACAGGCTCTCAACACGGAGTAGACGATTATGCTAAAAGCCCTTTTTATTGATTTAAGCGGTGTATTGTATGAAGGTAATAAAGTGATCAGCGGCGCTATCGCTGCAATTAAAAAAGCAAAAGAAAGCCAATTGCAATTGCGTTTTGTTACCAACACCTCCCGCAAAACACGCACACAGCTATTGAATGAACTTAATAATTTAGGCTTTGAGCTGCAGCAACAGGAGCTCTTTACCGCACCTGTTGCGGTTCATGCCTGGCTGCAAGAGCAAAAACTTCGCCCCTATTGCCTTATTCACCACGATATCAAAAGCGAATTTGCGGATCTGCTTCAGACGGAGCCTAATGCGGTGGTGATTGGCGATGCTGAGCAGGATTTCTGTTACGACAAATTAAATCGCGCCTTTCAATTATGCCAGCAAGGAGCGCCCCTGGTCGGCATTGGCTACAATCGTTATTTTAAAATAGATGGTCAGCTTTTATTAGATGCAGGGCCCTTTATAAAGGCACTGGAGTTTGCGGCATCCACACAAGCCATTATCATCGGAAAACCAAGCAAAGATTTTTTCCTGCAGGTGCTTGCTTCAACGGGTTTAAGGGCGGATCAGGTTTTGATGATTGGCGATGATATCTATGGCGATATTGAGGGCGCAATAAATGCAGGGCTGTCTGGTGGTTTGGTGCGTACGGGAAAATATCAACCGGGTGATGAGCATAAAATCAGCGCGCCCCATCTGACATTTGACTCCATTGTCGAAGCGGTGGATTATGCTTTATTGGATTTATAATCCACTACTTATAATTGATACGTGTCTTTTTTCAATCTAGTTAATTTAATTTGCATATCAGGATTTGCAGACTTAGCCGCATCAATAACGAGCTTTTGCTGGTATTCAGGTATTTTATCGTCAATTACTATTTCTTTTAGTGAGCCAGGCAAATAACTATAAATATTTCCCTCTTCTAGGGTCAGCAATCTAAACTCTTTTCATATTGCCAACCTTCTGATTTAGAAACAATATTTTTTTATATTAGAAATAATACCTGTCGTTGAGTCATCGTTTAATATGAGAGTTGAACGCGCAAAGTCATTCAATGACAATATTATTGGTTTATCTTGTTATCCACTCAATTGGTCTGACGATTAGCTGTTGCGTGTAAAAATCAGATTTCAGATTATCTCTATCAAAACCCATGCAAAAGTCCCTCAAGCAATTAGCATAATGAGATCAAATAAGATTTTAAATTCTTTGGTTGTACCTTGCTGCTAAACTACAAACTCTATAGACAAGCTTTCTAAAAGTAAGAATTCCAGGTTTTCTCTGAAGTTTGATAGAGGTGTATTTTGGCGTTGCGATGCATTAGCGGCTTGCCCTATGTCTATTTAGTGCGAAAGTAAACAAATAAACAAACTCGTCCAGTTTTTGGATGATAAAATAGCGTCTTATATATAAGGGGTGCTAACCGTCAATGTACATCCATATAATATGACAATCGTTCAGGAGCCAAAAATCGGGTCATAAAAACCTAAAGCAATTATTAAAAAATAATGATACAACTTAATCTTATATAACCTGTTACTCAAAATATTTCTCCAAATGTTATTATCTATTCCTATTATTTTAAAAGTAAACTTTCCTAGGCGAAATTTATGACCAGAAAGAGAATTACAACCGAACAAATAGAAAAAGCATTTGAACTAGGCATTAAATCATTTAATGACAATATCAGTGTCAGTAACTTTAAGCCTGTATTAGTTAACGATTTTGATATGAACCCGAGTTCAGCTCAAGGGTATATAGAAACCGTAGGTGAATTACTAACTGGTCATTGTTATACGCGTACAATCAACACACAAGCAACGGAGTATTATCTTTCACAAATCTATCAGCGTTACCCGTTGACTAGTTTGAATCTTGCTATTGAAGCAGTTAGAAAACATTTAGATTATTACCTATCAAAAACATCGAGTCCTCAGGAGCCGATTAGATTAATATATGAAAAATATGCGATTATTTGTGAGCAAGAGTTTGACCACGATGACTTCGAAGATAAAGTAATAATTGCTAAAAAGGACAGCTCGGAAAGCAGGCTATTTAGATTAAAGTCAGCACCTAAGCAAGCAAAGTTAATCGACGCTAAAACTAAACTTTATAGACGTAATCCTGATGTAGTAGCAGAGACATTATATAGAGCAAAAGGTACTTGTGAAAGATGCAAACAAGAAGCGCCATTTTTGCGTAAAAAAGACAATAGTCCTTATCTAGAAGTTCATCATATTAAAATGCTATCCGCTGGAGGGCTTGATTGGACTGAAAATACTGAAGCTTTGTGTCCAAACTGTCATAGAGAAAAACACTTCGGTTGATGAGAATATTAACTAGGATTTGATATTGAGCTAATGAAAAGTTTACTATAAAATGCACTGTACAAATCACCAGTAAGTTTACTTAGTAAAAAGAAGTTTATATGCCCCACATATTAAATGCGGTTGATGATATCCGCATAACAGCAAATAAAATGTTAGATGAAACTACGCGAAGTAGCATGGGGCAATTTATGACGCCTGCTTCTGTTGCTAGGTTACTTGCAAGTCAGTTTGATAACTTAGACGGAAACATTTCCATTCTTGACGCTGGGGCAGGAGTTGGCTCATTAACTACAGCTTTAATCGAGAGAGCAGTGAATGAATTTCATCCTCAAACAATTACAGCAAATGCTTGGGAGTTAGAAAGCATACTAGCTCATCACATCGAGCAGAGCTTTGCTATCAATAACGAAGCATGTCAGGAAAGAGATGTTCCATTGCACACTCATATTCATAACTCTGATTTCATTCAATCTGCTGTAGAAATTCTTAGTGCTCGACAAAAAGGTGAAGAAACAGTCTCTTTCAATAAAGCTATTTTAAACCCTCCTTATTTGAAAGTTTCAGCCAAAAGCAAAGAACGAGAACTACTAAGAAGCGTTGGAGTAGAAACTGGAAACCTATACTCTTGCTTTGTTTCTCTCGCACTAATGCTACTAGCAGACGGTGGTGAACTAGTGGCTATTACACCAAGAAGCTTCTGTAACGGCCCGTACTTTAATGACTTCCGTAGAGTACTATTGAATAATAATGCCCTATGTAAACTGCACGTATTTGAAAGCAGAACGCGGGCATTTAAAGGCGATAAAGTTCTACAGGAGAATGTTATTTTCCACATAATCAAAGGCCAAGCTCAAGGTCATGTGGAAATTATATCGAGTACATGTGCTGATGATCCTGTACCACAAATACGCATTACTAACTTTGATGAGGTAATAAATCCTAATAATCCTGATAGATTCATCCACATCGTAACTAATGATGAGCAGGCAGATATTGCTCAACGGATAGGGGGAATGCCATGCTCGCTTGAAGACTTAGGAATAAATGCAAGTACAGGCAAAGTTGTTGACTTCAGAACTAAATCTAACTTACGCCAAGAACTAGAAGAAGGTTCTGTTCCACTAATCTTTCCTGTTCATTTTACTGACGGTTACATTGAATGGCCTCAAGATAACATTAAGAAGCCTAATGCACTTGTACGTAATGAGGCGACTGAAAAACAATTAATTCCTAATGGGCATTATGTCTTAACTAAGCGATTATCTGCCAAAGAAGAACAACGTCGTATTGTGGCCGCTTTGTATACACCTGATATCGCAACAGGGGATGTGGTCGGTTTTGAGAATAAAACAAACTACTTTCATGCTTACGGTCAACCGCTAGAACATTTTTTTGCAAAAGGCCTTTGGGCGTATTTAAACAGCACTATTATTGACCAATATTTTCGCCAATTTAACGGTCATACTCAAGTCAATGCTACTGACTTACGAGTATTGAGATACCCCGATGCGGAAACATTGACTCAACTAGGTCATGATGTTCAGGAGTATGAACAACAACATATTGATAATTTAATAGCTCAAATATAAGAAAGGCAGGGATAGCCTGCCTTTTTATCGCTCAATTTGAGGAGCAATTAGCTCCCCATATCTAACGGGCATTTACACAGCTTGTTTTACACCCTCCAATTTTTATACATTAACCTTTGAATATATTTGATTTCCAGACTGTAACATCAGTAGAATGGCTTTCTTTTTGTCTTGTTGGTGCTACTCGTCCAGTTTTTTCAATAATTCCACGAGCCTTCGCTGACCTCATTATCCCGCCTAAAGCTCTAGCTTCTAAGGGTTTTTCTAGCCCAAAGTCCCAAATATCATCTGGTGTAAACTCCCGCATCGATTCAGCAACTTTCACTACAGTTGCAAAAGCTTCATCTTTCCATTCTTGGCTCATACTCATTCCCTATTACATTTAATATTAAAAAACATTAGGTTCAACAATCACCTGAAGTATTATTGCTTGATATGAATATTACGAGAGGCATCTTCTTGAATCCACATATAAGTGTCATCAGCAAGATTCTTTAACTGCGATTGACGTTCAGCAGTTTTCTTCCATGTTGGGTAGGTTGTTGTAAACCCGATACCTGCCTTTCCATTTCTTGTAGCAAACTCAGTTAAGCTAGCTTTTTTGTGATTATCAACTTCACCGTCGCTAGTAACTGCTTCGATTACCCATAATATGTCTGTTTCAGGGTTCCACAGCAGAACATCTGGCATAGCATCTCCTAACCTTAAGGATAAGCTAGCGCTGGCTAATGCTTCACGCTGCTCATCTGTAATACGGTCACCATCCCCATCATCAATATAGACAACTTCATAGCCTGAAAGAAAACGCTCAGCATAGACTTTGTACGACGCCGTGATTAGCAAACTATGCGCGCTCTCAACGCTCTTCTTTGCCTCCTCCGCTTGGTCTGCTTGCAATTTCAAGCGTTCACGCAATACATTTTCTTGAATCCAAACTGTTGCAATTTTCTGCCAAGAACCTTCGTCAGCTTCTAATATAGCGATAAAATCACTTGATAGTCTGTATGCTGAATTTGGTGACTTGGCCTTTGGGTGACCAGATAAGAAAGTGATATTTTTGGAGTCGAAATATGCTTTTTCTATTGCACCAATTTCCCAGAGAGGTTTAAGCCAATAATCGCGCCCCTCTCTATCGAGTTTGTCGCGGTTTCCTCTCTGGAGAATGCCAACATGTGTACCAATATGCGCAGTGGTTGCGCCATCTCTAAATAAATAACCATTTTCCGCTGCTTTTTTGAACCAGTTAGGTTCCGTGCTCATTAGTGCAAATACACCTTCAATCATATTATTAGTGCATCTATCAATCTGAGTTAGAACTCTTCTTATTTTATCTACAGTTACACTATTGTAGTTATCTGTTAAGACGTCCTCTCCATCAGCAATGCTTTTATTACGCCTTGCTATTGCATCATCCACAACACCCATCTTGCTTCCTATTCAACTGAAAAACATCCAGTTATCCTACGGAAGCTAAGGCTATTTTTCCATTCTTTTTATACGGTTATAGAATATAACCTTTCAGTTCTCAGTTTAATCTGCCATTTTTTACGCCATTAAGTGGGCTTGCAATATCATTTTTTATATTGCAATTCGATCTAACACTTCTTTGGGCATAGCCCTCGCGTTCAAAACTCTCCACTAATTTCGTACATGTCCAAAACAGCCATTATCAAAGAACCGAACGCCTGTTATCGTAATATCTATTACTACATAGTTTTTAACACTGTCATTTATTAAAGTAACAACATGGCTTTAATCTGATATGCGCGAGTTAGCACGCAAGACCAATATTGAGGTGCACAGCTCGAATCACTTGAGCAATCAGGAAAAAGTAATAACAACAAAGCAAAACTACAATAGTTAATTGATTATGTTCGTAAGGACGATACGTATTATTAACCAAGCTTGACTGAATGGACCGTCCACTGAGTATGACATTGAACACTATTCAAGAATTGCAAAACAAAAGGGTTTCAGATATGCAATCTAGTCGGTCAAGCCGATAATACTTCTGATAATCTCATGCAAAAAGCCAAACTCAATTTCTGGATTTTCTTGCTGAGTTTGAGCATAGTATTATCGTGGATAAATTGCAGAGTGGTCGAGAGCGAACTGGCAAAAAAGAGGGGGAAAAGCTTTGCTATCATATGAGCAACAAACAACGGTAAAATGCAACTTCCTAAACGTTAGGCAAAGAAACGAGCTTTTAGCTCTATTTTTATTTTATTACCTACAAATCAATAACTTGAAGTTCATCAAGTTCGGTACAAAACCTTTATCACATGCCAGCCGAACTTAGTTTTCACTAAATGCGGGGTTAATATTTCACCGGAAAAAGCCACCTTGTCAAAGGCTGGCACCATCTGACCTCTTTTAAATTCACCGAGATCGCCACCTTTTTTAGCCGATGGACAATTTGAGTATTTCTTCGCTAATGTTTGGAATTTCCCCCCTTTCTTTAACTGTAAAAGGATCTCTTCCGCTTGTTCTTTATGCTTCACTAAAATGTGCAAAGCTGCTGCTGTTCCAGCCATACTTACCTCGGTTTTTTATACTTTTGGGATTTTAACAAGATGCCATTATGTTACACGGAAAACAGAAAGAGAGGTTAAATATTGACATTTTTTATAAAAAATATTATCAATGTATTTAAGGCAGATATAAGGGAACACTCAGGGAACATTTAAATAAGAGAGAAACTCGCCGATCAAAAGCGTTGGTAAGCTAATTCATGTTTATCAAGCCAGGCAATAATATGCTCCCCGCTCATATAGATATCAAGATCGTCGTTTTTGCTGTGCTTAATCATAACTAAGTCAGTTTGCAGACCGACAAAGGATACTTTTTTTAAGTTAATATCAACACCGACATGCGGGCAATTATTACAGGATAAACGGCATAGCGTTTTGACATCACATGAAGCGGCTTGTTTAAGGTCACTTATCAAGCCCTTAGCACACAAATCCTGATAACTGACGATGACTTGATTTAATGACTTGGTCATAATAACTCCACGACGGTACAATAAAGAGGAAAATTCGTGATTTAAATTTGACGTTTAAAGAACATTAAACAATTAAAGACCAAATCAACAAATATATCCATATTTATATCAAGGCTATTTGAACAGCTTCACTTTAATTAAAAAAATTATTATAAAAATGGTTTACCCCTTGCTTTCAATGTTTTAGTGTTTTATGTAATAAAAATGAGTACAAAGCTGAAATGAGTTTCTCTTTATTACTCTAAATTAAAGCGGTTTCGTTAAGTGCACAAAAAATAACTATTTGATTTAAATTTTCCAAGGAATTCATATGAATTATATTGCAATACCATTAAGCATCTTTTTTATTTTCGTCGCACCGCTATGGTTATTTCTTTATTACCGCAGTCAAAAACAGACCAGCAAAGGTTTGTCTGCCGCCGATTTGGAACGTTTACAATCCCTCGTAAAACGTACTGAAGAGCTGCAGCATAGAATAGTCTCTTTAGAGGGAATTCTTGATAAAGAAGCGCCAAAATGGAGAGACAAATGAATAAAAAAACACTCTACAGAAACCCTGAAAATGCTAAATTAGGGGGAGTATGCGCCGGAATAGCAGAATATTTTGATATTGAAGTCTGGCTTGTTCGTTTATTAGTAGTATCGGTATTTTTATTTACAGCTGGATTTTTTGTGTTTATCGCCTATGTGATGGCGTATTTTCTGTTAGATGAGATGCCGGAAAAACAGTGGCAGCAAAATGTCTATACAAAACACAAGGTAAAAAAGAAAGCCTGGCAAACAGGCGATTCTGCACAGAAAATATTAGAAAACATAAGTATCGAATTAGATAAAATGCAGCAGAACATTGAGCAACTGGAAGACTATGTGACCTCCTTCGAATACAAACTAAACCAAGAATTTAAAAACAAAAACAAGTAGTTAAGTAACAATACCCGATAAAATAACGCCCCTAAAATGTTCAATTTGTTGTGCTATACTATAAAACATCAGATCACCTCTAGCCCTTTATTTTTTTTTAATTAGGCTATAAAAATTTTTTATCTCCATTTAGTTTTCAATATAAAAGGGCCAATATGAATTTACTGCGTTGGTGGAAAACTGCTCTCCTACTTTCTCTGCTATGGCAAATAGTGACTGTGCCTTTACGCGCAGATCTTTTTAATCCGAATCAAGTAAATACCTTCAACCTGAAATATCCAAGCTTAATGGCCGCTATCTATCAACAACATCCCGATAAACAATTTTGGACAGACTCGGTTTTGAGAAACGAATTTGAGAAACAAATATCATTAATAGTGCTGGCGAATATTAGTGATGGCCTGCTTCATAACTATCAAAGATTAATAAAAGCGAGTGCGAACAAGGATTGGCAGCACTATGAACTGATAGCATCGGACATGTTACTGTTTTATCTCTCCTACAGCGAACAAATATCCGCTACAGGGAATTCATGGCTGTTTGGTGGGGGAATAAAAAAAACAGATGCCCCCTCACAGCATTCTATCGACAATTTCTTTAATGCCTATTCGGCTCAAATGAGGTTGTTATATTTACAAGCTTTATCACCCATATCAGCACAGCAGACTGCACTTTATAACAACCTCTTACAACTAAAAAATACGCCTATTCAAAATTTTACCACAGAAAAATTGACTGAATTTTCGAAAATAGGTGACCGGCTTGAACAAAAAAACCTTCTTTTATCCCGATTAGAAATTTCCGGTGAATTGTCATCAAAAAGCAAACAAGCCTTGGAATTAGAAAATAATCAATTGTATAGCCCGGCACTTGGCAACATTATTCGCGCATTTCAAGTCCGCCATGGTTTAAGAGCCGACGCTGTTATAGGCGCAAAGACCCGATATTGGCTTAATATCAGTCGTCAGGAACGCGTCCGCTTAATGGCCCTAAACATTCTCAGGCAACAATTAAGTGCAATAGAGACGAGTAATAAAATATTGGTCAATATTCCAAATTATAAAATGGAGTATTGGGAAGCCGATCAAAAAGTATTTGAAAGTAAGATCATAGTCGGGCAAACAAAGCGTAAAACCCCGCTCTTTTCAGCGAATCTTGATACTATTGTGTTCAACCCTTCGTGGAATGTGCCAACCTCAATAATGCGTAAGGATATTCTGCCTAAAGCCTTATCAAACCCCGATTATCTAACGCAAAACCGCTATCAGATCATTGAAAATTGGCACAGTAAAAACGAAATAAGTGCAGATAAAATTGATTGGGCATCAATGACGGTCAATAATTTCCCTTACAAATTGCGTCAAAAATCAGGCCGTAGCAATGCACTTGGTTTATATAAATTTAATACACCCAATAAAAATGCCATCTATTTACATGATACCCCCGCGAGATATTTATTTGAAAAGCAAGACAGGGCATTTAGTTCAGGCTGCATTCGCGTACAAAAAGCACAACAATTTGCCCAGTTATTAATAGATAAATCCGGTTATTCCAGCAGAGATTATGAACTGCATCGTGACAGCACCGAGACCAGCATGCTCAGTCTGAAGAAAAAGATCAAAGTTTATATCATCTATGAAACCGTATGGGTGGATAAATTTGGCTCCACGCAGTTTAGAAATGATATCTATCAGTACGACAAACAAAGAATACTTTAAATTTAACTAAAAATTATTTTTTATTGAAAACAAAAAACTGTTTACTGTTCAATAACTAACCATTAGAAACCTATTTATCAGCGCTTATGCCGTCATTTTAAATTTGACTGCACCATAAAAAATCAGTATTTTCACTCTTCGCTTGTCTATTTTTCCCTTTTATACTGTTGAGTACTATGCCAAAAAAAACCGATCTTAGTCGTCGAAATGCCATGTTAACGGGGATCGTCGCCTTGGGCGCAATATGCAGCCCTTCTGTTTCATTCGCATCTTTATTTAAAGATACTCCGCGAGAATTAAATCTGAATAACCTTCATACGGGTGAGGAATTACTGACTGAGTATTTTAATGGTAAAAGCTACCAGCGCAGTGAAATGAAAAAAATAAACCATTTCTGTCGTGATTTTCGTCGTAACGAAACAATCAATATGGACAAACGACTGTTCGACCAATTATCGGCAATTCAACAAACCATTGGTTGTAATAGCCAGGTGCAATTAATTTCAGGGTATCGTTCCCCGGAGACCAATAAAATGCTTCGAGGTCAGTCCAACGGCGTGGCGAAAAAAAGTATGCATATGCTTGGACAGGCGATTGATTTTCGTTTGCAGGATGTACCACTAATAG
The DNA here is from genome assembly GCF_047632955.1 of Psychromonas sp. Lineage (GTDB taxonomy): Bacteria > Pseudomonadota > Gammaproteobacteria > Enterobacterales > Psychromonadaceae > Psychromonas. The sequence goes on along the minus strand of NZ_JBLIED010000005.1, from coordinate 10,520 downwards.
AAGTTAAAAAAGCGGCATTATCCCTTAAAGTGGGAGGCGTAGGTTATTATCCTGACAGTAATTTTGTGCACATAGATACGGGCAGATTCCGTACTTGGGGATAGGCGTTAACAGACTTTTTCAAGAAAAATAAAATCAGCCATCACAAACCGCCTTTTCTAAGTCATAACTTAAAGGTGTCTGTAATGGCCCAATTAAAACTTATTCTTTACCCAGCTGTTTACCCCAGAGATTACCGATTAAACGCACATGTACGGTTATCTCTTCGCGATCATGATAAAGGTGCTTGGCTTGCAGTTCATACTTAAAGCCTTCATTGTCGAACATATCGGTTAATATTTTGATATCTTCAGACGCTTCCTGATAACGTTTTTTCATGGGTAATTTAAGGTTGAAAATAGCTTCTTTACACCAACCGTCAATTAACCATTGCGCCATCAGTTTAACCACCCGTTTGGGTTTCTCAATCATGTCACAGACTAACCAGTCGATGTTCTTACGCTCAGGTTCATATTTAAAGCCGTCAGCCATATAATGAGTAACCTGCCCGCTATCCATCAGGCTTTGTGCCATAGCACCATTATCAATAGCTGTGACAAACAAACCACGGCGAACCAGTTGGTATGTCCAGCCACCGGGACAGGCACCTAAATCGACAGCGCGCATGCCGGAATGTAAGCGCAGCGCCTGCTCTTCGGCCGTAAGGAAAACCTGAATAGCTTCATCAAGTTTCAATGTAGAACGACTTGGTGCTTCACTTGGTGAACGTAAACGCGGGATCCCCATGTAAAATTCACTGCGGTTATGGGGCACAGAAAAACCGATATAAGCGGATTTATTATCTAAAAAACATAAATGATAACAAAGCTTATTACGGTTCTCTTTTGCCGTGAGACTGTTCTGTTTTTTTAATGCCTGACGTAAAGGCACGGTAAATTTACGGCAAAAAGTGAGTAGCGGCTTAGTTTCGTCGCCCTCGGGGGTTTCAACATAAAGATCGCCGCCCAATGGCAGATTCCGCGTAATTTCTAAAATAGGGCTGATACGGTCGTCCAGCGGTAAATCATCAATAAAGCTTTTAACTGCAATCAACTGCCGTGCAAATATCAGCTGTTTATAATCAAGTTGCCCTAATAAATATTCCACCTGTTGCGGATCATAACACTGGTAGAAAACATAACCGCTGTTACGTTTTGTTTTAACAAAACCGAAGACTTCTAAGACGCTTGCTTTGGCCTGCAGCTCATTAGCGCAATCGTTCTCAAATCCCGGACGACAATATAATAAAATTCCTAACATACTTACCTCTAGAATGAGTTCCCGTCATCGACGTGGAAAATTTCATTCTGTTAAAACGTTAACTCACAATTTACTTATCTCAACTCGGGAAAATAAAAGTCTGATACTTTTATTTTATACAGTGTCACTGTACTTCTCTCGAGTTGAGCTTACTTGGTACTATTTTTATGACGTAACAAACTCAGGACAATTAAAAGCCAGGCGACAATTAAGCACAAACCACCCAGTGGCGTAATCGCGCCCAATATTTTTGTTCCGGTCAAAACATACAGATACAAACTGCCACTGAATAAAGTGATCCCTAATACAAAAGCAATTTTACTCGCCGTTAAAAAAGCGTTGCTGATAAAAAGGGATAATATACAAACTGCAAATAAAGTGATCGCATGAAACAGTTGATAAGTGACCGCCAATTGAAAATATTCAATCTGTTTTAACGTCGCCCAAGCCGATAGCCCGTGACTGCCATAAGCCCCCAACGCAACGCCCGTCGCCCCTAATAAAGAGGCTGTTATTAAAAACAGGCGGGTTGGTCGGGTTAGGTTTATTTGCGGCTGCTGCATTATTCGGTATCAATAATATCAAGACTTTTAGCTAACTCATCGATCTGCTTCATTTGCGAAAGGAAGGCTTTTAACTGACTCAATGGTAATGCACAAGGACCATCACATTTTGCATTAGCCGGATCAGGATGAGATTCCAGAAAAAGACCGGCAATACTTTGTGACATACCCGCTAAACCCAGTTGTACAACTTGACTGCGGCGACCATCGGCACTGTCGCTGCGTGCACCCGGTTTTTGCAGAGAATGCGTGACGTCAAAAATGACCGGATAACCGGTTTCTTTCATGGTACTGAAACCAAGCATATCAACGACCAGGTTGTTATAACCGAAACAGCTGCCGCGCTCACAAAGAATAATGTTGTCATTACCCGCTTCATTAAACTTAGTAATGATATGTTTCATTTCATGCGGCGCTAAAAACTGGGCTTTTTTAACATTGATAACCGCATTGGTTTCAGCCATGGCTTTAACCAGATCAGTTTGGCGACTTAAAAAGGCGGGTAACTGGATAACATCAACGACCTCGGCCACGGCCGCTGCTTGATATGGTTCGTGCACGTCGGTAATAATAGGCACATTAAAGGTATTTTTAATCTCTTCAAAAATACGCAGTCCTTCTTCAAGACCCGGCCCACGGTAACTGTGAATAGACGAACGGTTGGCTTTGTCAAATGAGGCTTTAAATACATAGGGAATATTTAAGGCCGTTGTCGCTTCAACGTAGGTTTCTACGACGCGCATCGCCAAATCACGCGATTCAAGCACATTCATTCCGCCAAACAACACAAAGGGAAGATCATTAGCAACGTTAATATTGCCTACTTTAATAATTTTTTGTTTCATTACTTGCTCACTTTATTAATCTGATTAATGGACCACTTGCGCATGCGTATCAATATCTATCTGTCTGATTTGTCGTTTTAACAAACCGACGATAGGATCCTGTGGATGGTGCTCAATGAAAAACTCAAAGTCTGTTCGCGCTAAATTTAAACAGTCTAGTTGCTGAAATAAAAACCCGCGGTCTCTCACTTCATAGGCATCGCTGGCATCAATCCGCAGTAACATATCGCAGCACAACAGTGCCTGTTCTAATGACTCCTGTTGAATATAAGCGGCCTTGATAACATTAATTAAACGCATAATAATGGTTTTATTGTCATCGGGATCCAACATTTCAGGACTAAGACGGGCATGGTTACCTAGTTGACCACGCAGTTTAAGTTCAAGTAATTCTGTTGACGCCAGTTCACCGGTAAAGGGATCAATATAGAGTATTTCATCTGCAATATTGACACGAACAATAAAACCACTCGGGAAACAGATCCCCTGTGCATCAAACTGATTTTCTTTTAAGAAATCCAGCAGTAATACCCCCAAACTGATTGGAATACCTTTTCTACGTGATAATACATTTGAAATAAGGGCGTTTTCTACTTTGAAAAATGCTTTCCAATCACCCTCGAATGCTTGCTGCTGATATAAACAATCAATTAATTTTAACAACTTGGTTTTATCAACAAGATCAAAAGTGGATAACTGCGACTGCAGAACAAGATGCTGTAAGCGTAACGTCTTATGAAACTCCGTCACGTTGAGCCCGGTTAATTCAGACTCGACAGAAATGGCGGCATCGATGAGCGAATGTTCTGCGAAATTAAACTGATCATTTATAATAAATTCTGTCCTTTCATTTTTAGAAACTGTTGTCATTTTTTATCCTAGCAATAATATAGCTTGTTTACTGAACACCAGTTGTCCGATATAAACAATCCAAGCAAACGCGCCAACCAAGGCGAAATATCGCATTCCTTTACTGGTTTTTTCTCTCAAAGCCACATTTACAAGAATTAAGTAACCGATAAATGCAACTATTTTTTCAACTAACCAATAATTTTGGATGTCGAAGGGGTTGATCTGCAAAACCCCCATCAAGGCTAAACCTATCACTACAATAGTAAGATGAGTGTGTAATAATATTTTTTTGAAAATAACTTTTTGAGCATTTTTATGATCCGTTACTCTCCAATAAAAACACAAGAGAAACAGCACAACCGCTATTAATATCAGCGTTAAATGAGTATGTTTTAAAAGTTCGTACATTTACTTCTCCACCCGTTAGGTTTATTTTAATAATGAATCAGGTTGGTTAAATAATCCCATGGTAACGCGATCATTATCCCCGTAATCTTTGATGGTAATGACCTTCGAATAACCTAAGTCAGTGAGTATTTCTCTAACAGCTGAACCCTGTTCAAAACCATGTTCAACCAATAAATACCCCCCTTTTTTTAAATATCCCGGCGTTTGCTGTGCAATTTTGCGAATATCTGCCAGACCATTTTCTTCGGCAACTAACGCCGACAGCGGCTCAAAACGAACATCTCCCAGCAACAGATGACGATTGCCTTTTTCAATATAAGGCGGATTGGAAACAATCACGTCAAACAAACCGTCAACATTATCAAACCAATTGCTGTGTTTAAAATGGACATTGTTAAGCTTTAAATCTCTGCCATTTTCAATCGCTAACGCCACCGCCCTTTCATTAACATCAACTCCCAGACAATAGGCATTGGGTAATTCACTGGCCAGCGCTAAAATAATAGCACCACTGCCCGTACCGAGATCTAAAATACGGCCATTCGCCGCGCAATAGTCAAGGGCGCTTTCAACCAACATTTCGCTGTCAGGACGCGGTATCAGTGTTGAGTTATTAACCTTTAAAGGCAATGACCAAAATTCTCTGACACCCGTTAAATGGGCAACGGGAACACCATCGGCCCGTTGCTTAATCAGCCCTTCAAAAGCATTTTTTTGCGCGGTGCTGAGCTCGCGCTCAGGCCAGGTCATCAGGTAAATAGTTTCTTTTTCTAAAACAAAAGCAAGCAGTACCTGCGCATCCAATAAAGCACTTTCACTGTTTACTAAGGTAAGCTTTGCCCAGGTGAGTGTTTCATCTATCGACAACTAGAATTCCGCCTGAGAAAGTGCGGCAAGTTTATCGGCTTGATCCTCGAGCAAGATAGGCTCAAGTAACGCATTTAAATCACCTTCTAATACCTCATTCAAACGGTATATGGTTAAGTTGATACGGTGATCACTAACACGCCCCTGTGGATAGTTGTAGGTCCGAATACGTTCACTGCGATCCCCACTTGCGACTAAGCTGCGGCGTATAGTTTGCTCTTCAGCATGGCTCTTTTCATCCTCAGCCTGCTGCAGGCGCGACTGTAACACAGACATCGCTTGTGCTCTGTTTTTATGCTGTGAACGCTGATCCTGACACTCGACCACGGTACCTGTAGGTAAGTGAGTAAGTCGAATCGCTGAATCGGTTTTATTGACGTGCTGTCCACCGGCGCCGGATGCGCGGAAGGTATCAACCTTAAGGTCACCAGGATTAATGGAGATTGCCTCAGCTTCCGGAACTTCCGGCATCACCACAACGGTGCAAGCAGAAGTATGAATACGACCTTGAGATTCAGTCTCCGGCACACGCTGTACACGATGACCGCCAGACTCAAATTTCATAATACCGTATGCGCCCTCGCCATCAATCTTAGCAATCAGTTCTTTGTAACCGCCCTGCTCACTGGTATTGCTGTTCATTACCTCAATCCGCCAACCTTTGCTTTCAACGTATTTGCTGTACATACGAAACAGGTTGCCCGCAAAAATAGCCGCTTCATCACCACCCGCGCCCGCTCTAATTTCTAAATAACAGTTACGGTCATCGTTCGGATCCTTTGGCAGCAGTAAAATCTGTAACTCACCCGCCAATTTTTCGACAGTCTGTTTGGCAGCTTTGATTTCATCTTTAGCCATTTCACGCATATCGGGATCATCATCGTCGGCCATCATTTGCGCAACGGCAAGATCATTTTGTGCGTTTTGATATTTTTGAAAGGAAAGGACAACCACTTCCAGTTGTGAATACTCTTTGGTTAACTCCCGGTATTTATTTTGATCACTGATCGTCGCCGGATCACCTAATAATGCCTGAACCTCTTCATAACGTTCAACCAGACCTTCGAGCTTTGCCACTATTGATGCTTTCATATTCTTCTCTTATGTTCTTTTATTCATTTGCTGAGTGTACAGCGAATGTTAATCTTTTTTGCTCAGACCTAAGGCATTACGCAACAACTTCAGTTCATCATCATTACCCGACCGAGCAATATCGGTCAGCGCCAGACTGGGATGATGAATCAATTTATTGGTCAATTTAAAGGCTAATTCTTTTAAAACGTTCTCAACTTCCGCGCCATTTTGCAATTCAGCAGAGGCTTTATTTAATAAATCATCTCGCAGCTGTTCACTGTTTTGACGATACGTACGAATAGACTCAACCGCTTTAAGCGAATCAATCCATGATATAAATTCAACAATGCAGCCCTCGACAATTTTTTCCGCTTCCAGCGCAGCGACCTGACGGGCTTGTTTATTTTCTTCAATGATCCCGTGTAAATCATCAACGCTGTAAAGGTATACATCTCTTAACTCTGACACCTCAGCTTCAATATCCCGCGGTACGGCGATATCTATAAATAGCATGGGCCGATTGCGACGCGCTTTTAACGCCCTTTCCACCATCCCTTTGCCAATGATAGGCAGCGGACTTGCAGTCGATGAGATAATTATATCAGCTTGAGCAAGGTGATTGGGAATTTCCCCGAGCGTGATAGCCTGCGCATCAAACTGTTCAACCAATGCCATCGCCCGCGATAACGTACGATTAGCAATAGTGATATTCGGAACTTGGTGCTCAATTAAATACTTACCCACTAACTCGATAGTTTCGCCCGCACCGATTAATAAAACCCGGCTTTGAGATAAGTCACTGAATATTTGTTTCGCCAAACAAACCGCCGCAAAGGCAACCGAAATGGCATTAGCACCGATTTGTGTTTCAGTACGTACCCGCTTTGCCACCGTGAAGGTATGTTGAAACCATTTTTGTAAAATTTTATCAACACCCTTAGCTTGTTTAGCCGTGGCAAAAGCTTGTTTTATCTGCCCTAATATTTGCGGCTCACCTAAGACTAACGAATCTAGCCCGCAGGCAACGCGAAAAAGATGCTGGATAGCCTGATCGTGATGATAACAATACATACGAGGTTTTAATTTATGTTCTTCGATTTGATGAAAAGAACAAAGCCACTTAATGACCTCGTCGCAGTTATCCTGCTTTAGATGGCAGTAAATTTCAGTACGGTTACAAGTTGAAACAATGACCGCTTCCAATACAGAGGGTTGTGCTAATAATGCTTGATAGGCACCTAACAACAGCTCGTCTGAAAAAGCGATTTTTTCACGCATTGCGACTGAAGCAGTTTGATGATTAATTCCTAAAGCAAATAGAGGCATGTAATAATTTCACAAAACAAGTTAAAACGGTTAGGGGAGAGGGCTGAATTCTACGGGCATTTACACAGAAGTTAAAGAAAACGATGTATATCGACTACATTTAAGTAATTTATTTTCACATCTAACGCTTAACAGCGCACGAAACAGAGCAGAAATGACAAATTTTTCTTTTAATATTTTTACAAGTAAGCAGCCCTTGGGTATTATCACCTTAATTAAGGTCCACTCACTTCAACTAAGATGTTGTTTAAATCATGCCTATTAAAAAAATCGTCGTCTTTTTATTTTTCATTTCTTCACTCTCGGGATGTACATTTCTTTACGATACCTTTGTATATCAAATTGATGTTACACAGGGTAATTACCTCGAGGATGACAAACTAGATCAAATAAACCTTGGTATGTCCCAGGAACAAGTCATTTTTATTCTTGGCTCCCCCATGCTGATAGATCAATTCGATTCATCCAAATGGTATTATATTCGTTATATCAAACCGGGCGGAGAAGCAATTGAACAGGATCATGTGGTTTTTACCTTTGATAATAGATTGCTGACTAAGATCACAAGAGAAGGTCAAATTGATACAAATCCCCTTATTAAAACCCCTAAGGGACGAAATGCACCGAATGCAGCAACTGAAGACCCCAGCACTATCGATGACGCGCAAACAGATAATACCTCACCTATTATTGTAAATTAGCGTTACTTGAATTTAGCAATAATAAGCGTAATAAATCCAGCTAAACTTATTACGCTTATTATCTTAACTTAACCTGTTGAAGATACAGGTATAAGTGATTAGCGCTAATCAACTATTTTTTACTCATTTTAGCGGCGCGTAATTTGCGCATCTCTTTAGGATCGGCCGTTAGCGGACGATAAATTTCGATACGATCCCCCGCTTTAACAATACTAGACAATTTATCTGGCCGGCTGAAAATACCAACCACAGCTTCACTTGGTATAATTTCCGGAAAATAAGTTGTTATCCCGGATAACTTAATACACTCTTCTAGCGTACTACCCACTGGCACAGATAACGACAATAAAACTTGTTTATCCGGTCTGCCATAAACAACTTCAATTTCAATCAACTCGTTCATAATTTTTCCTATCGTATTCCGTAAACTACTTTTGCACGGCTGGAAAAAGATTTCACCATGGAACCCACTAACTCATGAAAAATTCGCCCGAATGCAAGTTCAGCCAGTGAACTATTAAATTCAAACTCTAAATCTAAATTTATTTTACAGGCTTGTTCGTCGAGTTCAGAAAATGTCCAGCCGCCCCTTAAATGTTTAAAAGGGCCATCGACTAAGTTCATTAAAATGCTTTGACCATTTACTAGAATGTTTTCAGTGGTAAAGGTTTGACTGATACCGGCTTTTGACACTTTAACTGAAGCGCGCATCACATTGTCATTGTTTGTTAATATATTAGCATCAACACAGCCCGGCAAAAATTCAGGGTAAGCATTGACATCATTAACCAATTGATACATTTCTTCGGCGCTATACATAAGTAACGCACTACGAGATACCTGTGCCATCTGCTCTCCCTCTTTAAAAAAAGTTATATTACACGATTCGCACCATCAAGAAAAAACAAATAGAGAATTTATGCTAAATTTCAGCAACTTTTATACAAATCTTCAAGGAATTTATATTAGTCACTCTATCAATTTATAATAGTCACTCTATAATGCGAGACTATGGCTAAAAATAATTCTAAAACTAAAAAAAACGACAACACGATTGCACGAAATAAACGTGCTAGTCACGACTACCACCTAGAAGAACGCTTTGAAGCAGGTCTTGAATTACAGGGTTGGGAAGTTAAATCGTTACGCGCGGGCAAAGCGAATATCGCTGATAGTTATATTTTCCTGAAAAATGGAGAAGCATGGCTATTGGGTGCCACTTTCCCTCCCCTTCTTGCAGCGTCGTCACATGTTGTATGTGACCCTATGCGTTATCGTAAATTACTGCTTAACAGACGAGAACTCGACAACTTAGTCGGTAAAGTTGAGCGCCAAGGTTATTCTATCATTCCTATCTCGTTATACTGGAAACACGCTTGGGTAAAAATATCATTTGCACTGGCAAAAGGTAAACAAGATCATGACAAACGTGCCGACGTGAAAGACAGAGAATGGAAAGTACAAAAAGAACGTATGATGAAGCACGACACGCGCAAATAAAGCGTAAAAAAATAAAATGTGATATAGATAACACTATCTTTAATTTTCAAAGGTTGTTATAGTGTAACCGTTATCAATAGCAATATTAATAACCACCGGGGATGATTTAGGACTCGACGAGATTCTTGAAACCCAAGGTGCATGCCGAGGTGGCGGTTGGCCTCGTAAAAAGCCGCCAACGTTATAGTTGCAAACGACTCTAACTACTCTCTAGCAGCTTAGGCTAGCTAGCCTTCCACCCACGTTTCTCCCATGGGCAGGGATTCGGAAGGTCATTTACATTGGATAGCGAGGGAACCTTGTTCGAGGGTGAACCGCGAAACAGTATCGGACTCGCTTTTTGATATCCTGTCAGTTGGAGATCAACGAGTTAACCAAATAACTGACTAAGCATGTAGTACCGAGGATGTAGGTTTTTCGGACGGGGGTTCGACTCCCCCCATCTCCACCACCTATAGGTCTTTTTAAGACCGACTAAGACCCGCAACACCAGTCACCAACTGGTTTGCGGGTTTTTTTATGTCTATAGGGTTCGAGGGGCATTGGTGACATCCAGCACTTTAAGTAGTATGTTTAGTAGTACTACATCCTAACTGCTAAAGCTGGTACTACATATGGCAAAAACTACGCCCTTAACAAATACAGAAGTTAAACAAGCAAACCCAAAAGTGAAGAACAGCAAACTTTACAAACATTAGACACAAGCCGACTGTTCCTATCACGCAGTATTACTGCCCTAGGCAACCATTTGCGCGCAATGCTATTGAATATGGCATTGTCAGTACTGTCGGTGTCAAAGGATTAACTAAGGCCGTGCTGGAGACGCTTGATGAAGCGAGCTTATTACCAGAGTGTGCGGTCAACCGTTAATCAACTTTGGGTAACCTATTTGCACTTAAAAACAGAGTTAGCCCAGTTAATAAAAACCAAAAACAGTCTGATCCGCCAGTCACCGCCCTGTAAATCATTAATGGATTTAGAAGGCGTTGCTGAAGTATGTGCTGGCATGCTGTATTCATCCATTGGTGATGGAAAGCAGTTTAAAAGTGGGCGGGAGGCATCGGCTTTTATAGGGTTAACACCTA